>NZ_JBMOSM010000004.1:0-648267 GCF_049316025.1 Paenibacillus sp. NPDC058898 | reverse complement strand
AGAAACTTCGAAGTGAGGAAGGCTATGCGTTGTCGGTGCGGCGAATGGTCGAACCGGAGAGTGTGTTTGGGCAGTTGAAGAATAACCGGGGATTCCGGCGATTTCTGCTTCGAGGACTGACGAAAGTGAGCCTAGAGGTCGGGTGGCTTTCGCTTGCCCATAATCTGCTCAAGCAAGAGGCAACGGACCGAAAAGCAAGAAATGGCGGTGCAAGGAGATAACATCCTGAGCACCGCCATTTCTTTATTTGACACATTTTTTAATCGGACGAACCGTCCGTCAAGTGAGCAAACCTACTTATGAGACAGCTCCCCCGTACTAGAATGATGTTACATTTTTGGGATAATGGCCATGACAAGCGCAAGGAATTTCTCCCGGACCTTCTCCGCTGTCTCCATAACCTCGTCATGGGATAGCGGTTGATCCAATATGCCGGCTGCCATGTTGCTGATGCAAGAGATGCCCAGCACTTCAAGGCCGGCATGTCTGGCCACAATGACCTCAGACACGGTGGACATACCAACCGCATCCGCACCTAGCGTACGCAGCATGACGATCTCGGCAGGTGTCTCATAGGTTGGTCCAAGCAGACCTGCATAGACGCCTTCTCTCAGCGCAACGCCTTGACCCACGGCAACTTCTTTTGCCAATTGGCGAAGCTGACGGCTGTAAGCCTGGGACATATCCGGGAATCGCACGCCCAGATCCGGATCATTCGGCCCGATTAACGGGTTGGTTCCTGTCATGTTCAGATGATCGGAGATCAGCATAAGGTCACCCGGCTCGAAGGACGTGTTGATGCCGCCGGCCGCATTGGTAACGAGCAGACTCTTCACACCCAGCTCTTTCATGACGCGCACCGGGAAAGCAGTCACTTCCGGACCATAGCCTTCATACATATGGAACCGGCCCTTCATCAGAACGACAGGTCGATTGTGAATGGTGCCCAGCAGCAATTCTCCTTCATGGCCTTCTACAGTCGATACGGGAAAATGAGGAATGTCCGTGTACGGGATCGAAACCGGATTCTCAATCAGTTCGGCCAGCACGCCGAGTCCTGAACCCAAAATCAGGCCGACCTCGGGCTCGACACCCTTCTGCCCGCGTATGTATGCCGCTGCTTCCTTAATGCTTTGTTGATGAATTGAACTCATGTTCATACCTCTCCTAACTGAGAATAAGTTGTAGATCCTAGTAGAGTAGGTCCCGACTAAGATCTCGGGTGATAATGATCGTATACTTCCTTCATGCTTTTCTTGGTGGATTGATATATGCCGGTGGTGGATAATGCCGAGTGACCCAGCATCTCTTGAACCGAACGTAAGTCGGCACCGTTCTGCAGCAAATGAATGGCAAACGAATGACGAAGGGTATGCGGCGTGATCTCCTCATCGATTTCGGCCAGCTTGCCATACTTTTTAATAATTTTCCAAAATCCCTGCCGTGTCAAGCGCGTACCGAGTGAATTCAGGAATAATGCATCCTCATCAGCATCTCGAATCAGCTTGTCCCGCATATCTTGCATATAAAAAGCCACGCTCTCGGCTGCGATCTGGGTAATCGGAAGAATTCGCTCCTTCCCTCCGGAAACGGCACAGCGCAGGAAGCGCATATCCATGTTGATGTCATGCGTGCTCAAGTTCACCAGTTCCGACACCTTGATGCCTGAAGCATACAGCAGCTCCAGCATCGCTTTGTCCCGGGCCCCCTGAGGGGTTCCGGAATCCGGGGCCGACAGCAGCTTGTCCACCTGCTCAACGGTTAGCGACTTAGGCGGCTTCCGTTCCGGCTTCGGATTTTCTAGCAACTGGGTCGGATCTAATCCTATAACGGCTTGACGCACCAAATATTGAAAAAAGGAACGCAAGGACGCCGTGCAGCGAAGCAGGCTCGACGCCGCCTTGCCCTGCTGCCTCAGTCTGCCCATGTATAATCCAAGCATTGTTCGTGTAACTTCCTGCGGATGGATAACGTCTCTTTCCGCGGCAAAAGCCATGAAGGCTTGTAAGTCGGCCCGGTATGATTCAATCGTACTTCGGGATAGTCCCTTCACGTCTTCCAGATAGGTTACATATTCGTCCAGATATTGTTTCATAATCTTTTTGCTCCTATTCCCGTGTGCCCTTTACAAGCACAATCACTCCCCATACCAGTAGTACAATCGCAGACGTTCCGCCGGCGAATATCGGGAGTCCATGGTGCTTTCAGGCTGAAAAGCCTTAACCGCTTGACCGGAAGGTGCACGGTAAGGATCCATTGGGGTCAGCCAATCTCCCACCCATCCCAGCACGAAGTAAAAAAACATCGTCAGAACGGCAAACATCGTAATAAATCGGATCAATGAGCCTATTTTTCGGATCGATATAATCACTGGCAGCGCCTCTCTTTCATCTTTGCAATGATCACCAAGTGAAAGTGGGTATTACAGGATCACTTCACGTAAAGCCTATGATACAAGCTGCAGGATTATGACGGCTTTTCGCTGATCGTTCTTTAGTCATTGGACTTGAGTGGTATTGGGATAGAATAAAAAAAACGTCTTCTCGACGTACATTGATGTTGTAAAAAGCTAGATTGTTCTTGCGTGAACGATACGGATTCGTGCATGTTCCATCTATATTAGGTTACCATCTAAAAAACCCTCCCGGCTTACCGCCGTAGAGGGCTTGCCGTGATGGTCATCACTGCGGTTTGTTGCATGATATAAATTTATGATTTGTCCTGGTCATTCTTGCCCTTCTCTTTGCAACGGTAGCATATACCATGGAAATCAAGCCGATGGTCATGAACGGTAAAGTTGAACTCTCGCTCTAACCGCTCTTCCAATGGACCGAGCCAATCCTCGCGTATTTCATCCATGCTTCCACATTGAGTACATATCAAATGATGATGGTGATGCTTCGAAGTATCCGTCCGCAAGTCATAACGGGCGACACCATCGCCAAAATTTATCTTCTCGACAACATGAAGCTCACTGAGCAGCTCTAGGGTACGGTACACGGTTGCCAGACCGATCTCCGGAGCCTTCTCTTTCACGAGCATAAATACATCCTCTGCGCTAAGGTGGTCGTCTTCATTTTCCAACAATACGCTTACCGTGGCTTCCCGTTGGGGCGTTAATTTGTATCCTTGGGATTGTAGCTGCTGCTTAATTTTGTCGATCCGCGCTTCCATCGTTTCCCTCCCCCTTGGAAATCACTGCACGTTATTGTTCACTTCCTTCATTATAGGGGGATTTGACAAACAAAGTCAAACGGTTTTGCTTTATGGAAAAATTCGCGGATTATAGCAACATTGGCGTGACCCAGCGCATCATGGCCGGGGTTACCCAGGTTTCAAATGAAGCGACTCCGAGCGTTAACAGGACCATGAAAAAGGTCAGCATCGCATACGAAGCAAAGGGCTTTACCATGCTCCCGCCCCGATTCATAATAAATCGGTCCCTGATGATGTATAGAGAGAAGGTTATCGCCGCTACACTGCACATCATGAGCACGGGGATGATGAGCAAATTTTGCGGTGCAATCGACACCAGGGCGAACAGCAGGCCTTTCCAAGAATACTGTCCGACCAAGTAACCGACCGTAAACCCAATAAGCACTCCTTTTAAGAAGTCCAATATCAATATTCCCGGAAGCCCGATGACGGACAATCCCAGAATCCATATCAAACCAATCCATTTCAGATGAAGGGCTGCGATGCTCCAGTAAGAAGACTGACTCATGGTTTCTCCACCATCCTGCACGTTTACAAAAAAGTGGTTTAAATATCGGGCCATTTCTTGCTGCTGCTCTAATGAAAGTGCATTGACCATTAACGCTCCAAACAGCACCCCAACTAAAAACAAGACGCCAACGAATACATAGAGCATGGTCTGATCCTTAAAGGCTTGGCGGAATGATTGCATAGAATAGAGTCTCCTTTCTGTGTCTCTACTCTACTCTATGACCATCACCCTCCTTGTATGACCTGCGATTGAAAGAGTTGATTGATTTACCGGAGAACCTTTCCGTAAGAGCCTCCGCCGCCATCCGATAAGGACAATGTACCGTTTCGGGCCATCACAATGCTTGCAGCAAGCCCCTCTCCCGCAACAGCGGCAAGCTCCGCTTCCGTAGCCTGGTGAAGGATTTTCATTTCGGTACCGAAAGCCCCCAGCAGCTTCGCCATCGCCGATTTGCCCAGGCCCGGAATGAACTCTAGCGGAACCTGATAGTGATATGCCGGTCGGCTTTCCGGTACAACGGGCTCTTTGCGGTCCGCGATGTTCAGAATCCGATCAAACACACCCTGTACCAGCTTGGTACTGCCGCAGAATGGACATCGCACCAATTCATGTATATCGCTGCCCTCCTCCAGTATGCTGTCGCAGCCGCTGCAGTAAGAACGATGGTATTTTCCGAGTCTGGGATTAAGCCCGTAGTTCGCGCTGATTCGTCTACCGTTACTTGTTCCAAGGGCCTGGCAAAATTCAGAAAATGAAGGCTTCGCCATGTCGATCCGGTTGTATTCCCTGCCGATTTTCCCAAGCGAATGCGCATCCGAATTGGTCAGAAAGGAGTAAGCGTCCAGTTCGCTTATCCGCCCTGCCATCGAGGAGTCGGCACTGAGCCCAAGCTCTATACCCGCAATACCGTTCAGGTCCAGCACTTCGCTCATTCGATCCGCCATGTTGCCGTACAGTCCTTTATGAGGCGTAAAGACATGGGCGGGTATCAACAGCCCGCCGCGGTCTAGTATCTCCTGCTGCAGCTCACGGGGGCTGACATAGATACGCTGCGAACTAAGCTGCACGTTCTTCATATATTTTGCCATCCAGGCCGTGAACTCCTGAATGGTGTTCAGGTCAGGGAAATAGGCCAGTACATGGGCTGCACCACGGCCGCTTTCGCGAATTTCAATCTCGCTTCCAAGCAGGATCACCGTATCCTGATAAGCAATTCCGCCTCCATCTATCTCCTGCATGACGCCGCTGTTCAAACACTGGAGAATATCGTGCTGTACCGAAGGAGAATGGCAATCGATGATGCCAATCATTTGGATGCCTTTCCGTTCCGAGGCCTCCACGGCTATATTTTCAAAGGTCAAATTGTTACTTGCGCTAATTTTCACAGCTTGTCCGCTGCTTGTCCGCCCTATGTGAATATGCATGTCGCAGTAATAGGACTGAAGCTTCTGCCCAATTGACATGTTCTTTTCAGGCTGCAGCATATCAGATCTTTCCTGTCAGGCTATACATATTCCAAGCATAAACGGCGAGAATGGTCTTGGCATCGCTGATTCTCTCTTCTTGTATGAGTGAATACGCCTCTTCCAGCGAGATTTCCATCATCTCTATAAATTCATCCTCGTCCGGGTTCATGTCGCCGCTTACCAGATCCTCTGCCAAATATAAGTGAATGATCTCATCCGCAAACCCCGGAGATGTATAAAAGGAGTGCAGCTTACGAATGGAACCGCACGTATAACCCGTTTCTTCCTGTAGTTCGCGCTTCGCGGCTTCCAGCGGATCTTCTCCCCGCTCCAGCTTGCCTGCAGGAATTTCAACCTCACAGCGCCCAAGCGGCTGTCGAAATTGATTTACGGCTAACATTTTGTCGCCTTTTAAGGCGAGCACTGCTACTGCACCAGGATGTCTGACAACTTCACGTTTCGCGGTCTGCCCATTTGGCAGCTTTACCGTATCGACCTGCAGTGAAATAATCTTCCCTTCAAAAATCGATTGGGTAGATAGTGTGGTTTCTTCCAGCAAATTATCCGAGGCTTCTCGGTTCTTACTGCCGATATCGCTCACAAAATGACCTCCTTTGTTTAAAAACGGCATGACTGACCATGCTATTGCATAAGGTGTATTATATCAAAATTTCCAAGAAAGAAGGAACTGCCCATGAAAAGCTACAAAGGGGATCATTCAATACATATGGTAGGACAGGCCTGGCAGATACGGATCATGCTGAAACAGTGGCAACAGCAATGGGGCTCGGAAACGAAGATTATGGATATTATTTCTAACTCTTCTAAAAATATTTACGAAAACAGGACGTGAAATTAGGTCTTTGGACTTGTTTTTCGACTTATTTCTATTTTTTTCGAATATGAACCATGACCTTTACACCTATACGGGTGTTATATCATTGGGAGGCTTCGACATGCGACATATACCTATTATTGAAACCGAACCAATTACTAATCCACCTTCAACTGAATATGAGCGCGGAAAATGGTACAAAAGACGCGGGTATCTTGAGAAGGCGCTAAAGAGCTTCAAGGAAGCTGCACAATCCACTCCAACCGATAAGGCGAGCTCGGGATGGAAGGAAGTTGATCTAAGCTGGCTCGAATACGGGTTATTGAGCATGCGGATGCGCTCCTTCGGCAAATCGGAGGAAGCTTTCAGAACCGTCGTACAGCATTCCGGTACCTACGTCCAAGAGGCGCTGAATCAATGGGCCGCACTCCTGCACATGCAGGGGATTTCGGATCAAACGATTGGTGAACGGCTCCTGGACGAAACGAGGAACTTTCCATCCTCCAACATCATGGTTGGCAGGTCACTATTCTACATCGGAGCTTATCCACATGCTGCCCATTGTTTTGCTAAACAGGGGAGTTTATATCCAGATACCTGCATCCAATATGTGACTTGCCTCGTCATGACGGGTCAAGTATCTGACGCCATGCAGTTCATCGACAGCTACCTTCGCGATTTGACACACCACCTGCGCGAATTGCCTCGACCAAGAACAGTTGAAGGGGCTCAGCTGGCCAGAATCAGGCAGCTCTGCGAGTGGAACATAAAGAATTCAATTCCTGACCGATTTATCGTCATGTCGGAAACTTTAGAATTAGCACGCGCTGCTGTATCACTAAATATGATTTCCATAGCCGAACATCTGCTCACCAATAGCGGCGACCATGCTTATTATGCTCTGATCTGTTTTCTTTATGATGAAGGCTACAGAGGACTCGCGATTTCAAAATTAAACCAATTGGAAGCGCTGCCGTTTCAAGAGCAAGACAGCCACAGTCTGAAAGTATGCTTTATAGCCGCGGAAAATTTATATGATCAAGGGAGATATGATGAGGCTGCATCTCTGCTCGAGCAGCTTAGACTGGCTTACCCCGGGCGTACAGAGATACGATTCGGCGAAGCCGCTTGTTATTTACAATCAGCCTTGATCTCCCTCTCTGCCCGCCTTGAGGAGCAATATGCCTCAGCAACGGCGAGGAAAGAGATCGAACAATACCTGGACAACATCAATGCCGCATTGCATGTGGTCGAGAACACGAACTGGCATACCAGCTGGTCGCCTGCCCAAAAAAGACGGGAGAACCACTCGCCCTTGTCATCCTTGAATTAATAAACAAATCTAAAAGCCCGCAGCGGATGTAAAACGTCCGCTGCGGGCTTTATGCATTTTCATATGATCTAATGATCAACTAAGCCTTAGCCGTTTCCTGAATGATCCCCACCACGATCTGGGCAGCCTTGATCAAATCAGAAGCTTGAATACGCTCTTTCGTGGTATGAATGTCTTGATATCCAATTGCCAAATTGACGGTTGGGATTCCAAGGCCGTTAAAAATGTTGGCGTCACTACCGCCTCCGGACCGGAACGTGCGGGTTGGCAAGCCCAAGCCGCCGATGGCCCGCTGCGCAAGCTGAACAACCTCATCATGTTCGTTAAAACTGAAGGCCGGGTATACGATTTCGCTAATGAACTCACAATTGGCGTTATATTCACGAACGGTGGTTTCGAGCGCCTCACGCATATCGTTCACTTGCTTATCCACTTTCTCTTGAACGATACTGCGTGCTTCAGCATCAATCTGAACATGGTCACAGACGATGTTGGTTGCGCCCCCGCCCTGGAACTTGCCGATATTTGCCGTGGTTTCTTTGTCGATGCGTCCCAGCTTCATTTTGGCTATCGCTTTAGAAGCGACCTGGATGGCACTGATGCCATCCTCCGGATTCACTCCGGCATGAGCTGACTTGCCTTTGATGATCATTTTGATTTTCGCTTGGGTCGGTGCGGCCACTGCGATCGATCCTAATTCACCATTGGAATCCAGGGCAAAACCGAGATCCGCATCCAAAACATCAGGGTCAAGCGCCCGAGCTCCCACCAGACCCGACTCCTCACCTACCGTAATGACAAATTGGACTTGTCCATGAGGGATGTTATTTTCCTGGATGACCCGAATACCTTCCAGCAATGCCGCGATGCCCGCTTTGTCATCCGCACCAAGGATGGTCGTTCCGTCACTTCGAATCCAGCCGTCATCACCTAGCGTCGGCTTAATGCCTTTACCAGGCGTTACCGTATCCATATGACAGGTAAATAGCAGCTTTGGCGCTTGCTGGGCCGCCTCGTCCGCTTTCCAGGTAATAATCAGGTTCCCTGCTCCGTGTCCTGTCTTTTCCTTGGCATCATCTTCGATGACATCAAAACCAAGACTGGAAAATTTATGTTTGAGAACGTTGGAGATCTCCTCTTCATGCTTGGTTTCGCTATCGACCTGAACCAATTCCATAAACTCTTGGATGATACGCTCTTCTGAGATCACTGGACTTCCCTCTCTTTCGCAGATACGATACAATGTTTATATCTATCTCAATTAAATGATGCTGCTGCATGTATGTTCATCATTAAACCTATTTCAAAGGAGTTACACAATGCAACGTAAAAAGTGGTTTCGAATTGTTATCTACCTCATGCTGGTTGCTATGGTCGGATCAACACTGCTGGTTATCCTTGAGCCATTGTTCTTTCGCTGATACTCTGCATTTACGAACGCCTAAAGTTACAACCAACGAGCCTCATATGGAAATACCCGGGTGAAGAAAGGCACGATCTCCCGGGCTACTTCCTCTACTTCAAAAATCCGCCCCGTGCAGTCCTCCAATGAAGTTACACCGTATTCCTGTATACCACAAGGAATGATGCCTGCGAAACCCGCGTCTGCGATTCCGGATTTAATATTAAACGCAAAACCATGACTCGTCACAAATCCGCGATGCTGGCGGCCTTTATTGAATTTAACGCCGATGGCGCAAATCTTCAAATCCCCTACCCATACCCCGGTGTATTCGGGTTTGCGGCCGGCTTCGATGTTGTATGATGCCAGGTATTCGATGATGACCTGCTCCACATCGCGCAGAAATCCGTGCAGATTCAAATTTTTGCCGCCATCCAGCAGTAACAGCGGATACCCGACAAGCTGCCCTGGACCATGATATGTAATGTCTCCGCCACGATCGATTTCAAACAGGCCGATGCCCTGTTTTTCCAATTCCTCTTTACTTAAGAGCAAGTGCTCCGGATGACGCTGTGACCCCATGGTATAGGTCGGAGGATGTTGGAGGAGCATCAGTCGCTCGTGCTGCTCTCCCTGATCGATGGCGGAAACATGTTTTTTCTGAAGCTCCCAAGCCATGCCATAATCTACAATCGGCGTGTACGATACATCTAACGGTTTGTTCATGTGCTAACGCCTTCTTTCATAGGGTTCCCACTAACCAATGAATGTCCTGCGATTGACGTCGGTATGAATGACGTCTGCGAACCTTGTTCCGAAGAATCAGGTCCGCAGATCATAGACGAAATTAATAAAGCTTCGTATCCAGTGTATAACCTTCCAGGTTATCTTTAACCCGCTGCAGGAATCTTCCGCAGATTACCCCATCCAAAATCCGATGATCCAGAGATAAACACAGATTCGCCATCGAACGGACAGCGATCATGTCATTGATAACCACCGGTTTTTTGACAATCGATTCAAACGTCAAGATTGCAGCCTGCGGATAGTTGATAATCGGATAGGACAGAATTGAACCGAAGGATCCAGTGTTGTTCACCGTAAAGGTACCGCCCTGCATGTCGTCTAGTTTCAGCTTGCCTTCACGGGTCTTCCGTGCGAGTTCCTCGATCTCTCTTGCCAAGCCGGCAATATTCTTCTGATCGGCACGGTGGATGACCGGCGTCAGCACCGAATCCTCTGTTCCGACGGCCAGGGACAGATTGATATCGCGCTTCACGACGATTTTATCCACGGCCCAGAAGGAATTCATGATCGGATAATCTTTAATTGCGTTCACAACGGCTTTCAGCAAAAAGGCGAGGTAGGTCAGATTAACCCCTTCCTTACGCTTGAACTCGTCCTTCAGCTGATTACGCAGCAATACGATGTTGGTCACGTCGACCTCAATCATCGTCCATGCGTGCGGAATTTCTGTAACGCTTTGACGCATGTTTCTGGCGATCGCATTACGCATCGGCGTAACATCAATAAAGTATTCGGATCTTCCGCCTTCCATCCCTTCCACTTCAATGGTCGGAAGTTTAGGCGATTCCGTCAAATGCAGCCCGGAATGACGCACATTCGGAATGGCTGTACCGAGAGGAGGCGACGGTTCGGCAGGCATCTGATGCTGCAGCCCCTGAAACGGCGAAGTCCCACTCGGTTGTACCGTTTCTTTCGGCGCTTGGGCGCTCTGGGCAGGTGCTGCTCCGGCAGGAGCGCCTTGGCTTTGGGCTGCTCCTCCCTTTTCAATATAAGCCAGTACGTCCTTACGGGTGATTCTGCCGCCCATGCCTGATCCCTGTACTTGCGAAAGGTCAATCTGATGCTCCGCTGCCAGCGTCTGCACAGCAGGCGAATACCGGAAACGCATCGAACCCTCTTCGCTGCCGTTTCCCTGATGCTGACTCACGGGAGCACTTGCTGCTGGCTGTGGCGAAGGAGTTCCACCTTGACCAGAAGCCACAGAGATCCGGCAAATGATCTCGCCAACATTGACGGTCTGGCCCTCTTGGGCAAGAATCTCTCCCATGACGCCGTCCAGGGTGGATGGAATCTCGGCATTGACTTTGTCGGTAATGACTTCACAGATCGGTTCGTACTGCTCGATGGCATCCCCCGGCTTCTTCAGCCACTTGGCAATGGTCGCCGAAACAAGGGATTCCGCTAGCTGAGGCATCGTAACATCGGTCAATTTCTGATTTTCGGACATGCTCACACTCCCTGTTCTTAATAAAGCGCCAATTGACGCATGGATTCTTTGACTTTGTCCTTGTTAAGCATGAAGAATTTCTCCATCGGCGGACTGATTGGCATTGCCGGTACATCCGGACCGCACAAGCGCATGATCGGGGCATCCAGGTCATAGAGGCAGTGCTCCGCAATAATCGCGGATACTTCCCCGCCGACGCCGCCGGTCTTATTATCTTCATGAACGATCAGCACTTTACCCGTTGCACGGGACGCTTCAATTATCGCTTCCCGGTCAAGCGGCTGTATGGTACGCAGATCCAGTACATGCGCGCTAATGCCTTCTTCCTTCTCTAGCTCTTCAGCAGCCTGCATCACAAAGTGCAGCGGCATGCTGTAGCTGATCACCGTAATATCCGATCCTTCGCGCAGCAGATTCGCCTTGCCGATCGGTACAACGTAATCATCGTCCGGTACATCGCCAGTAATCAGCTTGTAGCATTTCTTGTTCTCAAAGAACAATACCGGATCCGGGTCGCGTATCGCGGCTTTCAGCAGCCCCTTCGCATCATAGGCCGAGTACGGCGCAACGATTTTGAGTCCCGGTGTTCCGAAGAATACCGATTCCGGGCACTGCGAATGGTACAACCCCCCGAATATTCCGCCGCCAATCGGTGCACGAATGACGACAGGACAACTCCAATCGTTATTGGAACGATAGCGGATTTTCGCTGCTTCGCTAATAATCTGATTGGTTGCCGGGAACATAAAGTCCGAATATTGCATCTCGGCAATCGGCTTCATGCCATACATGGCTGCGCCGATAGCCACACCCGCAATCGCGGACTCCGCGAGCGGGGTATCGAGCACCCTCATTTCTCCGAACTGATCCATCAAACCCTTGGTGGTTGTAAATACGCCGCCTTTGACGCCTACGTCCTCGCCTAACACAAATACGGACTCGTCACGCTCCATCTCTTCCTTCATGGCCAGACGAATTGCATCGATATATTCCATTACTGCCATCCTTTACACGCTCCCTTCGTCATCGGCATATACGTGAAGAAGCGTATCTTCTGGCTTCGGAAATGGAGCCAAGTCTGCAGATTCCGTCGCTTCTTTGATCTCCAGGTTTAATTGTGCGATCAAATCCTGATCGCGTGCTTCGTCCCAGAGCCCGCAGTCGACCAAATAATTCTTAAAGCGGGCGACGCCGTCTTTCTTCCAGTTCTCTTCGACCTCTTCTTTTGTCCGGTACGCCAAATCGTTATCCGATGTGGAATGCGGAGACAAACGGTACATCATGGATTCGATCAGCGTCGGGCCTTCTCCGCGAATCGCACGTTCACGCGCTTTCTTCACGGCCGCATACACCTCAAGCGCATCGTTGCCGTCTACTCGAATGCCCGGGAATCCATACCCCAGAGCGCGGTCGCTTACTTTCCCGCTAATCTGTTTATGAAGCGGCACCGAAATGGCATATTGGTTATTCTCGCACATGATAATGACAGGGAGCTTGTGAACGCCAGCAAAGTTGCAGCCCTCATGAAAATCCCCCTGATTGCTTGAGCCTTCGCCAAACGTAACAAACGATACAAAGTCCTTCTTCTGCATCTTCGCCGCCAGCGCGATACCCACTGCATGCGGAAGCTGTGTTGTTACAGGGCTGGAGCCGGTCACAATTCGCAGTCGTTTACTACCAAAGTGTCCCGGCATCTGCCGTCCGCCGCTATTCGGATCCTCGGCCTTGGCAAAAGCCGACAGCATCAGTTCGCGAGGCGTCATGCCCACTGTCAATACGAATCCATAGTCGCGGTAATAGGGTAAAAAGTAATCCTTCTCCCGGTCAAGGGCAAAAGCAGCAGCAACCTGACATGCTTCCTGCCCGATACCGGATACGTGAAAATTAATTTTGCCCGCACGCTGCAGCAGCAGGTTGCGCTCATCGAATTTTCGCGCCAGCACCATATATTTGTACATGTCTAGCACTTGTCCGTCGGTCAGTCCAAGCTGCTCATGCCTATTGTTGTTTGCCGTAACCGTTTCATGTTCTTTCATGGAGATCCCTCCTTTATGTGAGCCATGACTTCAGGCTTGATCATCGGCCTCATAACATGAGGTTAAAGGGCGTGTTTGATCAAGTATTAAAACCTGGTACTAAGACTTGGCTTAATGTTATTATAATCCCTTTCTCGGCAAAAAGAAATGAGGGATTCCACAAAAGGATGTTCTTATCCCTACAAACCGATGGCTCGTCCATCCACCGCAAGCATCGCTTCGCCGATGATTTCGGATAATGATGGATGGGCATGTACTGCCGCTCCCACTTCCCATGGAGTTGCATCCAGTACTTGTGCCAGTGCCGCTTCGCCGATCAGCTCGGTTACATGCGGTCCAATCATATGCACGCCCAGAATATCCTGCGTCTTCTGATCGGCAATGACCTTCACGAACCCCTCCTTCGTTCCGTGGATCAACGATTTGCCAATCGCAGAGAACGGGAATTTTCCGATCCGGATCTCATATCCGCGTTCTTTGGCCTGCTTCTCCGTCAGTCCGACGCTGGCTACCTCCTGACGGGTATAGATACAGCGAGGGATCCATTCGCTGCGGTAGGCTTCCGTCTTCTCGCCTGCCAGATGGTTCACGGCTGCAATCCCTTCGTGGCTTGCCGCATGAGCAAGCTGAAGACCCCCGATGCAATCGCCGATCGCGTAAATATGGGGCTCCGTTGTTTGCATATTGGCATTTACCACAATGACGCCATTTGCAACCCGAACGTCGGTATTCTCAAGCCCGATATTTTCAGTATTGCCGATTCTTCCGACAGAGAGGAGCAGCTTGTCCGCTGACAATGTTCTTGTATCGTCCTTTTGCTCGATCGTGATGGACACACTTTGATTCCGAATCTCACAGCTGTCGGTTTGAAGTGATACGTTGGTGATCACCTCTACGCCTCTGGCGGTGAGCATCTTTGTCAGCTCACGTCCAATCTCCTCGTCTTCTGCTGGCAGCAGATGGGACGAAGCTTCTACAATTGTGACCTGAACGCCAAAATCATTCAGCATCGAAGCCCATTCCACGCCGATTACGCCACCGCCTACGATGATGATGGATGTAGGAAGCTCATCCAACTGAAGCGCATGATCGCTTGTTAGTATATGTATGCCGTCAGGCTCAAGCCCCGGTAAGTGACGCGGACGCGAGCCGGTCGCGATGATCAGATGAGTGGGAACCACCGTTTCCATCTCGCCATCCGGAAGCTCAACCGCTACGGCCCCGCTGCGTGGAGAGAAGATGGACGGGCCGATAACTCTCCCTTTGCCCTGCACGACGGTAATTTTATTTTTGCGCATCAAATATTGAACGCCCTGGTGCAGCTTATCGACGATACCGTCTTTGCGCTTCTGCACTTTGTCAAACGATAGCCGGACCCCGTCCGTCTCGATTCCATAGCTCTCGCTATCCTTCATTTCCGCATACAGCTCGGCACTCCGAAGCAATGATTTGCTCGGAATACAGCCGCGGTGCAAGCAGGTTCCCCCCAGTTTGTCCTGCTCGATGATGACCACATTTTTACCGAGCTGGGCTGCACGGATGGCCGCAACATATCCACCGGTTCCCCCGCCAAGAATTGCTACATCACATGTTATCGCCACAAACGGCACCTCCATAATAAGTCCAATTATACCCTTTCATTGTACTCTCTTTTTTTCGGATTACAAAATCATCACCCATAATCGAAATAGACATTACCCTATGAAAAAGGTATGATAAACGGTAGTTCATTACATCAGTCGCAGGAAGGAATCTTCTATGAAAATGTTAATTTCCCGCTTTATTGCCATCTTGATTTTGGTTATCCCGGGTTTTATGGCAATGATGGGTTTCTTAATGATGAAAGATGCGGTTTTTCTATATATTTCCGTTCATGGGGATGACAGTGTGGCAAACCCCGCTTTCGGTTGGCTACCTTTTCTAGGCGGGTTGGCCCTGTTTGTCATCGGTATCGGATTCTTGGGCGGCTGGATTCTGTTCCGGGACCGCAAGCGAAATTACGTTGGACCAAGATTCAAAAAGAAGCGCCAGGCGCCAAAGTCAGGAACACCATCTAAAAACTAATTCATAAGAAAAATGTCTATCGACGTACTTCAAAGAAGACAGACTGCCGTTAGCTGTCATTTTTCTTGCGATATCAGGAAGCCCATGCTTCGTATGTTTACACTTTATGATATCTTCCAAAAAAACACCGGGGAGCCTCCCCGGTGTTTATCATATGTTCTGGACTCCGCCGTTTATTCCATCAGTGCGTCCTTCAGTTTACTCGACATTCTTGTTTCTCTGGACGTCGCTTTCAGTGCGGTTTTCCGCAGATTGAAATTTTGCTTCGTCAAAGCTTCCAGTTCTTCATACATCGCATGGATTAACGTTAGGGCTTCCGGAGATAAGTCTCCCTTGGATTCTACCTCTCGAATACGCTCTTTCCATGCTTCCATCTTGTCGTTCATGCTGATCTTCCTTTCAGGGCACTTCCCTCTTATCTTTCTTCAAATGATAACAATCCTGCCACTTTCGCTAGCGAACCTTTAAATCGGCGGACAATTCCGCAATCAATTTCGGCATCCAGTCGTGCAAATCCCAGAATTTAAACCCGGCAGCTGCCGCTTTGCCATGATCCATCGTCCAATCTCCCGGAATTCCAAACGGAGACATGTGATCAGGTGCTGCTGAAGACTGGAGGGGTGCCGCACTACCAATTTCCTGCTGAATCAAGTTCATCATTTCCCGGACCGAAATCGTTCCGCTGGAGCAAGCATTTACCGGACCTTCCAATTGCACTTGACCTGCCCATTCCAGAAACTCCGCTGCTTCCTCGGCATGCACAAACGAGATTTGTGCGTCTGGATCAGGCAATCCAATCGCTTCTCCTTGCGCTGCATGCTCAATATGAAAAAGCAGTCTTCGCGTGTAATCATCCGGTCCCAGCACAATCGGCAACCGGACAGCCGTAACATTCAGATTATGGCGACCGAATAATACCGCCTCTGCCTGGCGCTTGCCTTCCTTATAGCTATAGTCCCTGCTTTCGTTTGTCATAACAGGGTATCTGTAGGGATCAAACTCCTCTTCCCTAACCGGATGATCCGCAAAATCATATACCGATAACGTGGAGGTCAGCACGTATTGTCCAATTCGTCCGGCAAAGATGTCTGCAGCTTGTCCCGCTTCTTCCGGAGTATAACATATATTATCATATACGATATCAAAGTCCTGGCTTCCCACTGCCTGTTTTAAGCATTCCGGGTCCTTTCGATCCACGGTAAGCCGCGCAACGGCACCTCCGAATGAATCCTGGTGATGTCCACGCGTCAAAATCGTAACGGCATCGCCTTTAGCCAGCAGCCGGTTAACCAGCCTTTTACCGAAAAAGCGGGTCCCGCCCAATACTAATATCTTTGCCATTTATAATTCCTCCTTACCAGGAAATAAGAATATGTTAATAGAACTACGCTTAATACATCCTTAACCATCTCATAAATCGATCTGTCCTTTTTTCTCCATCCATATCGAAGACTCCTTCTTTTTTCCTACTTTATATTATGCTCCTTACCTCCTAAAATGTAAAAAACCGACCAAGCTATTAAGCTCAGTCGGTCTGATGTTTGCAAATCCATCCGGTCTTAACCCCAATTACAAAGTCGGCATCATGGCTTGGAGACCGGTTCATGATCCGCTCTCGGCACCCCAAAATTCGGTGTTCCATCAGCGTTCCACCCGATGACCTGTACGCGCGTGTGACGGTTCGGATCATATAGTGGATCTCCCACGATCTCCTTGTAACTTCTTGCATGGTACACCAGTATGTCCTGCGAGCCGTCCTCGGAAATTGTGAAGCTGTTGTGCCCCGGCCCATATTGGCCATTGGCTTCAGATGTCTTAAATACGGGTACAGGCGATTTAACCCAGGAACTCGGATTCAGCAAATCACTGTCCTCGTCGGCTGTCAGCAGCCCCATCGCATAGTTGTGGTCTGTGGCGCTCGCGGAATAAGTCATGAATATGCGCCCGTTGCGTTTAAGAACGGCGGCCCCTTCATTTACAAGATACCCGATCTTCTCCCAGTCGTACTCGGGAATCGATATGCATACCTGTTCCCCTGTCAAGGTCCAGGGATTCTCCATCAATGAGATGTACAGATTGGAATTGCCTGGAATGCCCGGATCTTTCTGTGCCCATACATAATACCGTTTGCCTTTATGCTCAAACGTTGTTGCGTCCAGGGCGAAAGATTCCCACTTCGTGATCACTTGCCCTTTCTCCACCCATTCCCCTTCAAGCGGGTTCGCCGAAACGTTCTCCAATACGAACATCCGATGATCGAACAATCCGTCTCTCGTTTCTGAAGTATGGGCAGCGGCGTAATATACATACCATTTTCCATCCATATAATGAATCTCGGGTGCCCATATGTTGGCACTCATCAGGCCTGACTCATGCTTGCGCCAGATCGTAATTCCTTGGGCATCCGCGAGTCCTTGTATCGTTTGCGAGCGTCTAAGCTCAATTCGATCGTATTCCGGCACGGAACCGGTAAAATAATAATAACCATCGGTATGTTTATAAATCCACGGATCTGCCCGCTGTTCGATCAGGGGATTTTTTATATTTAATTCAGACATGGTGACGACTCCTATACCTTATAGTTTGACTTCCGCTAGCTTTCTATTTTTACTTGTTTCTATGAATCCAATCTTCTTGCTATCCTTTGATGCCTGCGTTTAAGTTGATCGACTGGACAAAATATTTCTGGGCAAACAGGAACAACAGCAGCGTCGGAATAATGGCCAGAATCGCAGAACCCATCAATTGTCCGATCATGCGGTAATTGCCGTAAATGTCCTGTAACAACAGCAGTCCTGCTGTGATGGGCATCTTCTCTACATCGGTATACACGATAACGGGCCAGAGGAAATCATTCCAGGAACCCGTAAATGAAAACAACCCGCATACAATCAATACAGGTTTCATGAGTGGCAAAATAATAGAGGAATAGATTCTAAAATCTCCCGCGCCATCAACACGCGCCGATTCATCCAGATCCTTGGGAACGCCCATCATGAATTGTCTGACCAAAAAAATGTTCCCCATCCCGGCCAAACCTGGAATGATCATCGCCCAAGATGTATTCACCCATCCCAGTGCATCAATGATTTTATAAGACGGAATCAGATTCACTACCCCGGGAAAGAAGGAAATCCCAAGCAAGGTAAAGAATAAGGTATCCCTTCCTTTAAAGTTCATGCGCGAGTATCCGTAACCGGTAATGGAAATGACAACGATCACGAGCAGCGTATGCATCGTTGCAATAAATACGGAGTTCATCAACCAGCGCAGGATGGGCGCGGTCGACGTGTTTTGCAGGATCGTGACATAATTATCGAAAATCCAGTTATCGGGCAGCAGTCGGAAACCGCTGGAAACCACCTCCGCCTGGGACCGAAAAGATGTGGTGATGCCAAATATGACCGGAATTGCCCATATCACACACAGGATGATCAGAAATGCGTAAGCTATATGTTTGGACACGCTTATGTTGGATGAAATCTTCTTCGGACCCGAGCGACCAAGCTTGGAATCCGTGTTTACTTCATGTACTACCGGGTTCGACATTGCACAGTACACCTACCTTTTATCGTTTCCGTTGTTTGCAAGCTGAACGTGCCGCTAGGACGCGTTTCGGTTCATCACATAATACTGAAGGGCTGAAATGACGAGAATGACCAGTCCGAGCAAAACTGCCATCGCGGAAGCCATGCCGGCAATCGATTCCCCGTGACCGAAGGCTAACTGCCGGATGTACATCATCAACACGGTTGTGCTCTGTCTAGGTCCTCCGTCCGTCATCATTAATGGCTGACCGAATACGTTAAAGGCTCCGGCTGTCGTCATAACAAAGGTATAGATCAGCGGAAAACGAATGGAAGGCAGCGTAATGCTTGAAAATCTGCGGACAGGCCCCGCTCCATCCATCTCGGCCGATTCATACAAATCCTTGGATACCCCGCTGATGGAAGCCCGGTAGATAATCATGTTCCCACCGACTCCGCCCCACACCGTAATGACAATAATGATCAGCCAGGCATAGGGCTGGTTGGCTGCCCAGACTGTTTCAGAGCCGAAGATATTATTCGTGATCCCAAGCTGCTTATTGAAGATTAAAGACCAGATCAGTGCCGCTGCGGAGATCGAAATGAGTCCGGGAATATAGAGAATGGACTGGATGACATTTTTCATCTTCACTTTTTTGTGTTCCAGCGATACGGCAATCATTAACGGAATGATGATTAATATAGGTACACTTAGAACAACAAAGATCAGCGTGTTTTTTAATCCGTTCATAAATTGGGTGTAGAAGGTGGACTCCGAGTCAAACAGAATCGTTTTATAGTTGGCCAACCCAACCCACACAGGGTCATTGATCAGATTCCACTGCGTAAAGGAAGCATAGATCCCGTATAGGGTCGGCAATAGAATAAATACGATAAAAAGTATCAGATGGGGACCTACAAAGAAATAAGGCGTCAACGACTTCTTATTCATACCCTTTCATTTCTCCTTTGGAAAAGAAAAGTGTCATGAAAGCAAGGACATTTTTCTTTTTTTCAATCTGCTCTGCTGTCATTTACTTTGCGGCACTGCTTCCTTCCGCGATTTTATCCTCTACAAATTTCTGCATCGTCGCCAGGGTTTCGTCGATGTCAACATTGCCCCGTACGATATCCGCTGCGTATGTATCTACAGCCTCCGCTACGTATGGATAGTACTCGTAGGTGTAAATGTACAAGGATTCAATTTCTTTTTCGTTAGAGGTAAAGAATGACTGAATATAGTTATTGTACTCCGGGCTCTCAATGACTTGTTTACTCGCTACGATCTGTCCCGCTTTTGCCCACTCAATCGAGTTTTGGCGAATGAATTCCAGGAACTGACCAATGGCTTGCTCTTTTTCGTCCGTTCTCTTATCGTTCTTCAGCATGGAGAATAAGTGCGAAGAGGCCCGGTTTGTATACTTGTCTGCACTCGTCGAATAAATGTTCGTTACGCCGAAGTCCAATCCGTCCACTGTTGCGTGTGCCGTCGAGCTCCATGTGCCGTCTGTGGAAAATAAAACGTTTCCAGCTTGGAACATCAGATAGCCGTCCTCACCAAATGGGGTCATCAAGCCCGCATCTGATACTTTTTTAATCTCCGTAAACGCTTGTTTCATGGCTTCTGTGTTCACGGCCGGCTTGCCGTCTTGTTGAATGTCGCCGCCAAGGTTCTGGATTTGCGCTAACACAACCCAGCCCAAGAGAGCGTCATTGATCACGTAATCGCCTTCATCCAACTTGCCTTGCAGCGATAAAATTTCATCAATGGTCACGACATCATCATCCAGGAAGCTTTCAACATTGTATTTTTGGAGCAAGTTTTTATTGTAATACATCGCATTGCTGTGAATATCAAGCGGTACTGTATATTGGGTGCCCTCTACGTTTCCGGTTGCCCAGGCCTGCGGCAAATAGTTATCCGCTTTCAATTCTGGTTGTGCTTGCATGACTGCCGTCATCGGCTCCAACACACCTTGCTTCACGAAGCTTGGAACGCGATCCGCATGAATAATGGACAAATCAGGAACGCCTTTGCCTGAATTAAGAACAGTTGATATTTTTGTATACATATCCGAGGTAATCACATGTTTCACTTTGTACTCGGGATTGGTGGCGTTGTAATTCTTCACAAGTTGATCCATGTAAGCTCCGTCATCACCCGTCAAAGGCGTCCAAAAGGTAATGGTGTTCTTATCCCCGTTGCCACATCCCCCTAATACCGCTACCGCTAACAATACAAATATCAGTGAAACCCCCATTTTTTTCTTCAACAAACTCTCCTCCTATTACTAATCATTTGGTTAATCATTCACCTGCCTGGATGATGAAAACGATTAACTTTGGTTCAGTATACACTCGTTTTGAAAACGGTGTCAATAACATAAATACAAATCTTAATCAATAATATTTTATTTGATTAACATATATGTTAATCATCATATTGAAATTTTGTTGCATTAAATGGTGAGATTTATATGCAGGTTAATAAAGCATGTGGTATGATGCATATTAGTTAATGAATTTTGAACGAAAAAACTTGTTGAAAGAAGTGGTCATATGCAATTGGAAATAGACAAGTCATCGCTTGTGGTTTACGAGGCTTTGGCCAGCGAAGTTCGAATCAAGATTATTCAGCTGCTCTCCAAGAACAAAATGAATATCAAAGATTTGGCCCAAGAACTTCAAATCAGCAGTCCGATTGTGACAAAACATATTAAAAAACTCGAAGATGCAGGCATTATCCGCACAGAAAAAGTACCGGGGAAATCGGGCCAACAGAAAATTTCGATCCTGAAGGTGGATCATATCGAAATCAACTTCCCGAAAAAAATCTTTCATTCCTTTGCTTCATATGAGGCTTCCGTCCCGATCGGACATTACACGGACTATGACTTGAAGCCTACCTGCGGCCTTGCGACCGAGAAGGAATTTATCGGGCGGGTAGACGAACCCAAATACTTCATGGATCCCAAGCGAGTGGATGCAGAAATCCTGTGGTTTACCGAGGGCTTTATCCAATACAACATCGCTAACTTCCTTCAAAAGGATGAAAAGCTGCAGCAGTTCGAAATCAGTTTAGAGATTTCCTCAGAATTTCCTTTTTCCAATGATGTCTGGCCTTCCGACATTACCTTCTCCTTAAACGGGGTCGAACTTGGCACCTGGACAAGCCCGGGGGATTTTGCAGATACGCGGGGGAAATATACGCCTGCATGGTGGCCGCACAACATCAACCAATATGGACTGCTAAAGACGATACGAATTACGAGCCACGGTACGTATATCGATGGAGACCCGCTCTCTGCTGTATCTGTAGATGATTTGGATGCAACCTGTGATCGCTGGACCTTCCGAATTGAAGTGAAGGAAGATGCAAGACACGTTGGAGGCGCCACCTTATTCGGGAAGAAGTTCGGAAACCACGAGCAGGATATCCAGTTCAAAATGTATTATCTGTGAGGGCAATCGAAGGTACGTAACATCGAAGGACGTTTACCGGGTAAAGTTACCGAAATGAAAACAAACCAGCCGGAATAACGGCTGGTTTGTTTTTGTTGTTGAAAGTCCATGACCAAACAATAAAATCACTCCTTCACAGATTACGACATCGCAACCAATAAAGGAGTGATTTCAATGTTTTCGCGCAGGTAGACATTTAGGGCAACCACTTACATTACCCTAAATCCCTTCCTCATCCTTACCCTTTCAAGACACCTTATGCTCAATTCTCAGCTTATCAGCGACCATCGCGATAAACTCGCTGTTGGTTGGCTTGGATTTGCTGATGTTGATGGTGTAGCCGAACAGATGGCTAATGGAATCGATGTTTCCGCGAGTCCAGGCTACTTCGATAGCATGACGGATTGCACGTTCCACACGAGAAGGCGTTGTTTTGAATTTCTCTGCGATCGCTGGATACAAAGTCTTGGTGATCGCCCCAAGAATTTCGATATTGTTGTATACCATGGTAATGGCTTCACGCAAATATTGGTAGCCCTTGATATGAGCAGGAACACCTATTTCATGGATAATCGAAGTGATATTGGCGTCCAAATTTTTGCCTTTGCCCATAGGAACCACATTGGATTTCATACTTGTAAATGACGCGCCTGAAGAAATGCTGCTGGACGAGCCAACAAGTTGACGAATGCGGCTAGCGAGCACCTCCATATCAAACGGTTTCAAAATATAATAGGAAGCACCTAATTGTACAGCTCGCTGCGTAATATTTTCCTGACCAAATGCCGTAAGCATAATGACTTTCGGCTGCGGAGACAAATTCATATCGCGTAATCGTTCAAGTACGCCAAGGCCGTCCAAATGAGGCATAATAATGTCAAGGATCAGCACATCCGGTACTTTTCCCGTTTCCTCAATCATGCTCAGTACTTCTTCGCCATTATAAGCGATTCCGGATACCACCATATCTTGTTGATCCGAAATGTATTCACCAAGCAGGTTTGTAAACTCACGGTTGTCGTCTGCCAATAATACTTCGATCTTTTGCAATTCGTGCTCCTCCTTTATCAGATCAGTTGTTATTTTAGAATATTTTTCTTGTGTATAAAGTTTTCGACATAGTGATTTAAATTCCTTCTGTCGAAAATTATTTTTCTTTATTTTTTTTTGAAGTTGATTTATAATTAAATATTTTGTTTCAAATTAATCTCTATTTCGTTATTTTACGACAAAAAATCTCAAGGCATTAACCCGCCTTAAGATTTTGAGGAGATGATTCTGTAGATTGTAGTACGCCGGAGTCCTGAAGCATCCATTCAATAAAGCATCCATACCCCGATTTAGGATCATTTACAAAAACGTGCGTAACCGCTCCAATCAGCTTGCCATCTTGAACGATTGGACTACCGCTCATGCCTTGTACAATCCCGCCTGTCTTCTTAAGCAGTCTTGGATCGGTAATACGGAGTACAAGCCCTTTCGTAGCGGGAGCATCCTGTTTAGATACATGAACGATATCCACTGTAAATCGTTCAACCTCTTGTCCTTCAACGACCGTTAAAATCTCTGCCGGTCCTTCCTTGACCTCATGAGATAAGGCTATCGGAATTGGCTCCTGATACAAACCATGCTCAGGAAGATTATTCATTTTACCGAAGATGCCAAAATGAGTATTGCGCTCAACATTGCCCAAAATCTTGCCGTCTTTTGTGAAGGTTGCCCGTTTTTCTCCCGGCTCGCCTTCTTCACTTCGGCTAATGGATGTAACGTTGGACTGAACAATCTGGCCGCTTCCAACATCAATGGGTGTTTGAGTATTCATATCGGTAATGACATGGCCCAAAGCCCCGTAGACTTTCTGGTGAGGTGCGTAGAAAGTTAAAGTGCCTACACCTGCTGCAGAATCACGGATATACAGACCAAGGCGCCAGCTTTGATCTTCTTGATCATAGGCCGGACTCAGCTTGGTTGTCATTTCTTTGCCGCCCCGCTTGAAGGAGATATCCAATGGCTTATTGGCTTTACCGGCCTTCTCGACGATATCAGCAACCTTTGTTACATCATTAAGCGGCTTTCCATCCATCGTGGTCAGCAGATCGCCAACCTTCAGGCCAGCCGCTTCTCCAGGGGACACTTTAGCACCGTTTTGAACGCGTACCAGATGATGTCCAACGACCAGTATACCAGAGGATTTCACTTTGACGCCGATGGTCTGACCTCCAGGAATCACCTTGAGCTCGGGGATCACCTTCACATGAACTGTCTTCAGAGGAATTTTACCAAATAATTTCAGGGTAACTTCGGCATTTCCGCTTTGCTGGGGATTCAGCTGAAGTGGATGCTTTAGCGATACTTGAAGTTTTGACTCGCGGGAGCCGTTGAGCTGCAGGACATCCGGGCGATCAACTGAAGCGAGGGCTTGAACAGGCATGGCAACATCAAGACGGGACTGCTGACCGGAAATCAATCTCAGCTCATTAGGCAATGAAGCAAAAGACTGGACAGGATCAGCAGTTCCAATAAAACAAAGAAGGAAAGCAAGAACGAAACCGAGCAGTTTTCTCCTGAGGTTGGGCTTCAATGGCTGTCACGCTCCCTTTTTCTTCTTTCGCTTGACGAAAAGGTGGTCGCCAATTGCGTACCTTTAAGTTACCCTGCCCTTATGGATTTATAACTGTCAATCATTGACCCAGAGCCTTTCTGGAAGCCTTTTGCGCTGCCGCCAGATTGAGCATTTCTTGGGCATGATGAAGTGTTTTTTCGGTGATCTCGACTCCGCCAAGCATTCGTGCAAGTTCTTTTACACGCCCCTCTTCATTCAGGTTTTCTACTTGCGTCATCGTTCTGGAGGCTTCCAGCTTCTTCTCGATTAAATACTGATGATCTGCCATGCATGCAACCTGCGGCAAATGCGTAATGGAGAACACCTGACAGGTTTTGGCCAGCAAAAACAGCTTCTCCGCAATCGATTGGGCAGCCCTTCCACTGACACCTGTGTCGACTTCATCAAAGATTAAGACCGGTATTTGATCATGACGGGCAAATATACTCTTCATCGCCAGCATAATTCTGGACATTTCTCCACCCGAAGCAATTTTGGCAAGCGGACGCAGAGGCTCACCCGGATTGGCGGATATGAGGAATTCTGCCGTATCCATACCCTGTCTGGTCAACCTTACTTTATGTCCTTCATATTCGTAACCGTTAGGATCCAGCTGTAGTTCCATACGAACCTCAAGGGAGGTGCGCTCCATTTGCAGATCCTTCAGTTCTCCCTCCACTTGCCGTGCTAAATCTTGCGCACACTGCTTGCGGGCAATACTAAGCTCTTTAGCACTAACCAACAGCACGCTTAACAACTCGTCACGACGCTGTTCCAATGCTTGGATAAATTCGTCCTTATTCTCCAGCATATCGGTTTCCTGCTGAATTCTCACGTAGTATTCCAAAATTTGCTCAACATTATCCCCATATTTTCGGCGCAATCCGGAGATCATATCTAAACGAAGCTCAATGTCGTTCAGACGTTCCGGATTAAATTCAATGCTGTCGCGGTAATCCCTTAGCTGGAAAACGGCATCCTCCAGCTGATAATAAGCGGATTGCAGCTGCTCAACAAGCGGCTTTAAACCCTTCTCATCGTAACCTGACACATCCTCCAATTTGGATAGGGCACGGCTGACGGATTCCAATCCCGAGGATCCGTACAATAGGTCGTATGCTCCGGCAACGGAATCCATCATCTTCTCGCTGTGGGACAGCTTGGTTCTTTCCTCGGACAATTCCTCGTCCTCACCGGATTTTAGCTCCGCCGCTGCAATCTCCTCCAGCTGGAACCGATACATATCGAGCATTTGATACGCCTTCTGGCTCGTCTCCTGCAGGTCCTTGAGCTCTCGCTCCACTTTGCTGAATTCCCCGTACAATTCTTGATATTTCCGCTTGACAGGCCCTATGACCTTATCTCCGTACGTATCCAGAAGGCTCATATGCTGCTCTGAACGGAGCAAGCTTTGATGTTCATGCTGACCATGGATATTTATGAGCTTTTCTCCAACCTCACGCAGCATGCTTAAATTCAGCAGCTGGCCGTTAATACGGGAGGTGCTTTTTCCTTGAGCTGTCAGTTCTCTCCGTATCAACAAATGCTCTTCTGGATCCGCTTCAACACCCAGCTTTTTCAGCGTATCCCATACGGGATGCCCTGCAGGCAGCTCGAATAAAGCCTCAATCTCTGCTTTGTCGCAGCCGTAGCGAATTAGTTCAGCCGAGCCGCGGCCGCCGGCAATTAATCCCAGCGCATCGATTATGATGGACTTACCAGCTCCGGTCTCCCCTGTCAGAACGTGAAATCCCGGATAAAAATGCACATCCACGCTTTCTACAACCGCCAGATTCCGAATGGATAGCGTGTTTAACATGTTTCCCACCTCCGCTACTGCTTAAAAACTGCCAATGAGTCACAACATTGATTACGAAATGAAATTTTTAATTTGGGCAACCACATGTTCTCCGTCATCTTCCGTTCGGCAAATGAGCAATATTGTGTCATCGCCGCATATGGTCCCCATGACCTGGGTCCATTCCATATTATCGAGCAGCACGGCTACGGAATTAGCTGTTCCAGGCAAGCACTTCATGACGACAAGATTACCGGTACGGTCAATGTAAACAAAATTATCGATAAGCGCTCTTTTGAGCTTCTGTACAGGATTGTAACGCTGATCTGTCGGCATAGAGTATTTATATCGCCCATCATCCGTAGGCACCTTGATGAGCAGCAGTTCTTTGATATCACGTGAAATTGTAGCTTGAGTAACCTGGAAACCTTCCGCACGCAATGCGTCTACAAGCTCATCCTGTGTCTCAATATCCTGGTGGGTAATAATATCCCTGATTTTAATATGGCGTTGTCCCTTCATAAAGAGCCTCCTGAGTATTAACTGTTGTAATCATCTTGACCAATCCATTCTTCGTCCGACCAATCCATGCTTAAACGGTGAATCGACTTCTCGTTTACATCAATATAGAGCAGACCGGCACATTCGGGATATAGCAGCAAAAAAGGCATCAACCGATCACGAATGCCGGCCCCCGTCCAATCGACCGGCATCCGTTCCCGTGCCAGCTTGACCATGTACAGCTCGCCACTGTCATCGGATGCAACGTAATCTATAAACAACCGACTCAAAATGGGTCTCTGACCCGTTTCAAACGATAAGTTTATTTTTACTTTACCCCCAACCACGTCATATCCTTCTTGTTCGAGCATCCCAATGGCTGGGTGATCTGGAATGTGTTCATTGATCGGGATGCCCGGCAGTCGATCCGGTGATGGCGACATCAGCCAACGATTCAGCCTATAACCGATAAGCAAGGCAACGACGACACCAAGCAATATCATTAATAACCAATCATAACGCTCATTCATCCTCTCACCTCGAATTTTGTATTCGCGGATGAGAACATCAATTCCTCTTTTTCAGCAAAAGAAACCCATCATTTCGATGAGTTTCCTGTGAATGTATGAGCCGCTTGTGTTACGACGGTATCAATCCATTGACTCAAATGGACAGATTCTTGTCCATCTCCCTGAGTCGGTTCTTCCGAGCTTTCAGAATCCTCCGGCTCTAATCGCCAGTGGGCCAGGAATTCTATATTGCCTTCCCCTCCCGTAATCGGAGAGAACGTAAGATTCTTTAATTTGAACCCAATTTCATCTGCAAAAGTCAGCACTTGCGTTAGGACTTCCCTGTGAACCTTCGGATCCCGAACCACGCCGGACTTACCAACCTTCTCCCGACCTGCCTCAAATTGAGGTTTGATCAGAGCAGCCACATCTCCCGGTTTACCCAGGAGCATCTTCAGAGGCGGCAAAATAATGCGAAGGGATATAAACGAAACGTCAATGCTGGCAAAATCCGGCTGAGGGCCATTCAGGTCGTCCGGCGTCATATAGCGAAAATTGGTTCGCTCCATGACACAAACGCGTTCATCGTTACGAAGCGACCAATCCAACTGGTTATAACCGACGTCGATTGCGTACACATAACTTGCTCCGTGCTGGAGCGCGCAATCCGTAAAGCCGCCAGTCGAAGAGCCGATATCCAGCATCGTACGCCCCTTCATATCGATATCGAATGAACGAATCGCCTTCTCAAGCTTTAATCCGCCACGGCTGACATAGGGATGAACCGAGCCTTTGACTTTCAGTTCGGACGTCCTTGGAATTTTCATGCCGGCTTTCTCGATCCGCTCGGTTCCGGCATAGACCAGACCCGCCATAATCGCGGCTTTGGCTTTTTCGCGACTCTCATAATATCCCTGCTCCACGAGCAGGACATCAATTCGTTCTTTCTGAGATGAATCCATATTATACTCCCGATGGTTTACTAAGACATAAAACTTCTCTTGCCAAGTACGGCTGTCCGAGCATTCTTCAAGCTCCGGATCTCCTGACAAACCGAATCCAATGTCAGCCCTACTTCTTCACGCTGCTGCGGTATGCTTCCATGCTCGATAAACCGGTCTTCGATCCCCATTAAAGATACAACCGCATCATGGATTCCCTGCTCCGCAAAAAACTCTAAAACCGCGCTGCCCATACTACCCGCTTGCGAAGCTTCCTCCAGAACCAGCATGGACGTCCCCGTCTCGGCCAGATTCCGCAGCATACCTCCATCCAACGGTTTAAGGAAACGGGCGTTTACGACTTGTACCGTAATTCCTTCCCGTTTGAGCTGCTCCGCCGCTTCTTCAGCCAATTGAACCATAGGACCCGCTGCCAGAATGGCGTATCCTTCGCCAGGACGAACGACTTCCCAAGTTCCGATAGGAATCGGTACCAGTTCGGTGTCCATTGGAACGCCGCGCACATTGTTCCGAGGGTAACGATATGCGATAGGTCCCTCATTATAATCGAGTGCTGTTTTCATCATATGACGAAGCTCGTTCTCGTCTTTTGGCATCATAATGACGATATTCGGGATATGACGCATGAAGGCTACGTCGTATACCCCTTGGTGAGTCTCGCCATCTGCACCAACAAAGCCGGCACGGTCAATTGCAAACATCACGTTGGCGTTATGGCGGCAAATATCATGCACGATTTGGTCGTACGCACGCTGCATAAACGTGGAATACACCGCAAATACAGGCTTCATGCCTTCCATTGCCAATGCTGCGCACAAGGTCGCGGCGTGCTGTTCGGCAATCCCTACATCGATCATACGGTCAGGGAATTTCTTGCTGAACGGGATCAAGCCGGAGCCTCCCGGCATCGCCGGCGTGACGGCCACGATCCGATTGTCCTGTTCCCCCAACTCAACCAGCGTCTGTCCGAATACTTCCGTATACATCGGATTTCCGACCGCTTTAAGAACTTGGCCGGATTCAATCTTATAAGGCGTGATTCCATGCCATTTATGAGAATCGGATTCAGCCGGCCGGTATCCCTTGCCTTTGGTTGTGACAGCATGAATCAGAACGGGTCCGTCCACATTGTCGGCCTGCTTTAACGTATCGATCAGTTTGTTTAGATCATGTCCGTCTACAGGACCCAGATAGGTAAGTCCGAGTTCCTCGAATAAAACACCGGGAACCATCATATATTTAAGGCTGTCCTTCATCTTCTCTGCCGTTTTGGCGAGTTTGCCGCCGATGGCAGGAATTTTCTTCAGGAGCATTTCCACTTCGTCCTTGGCACGAAGATAATAACGATCGGAACGGATCTTGCTTAGGTAATTGTGCATGGCACCCACATTCGGTGCAATCGACATTTCATTGTCATTCAGGATGACCATCAGCTTTTTCTGCTCGTGGCCAATATGGTTGAGCGCTTCAAACGCCATGCCGCCGGTAAGGGCACCGTCACCGATCATGGCAATAACCCGGTTGTTGTCACCTTTCAGATCACGCGCCATCGCCATACCCATTGCAGCAGACAGCGAGGTGCTGCTGTGTCCGGCTTCCCAGACATCATGCTCGCTTTCGGAACGCTTTACGAAGCCGCACAAGCCTTTGTATTTTCGGAGCGTATCAAATTTATCCATCCGTCCGGTCAAGATCTTGTGTACATAGGCTTGATGGCCCACGTCAAAAATCATCTTGTCACGAGGGCTGTCAAAGCAATAGTGCAAGGCCAGCGTGAGTTCAACCACTCCCAGATTCGGTGCAAGATGGCCACCGGTAACGGACAGCTTTTCGATTAGAAAATGACGGATTTGTCCTGCTAAATCCTCGAGTTCGTCCACCGATAGATGTTTAAGTTGTTCGGGATGCTTGATATTTGGAAGAAGCACGAAGAATCTCCCCGCTTTCCTTGATTAAGTTTACGTTTCTTTAGCTGATATGAATTCAGCCATTAACAGACATTATATCACAAAAAAACCGTTTGCATGTAAAGCGTGCTTAGTGGTCCCGCGCCATCAAGAAATCGGCAATCTCCAGCAATCTGGAGGGATCATTGAAGTTCCCTTCTGAAATGACCCGCTTCGCTTCTGCTGTCAGGCGCTCAACTTCACGCCTGGATGCGTCCAAACCGATGAAGTACGGATACGTTACTTTCTCCTGTTTCACATCGCTTTGCACCGGCTTCCCAAGCTTGGACTCATCCCCGACCAGATCCAGGATATCATCTTGAATCTGAAAAGCAAGGCCGATATGATGCCCAAAGGTTCGCAAGGATTCAATCTGGGACTCCGAACACCCGGCAAGATGCCCGCCTGCCATCAGCGAGAACATGATCAGATCACTCGTCTTGTGCAGGTGGATATACTCAAGCTGCTCTAGCGTCGTTATCCCTTGTTCACCCTCCATATCGGCAACCTGCCCGCCTACCATTCCCCGCGGACCTGCATACTCTGCAAGATCCTCCACAATCGACAGCACACGCTCAGCCGGAATTCCATGCTTTCTGGAAGCCTGGATTACGCTGTAAAAAGCATGTGTCAGCAAGGCATCACCAGCCAAAATAGCGCTTGCTTCGCCAAAAACCTTATGATTTGTTGGCTTGCCGCGGCGATAATCATCATCATCCATCGCTGGCAGATCATCATGTATAAGGGAATATGTATGAACCATCTCAACGGCGCAAGCGACCGGAAGGGCTGCGTCACGGTTGCCGCCTCCCGCCTCGCATGCAGCAATGACAAGCAGCGGACGCATTCGCTTTCCGCCTGCCATTAAAGAATACGACATGGACTGGCGAAGGGTTTCAGGAATTTTCCAACCCGGCGGAAAAAGATTGGTAAGCTCGCTATCCAGTCTGTCCCAAATATCATTCATATATTGATGAATCGGAAGTCTGTTATTCACCTAGTTCACCTGTCTCATCAAGCGATCCACCAAAAGGCTTACGCTTCAGTTCTCCGCCTTCTTCTACGATCATTTCAATTTTTTGCTCCACCTGCTCCAGCTTTTTGCTGCATATCTGCGACAGCTTCATGCCCTGTTGAAACAAATCAATGGCTTTTTCCAGCGGCACGTCTCCATCTTCCAATTGCTCTACAATCGTCTCGAGCTGAGCCATCGCTTCTTCAAAACTGATCTCCAATGTTTCATTCGCCATTCTCTTCATCCTCCTTCATTCCCCACACTTGACACTGCAGTTGTCCATCGCTGACCCTCACGTTAACCAAATCGCCTAACTGAACATCTTCGATGGATTTGACAAGCTTTTGCTCTTGCTCGTCATACACGAGACTATATCCTCTGGACATAATTTTCAGCGGACTGAGCGCATCGAGATGCCGCATTTCGGTTTGCAGCTGCGACATCTTGGATTTCATGATCGACTGCATCGCATTCATTAACTGCCGGCTCACCTGATCTTTTCTTCTCGCCGAGAACTCCGCTTGGGTTCGCGGATTATACCTGATTAATCCCTGATGCAGTGATTTTTGCCGTTGGCGGACCAGGGACAGCTGGGATTTCAGGTTGCCCTGCAGCCGCTGGGACAGCATGTCCAACCGTTCGGCATGCTGCAGCATATACCGGCGAGGATGAACCAGAACCGGGGAACGCTGGAGCGAAACTAAACGGTCACGACTTCGCTTAAGACGCTGCTGAAGTCCCTGTTTTAGCTGGCGCTGTCTTTGTACAAGCTGTCCCCTCAGTTCCGCACTGCTCGGTACCGCAAGTTCCGCGGCGGCCGTTGGCGTAGCGGCTCGTAAATCCGCTACAAAATCGGCGATCGTAAAATCGGTTTCGTGTCCAACGGCGGAAATAACAGGAATATTGGATTGATAAATAGCTCTTGCAACGATCTCCTCATTAAATGCCCACAGTTCTTCGAGTGATCCGCCGCCGCGCCCAACGATGAGCACATCGGCCTCAGCCATGTCATTCATCGTTCGAATAGCCTTCACGATTGAAGGAGCAGCCCCTTTGCCTTGAACCAGCACCGGATACAATATCGCTCTTGCCTGAGGGTACCTTCTCCGGATCGTAATCATAATATCCCGAACAGCGGCACCCGTCGGCGAGGTAATAACACCAATCGTCTTAGGATAACGCGGCAAAGGCCGCTTGCGCTCGGCTGCAAACAAACCCTCTTCCTCAAGCTTCGACTTCAGCTGTTCATAAGCAAGGTACAAACTGCCGATCCCGTCAGGCTGCATTTGAACCGCATAGAATTGGTACTGACCATCCCGTTCATATACCGACACATTACCCCTGGCAATAACGCGAGAGCCTTCCTTCGGTATAAAAGGGAGCCTCTGGTTATGAGTCGCAAACATGATCGCACGAATCCGGCTGCCTTCATCCTTTAAGGTAAAGTACATATGTCCGCTGGAATGATGGGTGAAATTCGAAATTTCACCGCGGATCCATACGTCGGAGAGCCTGGAGTCGCCTTCCATTTTCATGCGGATATAACGGTTTAAATCTTTAACGGATAATACTCGTCCTGGATCTGCCGACTTCATATCAGTTCAACCCATTCAGCCTTTTGGCGGCTATCAAGGTATTCTGCATGAGCATCGTAATGGTCATGGGTCCCACCCCTCCGGGAACCGGAGTAATCGGACCTGACACTTCCTTCACGCTCTCAAAGTCAACGTCCCCGGCAAGCTTTCCGTTCTCCAAACGGTTCATGCCGACATCGATCACGACCGCGCCTGGCTTCACGTAACTGGCATCAATCATATTCGCTCTGCCGATCGCAACAACCAGGATATCCGCTTGACGAGCGATTTCAGCCATATTCCCCGTTCTGGAGTGACACATCGTAACGGTGGCGTTCTCGCGCTGGAGGAGAAGGGATACCGGTTTGCCAACGATATTGGATCTCCCGATTACAACAGCATGCTTGCCTGCAATCTCAATACCTGTCCGCTTGATCATTTCAATCACGCCGGCAGGTGTGCACGGCAGCAGACTGTCGTCGCCTATCACGAGGTTACCCACATTAACCGGATGGAAACCGTCAACGTCCTTTTCCACTGCAATCGCATCAATGACGGCCTTCTCATGGATGTGCTTGGGCAAAGGGAGCTGGACCAAAATTCCGTGAATGGATTCCTGGGCGTTGAGCTTGTCCACGAGCGCCAGCACTTCTTCCTGGCTGGATTCCGCGGAAAGACGATGCACCTCGGAATAAAAACCCAGATCCTGACATGCTTTCTCCTTGTTGCGAACGTAAACATGCGAAGCCGGATCATCCCCTACAAGTACAACAGCCAAACCAGGACGTACATTCTGCTTGGACAATTGTTCTACTTCTAACGCAATCCCCTTGCGAATTTCTTCAGAAATCTGTTTTCCGCTAATTATCGTTGCTGCTGTCATCCTAATCTCTCCTCCAATATGATGGAATGATATCGTTTCAAGCTTAGCTTAAGCGTACAGATTAAGACTGACGCAGCTTCGCCTTGACTTGATCCAGCTCCTGAATCATCCGGCCCAGTACGCCGTTGACGAATTTCCCTGACTCCTCCGTTCCGAAATGCTTGGACAACTCAATCGCTTCATTAACAGCTACCTTGCCAGGCACATCTTCACGGGATGTCAGTTCATATACAGCCAAACGCAGGATTTGACGATCCACACGGGAAAGACGGCTTACCTGCCAGCCTTTTAAATAATGAGCGAGCAGTTCATCAATTGAATCCTTGGATTCCCAGGTTCCATTGACCAATTGCAGCACATACTCCTTCACTTGAACTTCGTCGCCGATGACCCGCTCGGTCTCATTTTCTTCGGCCGCTTCCGAGAGCAGCATCGACACGGCTTCCACACTGTCGACTTCGTTCATCTCCATCTGGTAAAGGCTTTGAACGACAATCTCTCTTACTACACGTCTTTTCATTTTGTTCCTCCTGTGGACCCTGCTGAATCCATTTTTCTAATTAGTATGATCCATTTGCCGTCAAGACTTGACAACAATTAAAAGGCCAAAAAAAAACCTGTGAATATCTCTCTCCGCAAAAAAGGCGCACTACACCTGTCCTCAGCATTTTTTCCGGAGAAAGCATATCACAGGGTTCATTTAAACGGCCGCCAGCGCTCGGAAAGCCATCGTCCCCATTCCTGAAAGTGGAATACGGAGCCCTGCTTCAGATCCTTGCGCTTGCCAAATATATAGCCGATAAATACCACTAATGCAAAGAACAGCATATCCCAAAAACCGGATAATAAGTAAATCAGTCCGCACACAAGCCCGCCGGTCACCCCGGCAATTCTTCCTCTGTGACTCTCCCATATTTCTTTCCAAGGCATTGGGGAAGCTCACCTCTATTCCACGCGGCTCTTGAAGCTTGGTGCCTGAACCACGTTAGCAATATATACGGATACGGATGACACGGGTATTCCTGTTGTATCTTCAACAAAGTCGTGCACCTGCTTCTGTACTTCCGTTGTCAGTGTAGGAATCGATTCCTCACCATCAACCACGGCGCGTATCGCAATATCAAGACCCGATTGGGATACCTTGATCCGGGATTTCAAATCCTTGACTCCACGGACGCGAGAAGCCGCCTTGAGACAGAGATTCTCGATCGTCTCCACAGAGATTTGAATGTCACCAAACTCCGTGCGCTGATCGATGGAATTCAGGTTCGAGCGATCGCGCCTTACGGAGATGTAGAAGAAACGGATGCTCAGCAAAAACAAAACCGCAGCTACGATAATTCCAGCCCAGAAAAGGCGTTGTTCCTGAGCGCTTGTTAATTCATACGGAACAGCGCCACTCAACAGGAGGATGGCAACTACGGATATAACACCGATACTTAAGCTGTAGATAAACAGCAAAAGTCTGTCCATTAATTTGGCCACGATTCAGCACAGCCTCCTTAAAATTAGATTAAACCCTCGACATCGCTGCCCAGGGCTAGCCTGAAAGTATTCTTATTTCACGCGTTGAGCCAGATCCAATTCTTCCGTCTTCTCTACGGATTTCATGAAATGGACATCATGAATATGTACATTGACTTCAATGACCGTAAGCCCTGTCATATTCTCAATCGAACGTTTCACGTTGCGCTGGATTTCTCCGGCTACTTCAGGAAGACGATGACCATACTCCACGATAACGGATACGTCAACAGCAGCTTCCCGTTGTCCAACTTCCACTTTAACACCCTTGGATAAATTCTTACGTCCGAGCAGCTCGGCAATGCCGCCTGCAAAGCCTCCGCTCATCCCTGCAACCCCACGTACTTCTACCGTAGCAAGTCCAGCTATGACTTCAATAACTTCCGGAGCGATCTGAATTTCACCAATATCTGTACGTTCAAATTCTGTAGGCAAAGTTTCCGCCATTGTCTCAACACACCTTTCGGAATAAGTTAGCGGATGCACCCCAACTGCTTAAGGCATGCGCTCTTATTACTCATACTATACCATTTGGCCAAGTTTATGACAAACTTGGCCAAAGGTTTCAAATCTCATTTTCTTCCAAAAATTTAATATCGAAGTCACCCTTCAAGAAGGTAGGATGCTTGAGCAATTTCTGGTGGAACGGGATGGTTGAATAGATCCCTTCAATCTCGAATTCAGCCAGTGCGCGCCTCATCTTCGCGATGGCTTCATCGCGGGTCGGCGCCCATACAATCAGCTTGGCAATCATCGAATCATAATAAGGCGAAATGGTATAACCGGGATATGCCGCACTGTCTACCCGCACGCCAGGACCTCCTGGAGGCAAATAGAACTGAATGGTTCCAGGCGCAGGCATAAAGTTCTTGTCCGGATTCTCGGCATTAATCCGACATTCGATGGACCAGCCATTAATAACTACTTCCTCTTGCGTGAAAGAAAGCGTGTTGCCCTCGGCAACGGAAATCATTTCCTGAATCAGATCAACCCCGGTCACCATCTCGGTCACCGGATGCTCCACCTGAATCCGCGTGTTCATCTCCATGAAGTAGAACTGACCGTCCTGGCCGAGCAAAAATTCAAGCGTACCTGCACCGGAATAGTTAACGGCCTTTGCGGCCCGAACGGCGGCTTCGCCCATCCGGCTGCGTACCTCTTCACTTAGCACCGGACAAGGAGCTTCCTCAACAAGCTTTTGTCTCCGGCGCTGCACAGAACAGTCACGCTCCCCGAGATGCACGGCGTTGCCATGTTTGTCGGCGATAATTTGAATCTCTACATGCTTCATGCCAGTCAAATATTTTTCCAGATAGACGCCTGCATTGCCGAAGGCCTTCTGGGCTTCCTGCTGTGCGTTTGTAATCTGTTTAACCAGCGATTCTTCATCCTCGGCGATCCGAATTCCTTTACCTCCGCCACCTGCAGTAGCCTTGATAATGACGGGATATCCGATATCCCGGGCAAGCATTACGGCCTCATTTAAATCCTCGACCAATCCGTCGGATCCCGGAATAACCGGAACACCTGCATCCCTCATCGTCTGCTTCGCAACAGCCTTATCTCCCATACGGTTGATCGCGTCAGCGGAAGGACCGATAAAGGTAATGTTGCAGGATTCACAAATCTCCGCGAAATCCGCGTTCTCGGCCAAAAAGCCATACCCGGGATGAATGGCGTCACACTCGGTCAGTGTAGCAACGCTCATGATATTGGTAAAATTCAAATAGCTGTCTTTCGATAACGTAGGGCCGATGCAATAGGCCTCATCCGCCAAGCGAACATGCAGGGATTCCCGGTCCGGCTCCGAATATACGGCCACCGTTGCGATGCCAAGTTCCCGGCAAGCCCGGATGATACGAACGGCAATCTCTCCCCGGTTCGCGATTAGCACTTTTTGAAATGTCATGCAGTAACCTCCTTCGGACTCTTGCGACTCTCGTTCTTGGCGAGTCCCTCCATATTACTCCGGTTTCACCAGAAACAGAGGCTGCCCGAATTCTACAAGTTGACCGTTCTGTGCGAGAACCTCTACGATTTCGCCTTTGATCTCTGCTTCCAGTTCATTCATCAGCTTCATGGCCTCAATGATGCAGACCGTTGATTTATCAGTCACCTTGTCCCCGGGGCTGACAAATGGCCCAGCCTCAGGCGATGGGGAACGATAGAAAGTTCCTACCATCGGTGATACGATTTTATGTAATGAGCTTTTGCCATCCTCCACGGAATCCTGCTGTGGTGCAGCTGCAGGTGCCTGATTCCCCGTATTCGGCTGTACGATTTGTGGTGCCATCACTTGCTGTGCCGGTAGGAACGCTTGCGGCGCCGCCTGATAGTTGTTAACCACCTCGGCTGCATTGGGTTTCTTAATGGATAAGCGTGTACCTTCGCTCTCAATTTCCAGCTCATGCACGGATGTTTGATCCACCAGCTTAATAAGTTCCTTGATTTCGTTTAATTTAAACATTATCGACGTTCACTCCTTCACTTTCTTGGAAGCCCTTGCTTAGGACAGTCAGTCAATAGCTTAGAGTATTATATCACAATCGAGCGAAATAGAAAGAGCCCAAGGCAATCCTTAGACTCTTTCGGTTTTATAATATATCCGTGATTTATGTTGAAATCTGCGGACAAGCTTATGGCGCAACATATTGAACGGTTACTTTATCCGGCGAAACCTTCAGTTCCTTCATCACAAGACTCACGATGCCGGCTGCACCTTTGGCATCGAGTTTCTCACTCAGTACGACCACATTATACTTCTCGCTCTCTTCCTTCACAACGGCGTTTCCGTATTGCTGCTGAAGGGCTTCTTCGATGCTGAGAATCACTTCTTCTCTCGCTTCGGCCGATTTCAGCTGCTCGGTAGCTTGAGCTGTTTGCTCCGGCTTGTTTTCATGATTGTCGATCTTTGTCATTAACTCATCGTATAATTTCATATTTTTTTGTGAGCGGTCCAATTTATAGGACTCCAACTGGGCTGCTGCAGATGTTGCATTGGCAGCCACTTGCTCCAGCACTTCTTCATCCGATTTCTTACCGTTGCTGGTGCTGCTTGTGTCTTTGGAGTCCTTGGCGCCCTCTTTGTCTGTGCTGCTAGCGTCTTTGGAATTCTCGGCACCCTCTTGGGATTCCTTCACTTCCGGCTCTTCCGTTTTACCGGCTTCGCCACTTGCTTTTCCTTGATCCCCTTGCTTACCCTGTGTTGCTTCTGCAGAGTCTTCTGTACCGGCCGCACCTGTATCGCCTGTTGCAGTTCCTTGCTCATCGGCACCGGAATCACCGTCAGTACCTTCTTCAAGCACTTCGTTCACAACCAGCTCGTCGCCAGTGCCTGCGGTTCCGTTTGCTTCTTGTCCGGCACCTGGCTTCTGACCGTCCACTTGCGTGCTCTCGGCAACCGGCGGCGCTTTCGTTCCCGAATCGTCGGTGAATAAGTAGTAGGCTGACAGGATGACCATCAAACTGAGCATGGATACTAACCATATGGTTTGTCTTTTGTTATTCATTTGAACGTTTCCTCCTTTGAATGAAAACCTTGGCACGAATGATCGGATCATTCGAGAGGCTGCGGTTATTCCTGTTTACGCGGGACAACGGATATACGATAAGACGGGACATTGAGGCCTCGCTGGATCGCATCCACGATCAAGCTCTTAACAACATCATTCTCGGCTCCCTTGGCTACGACGAGCACCCCCCGGACTTGAGGTTTGATCTTCTTGGTGACGATCGGCGTTTCTTCTCCGGAAGATTCATAAGTTACAATCTGGCCATCACGCTGATAACTTGTGACATGGCGCTTACCTCCGTTAGCATCGGTTTCCTCCGTCAGTTCCTGTGTATCTTTCATGTCACGCTGGACGACCAATTCCTCTGTAGATTCCACAGTCACCATGACATCGACGGACCCAACCCCAACAATCTGTTCCAGCATGGTTTTAGTGCGCATTTCAAAATCCTGCTCGATACTTTCAAACTCACCCCCGCCGCTGGTTGAAGTCCCGCCTTGGGTCGTTGAGACCGCAGCCGTCTCCGGCGGCGGCTCGCGACCGATATTCTCATGATCCAGCTTCTTCACATTGACGAAGGAGTTGAACAGCATAATCGCAACGCCGATCAGACCCAGAATGATCAACCACCTGAAGGTTTGCATTTTTCTTGCTCCGCCAGCACCTCCGCCCAGCCATTGTTCCAACCGCTTCAACCAATTTCCCATCATACTCACCTCCGCTACAGCTTTTTATCCTGCTCCTGCCCTGGCATATAGATCGTAATCAGATCCGGCTCCAAATCCCACCGACGGCTAATGTATTTCCGAACCGGCTCTGCTCTTGCTTCCTCGGCCTTGCTCACTGCTTCTGCATTCGCTTTCGCCGCAGCCTTCCCATCCCGTTCCGATTGCATGGATTCAACATTCACCTGAACGGAATCCACAGGTTCTATGCCGATGGGTTGCTTATCATCGCTGTTCTCTACCTCTGCATTCTCCGATTCACCTCCAACCAGTCTTACATCAACAGATCGTATCGTAGCGCCTGCATATCCCTTGTCCTGCCTAGCAACTGCAGCCAGTACCACCTTGACCTCCTGAACCGCTTCCCCCGTTTCTGCCGAAATCTCTTCTTTCATCACCTGGGCCAATTCGTTGCCTGCCCACTGAAGGCTTTGACTCTGCTGCGTTTCCTTCAGCTTCTCGGCCTGTGCCAGAATATGCTCCAGTTGAACCTCCTCCGGCAGACCTTTCTCCTGCCGCTCCAGCTCCATCGCCAGTTGATTCTCAGGGGGATCCGTTATCAATGTGATAATCGGGCTAAGCAGCGTAAGCAGAATCAACAGGCTCAGGACTAATCTGGCGTATCGTTCAAGCGCTTTGCCGGGAAGTATCAAATCAACGAAGGCTGCAAAGAGAACTACCATGATGACGCTTTTCAACCAACCTCCAAGCCAGTCCATTCGTCATTCCTCCTAAAGATTAGCCGCCGCTATATTCTGCCTCACCTCATCATGACGGTAATGTTGCCTGCCGTGAGCAGAATCGTGATGGCCAGGAAGAACATCATACTGACTGCGGCCAAAGCTGTAAAAACATACAGCATCGTCTTTCCGATCGTCTGCAGGCAGGTGCCGATTGGGGTGTCTCCGAGCGGCTGCATGACGGCCGCTGCGACGTTATATATCAAGGCAAGCGTCAAGATCTTGATCGCAGGGAATGCGCAAAGGAACAAAATAATGATGACCCCTGCCAGCCCGATGGAATTCTTGACGAGTAATGAGGCCGAGATCACGGTATCCGTTGCATCTGCGAACATCTTGCCGACTACCGGAACGAAATTGCCGGTTACATATTTGGCTGCCCGGATCGTCACACCGTCCGTAACCGAGCTGGTAAGTCCTTGGACGGAGATAACCCCCAGAAACACGGTAAGCAGCACGCCCAGAACGCCCATTGAAACTCCTCGCAGCAGGTTGCCCAGCTGGGTCAGCTTGTACTTTTCGGATAGCGAACTTACCAGATGCAGCAGAGCCGAGAAGAACAGAAGCGGGAACACAATCGTGCTGATCAGCGTACCTACCGTATGTACCATGAAGATGACTAGCGGATGAGCCACCGAGACAGTCACGACATTGCCCATCGAAGCCATCAGTGCAAAGAGCAAGGGAAGCATCGCCATCATGAAATCGATCATTTGGGTAATGGCGTCCCGGGCATATCCAATCGCGATGCTGAAGCTGTTAACGGCAATGACCAGGACAACCATGTAACAGATGGTATAGGCAACCCGACTCACGGTGCTTTTTTCGAAGGCCGTCTGCAGATTCTCAAGGATCAGACTCATGATGCTCAGCATCACAATGGTCGCCAGCAGCTTGCCGTTATAAAGCACCTCGTGCCACAAATACTTTCCGATTCCGGACATAACCCCTTTGAAGCTAAGACCATCGCCGCCCGGCAGCAGCATATCCATCAGGGACGGCGTCTTTCCATCCGGGAAGAAACCGCCGTAATCCTTCATGAGCCGGTCCCAGTATTTCTCGACCTGGTCTGTCGGCAGCTGCTGCGTCTGCTGCTCTACCCACTCATCGGCCGGATTTGCCGCGGCGGTCGCACTTATTGTTCCGCAGAACAATCCGGACATAAACAACATCAGGATCAGTAGACGAAACACAGCCAAGCCATTTCGAAGTATAACTCCTGTAACCATGTCCCCCCACCTTTTTCAAGCCGGGAGGAGCTTCAGGACCGTCTCGATGATGATCCCGATAATCGGTACAGCGAGCACCAATATGAGCACTTTTCCCGCCAGTTCTATTTTGGATGCGATCGATTCCTGTCCGGCATCTCGTACGATCTGGGCCCCCATCTCCGCAATATAGGCAATACCGATGATTTTCAGAACGGTCTTCAGATAAATGATCTGGACACCGGAGTTCTCCGCCAAATCTTCCAGCATGGATAAGACATTTCCAATCTTCCCGATCAGGAACAGGAAGATGAGAAGTGAGGTTGCCACTGCCAGAAGAAAGGCAAAGAGCGGCTTCTGTTCCTTGACAACCAAGATCAGCACGGTAGCGATGATGCCCAGTCCTACCACCTGGATAATTTCCATATAAGTCCACCTACTGGAATAGAAAAATACTTTTGATTTCCTTAAGCAAATCGTCGAGCAATCTGACTACCATAAACAGCACAACCACAAACCCGATCAGGGTTACCCAATGTGCCATATCCTCTTTCCCCATCTGTTTCAGGACGGTATGAATCATGGCAATGATGATCCCGATACCGGCAATCTGGAAGATGGCGTTCACTTCAATGTTCATTTCCCTTGGCACCTCGCTAAAAGATCAAAATGACGATCAATGCTCCAATGAGCAGTCCCAGACTTTTGCTCATCTTTTCATATTTGACCTGGTCATCCCTTGCCGCTGCTTCTTCATGCTTGAGCTGTCCCACGGCCAGAGCGATATGTTTGATCTGGTCCTGCCTGTCACTGGTGCCAAGAACGCCGCTTAGCTGCTCCAACACCTCACGCTCGGCACTTTTCATTGATGTTCGCTTCCAGTATTCGCCCAGTGCCTTGCGGATGCTGTCCTGTGCGGATAACCCATAATCGGGTCTCATGTAAAGCGCGGCTGAGGCAAATAAGGATCTGAGCGGTTCACGAAGGGAATCGCCAATTCGCTCCAGCGCATCGGGTAGCGGCGTCAAACCGTAGCTGATCTCCGTTTCCAGCCGTTGAAGCGCGAGAATAAGTTCTCGCAGCTGCCTGGGTCTTGCTGCGAATTGCTGGGCCTGAAAAAATCCGGCTAAAGTTCCGGCTCCCAGCACAAGCACAGCCCCGACCAATTTAAGCATAGGCATCACCGCCCGGCGGACCGACTGCAGCCGTCTGAAGCGTTCGCTGACCTCCGTCATACAGCTTGTATGATCTTTGGTCGCTTGTTCTACTGAGAACGGCATACATTTCAAACATTCGGTTCTCCAAAAGACCGGCGAGTGCCGGTCGCCCCCGCATATCTTGTATGGATGAGCCATGTGCCGTTGCAATCACGCTAATTCCTGCATGCAAGGCTTCAATGACAGCTTCCGCATCCTCAGGCCGTCCGATCTCGTCCACAATCAGCACATCCGGGGACATTGAACGGATCATCATCATCATCCCTTCAGCTTTCGGACAACCATCCAGCACATCCGTACGCGGACCTACGTCGAATCCAGGGACTCCGCGCAAACAACCGGCGATTTCAGAACGTTCGTCGATGATGCCTACCTTCATTCCCGGCCAATGCACGGCCGAATTCCCCCACTTGCCGTAACTGATCTGCCTTGCCAGATCCCTGAGCAGCGTTGTTTTGCCCTGCTGAGGCGGGGATAAGATCAGCGAGTGCATCACCCTTTTCCGTTTCCGGTCAAGTAAATGCGGGATGATGTCATCCGCCGCTCCCTGAACCTCCTTGGCAATCCGGACATTAAATCCACTAATATCCCGAATGTGTTCAACCTTACCCCCGCTGAGCACCGTCCGGCCGGTGAGCCCGACCCGATGCCCCCCAGGTATCGTGATAAACCCTTTTCGCAATTCCTCTTCCATGGTGTAGAGGGAATGGTTACTGATTAGATCCAGCAACCGATGGGTATCTTCACGCGTCGGCTTATACGCTTCATCAGGCCGCAGTGTAAGCCCGCCCCGCCGGTCCAGAAAATGATGCTTGCCCGCCGAATTAATTTCCAGCGGACGTTCCTCCCGGATACGTACCTCCTCTACATGATTGAGAAGCTCATTCGACAGGCTCAGCAGCATTCGTTTTACGGTTTCGGGAAACAGGTCTAACCAATTCAATGTCATATCAATTTCCCCCAGGTTGTCCTTTTTGATCATCTTCTAATAAGAGAACTTCATATCCCATGTGTATGCTTGTACCTGAAAAATATGCAGCGAATCTATCATTTTTTTAGAACGCCGTATAAGAGACAGGAGACGCCGCACAAAATCCAGCCGATCTTCCCCCACGACAATTTATCTGCCATTCCCACAAGGCCAATCGTTGTTGTCAGAATCAGTACCAGCGGGCCCATGAAAGCCAGGGCCGAATTCACAGCCAGCGCTTTATCAACTTGGTTCAGACGCAGCATGATGATGGCCGCCACAATCTCGAGACTGCCAGAGAAAAAACGAAGCGTGGCCATACTAGCGACAAACTTGTCCAGCATGCTATATATCCTCCTTATTCCTTGTTCACATGTGTGATGTTTAAAAATATGCGAGGTACTCTCGTTTTATCTCTATTTTTTCAATTTCATAGAAGCGAACTTTGAATCTTTCGGACAACGCAAAAAATCCCGGCCGCTATGGACCGGGATTACTCTATTTAATATCGATATGATTGCAGAAAATGATTACATAAAAACAGGTTATCGCCGAACCTGCGGTCCGCCAACGGAAGCCTGCTGATCCGTATCCAATCCGTACGCGGTATGAAGCGCCTGTACGACACCTTCCAGATTGGTTCCTTCAATGACGCAGGATACTTTGATTTCGGACGTGCTGACCATTTTGATGCTGACCCCCTGCCGGGAGATGACATCAAACATTTGCGCGGCCACACCCGGGTGACTGACCATGCCAGCGCCAACAATCGATACTTTCACCAGATGATCTTCCGAGGTAACGTCACGATACGGAGTTTTGCTCCGGATTTGTTCAATAACTGACAACGCACGCTCCCGATCGGCCAAGGAAACGGTAAAGGAAAAGTCTGCTTCGCCGTTCTGCACACCGCTCTGTACGATAATATCAACATCAATCGCTTCTTTTGCAAGTTCTCCGAACACTTGAGCCAAAACGCCTGGCGTATCGGAAACGCCCAGAATACTAATTCTTACCACATTCTTGTCAAAGGCAATTCCGCTGACAACCACACCTTGTTCCATGCTTGTTTCCTCCTTAACAACCGTACCCTCGTTATGATTAAAGCTGGATCTGACGACAAGCTTGACTTGATTATGCTTCGCATACTCAACCGCACGCGGGTGAAGAACAGCTGCTCCAAGATTGGCTAACTCCAGCATCTCGTCATAGGAAATCTCCTTCAACTTCCGCGCACATTTAACAACCCGCGGATCCGTGGAGTAAATTCCGTCCACATCTGTATATATTTCGCATACATCCGCCTGGATGGCAGCCGCTAGAGCAACCGCCGTGGTATCTGATCCCCCGCGTCCAAACGTTGTAATCTCTCCGTCCTCAGACATTCCCTGGAATCCCGCTACAATGACGACATTCCCTTCGTCAAGCGCTTTAAACACGCGCTCTGGCATAATATCCGTAATGCGGGCTTTGCCATGGACAGCTTCCGTTCGGAACCCCGCCTGCCAGCCGGTAAAAGACTTTGCCTTGCGTCCGAGACCGTGAATGGCCATGGATAGCAGCGATATGGATATCTGTTCTCCCGTGGTCATCAGCATATCCATTTCCCGCGCCGGCGGATTCTCGTTCAACAGCTTTGCCTGGTCAATCAAATCGTCTGTCGTATCCCCCATAGCAGACACCACGACTACACATTGATGACCTTCATCTTGTTTCTCTACAATTCTTCTGGCAACACGCTTCATACGTTCTGTATCCCCTACAGAGCTGCCTCCGAATTTCATGACGTACAGTGACAATGCTTCTTTCACTCCCCACTAATATCAGTATGTAACAGCATTCAGGTGGTTTCTCACTTTAAAACAGTATAATACGAAAGTAAGTCATCCCGTCAAGGCTTTTCAAGGCAAAAAGAACTCGGGCTTACCGCATCGGCTTTCGCCCATCACAAAAAAGACTCCCGTACATACGTACAGGAGTCTCGTTGTTTAGAAGATATTGGCACCCCGTCAATCGTTGAAGGGTCCCGTTTAGAGCCTGCTATGCACGGGAGATGTATTTACCTTCGCGTGTATCGATCAGAAGCACATCGTCTTCATTAATGAACAGCGGAACTTGTACATTCAGGCCGGTTTCCACTTTCGCACTCTTCGTTGCGCCCGTAGCCGTGTTGCCTTTGATTCCCGGCTCGGTTTCAACAACTTTCAGCTCCACGCTGTTAGGCAGGTTGATCCCGAGGATTTCCCCTTGGTAGCTGATGATGTTTACATTCATGTTCTCTCTCAGGAAGTTCAGTTCCCATTCCAACTGCTCGTTAGTCAAGCTGAACTGATCGTAAGTTTCGTTATCCATGAATACATGCTCTTGACCGCTGGCGTAAAGATACTGTACACCACGATTGTCGATGATCGCGCGGCCAATCGTTTCACCTGCACGGAACGTCTTCTCTACGGTGTTGCCGTTGCGAAGGTTTTTCAATTTGGAACGTACGAAAGCTGCGCCTTTACCGGGCTTTACGTGCTGAAAATCCAAAACGGTGAATATATCGCCATCTACTTCTACGGTCAAACCTGTTTTAAAATCGTTAACTGAAATCACTAAGATTCCCTCCTAAGGATGCGGTCTAATTAATATAGTACATCATTTTCCTAAAGTACAAATTCAAAAAGCTATCTTTTTGAACAGCCTTTTATAGCACAGTGTAGTCTTTGGACGAGCTTGTTAGTATATGAATACCCGATTCCGTAATGACGATATCATCTTCAATTCGGACACCGCCAAGCCCAGGCAAGTAAATGCCCGGCTCCACCGTTACCACCATACCCGGCTTCAGCACATCATCACTCAGCTTGGACAGTCTCGGAGATTCATGAACCTCCATACCCAAACCATGCCCCGTGCTGTGTCCAAAATATTCCCCGTATCCATAACGGGTAATAATATCACGAGTTAAGGCGTCTGCCTCGCGTCCTGTCATACCAGGTTTAATATGATCCAGTGCATGAAGCTGTGCTTCCAGCACGATATCATAAATCTCCTTCAGTTTAGGATCAGGACTTCCGAGCGCAACGGTTCTTGTGAGATCAGAGCAGTATCCGTCAAGCAGCGCACCGAAATCAAACGTAACGAATTCGTTCCCTTGAATGACACGCTCGCTGGCAACGCCGTGCGGAAGAGCCGAACGCTCACCGGAAGCGACAATGGTATCAAAGGAAGACGCTGTGGCGCCATGCTTGCGCATGAACATTTCCATCTCCAGATCGATTTCCCGCTCCGTTTTGCCGGCAGCCAGAATGGTCAGCACATGGCTGAACGTTTGATCAGCCAAATCGGCAGCCCGCTGCATAATGCTCAATTCTTCCTCATCCTTGAATATCCGCAGATCCTCTACAAGACCCGAAACCGGCACCAGGCTAATTGGCGCGAGCTGTTCCGAATAGGTGGAAAATACGCCGTATGTAACATGGTCCTGTTCAAATCCAAGCGATGTAATCCCCTCGGAAGATAGCAAATCCTTGACCGTCTCCATAACTTTCGGTCCATGCTCAACCACTTGAAAGCCGACGGCTTGCTGTGGAGCTTGAGTCATATAGCGGAAATCCGTCAAGAGATAGGCATTATCCCGTGTGATCAGCACATAGCCGGCAGACCCGGTAAAGCCTGTCAAATATCTGCGGTTGATCGGGCTTGCAACCAGCATAGCCGTTACGCCTTTGCCTTGAAGTTTCTCGCGCAGTTTAACCACTCGTTTGTTACTCATTCTAACCTCTCCTCTCACCCATTTCCCAAGCTATCCTTCTGGGTCGTTCAGGACTTGCAAAAGGGCCGACAAGCCCAGTGTGTAACTCGCTGCGCCAAAACCCGCGATTTGTCCGACAGCAACAGGTGCGATGACGGAGGTATGACGAAATTCCTCCCTGGCATGAATGTTCGATAGATGAACTTCCACTGTCGGAATACGGGCAGAACTGATGGCATCACGTACAGCGTAGCTGTAGTGGGTCAGTGCTCCCGGGTTAAGTAGTATGCCGTCCGCCTGTCCAATAGCTTCATGAATACGGTCGATGATAGCACCCTCATGATTAGACTGATAGAAGGTAATACCGATACCGGCGAGATCCGCCTGTTTACGCAAATTATCTTCGATCGCCTGCAAGCTGAGTGAACCATAAATGCCCGGTTCACGGAAGCCGAGCAGGTTTAAGTTCGGTCCGTTTATCACCCATATGGATTTCATAGGGCTTCCCACCTTTTCGTCAAATAACCAAAAGCTATTTTACCATAGGCGGCATAGGGTTGAGAAGTTTTTATTGCTTAGCCTGTCACCTTCTTCGGTTCGCGCAGTTTCTCATCGGTGAATTCCTGCGCAATCGTATAACCGATAAATAGTCCCCATAATATAAAAATACAAACCTCTGAGATGTTTGTATCCCACGGCAGCTTCTTCACCGGGTCCGTCAGCCGAAGCCATGGATGGAGCGCGACGAACAACACCGCCCACCATATGATTCCGTAAGCAATACCGGGCCACGGGCCCTTCAGCTTCCTGAACAAGGTGACATAGATGAGGGAAGCGATGACGGAAAATGCGATAAAGGACAGCCAACCGGCGATTTGTCCGGCAGTCGTCTTTAGGAACTCATGCTTGAAGAATGGCTCCAGCAAAAAGCCCGGCAGCACCTTCGTGAATTTTAACCAGTAAAATATCCAGACCGCGCCCCCCCAAATCAGACCTGCGTAATAGCCCAGCTCCAGGGCAAACACAAATGGATTGGTGACTTGGTTCTGCTGTCGAAATTGATGTTCATGCATCTAATGATTCTCCTCTCTAAGTCATCGTACTATTGCTCTTACCCCGTTCTTCTCTGAAAGTAGTATGCTCCGCTTCCCTTACGGCTAATCCAACTAGAAATTACTTTCAAAATTCGATACAATAGTTCATAGAACGAAAAACATGTCAGGGAGGGTGAACTGGTTGTCCGATAAGTCAACCCCGATCAGCTATGGAGGCCAAGCTGTAATCGAAGGCGTTATGTTCGGCGGAAAGCATGTGAATGTGACGGCCGTACGGCGTAAAAATAACGAAATCAAGTTTCTCGAGGTGCCTCGCGAAGACAAGACATGGGTTCGGAAGCTGCGGAAGATTCCGCTTCTTCGCGGCATCGTCAGTCTCATAGATTCTACAATTAAGGGTTCCAAACATTTGAATTACTCTGCGGATGCATATGCTGACGATACCCTGGAGCCGGAAGAACGTGAGAAACAGAAGGAGAAAGAAGACTCAGGCTGGAGTTTAAGCATGATTATCGGTGTGGCCGCCGTCAGTGTGCTTTCCTTTGTATTCGGCAAGCTGCTGTTTACACTCGTTCCTGTTTTTGTAGAGGATTTCTTTTTTGGCAATACATTTGATCACTATATTGTGCATAACCTGATTGAAGGCGTAATTAAATTAATACTGCTCCTTGTATATTTATGGGCGATCTCCCAGACACCTGTCATTAAAAGACTGTTCCAGTACCACGGTGCTGAACACAAAGTCATCAGCGCATTTGAAGCTGGCGAAGAGTTGACGGTGAAGAATGTTCAGAAATATACACGACTGCATTATCGCTGCGGCAGCAGCTTCATGATGCTGACCATTGTTCTCGGTGTTGTCGTCTACTCGGTGGTGCCATGGGATACCATGACGCAACGGGTCATTCAAAGAATCGCGCTTCTTCCGGTCGTGCTTGGCGTTTCCTTTGAGTTTCTGAAACTTACCAATGCCATGCGAGACATGCCGGTACTCCGTTTCCTCGGTTATCCCGGTCTGTGGCTGCAGCTTCTAACGACGAAGGAACCTAATGATGATCAAGTTGAAGTATCCATCGCATCCTTTAACAGAATGCGTGAGTTAGATGCTCAATACGAGAATGTTACAGTTCACCAATCTGTGACAGGAAGTGTGCTGGATCCCGCGAAAGGGTGATAATCCATGAGAAGGCATGCGATCATTTTTTGGACGGCGATCACGTTAGCCGCCATAGGGCTACTGGTACTCCTGTTAGACCCTGGTTCAAGACTGAATATTTTGATTCCACTCATTATTGTTGCTGTCGTGTATGTGCTCTACAAGTTTCCGCCTCGCCGTTTGAACAAGCGGCCCAAGGTGAAGCCTTCTAAGCGAACGGCAGCAAAGTTGGCGGCAAAAAACAGCACCGTACGGAAGAGCAGTCCAACTGCAAAACGTAAACAGTACCCGTTTCAAGTGATCGATGGGCAAAAAGGAAAATCCGACCCATCCGATGATGTTCCTAAATATCACTAACAAGAAAACCGTCCAACCGCGCAAACTCATGCCGGTTGGACGGTTTTTTTAATGCTCGGATTTCCAGCGAGTGAAAAACATCGTACCTGCCGTTAATCCCGAATTGTACAAATTTTCGCTCTCTTCCTTGGTCAGATTAAAATGAGTGGTGCCAATGCCAAGCGTCGGAATTTTGATCGTTCGATTGCGATTTTGCTGTTCAATATAGCGTTCATCGTGAGCGGAAAGCATCGTCTCGAACACGGCGGTTAACATGCCGATCGGGCCATCGATCAGATGGGGCAAGTTACTATTCTTTCCGACCATCTGAAAGCCAAGCACTGGCAGCGGCTTAGGCCCTCCCTTCGACTCACGGTCAAAAAGCCATAACGGAAAGTTGCTCAGCAGCCCCCCATCCACGATATAAACAAACTGTTCTCCAAACGATTTGCCCTTGGCAGCCCTGCCCAATAAACGAAGAATGACGGGATCGAAAAAATACGGAATGCTGCAGCTCATGCGCACAGCCTTTGCCACGGGAAATGATGCAGGGTTTATGCCATATTGGCGAAGATCGTCTGGAAGCACCAGCAGCCTTCCATTCGTAATGTCGGAAGCCACAATATATAGTTTGCCTGCCGGGATGTCCGAAAAAGTAAATATCCCTTTGGCAAGCAGGATTTCCCGAATCCAGTTCTCAAGGGCTTCTCCGGAATACAGCCCCTTCTTAATTAACACCCGCAAGGCAGGACCGATCAACTTCGTGTTAAAGATCGGTGCTCGCTGGAGAAACGAATGAAACGGCGTCTCCTCAATGATGCGCTTGATCTCATCTGCTCGGTAACCTGCTGCCAGCACGGATGCCACGATGGATCCGGAGGACGTTCCTGCAACGCGGCTGAATTCCATGCCGGCATTCTCCGCCGCCTTGACAGCCCCGGCAAGCGAGATTCCCTTGACTCCCCCACCTTCAAATACCGCATTGATTTGCATATAAAATCCCCCGCCTCACATGGTCTAATGACTATGTATGAGCGCGGGGGATGTTTCATACCTATAGGACGTGCCGATTTATCTATAATATGATTGCAATTGATCTTTAATGCCTAACGGATTGTTTAAAATATTCTCTGCTCTAAAGAAAATGCTGCCTTTAACCTCGGCATAATTCTGATTATGCTTCAGTTGATTGATGATCTCCGATGCGCTCTGCCAACCAATCTCACTGGTTCCCAGTTTGTAGGGCGCATGACCGATCAAAAGGTCAACGCCGGTTCCTTGCACTTCACTAACCCACCAGTCAACCAGCTTATCATAATCGGCGGCAGGGTTACTCATGCTCCAGTAGATTTGCGGAGCTACGTAATCGATCCAGCCGTTCTGAATCCAGGCCCTCACATCGGCATACATGCTGTCATAAGCCGTCACACCCGCTTTTGTATCCGATCCCGTCTTATCCACGGATTGGTTACGCCATACGCCGAAAGGACTGATTCCGTATTCCACATTAGGTTTCACACGGTGTATGCTCTCTCCGAGCGTTTGCACAAATGCATTGATATTTCCTCGGCGCCAATCCGCAAGGCTGGAATAAGCACCTTGGTTATATTGGCGGTATGCCGCATCATCGTTGAAGACCGTATTGGATGGGTAGAAATAATCATCCAGGTGAATACCGTCAATATCGTATCCGTTCACGACCTCCATAATGGTATCGATGATATGCTGCCGAGCTTCCGGGATCCCTGGATTAATGTACAGCTGCTTACCTATGTTCACGATCCAATCCGGGTGGCTGAGCGCAACATGGGATGGATCGAGTGATGCTGTCAAAATATCGGTGTTTGCCCGGAAAGGATTGAACCATGCGTGGAACTCCATATTCCGTTTATGCGTTTCCTCGACCATGAAAGCTACCGGATCATACCCCGGATCAAGGCCTTGAATGCCTGTCAACACCTTGGACCATGGCACTATTGTTGAAGGATACAATGCATCGCCAGCCGGACGTACCTGCACGTACACGGTATTAATGCCCACTTCCTGGAGCGAATCCAGCAAGGCGATGTAAGATGCCTTTTGCTGTTCTGCGCTGGTCTTTGTTTTCGGCCAATCCAGATTGAACACCGTGGATATCCAGGCCCCTCTGACTTCATCCCCCGTGGATACCGGTGGTGGAAGAACGACGTCCGTGCCTGTCGTTAGCGAGATGCGCTGTGCCGCTTGGTTCCATTCAACTTGCACACCCAGGTTCTCGCTGATAAACCGCAGCGGCACCATAACCCGGCCGGTCTTAACTTCAACCGATGCATCCAGCGGTATGGATGAGCCGTTCACAAGCGCGGTTTTGCTGCCGGATGTCAATTGGAGGCTCGAACCGTCCATCCCGATCGTTACTGTCTTTAACTTCTGATTCCAGGCTACCGAAGCGCCCAGGCCTTCACTGATAATCCGCGTAGGGACCATGGTTACGTTAACCTTCGGCAATATGTAAGGAGATACGTCACTGTTTAAGGTTACGCCGTCCAACTGAATACTGATTGGAGCTGCCTTCGCTTGCGCAGTTGGGACCACCGACGGGAGACACAATAGTAACATAATGAGCACCAACAACCATCTACGAAGCTTCATTTCTATTAATCCTCCGAAAATATGAAATTTGCAGGTAATCTAACTTATTAGTATAACACTAGAAATATGACGATTCAGTTTAAAAAAACATCTGTCACAAGCGGACAGATGCCACATTACGATTCGTTGACTAATTCATTATGAACGTCACGCAAATCCTGAAGTCGATTCTCATCGCGCTTGAAATACTCCACAAGCGTCTCAATTCTCATAATGGAATCCCAGCTTAAATGATGCTCGATTCCCTCAACATCCCTATAAATATTTTCATCCTGTACACCTATCATCTCAAGGAATTCCTCAAGCAAATGATGACGTTCCATGAGCCGTTTGCCCATTTTTTTGCCTTTGCTGGTCAAAACCAAACCACGATATTTTTCATAGATCAAATATTCGTCTTTGTCCAGCTTTTGAATCATTTTCGTGACGGATGAGGGGTGAACCTCCAAGCCTTCGGCAATATCCGAAACGCGCGCATATCCTTTTTCGTCGATCAACTTGTAGATGCGCTCCAAATAATCCTCCATGCTAGGTGTCGGCATCTTATTCCCTCTTTTCTATAATTACATAACCCGTGCAAAAAACTGTTTTACCTGCACTAGTAATGATACATGTTTTTGAGACCGGTTGGCAAGTCCTGGTCCAATCCTATGCCAATAATGACTTATAAATTGGACCAGCCTTCCCCCCAGCTTTAGAATTTAAGCCACTCCGGCGTAATGCCTTGCAGCCAAATCGTAATTTTGTACATTTGATCCGTGAAGAGCAGAACCCCCATCAGAATCATCAAGATACCGCCGACCTTCATCAAGATGTTTGAATACTTCAGAATCCAACGGGTGGAGCCAATGAAAAAGGCCAGGATAAAAAACGGTACTGCAAACCCCAGAGAGTAAGAGGTAATCAGCGGGAACCAGGTTCCCGGATCGGAAGCTGCCAGTGCGATGATGGCCGTTAAAATCGGTCCGACACATGGCGACCAGCCTGCAGCAAACCCGATGCCAAACAGAAATGTTCCTATGTATCCGGTCGGTTTGGATTTAAAATTGAATTTCCGGTCCTTCATTAAAAACTTGGGCTGGAAAATACCAATCAGCATAAGTCCCATTACGATGATAAGCAGCGCGGACAGCTGACGGATCAGGTCCTGATATTCCGTGAAGAACTCCCCGAATAAGCCAGCACCCCAACCGAGGGTATAATAAACGGCAGAAAATCCAAGGATGAACGCGAGTGTATGCGTCATGGTCCGGAATCGGACTTCCTTGCGGTTCTGTTCGCTCTTCAGGTCATTGACCGACATGCCTGTAATAATAGATAAGTAGGACGGGTACAGCGGTAAACAGCATGGAGATATAAAAGAAGCAAAACCGGCAGCAAACGCGATGCCGATATTAATATCAGCCATTTTATTTCAGAACCCCCTTATGTCGTAAAGCCCTTTTTGCCGACAAGCGTAATGATAAGCAAGCTGATTAGCAGCAGCACGATAGTCGCGCCAGGTGCCAAATTAAATATGCCCGCAAGCATCAGTCCCCCGATAACGGCAATTTCGGAGATGATAACCGATAATACGATGGAGCTTCGGAAGCTTCTCGCCAGCAATAAACTGATCGCTACCGGAATCACCAACAATGCGGAGACCAGAAGCGCACCCACAATTTTGATGGCGGTGCTTACGACAAGCGCGGTCAGTACCGTAATGATCATGTTCATCATTTTGACAGGCAGGCCGCTGACACTGGCTGCATCCTCCTCGAAGCTGAGCAGGAAGAACTCCTTGAAGAACATAACCACAACCGCAATGACAACGACAGTTACACCGCCCACCATATAAATATCCGTGGAATCCAGCGTATAAATGCTGCCGAACAAATAACTCATAACATCCGTATTATAGCCCATTCCCAAGGTGAAAAACAGCGAAGCAAGCGCAACGCCGCCAGACATAATAATGGCGATTGACAGCTCGGCATAACTTTTATATGCCTTTCGCAGCTTCTCAATCGCAAACGAGGCCAGCACCGCAAACACAAGCCCTGCGGCAAGCGGATATACTTCGATCAGAAATCCGAGTGCCACACCCGCAATCGTGACGTGTGACAACGTATCGCCGATCATGGACAGCCTGCGCAGCACGAGGAATATCCCGATTAGCGGGGCTGTGATACCGATCAGAACTCCTCCGATCAGCGCCCGCTGAAAAAAATCGCTAAACAAAATATCAAGCAATGATAACGTCCCCTTCTCCTGCTTCAAAAAGTTTGTTTCTATACATTATACGAGCGAATGCTGCAGATCCACTTCTGCGCAGTTTTCGATATCATGAGAATGCCTTACAAAAAACTGAATTTTCCCGTTCTGCGATACCGGCGATTCTCCCAAGTAGTCTTTAACCATGTCCAAATCATGGGTGACCATCAAAAACGTCATGCGATGATGGGCATGCATATGGGTAATCAATTCAAAGAATCCGGCCTGGGTATCGGCATCAATGCCGATCGTAGGCTCGTCAAGTATGAGCAGATCCGGACGATTAATGAGCGCCCGGGCGAGAAAAACGCGCTGCTGCTGCCCGCCGGACAGAGCGCCGATCCGCTTATCAGCAATATCCTGAATGCGCATCACTTCCAGAGCATCCTCACATTTCTGGTGGTCCAGACGGTTCAAACGGCGAAACATTTTCTTCCGATTATATAGCCCGGACATGACGACTTCGCGCACAGTGGCGGGGAACAGTGGATTAAACGAATTTTTCTGCGGAACGTACCCGATTCGCTCCCAGTCCTGAAACTTACGGATCGGCTGACCGAAGAGTTCGATAGACCCTTCCGCGGCAGGCAGCAATCCAACAATCATGCGGAGTAAAGTGGTTTTGCCTGCCCCATTAGACCCGACAATACCTACAAAGTCCCGCTCTTTTATGGTGAAATTGAGATCCTTGATCACCTGTTGCTCGCGGTAATGAAAGGATACATCCTTGATTTGTACAATAGGTTGGTGGCAATCCTGTGCTGCCGGCTCCATAACCAGGCCGCCTTTCTCTCTGTAGTCTTTCTATCTAAATATATGAACATCATAAACGTTCATAACACGAAAGAAGAGGGGGATATGCTCCCCCATCTTCCTTATTGTAAAGCCTTCGTTAGATTTTGCAAATTTTTCTCCATCAGCGTGAAATAATTGTCACCGCCGCTTGCCTGCTCCTTCGTCAGTCCCTCCACGGGATTCAATACCAAGGTTTCCACGCCCGCTTCATTCGCCAGCGTTTTGGCAAGTTTATCCGATATGAGTTCTTCGAAGAAAATATATTTGACTTCCTTCTCTTTCACCGTTTTGGTCAGGTTTACTATATCCTGCGCTCTGGGCTCCGCGTCCGGCGAAAGTCCCATAATCGCATGCTGCGTCAAGCCATAATCCCGGCACAGATAGCCAAATGCCTGGTGGGAAACGACAATGTCTTTTTTCGGCATTTTGGACAACTCGCTTGTGAAATCGTTATCCAGTTTGACCAGCTTCTCTTTCAGGGCTTCAAAGCGCTGTTCGTAGCCATCCCTATGCTCGGAATCCACCTCGACAAGACTATTCTTGATATTCTCTGCCATGACCAGTGCCGATTTCGGGCTTACCCATGTATGCGGATCCGTATGATGTGTGTCGGCGCTAGTCCCAGCGGCCGCTTCCTCGTGTTCATGGCCCGCATGGTCTTCTTCCGTGCCTTCCTCATGGCTGTGATCGTGCTCTGCTTCCGTGCCTTCCTCATGGCTGTGATCGTGCTCTTCTTCATGAGCTGCTGCCCCGTGTCCATGACCATCGTCTCCCACGGCATCGATCAGCTTGATCCCGTGACTGACTTCAACGGGCTTAACTTGCGTATCTTTATCAAGTCCCTTCAGAAACCCAGGTACCCAGCCTTCCAATCCGGCACCGTTATAGAGAAACAGCTGAGCCTTGGAAGTATTCACGATATCCTGGCTGCGCGGTGTCCAATCATGTGGTTCCACGCCCGTTGGCAGAAGATTTACAACATTGACGTCGTCCCCGCCAATTTCCTTCGTAAACTCATAGATTGGATAAAAGGTCGTAATGACGTTTACCTTGCCTTCGACAATGCTGCCGCCAGATTTACTTCCGCACCCCGACAGGATGAGTACCGCCAACAATATAGAGGTCACACTCCAGGTCCAACTGTTAAGTTTGCTTTCTCTCTTTCTCTTGTTCATGTTCATCTCCCATATCCGCTCCGTTCAATTAATCGTAATCTTTACTAACAAGATTATAAGAGCAGGCAAACATCATTGTCAACCAAATCGTAAAAATTACTATTAATTTTCAATAGAGATGTTATATCCCCCGTATTAAAGGAAAAAATAACGGCGTACCCTTTAACAGGGTACACCGTCTATCGCGACTTAATTCAATGAGAGAGCTTTTTATTTGACAACGGCACCGTTAGGCATGCCATCCGGCACCGTTGCAAGCGTCAGCTGGTCGCCGTGGGAGGCGGCCAGAATCATACCTTGCGACATTTCACCTCTAAGTTTCACCGGCTTCAAGTTCGTTACGCAAATCACTTTGCGTCCGACTAATTCCTCCGGCTTGTAGAACTTCGCAATGCCGGATACCACTTGCCGCTGCTCAAATCCGAGATCAAGCTGCAGTTTGAGCAGCTTATCTGCTTTCTTAACCGGCTCAGCAGCGATTACCTGCGCTACGCGCAGCTCGACCTTGGCAAAATCCTCAATGCCGATTTCCTCTTTAAGCTCTACAGGCTCCTCCGTGCTTTCGGCGGACGAAGCTGCTGCCGAGGTCGTAGGTTCCTCCTGGGCGGCCTTCGTACCGCCTGTCATCGCCTCTGCGATGTAGGCCACTTCCTGCTCTGTATCCAGGCGTGGGAATATCGGCTCGCCCTTTTGAAGCTTCGTTCCAGCCGGTATGGCTCCGAACTGGCGTCCGCCTTCCCAAGTCGTCCATTCGCCTTCCGCCAGACCGAGCTGATCCCACATTTTCTTCGGCGTACGGGTCAGGAACGGCTGCAGCAGGATCGATGCCACGCGGAGCGTCTCCACCAAATGACTCATGACAGATGCCAGTTCATTTCGTTTGCTCTCGTCTTTGGCCAGCGTCCATGGCTGTGTCTCATCAATGTATTTGTTGCTGCGGCTGACAAACTGGCTGATCGCCGTCAGCGCAACCGAGAATTCCATATTCTCCATAGCGGTTTCGACTTTCTCATAAACCGACTTAGCTGCTTCCTCGATCGCTGCATCAAACGGCGTTACGCCAGCGGAGAAAGCCGGAACGACTCCGTCAAAATATTTATCGACCATGGCCACGGTACGGTTCAACAGGTTACCCAAGTCATTGGCCAGGTCGGAGTTCACCCGTTCCACGAAGCTTTCCGGCGTAAAGGTGCCGTCCGCTCCGAATGGAACTTCACGCAGCAGGTAATAACGAAGCGCATCGAGACCATACCGGTCAATCATCGTAACCGGATCGACCACATTCCCCTTGGACTTGGACATTTTCCCGTCCTTCATCAGCAGCCAGCCATGAGCAAACACCTTTTTCGGAAGCGGAACATCGAGCGCCATCAGAATGATCGGCCAATAGATCGTATGGAAACGGACGATCTCCTTACTCATCAGGTGAACATCAGCCGGCCAGTATTTGTCATACAGGCTGGTGTCCTCCGTACCGTATCCGAGTGCCGTTATATAGTTTAGGAGTGCGTCAATCCACACATAGATCACGTGTTTTGGATCGCTCTTCACCTTCACGCCCCACTCATAGGTCGTACGGGACACAGCCAGATCCTCAAGACCCGGTTTAATGAAATTGTTGATCATCTCATTCTTGCGGGATACCGGCTGAATGAAATCCGGATTCTCCTCGTAATACTGGAGCAGGCGGTCCACATATTTACTCATGCGGAAGAAGTAGCTCTCTTCCTTCACAAGCTCTACTGGTCGGCCACAGTCCGGACAGTTGCCGTTGACAAGCTGACGTTCCAGGAAGAACGACTCACAAGGCGTGCAGTACCAGCCTTCGTATTCACCCTTGTAGATGTCATCTTGCTTCAGCAGACGTTCAAATACCTCCTGCACAACCTTGGTATGGCGCTGCTCCGTGGTGCGAATGAAATCTTCGTTGGATATGTCCAGCTTCTTCCACAGGTCTTTGATGCCTGCCACGATGTCGTCAACGAACTGCTGCGGGGTTTTCCCAGCCTCCGCCGCTTTGCGTTCAATCTTCTGTCCGTGCTCATCGGTCCCCGTCAAATAACGGACATCGTATCCACGAAGCCGTTTGTAACGAGCCATGGCGTCGCCGGCCACCGTAGTATAAGCATGGCCGATATGCAGCTTGTCGCTTGGGTAATAGATTGGCGTTGTAATATAAAACGTCTTTTTGTCTGCCATAGTAACCTTCCTTTACCGTGAAATTGATTGTTTGTACCAAGTAATCTCTTATTGAAAAACAGCAGTAGACAGCAAAAAACCCCCGTCCCCATGGGACGAGAGTTGTTCTCACGTGTTACCACCCAAATTCCCTGTCCCCTTACGGGTAACAGGCTCATCTGCCGTCATCCGGCCGTCCATTAACGCTGGCTCACGCCGCTTCTTTACGGCAGCCTTATTACCCGGACTGCAGCGCTCAAAAGCGGATCCTCCAAGACCATTTTCCGAAATTCGCCAAGACCGGTTTCCAGCTGTTCCGGCTCTCTGTTCAAGGCAAGCTTTTCGTACTTATCTCTTCCTCGGATATACCTATAATTTCTTACATTTTAATCAAACGGGCTGCGGTGTGTCAAGGTGAGTCGCGTTCCGTGGGATTGCTATGTCCAAAGACAGCATGCCATTCCGCTTCGTATCGATTAGGATGCCCCAAAAACGCTATTTCTCTGTCAATGAAGACGACACCTTATCCTTGCGCGGTGGAACCATGTCAATGCCGCCTGGATGAAACGGATGGCATCTTGCTATTCGCTTGGCCGCCAGCCAGGAGCCCTTCAGCGCGCCGTGTACCTCAATCGCTTCCAGTGCATAGGCCGAGCAGGTCGGGTAGAATCGGCAAGTCGCCGGTTTCAACGGAGAAATGAATTTCCGATAGAAGTGTATCGGCACCTTCACTACCCTACGTCCCGTGCTCATACCCGGCTGTCCCGCTTTCCTCCACTGGCTGGTGAAGTTTCCTTATCGGTATTTTCCTTGCCGCAGTCCCGACAGTAGCCGAACACTTCGAATTTATGCTGAACCACCTGGAAATCATCCGGTGCATCGGTCAGCTGCATCGGGCAAAATGTAATCGGGTACGTCTTCTGGCACTGCAGGCAAATCATGTGATGATGATGATGCTCTTCGCTGCATCGTCCTCGAAACTTGATGCCTTCCTCGAACACTACCTGCTCCAATACACCGAGCTCGTACAATACCCGAAGATTCCGGTACACTGTATCAAAGCTCAAACCGCTGTACTTCCGGCCCATATATTCGTACACATCCTTGGCCGTCAAATATCCAGGATGTTCCCCAAACAATTTGGCAAGCGTCTTGCGCTGATCGGTAATGCGCAGCCCATGTTCCGACATGGCGTCGATGATCTGTTCCGTCGTAAGCATACGGAGGTAACCTCCTCTACTTGAAGATACTCTCTCCTTATAATGCCCGAAAAATAAGACAGCGTCAATGAAAGCGGTTGTGGATAGACTAAACCCCTGCAAGGTACTGCGCCGCTGGGACGCGAAACGCTTGGCATTTGACGAGCGCCCTTTATATCAGCCAACAAAAAGGACAACCCTAACCATGTGCTGGCTGTAAGGCTGTCCCTTTGTTATGAATAAATAATGGATTAGTTCTTCACTTGCGGAAGCGGCTGGAACAGGAAGTTGATTGGCAAGCTGCTTCCCGGCGCCGCCGTAAACAGGATTTCCACGGTCTGCTCGTAATTCCCTGTACGATAGAGAACGGCTGCTTCATTCGGTGCAGATATAGCGCCTCCGCTTGTATTCGGCGTCTGAATGATAGTTCCGTTCACCATCAGCGCACCCATGTACTTGCCTCCACGCGGATTCAGCGTGATCAGCGTATTGGGCGCTACGCGGTGCAGCTTGATTTTGTAAAGCACACCGAAGTTCCCGGCATTGGATTGATATGAACCGTTAATGCCGTCATACCCTTCCAGATTCGGATCGTTTGTCTTGTCACCGAGCGCTAGACGGGTAGGCGTGTTGCCAACCAGATCATGGGATTCAATGATCCGTGTCGAGTCCGGGTACGTTCCCCGGTTATGAACGCCGTCGCTCGGATGGAGCTTCAGGTAAGGAAGCTTTTGAATCGGATCCTTGGCTTCATCAATCATGATGACATCATACCGGATCGGTGAATCCGAATAGAGATCAGCAAACATGGACAGCACCTGCTGATTCTTCAAGGTTTGCGCGCTCAAGTCTTGCAGAATGACCCGGCTTTCCCCAGGCGCGAGCGAGATCGTCTTGAATGAATCAGCTGATTGCATAGACTCGAGGTAGCGCTGAACAGCTGCTTTTCCCGTGGCAGTCGGTATATTAATCGGACCGCCTATTCCCGTATACTCGGTTGTCAGACGCGCCGTCATGGTGTTGATGTTAGTGGCGACGACGTACATCTTCATGTTCTTCCCGGTTGCGTTCAAGTGGTGGATCATGAATCGCGTGCTGGCATTGCCGACCTCGCGGTAGACGATACCCTCTTGATAGACGGTTTCCGGAGAGTTGCTGCGAATCAACAGATAAGGTTCGGAGCTTCTTGTAATCGGCATCAGATTCCATGTCGGCACAGCGGATCCGTCAAAGGTGTATTTGTCGCCGATGCCCGTAAACAATTGATTGAATTGATCACGCGTATACAATACTTCGCTCGTTACGTTGATAATCTTCTCGTATGAGCTGGTCGCTCCATGTTTATCAGTAACAATCAACAGCACTTTATGCGGTCCTGCCGTAAAAAAGGCCTGATCGTTGTTTTCCCACTTATACGTAAGCTCATCGCCAGGATCGTTGTCATAACTCATATTCATGTACGTTATTTTCTCACCGATCTTATATTCCTGTTTATCCGTTTCGAACATGGCAACAGGCGGCGTATTCGGAGCGGATACTTGAATGCTCAATATATACGGGTCGCTCCACTCCCCGCTGGAATCCTGTACCGAGTAGGAAACCGTATGCACGCCGGGTTCGTCAAAAATCTCTTCCCGGCCTTCCCAATGCTCGTCAACAATAGCCAGGCCCGTCGGCGAATAGGCATTTGTCTTATACGTAACCGTTGTTTGTCCGGCGAGGATCTCACCAGGCTGCACCGTGAAGGAAGCTACGGGCTTTGCGCTCAAGCTAAGGATAACCCGCTTATTCGGCTGGTCCACCCGATAGGTGATGTCCAGCGCCTGCGTAATGCTGGTCAGCGGCACCATGAACGTATTGTTGGACTGGTAAGCCGGTCCCTTCATCGATTTTCTGACCCCGTTCACGGTGTAAACGCTGCTGTTCGTCTTAAAACGAAGCTCATCGTTACCGCGGATAATAATCGTTTCCTTAGTCTTTCCGTCATAGGTCAGCTTCAGGCCGACACGATCAACGAGGGAGCGAATGGCAACATAGGATACGCCGTTCTTAACTGCCATCGGCTGACCTGCCGTATACGCTTTCCCGTTCTGATACATCTTGTTGCTGTTCATCATCAAGATGAGGTCATTGGGCCCGAGATTCGGTATATTCGGAACCTCGCTGCCAGATCCCCCGCCGTTATTTCCGCCTGGCTGTTCACCATTACCGTTGCCGCTGCCCATACCGGATAGATCGAGAATAACCTTCTTCTCGGGCTGGTTCACCTGGTATGGAATTTCAAGCGCTTGCGTGATCGCGGTTAACGGGACCATAAACACATTGTTGCTCTGGTAGGCAGGGCCTTTCATCGAACGTACCTGTCCATTGACTTTATAGTTGCTGCTTCCTGTCGTAAACCGAAGTTCATTACCATCCTTAAGGATGATGGTTTCCTTCGTTTTATTATCGTAGGACAGTTTCAGTCCTGCACGTTCAACCATGGCGCGAATGGCGACATAGGATACCCCTTGCTTCACAGCCATCGGCTGACCCGCTTTGTATTTCTTGCCGTTATGGTACATCACATTGCTGTTCATCATCAGTACAAGTTCATTCGCCGAAACATTGGAAGTACTGACTTCGGGCTCTCCGGATGGGCTGCCCTCTTCGTTCTCTGAAACCTCATTATCGGAAGGATCGTTTTCCGTATCCTCCTGCTGCTCATTGGGTGCAGAAGGTTCGGCATTCGGATCGCTAATCGTACCTTCGACTGAATCAGAAGATGTTTCCTTTGGCGTTGCTGATGTTTCCTCCGCTTGCTGCAAGTCCGTCTGTTGTTCTCCACTCTGCTGGCTTTGTCCTTCCACCGGGGACTGCAGCGCTGATTGGCTATTTAGCGCCGGAGCTGTAATATCCGGTGATTCAGCTGCCGCGGGAAATGCCATGGATACCTGGGCCGCGGCAAGGACTGTAATCATCGAGATTCTCTTGAAATTCATTCTCTACTCCTTTAAAACTCTCAGTATAGTCTGTCTGCCTCTATTGGACATACTATTAGACGCGGACTTTCTCGAAAAGTTGCTCAGAAAAGGCTGGAAAATAGGAAAACCGGAGCATTCCTGGGTAGGAAGACTCCGGTTTGAGCAACCCTTATTTAATTATTGACATAGTCCTGATTACCGCTCCAGCCAAGCGGATAAGTCTCGCTGATTCCTACCGGGAGCTTGCCCTCAGGCGTAACCCGTCCTATTAAGACACCCGCGGCTGCATTCATATAATAAGGTGTGTTCTCGTAGCTGCACAAATACGTCGGAACCGGCGGAAGATCATTGATATCATAGGGATTACGGGTAGCGACGATAACAAGTGTCACATCCTCAAGTTCAACCAGCTTGTTCACCAGCTTCTGCTGGCCGGCGGGAAGACGGCTCTCGGAGGTGTACGTAGCTACTACAATCTGTTTATATCCTTCAGCTGCCTTAACGACTTGCTTTATCTCTTCGTCGGACATATCCGTTCCGACACGCAGATCGTCTGCCTGAACCCCGTAACTTCTCAAGGCATCCCCTAAGGTGTAGCTCTTGCTCCATGCTTCATCCACCTGGGTTGCCTGAAGCAGCTCAGGCCAGATCACCGCAACGGCCTGCTCCGGCTTAAGAGGCAGCTGCCTCTCGTCTTTCACCAGCGTGATTCCTCTGCCTGCAATTTGAGCCAGCAATTGTTTGGTCTCTTCCGCAACCTCGCCAATCGGGTAGACCGGAAGCTCCTCAGCGAGCTTTGCATTACGCTGCTTAAGCGCCAATATCCGATCTACAGCCTTGTCGATCAGCTCTACCGGGAGTCTCCCGCTGCGGACAGCCTCAATGACGGCCGTAATCGCCGCCGTCTGCTCCGATAGATTATGGCTGACCAGTACGCAGTCCGCACCCGCTTCGATCGCGCGTATCGCGCCCTCCGGAATCCCGTACTCTTTGGAGATTGCGTGCATCTCAAGGCAGTCCGTTATGATCAGACCTTCAAACCCCATCTCCTCCCTCAGCAAACCCGTTAACACGGCATGAGAGAGCGTCGCCGGCAGATCGCTCGGCTCTATCGCCGGGAAACTGACGTGAGCCGTCATGATGGCGTCCACTCCGTTCTGGATCGCTTGCGCAAACGGATACAATTCCACGCTGCGGAGCCGTTCCAAATCATGCGGTACAGAAGCCCGCCCGAGATGAGAATCGATGCTGGTGTCGCCATGGCCCGGGAAGTGTTTGGCCGTAGCGGATACACCTTCTTCCTGGTATCCCTTCATTGCCGCAGTCCCAAGAGCGGCAACAGCTTGAGGATCTTCGCCGAAGGAACGCACGCCGATGACCGGATTACGAGGATTGTTGTTCACGTCGAGACAAGGAGCGAAGTTCATATTTACACCAAGTGAACGCAATTCGCGTGCCCCGATTTGTGCTACCCTGTACGAATCCTCCGCGCTGCCCGCTGCTCCAAGCGCCATATTCCCCGGAATACGGCTGATGCCTTCATGATCAATTCGTGCAACCATACCGCCCTCTTGATCAATCGAGATCAGAAGCGGGAACTTCTGGCTGTCCGATGCGAGCTGCTGTAAGGACTCCGACAGTTCGGCAAGCTGAGGCAGCGTTTTCACATTCCGGCGAAAATAGCAGATGCCCCCGACCTGATATTGTTCAATCAGTATTTTGGCATGCTCATTCGGCGTCAGCGCGTTGAAGCCGCATATAAACATTTGTCCTACCTTTTGTTCTAACGATAAATCTGCTGCCGTCCATTTCATTGATTTCATACCTACCTTCTATCAATTTAAAGGACTTTGCAAGCCAGGCGGGATTGATCCAGTGATGACTTTAGCAGCCTGCATGGGTCCTGTCAAAACCTATACCGTTGCCTCTCCGGACATTTCCCGGAATTCGGATGGCGTCATGCCGGTAGCCTTCTGAAATACCTTGGTAAAATACCGCCGCTCATGATAACCGACAAAGGAGCCGATCTGAGCGATATTCTTATCGCTGTTCACCAGCAGGAACTTGGCTGCCTCCATCCGCTGTCTCGTCAAGTACTCCACAAAGGTGAGTCCGACATGGTTCTTAAACAATAAACAGAAGTAGCTGGAGCTGATGCCCAGATGCTCCGAAAGCTCCTCAATCCCCAAATCCTGCCCCATATGGGTATTGATATACTCCAGAGCAGACGTTACCAATTGTTCCGGCGTTTTCTTTACGGCTTCGGGATTCGGAGCCTCATCAATAAGCGAAACGGTGCTGTAATACTTCTCTTTCGCCCTTTTCTTGCGGATTTCCTCCCCGATATCACGAATCTTCATCTCGAGTTCCCCGTAATGAATTGGCTTGCTGATGTAATCCTTGACGCCCAGCTTAATTGCTTCCCGGGCATATTCAAACTCCTGATATCCCGTCAGCAAAAAGATCTCCGCCCGGCTTCCTTTCTCCCGAATCTTCGTTATAAAGGTCAGTCCGTCCATGACGGGCATCCGGATATCACACAGGATCAGATCCGGGTTGTACTGATCCGCTACTTCAAGTGCTTCCATCCCGCTTCGGGCAAGTCCGACAACCTTCATGCCCATCTCTTCCCAAGGCAGAACCTTGCTGAGATTGTTCAGGATGGGAGCCTCATCATCAACTAATAATGCCTTCAACATGCTGCCCTTCCCCCCTGTCATAATTGGGTATGACGCATTGTATAACGGTGCCGCCGGGGCGGCTTGAGCATATGAACAGACCGTAATAATCCCCGTACTGAATTCTAAGTCGGTCAGCCACGCTCCGCAGCCCAAGTCCCCGTCGTTCCTGGTTCACTTTGAGATTCTGCAACGTCACCTGTTCGGATCCGTTATCCTCGGACACCATATATTCAAACATGGACAACTGCTCAGCGGTCATGCCGAGTCCGTTATCCTCGACCCGAATCATGACATTACCGAGTTCCTTCCATGCAGAGATGCGTATCCATCCCGTATAAGAAATGCCTTCAAAGCCATGCTGTATACTGTTCTCAACCAGCGGCTGCAGCGTCAGCTTCAGGATACGGCTGTGCATAAGCTCTTTCGGCACGTCAATCTCGTATTCGAACAGGTCCTCAAACCGAAACTTCTGGATTTCAAGATAACTCTGCAAGTGCTTGATTTCTTCATCCAGCGTAATTTCTTCCTTCTCCTGTATACTGATCCGCAAGATGCTGGCAAGCCGGTAAACCATCTCACTGACCTTGCGTCCTTCATTCTGGACAGCGAGAACATTGATTGATTCCAAGGTGTTAAAGAGGAAGTGCGGCTTGATCTGCGCTTGCAGCACACGCATCTCCGCGTCGGTCTTCTGCCTCTGCTCCTTTTTGATCTGCGCAAACAGATTGTTGATCCGGTTCATCAAGTTGTTGAACCCTTTCGACAGCAGCAGCAGCTCATCCTCTCCCTTCTCTTCAACTCTCGCGTTCAAATCCCCATCTTCCACACGGCGCATAAACCGCACGATAACAGCGATCGTCCCGGTAATCCGATTCATGAACAGACGATTGAACACAATCGCGGTAACCAGACAGAGGCCCATAATGACGAAGAACCACTTGGCAAAGGAAGTAACCTCTTGCGATAACGAGTTCCAGTCAGTCACCGAGACGAGATTCCAGCCGTAATCATTCAGATGATAGATAGAAACAATATTCTCTTTGCCATTAAACTTGGCTTTAAAACTTTGGTAGCCTTGCTTAAACTCAACGTCATGCTTCATATATTGACTGATATTTTGACCATCCATATCGTTATTGGGGTCAAATAGAATGAAGCCTTCATTGTTGACCAACATAAAAGATGTGTTCTGCAGATTGTTAGGGAGTGTCAAATTGCGGAAAATTTCTTCAAACTCCCACCTCTTGATCTGGACGACAAGAATGCCCAGCTTGCGGAGTGTCGTAACATCCTTAATCAGCCGGATCTGGGTGAATACCGGATCCGCTCCCGTCAACTCCGGAAATTCGTGCGGAGCCAGCCATTTGGGAATTCCGTTAAGCTGAACCACCTCTTCATATAAAGGACTATTCTTAAACTTTTCATAAGGCAGGGTCCTGAAATCTTCTTTACTGAATATAGGAATCGGTGATGATTCTTTATTAAAATGATATAAAAACGCATAGCTAATCGCAGGATGATTATATAGAAGATTCCGAAAGCTCCGCTGTCTGTCGTTCAATTTCAGCTGGTCCGCATTGGATTCCTTAATCAGGTTCTGCGCATCGGGATCCTTGGCGTTCAGCGCCATGGCGAAGACGGAGGTGGCAATCCCGTTATCCGTGACGTACTCCATCTCCTTAAACACGCTCAGAATGCTGTAGCTGATTGCTTTAAGCGAATATTCGGCTTGCTGGCTGTACTTTTTCTCAATCGAATTGTAGGTAATAAAGAATGTAAATAGGCCCAGCACAAATAACGGAATAATAATGAGCCCCAAAAAGGCTGTGAATAGTTTGTTCCGCAAATTCATACGCATGCTCCTGCTCCTAGTATTACCCCTTGACGCTTCCTGCGGTGACGCCTTCAATGATCTTCTCTTGCAGAACGGCATAAATGATAAGGACCGGCAGCACGCTGAATATGATACCCGCAGACATTTGTGCGTAGTTCATATTGTAGGCGTCCCTGAAACCGACCATGCCGACAGGCAGTGTTCTCAGTTCATCATTCGATAGGAAGTAGTTAGCAAGCAAGAATTCGTTCCAGTTACCCAGGAAATTGATAATAAATACGGTAACGATAGCCGGAACAGTCAGAGGTATGATAATTCTAGCAAACAACCCTCCGGACCTCAATCCATCAATAACCGCAGCCTCCTCGATTTCACCGGGCAGCGACCGCATGAAGGCAGCCAGTATAATAACCGAGAACGGGATGGCATTGGCAACATACGGTAGAATCAGGGCCATGTGCGTGTTCAAAATATCCAACTGCCTCATGATGCCATATATCGGCAGCATGAGAGAGTTATTCGGAATCAGCATGCCTATCAAAATACATTGAAAGACGATGGCGCTAATCCGGTTATATCTCATCCGCGTCACGGCAAAGGCCAGCATCGCTGCAAACAGAATCGACAAGCAGGCTGACAGCACGCCGATGTATAAGCTGTTCCAGAAATACGTGCTAATCTTGGCGTTCACCCATGCGTTCACATAGTTATCAAATACCAGCGTGCTTGGCAAACCAAAAGGGTTCGTTGCAATAGACTGGTTATCCACCTTCACGGAAGAGAACAGGACGAACAGGAAAGGATATAGTATGACGAGCAAGTAAGCCATCAGAAAAATGTGCGGGATCAGTTTCTTTATTGCTCTCATCAGTATTCAATCCTTTCGTTGCGTCTTGCGACCAGCACCTGGTAAAGCACCGTTACGATAATCGTGAAGAGGAAGATCAGCACGGCGATCGAGTTGCCAAAGCCATGCTTGAAGCTCGTGATCGCATATCGAATCATATATGTCGCCATAACGTCGGTTGAGCCAGCCGGCCCGCCCTTGGTCATAACCAGAATAATGTCCGCCGCTTTCATGGCTCCCGCGATCGAAAGCATGATCACAACAGAGATAATTGGCATAATTAATGGAAGCGTGATTTTGGTTGCTCTTTGGACCCCTGTCGCGCCATCAATTGCCGCAGCCTCATCCAGCTCTTTGGGTATGGATAGAATTGCGGCAAGAACCATCACGATGTAAAAGCCAGTCCATTGCCACGCATTCGTGATCAGGATGGCAATCATGGCCCATTTGCTATCCGATAACCAGTAGATGGGTTCAATTCCAACCAGCCCTAAAATCTCATTCATCAGACCAAAGTCCGGGTTGTAAATGAATCCCCATAAAATGCCGATCACAGCCGTCGACATGATGGATGGTGCAAAAACCGCCGTTTTATAAAGTCCCTTCAAACGCTTCACGTTTGCGATTAACAGGGAGAAAAATACGATCGTCGGAACCTGGATCAAACAGGAAAAGAGAATGAAATAAACATTGTTCCTGACAGCCTTCCAAAAAGCATCATCATTCAAGGCTGTCACATAGTTATCGAGCCCAATGTACTTCACATCTTTGGAGATGCCATTCCAGCTCGTAAAGCTGTTGTCAAACGCAGTAAAGATCGGGTATATGAAAAAAGCCAGAAACAATAAGAATGCCGGCAGCACAAAAACGATGTAAATCAGAGGATTTCTCAGCGCTTTGTTCATGGTAACCTCCGTATTTATGTCTGATGTTGTTTAGGCGAAAGGGCACCCCCATGTACCGCAGCGGGTGGTGCCCTTTCGTCTAGAATTTTAGTTATTCCTCTGAAGCATTGGCCGCTTCTTGCGCTGCTTGCACATTCTCCAGCATCTTCTCGGCATCAAGCTCGCCGCCGATGACCTGCTGAATGCCCATGCTCAGTGCAGTGTTTACGTCGGCTTGAACAAGTGCATCAAAGGCAGGGAAGGATTTTTTGATCTCACTGACGCCTTTGAAAATGTCCTGCATAAGCGGATCATCCGAAGTGGAGTTCATTGTTGCCAGATCCATCTTCATTGCCGGCAGTACACCGTCTTCTTTCAGACCGCGCAGCTGCATTTCATCTGTCCACATATTTTTAATGAATTCTTTAACCGCTTGAAGTTTACGAGGATCTTCTGCTACCGCTGCCGAGAATCCATATCCGTTGTTTGCGTCCTGCATGACGATGACAGGGTCGCCTTCATTAACCGGAGGCAGGTTGAAGTATCCGACCTTACCTACCAAATCACCCGCTTGAGTCGGATCTCTAAATACGGAGTTTGCCCACGATCCGTCCATCATCATGACGGCTTCGCCGGTGATCATTTGGTTTCTCATGTCCGCATATTCGAAGCCAAGCTCGCCTTTTTTGAAGTATCCCTTCTCAACCCATTCCTGGTGCTTCTTCACACCTTCCACGACTTTCGGATCGGTCCATTTGGTTTCCCCGGTTTTGAAGCCGTAAGTAACCTCTGGCCCTGCGTAATAGCTCCACAGGTTGTTCGTGGTCATGAGCGGAATCCAAGCATCCTTGGAGGATTGGGCAAAAGGAATCTTCCCGTCGGCCTTTATCGTTTCAGCAATTTGCTCCAATTCAGCCAATGTTTTAGGAACGTTCAAACCTTTTTGGGTGAAGTAATCCTTGTTATAGAAAATACCCTCAATGGAACCCCCAATCGGCAATCCGTAGATCTTGCCGTCATGTGTAAATGGATCCAGTGTCGTAAATTTGTCTTTAATGCCTAGTTCATCCAAAATTGGGGTCAAATCAAGCATTAAGCCTTCTTTGGAATATACGCCTGCATCCGGGCTGCCGAACACATCGAATACTTCCGGCGGCTTACCGGCTGCCATCTCGCCTCTCAGTTTCTCTTTCCGGTTCACTTCAGAGTCCACAGCGTCCAGCTTGATTTTCAGCCCGGGCACCGCCTCTTCGGTTTTACTGACAACATCGTTCAGCAATGCGAGACGGAATTTCTTGGATTCACCTACTTGCGTATGGCGAATGGTGATTTCAAACGGCTCATTGCTGGCCGTTCCTTCCGAACCACCTGACGGTTTTTCTGCTGCCTTGTCACCGCCGCCGCATGCAGACAAAAGCGTGGATGAGACGAACAGAAGCGACATTAATAATGCCAGACCCTTTTTCTTCATTGTCTTTGACCCTCCCGAAGTGTTTGTTTATTTGATAGGCGTTTTCCTCACATCTTCATTATAGAAAGCGATTCCATTTTTCGATAGGCCGATATTTTTCTTGCCAAGGGATAAAATCCTCTACAAAAAAACAACAACCTTTCCATATGGGGAAAGGTTGTTGTCAGTAATCGTAACGCATATATGAAATTAATTAGAAATCTATTAGCTCTGGACTATCTCTATTTTCTTGGGTATCTCACCAATCAATCGGTAAGCGCGTGCCACTTCTTCCTCGGAAGGTGAAGGTACGCCCTCCAATGGATAAGCCATGCCGAGCTCCTTCCATTTGTAAACGCCCATCTGATGGTAAGGCAAGATTTCGAATTTCTCGACGCCGTGCAGCGTCCGAATAAATTGACCGAGCGCAATCAAGTCTTCTTCGCTGTCATGGATGCCCGGCACATAGACGTGGCGGACCCACATGTTCCGATCATGGTCAGACAGCCAGCGGGCCGTCTTTAACGTCCTTTCGTTCGACTTCCCAGTGAGCTTGATATGCTTCTCGTCGTTGATATGCTTCAGATCAAGCAGCACCAAGTCGGTCAACTCCAGCAATTCCGAGATTTTCTCCGGTTCATTATAGCCGTTGCTGTCCAGCGTCGTATGCAAATTCCAGCGGCGCTTCACTTCCTTGAACAGCTCCGTGACAAAGGGATACTGCAATGTCGGCTCACCACCGGAGACGGTTAACCCGCCGCCCGATGAACGGTAGTAGCTCAGATAAGGTTCAATCTCAGCCAGCACGTCCTCTACCGTCATCTCGCGTCCTTCATGCAGTCCCCAGGTATCCGGATTATGGCAGTATTGACACTTCAAGAGACAGCCCTGCATGAAGAGCACAAAGCGGATACCCGGACCGTCCACCGTTCCGAACGTTTCTATGGAGTGTACATGACCTTTTAGCATGGTGCGTCATCCTTTCTGTATCCGCTAGGGTTGTCTTCCATCCTTACATCGATCCGTGGAACGTACGGTTGATGACATCGAGCTGCTGCTCACGCGTCAGTTTGACGAAGTTAACTGCATAACCGGATACCCGAATCGTTAACTGCGGATAATTCTCCGGATGCTCCATCGCATCGATCAACTGCTCCCGGTCAAATACGTTGACGTTCAGATGGTGTGCCTTGCTGCCAAAATAACCGTCCAACATCGCAACCAGATTGTTCACACGGATATCACTTTCTTTACCAAGGGCTTTCGGCACGATCGAGAACGTGTTCGAGATGCCGTCAAGACTATCCTCATAAGGCAGCTTGGCCACGGAAGTCAGCGAAGCGAGAGCTCCCTTCTTATCGCGTCCGTGCATCGGATTTGCGCCCGGCGCAAACGGCTCGCCTGCCTTACGTCCATCCGGCGTGGTTCCTGTTTTCTTGCCGTATACGACGTTCGACGTAATCGTGAGCACCGATTGGGTCGGCATTGCGTCACGGTAAGCCTTGTTCTTGCGAATCATGCTCATGAAGGTCTCGACCAATTCAACGGCGATGCTATCCACGCGATCATCGTTGTTGCCATAGCAAGGGAACTCGCCTTCGATTTCAAAATCCACTGCAATTCCTTGCTCATTGCGTACCGGCTTCACCTTTGCATATTTAATTGCACTCAGTGAATCCGCTGCTACGGACAGGCCTGCGATGCCGCATGCCATCGTGCGCAGGATATCCCGGTCGTGAAGCGCCATCTCAATCCGTTCATAGCTGTATTTGTCATGCATGTAATGGATAACGTTAAGTGTATTCATATAGAGCTTCGCGAGCCATTCCATCATCGGCTTGAATCGCTTCATGACTTCATCATAACTCAGGACCTCGGCAGCGATAGCCGGATATTCCGGTCCAACTTGGGCGCCTGATTTCTCATCCTTACCACCGTTGATCGCATAGAGCAACGCTTTGGCAAGGTTTGCTCTTGCTCCGAAGAACTGCATCTGTTTCCCGATGCGCATGGCGGATACGCAGCAGGCGATGCCGTAATCGTCTCCGTAAATCGGACGCATGAGATCATCATTCTCGTATTGAATCGAGCTGGTTTCGATGGAAACTTTCGAACAATATTTTTTGAAGGCTTCCGGCAGCTTCTCCGACCATAACACCGTCAAGTTCGGTTCTGGAGCAGGTCCCAAATTATACAAGGTATGCAGGAAACGGAAGCTGTTCTTGGTCACTCTCGTCTCACCGTTTATCGACATGCCGCCGATGGATTCCGTTACCCACGTTGGATCCCCGCTGAACAGCTCGTTATAATCCGGCGTACGCAGGAATTTCACGATCCGAAGTTTCATAACGAAATGGTCGACCAGTTCCTGAGCTGTTTCTTCCGTTAGCTTGCCTTCAGCCAGATCCCGTTGAATATAAATATCAAGGAAAGAAGATACCCGGCCAAGCGACATCGCAGCACCGTTCTGCTCCTTGATCGCGGCCAAATAACCGAAATACAACCATTGGAATGCTTCCTTCGCCGTATTTGCAGGTTTGGAAATGTCAAAACCGTGCATACCCGCCATTTCCTTCAGTTCCTTGAGGGCCCGCATTTGCTCAGACAATTCTTCCCGCAAACGGATAACCGGCTCATCCATAGCATCCACTTCAAGCTCACCGAGTTCTCTCAATTTGTCCTGAATAAGAGCATCTACGCCGTATAGCGATATTCTGCGATAGTCACCAATGATACGTCCGCGTCCGTACGCATCGGGAAGTCCCGTAATAATCCCGGCCTTGCGCGCTGCTCTCATCTCTGGAGTATAGGCATCAAACACGCCTTGGTTATGCGTTTTGCGTATGCCGTTAAAGATATCTACAACGGCCTGCGGCATTTCAAAGCCGTATGCGTTGCACGCATCAATCATCATCCGGATCCCGCCAAAAGGCTGGATCGAACGCTTGAACGGCTCATCGGTCTGAACGCCGACAATCTGTTCTTTATCCTTATCCAAATAGCCAGGTTGATGAGAAGTGATGGTTGAAGGTGTATGGACATCCACGTCCAGTACCCCACCGTTGTCCCGTTCTCTCTTGGTTAAATCCGATACGATATCCCACAGTGCTTTGGTGTTATTCGTGGGTCCTGCCAAAAATTCATCAGAGCCATAATAGGGAGTAATGTTCTCTGCAATAAAATCATTAACGTCAATTTGCTTGGTCCATTTACCTGATTTAAAACCTTTCCAGCCTGTTTCTTTTTCAATCACCGACATATTGAATCCCTCCTAGATTTGCTGGGGCTTGCAAGGACAGGCGAGGCCACACCTTGATCTATCTCAGATCTTTAAATGTGATTATTTTCACGATCAATGATGCCACTACCCCGCCTTGCACCTTCAAGCTTCTTTATCAAAGACCTGAGATTCAGCTTCTTGCTACACCTTTATTGTAGTCCTGTTGATCCCTCGCATCTGTGATATTAATCACAAAGTTATCTTTTCCCGTGATTTTTATCACTCCGAGTCTGGTCTTGCATCACTTACCTCAACATATTCCCGGATCTTCATGATCGGCATTCAGAGCCTATCCTATTTAGAACCGACCGTAGAATGCGTTGCGGTAAACTTCTGCGAGCTCTGTCACCAGCGGCAGCTTCGGATTGCTCGTTGTGCACTGGTCTTCAAAAGCCCGGTCCGCCAAATGCTCAACATTCTTCTCGAAATCTTTAGGATCGATGCCAAGCTGCTGGAACGACTCCTCGATACCGAGCTTGCTGTTCAGCTCCCGGATCGCGCCAATCAGACTGTTTACGCCCTCTTCCGTTGTTCTTGCCGGCAGCCCGAGAATCCGTGCGATTTCAGCATATCTCTCATCAGCCACAAAGTGGGTATATTTAGGCCATGCCGCGAATTTTGTTGGCTTCTTGGCGTTGTAACGAATGACGTGAGGCATCAGGATCGCATTGGTGCGTCCGTGTGCCGTATGATACTGGCCGCCCCACTTATGCGCAAGACTGTGGTTGATGCCAAGGAACGCATTCGCAAAAGCCATGCCGGCAAGCGTCGAAGCATTATGCATTTTCTCGCGGGCGAGTTTGTCACCGGTAAGCGCCGACTGCTCAAGATATTGGAACACGAGCTGTATGGCTTTGATGGCAAGCCCATCCGTATAATCGCTGGCCATCACCGATACGTAGGCTTCAATAGCATGTGTCAGAACGTCCATACCGGTATCGGCTACCGCTGTTTTAGGCAGCGTGTATACAAATTCCGGATCGATAATCGCCACATCCGGTGTCAGCTCATAATCAGCCAGCGGGTACTTGGTATTCCCCAGCCCTTTGTCCGTGATGACAGCAAACGAAGTCACTTCCGAGCCGGTTCCCGACGTTGTTGGAATGGCAACGAATTTCGCCTTCCGTCCAAGCTTCGGATATTTATAGACCCGCTTGCGGATATCCATAAATTTTTGCTTCAGATTGTTAAAGTCCGTATCCGGGTATTCATAGAACAGCCACATCGCTTTCGCTGCATCCATTGGCGATCCGCCACCGAGGGCGATAATGCAGTCCGGCTGGAATCGGGTAAGCATCTCCGTTCCGCGTTCTACTGTCGTTGTTGAAGGATCCGGCTCAACCTCCGAGAAGACCTCGATGGCCACTGGCACTCTGCGCTGACGCAGATAATGCTCTACCCGCTCCACATAACCCAGCTTCACCATCATGGGGTCGGTAACGATCGCAACACGGGTGATTTCCGGCATTTTCGCAAGATACTGCGTGGAGCCTTTTTCAAAGTAAATTTTGTCCGGTACTTTAAACCACTGCATATTCACGGTTCTGCGGTTCACCCTTTTCACGTTGATTAGATTGACAGCCGTCACGTTCGACGAAGTGGAATTACGTCCATACGAGCCGCAACCCAGCGTCAGCGATGGCAGGTTCGTGTTGTAGATATCCCCGATACCGCCCTGCGAAGAAGGCTGGTTCACCAGGATGCGGCAGGTTTTCATCCGATCCGAGAATTTCATAATAATGTCCTCATTGTGCGAGTGGATCACCGACGAGTGACCCATTCCGCCAAAAGCAACCATCTCTTCAGCACGTGTTATCCCTTCCTCCGCATCCTTCACCTTATAACAGGCCAGAACCGGACTCAGTTTCTCGGCAGACAGCGGGTAAGCCGGACCGACCCCTTCCAGCTCGGCAATCAGGATCTTGGTGCTTTCCGGTACCTCGAAACCGCAAGCCTCAGCTATCTTAGCTGCCGGCTTTCCGACGATGGACGGATTAACCGCACATTTCTCCGATACCATCGCATGCGCAGTCAGTTTCGCCAGCTCTTCCTTGTTGACGAAATAACAGCCGCTGGCAATCATTTTTTTCTTCACTGTATGATAGATAGGCTCTTCGATAATGACAGCCTGCTCCGAAGCGCAGATCATGCCGTTATCAAAGGTCTTCGATAAAATCAAATCGTTCACTGCTTGATCCAGGTCCGCGCTCTTCTCTATAAAGCAAGGCACGTTACCTGGTCCTACGCCGAGGGCCGGCTTGCCGCAGCTGTATGCCGCTTTGACCATTGCCGAACCGCCCGTGGCCAGAATGCAGGCGACGTCAGGATGATTCATGAGTGCATTGGTTTTATCCATGGAAGGAGCTTCGATCCACTGGATGCAATCGGCAGGAGCACCTTGTTTCACGGCGGCATCCCGCAGTATCAGCGCGGCTTCCCGGCTGCATGCCTGTGCGGAAGGATGGAATCCGAAGATGATCGGGTTTCTTGTTTTAATGGAGATCAGCGCCTTGAATATGGTTGTGGAGGTCGGATTGGTTACCGGTGTTATCCCCATGATAATCCCGATCGGCTCTGCTATTTTTTGAAAGCTGTCATAGGCGTTGTCTTCAATAATACCCACCGTTTTGTCGTACTTGATGCTGTTGTGGATATACTCTGTGGCGAACAGGTTCTTGATAATCTTGTCTTCGTACACGCCGCGTCCCGTTTCCTCAACCGCCATCTTCGCCAGTTGCATGTGCTTCTCAAGGCCTGCCATGGCCATCGCCTGTACAATCCCGTCGACCTGCTCCTGATTCAATTCCATAAACTTTTCTTTGGCTCGATTCGCCTTGTCAATCAGCCCTTGAATGTACTCCGATGCTGTTTGTCCTTTAACTTCAACCGTTCCTTTGCTCACAGCCATATCTCTCATCCTCCCATGGTTCATGTTTCTTTCTCGTCTACGCTTTGATCGTAACACAGCCTTCTCTAAATTCATGTGAAATATTTCACAATATAAATATTTTTCTTTTCTGTGTAATTTATGCCTGTCTTTCCCTTCTTTTAAGTGAAAGAGATCACAAAGTTTGAAAATTCGCCACGATTTCCTTCTTATTCTCCCCCAAAAGTGAATGTTTTCACGTTATAATGTATTTAAAGATTAAACAGATCAAATTTTAGGATGTTAGGGGATACCAACATGAACACTACTGTAGACCATGTAATGGAAATCGAAAACTTAGGGAACACGCAGTGCTTCTCGGAACAAAACCGCAACCGTCTGCTGGTCAGCATGAAGGAAAGGGTTCTCCCTGAAGGATCCCATTTGTTCTGGGAAGGCGACTTTGCCGACAAGCTGTACTACGTTAAACAAGGAAGAATTAAATTAACCAAATCGACTGATGAAGGCAAAGAGCTGATTCTATATATGTACCATCCAGGAGACATGGTCGGGCAAGCCGATCCATTCTTCAGCAACAATCACAGTTTCTCGGCAGAGGTGCTTGAGGATAGCGTTGTCGGTGTCATCGAGCACAAGGATCTGGAGCTGCTGATCTGTCAGCACTGCGACTTTGCCATTGATTTTATGAAGTGGATGGGCATCCACCACCGCATCACCCAGACCAAATTCCGGGATCTCATGATGTACGGTAAGCCCGGTGCTTTAACATCGACACTGATCCGTCTGAGCAACACCTACGGACAGCATCAAGCGGATGATACCATTCTCATCAACAAGAAGATTACCCACACCGATCTGTCGAACATGATTGGGGCAACCCGCGAAAGCGTGAACCGGATGCTGAGTGACTTACGCAAAAAAGATGCCATCGAATATGCCGGCGGAATGATTGTCATTAAAGATCTTCCGATGCTGCAGGAAATCTGCCATTGCGAGCTGTGTCCTAACGAAATCTGCCGGATTTAATCGGCCTGCTCCCTTCTGTGCATAATATACAGTCATCTGCTTACAATAAACCTTGTCTTTCCAAACCAAATTAAAGGGAGTGCTCAGCATGCGTGAAGGATTGATTCCTGCTGTTCTTGGAACTGTGGTTTCTGCTTCGGGTGCCGCTCTGCTTGGCAGCAAGTATAAACTTGCCGCAACCGGTATTCTCGGCTTCGGACTGGCTCATATTGTGCTTGGTGCGATTGACCTGGTGGAACATCGGTAAAGGATTTGGAAGACAAGGTACACAAAAAGAAACCGTTTCTTGGTAAATGGAAGGACAACTCACCATTTACCAATGGAACGGTTTCTTTGCTTACTCATTAGGTTCAACTTCATCTGCTATTGGCTTGGAGGGCGAAGCCTCCAAAACATCTCGTTCGTATATCGTTAAAGAAGGAGCCGTCTCATAAATAGGTTTGCTCACTTGACGGACGTTCGTCCGATTAAAAAATGTGTCAAATAAAGAAATGGCGGTGCTCAGGATGTTATCTCCTTGCACCGCCATTTCTTGCTTTTCGGTCCGTTGCCCCTTGCTTGAGCAGATTATGGCAAGCGAAAGGCATCGACCTCTAGGCTCACTTTCGTCAGTCCTCGAAGCAGAAATCGCCAGAATCCCCGGTTATTCTTCAACTGCCCAAACACACTCTCCGGTTCGACCATTCGCCGCACCGACAACGCATAGCCTTCCTCACTTCGAAGTTTCTCTCTCACTTGCTGCTTGTAACGAAGATACCTGAGACTTACGCTGATTTCCCGGTTCCCTTGAGCTTTCGTGCAAGCAGCTTTGCATGAACACCCTTCGCAGCTCACGCTTCGGTAGTGTCCTTCCGTATTTCATATCCGCTTACCATCGTTTCCTTACTTTCATAGCGAAACCACAGCTTTCGCCCAGCCACACACGTCCATGTATCTTCTGCTTCGTCGTACTGCCAGTTGTCTAGCTTGCTGATATCTTGTTGCCACTTCGGTTGACCGATTCATTGACGATGCGAACAAGATGATAAGGAGGAATGTCATCCTCCAAGTCCATTGGCAGATAAAGTTGGTCCATGGTATATGGAATGTACAAAGAAATCGTTCCTTTCGTAGATGGTGGGTCGCACTTCCATTTTACCAAGAAACGGTTTCTTTTCGTATGTCTAGAGTATGTTTTCGCACAACGTAGCGGAGAGGACCAAACGATTCCGGACAAGCGAGAGTGGTCGCCTTTGGCCCCGAATTTCATCCTTGCCTAGTACCATTTCAAGAAATTTGGGGGCAACAGCGATGGGAGGATCGATTCGTACACGGAGCGTCTCCTCACAGGAAAAGGGGGCATTCCGCCAGATCTAAGATCTTTTGGGACACCCCCTTCTTTTCGGCTGTCTATCAAGTGAGCAAACCTGCTTACGGAACTGCTCCTTCTCATCGATGTCGCCTACAAAACCTACTTTTGCTTGCTCCCTTTTCCCGACGAGATAAACCAATAAGCCATCCCTACAAACAATCCGCCGCCAAGGATGTTCCCCAGCGTGACCGGCACCATGTTGCTGATCCATCCACTAATGGAAATGGTCTCGGGATGCCCCGGTAAAATCGTCGCGAGTGTCAGAAGTGTCATATTAGCTACGCTATGCTCGTACCCTGTTGCAATGAAGGCAAACAGACACCACCATATTAAGATCAGCTTTGTCGTTTCTCCCTTGGCCCGAATTCCCATCCACAAGGCCAGACAGACAAGCCAGTTGCACAAGATGCCTCTGAAGAACAGCTCCATAAACGGATCATTCATTTTCTTGGCAGCAGCCGTGAAGATGAGATGGTCCGGCGGCAGGCCTTTGAACAGGCCGGAAGCATACACCAGATAGCTGAGCAGAATCGCTCCAGCCAGATTGCCGATAAACACGAGCACCCAGTTTTTCAGCGTATCCCCCATCGTCGTGCGTCCGGATAATGTGCTTATCGTAAAAAACATATGATTTCCGGTAAACAGCTCTGACCCGGCGAACACCACCAACGTGAGCGCGATCCCGAATGCAGCTCCCATGACGAGGGATTGGAAGGGTGAACCGGCAGCTGCGAGCGGCGCCCCCAGCTTAAAGATTAATACAATCCCTATGCCGACATACGCGCCGGCCAGCATAGCCGATACCATATAGCGCAGCAGATTATGTTTCATCTGCTCTTTTTTACCGACGGCGGCATTGACAACGGCTTCCACATCTGTTTTAAACATGGGATACCACCCCTTGATTTCGTCTGTTTATTATGCGATTGCTGGCCTTAAACACCCACCTCAACCTTTCCGTCCACGGCGCGAATCGGGTATACACGAACCTGACCCTTATCCGGAGCTTGTACGAGCCCGGTTGAAAGCTCAATTTTCCAGTCATATAACGGATCGTAGATGTAGTGCCCGGATACGATGGCTTCCGAGAGTGGCCCACCTTTGGGATGAGGGCTTTGATTGTCCAGCGCAAACCATTGATGATCCGAAGTCCGGAAGACGGCAATCTCCCGATCTCCGAGTTGGACCACCCTTCCGATCTGTGATAGAAAATCATGTTCATTCCCTACCGTAATAAATTTTCCAGTTTCCATAACATTCGACCTCCACTTCTCTTTTCTATCCCCATCCATACTGCGAAAAGCTCTCTATGTTCAGGCGGCAAGAGGGAAGTAGATTCCTCCCTCTTTTATTTGCTGCTGACCGGTTTTGCATCCTCAAATAACGTATTGCGCAGCTTCTCGTCGTTCAGCACTTTCTTCCACGGATCCTCGACTTGCTGCAAGGCAAGCTCGATTCTCTCCACCAGTTCCTTACACTGCTTGGTATCGTCCAGGATAACCGCTCGGATTTGTTCCAATCCCAAGCGCTCTACCCACTCCGATGTTCTCTCCAGGTACTTGCCGGTTTCACGGTAATACTGCATCAAGGCTCCGCAGATTTCGACCAGCTCTTCATCCGTTTTCACTTTGCAGAACGAATCAGCCAGACGTGCCTTCGTTCCGCCGTTGCCTCCAACGAATATTTCCCATCCACCGTCATTGCCTACGATCCCGATATCTTTCGTGCACGACTCGGCACAGTTTCGCGGACACCCGTTGACCGCCAATTTAAATTTCGCTGGGAAATCCAGTCTCTCGAATTTCTCCTCGAGGAATGCCCCCATGCCCATCGAATCCTGCGTACCGAAACGGCAAAATTGGGAACCTACACAGGTCTTCACGGTCCGCAGCGATTTGGCATAAGCATAACCCGACGGCATATCGAGCTCTTCCCAAACACTCGGTAAATCTTCCTTCTTAACACCGATGAGGTCCAGACGCTGTCCTCCGGTTACCTTTACAACCTTCACATTATATTTAAGCGATACATCCGCGATTTTCTTCAAATCCTCCGGTGTGGTAACGCCGCCGTACATTCTTGGGACGACCGTGTACGTGCCGTCTTTCTGAATGTTGGCGTTCATCCGTTCGTTGACAAAACGGGATTCCCTCTCTTCTTGATGGGTTACCGGGTTCAGCATCGCCAGATAATAATGAATGGCCGGGCGGCATTTCGAGCAGCCTTCCGGATTGCTGAAGTTTAGAACATGCATGACTTCTTTCGTTGTCTTGAGTCCTTTGGCACGGATTTCGGCGACAATCTCGTCCCGATCAAGCGTTGTGCACGAGCATATGCCTTGTTTGCCTGCCGCCTTAAAGCCATCGCCCAATACGCTCTGGAGTATTTGCTCCACGACAGGTTTACAGCCGCCACACGAGCGGGTAGCTCCTGTGCAAGCTTTAATCTCATCCACTGTCGTAAAACCCTGTAGAGTAATGGCATCCACAATGGCTTTTTTGGTTACGCCGTTGCAGCCGCACACGATTTCATCATCGGGCATCTTCTCCAGTGAAAATGCCTTGCCATTTCCTGTTCCTGCGCTGTCAGTACCCATGATCGAATCGTAAATCTCATCCGTCATGGCTGTCTTTTTCCGAATCATGGATTGAAGGCTTGCCGAATCGCTCACATCTCCGAACAATATCGCCCCAACGATGATATTGTCGCGAATTAATATTTTCTTATAGGTCTTGCGCCAATCATCTTTTGCGGTGATCACCGAGTGCTCGGCTTGCTCCATGAATTCTCCGGCAGAGAATACATCCACACCGCTGATTTTCAACTTCGTCGATACAATGCTTCCCTCGTAAGGCTTGCCTTCCACACCGCATAGATGCTTCGCCAATACCTGTCCCTGCTCGAACAACGGTGCAACCAGGCCGTAGCATGCGCCCCGATGCTCGCAGCATTCGCCGACCGCATACACATCCGGCCAGGAAGTCTGAAGATAATCATTAACGACGATTCCCCGGTTCACTTCGATCCCGCTCGCTTTAGCGATCTCGGTGTTCGCTCTGATGCCCACTGCCATGACCACCAGGTCGGCATCAAGCTCATCCCCATCCTTGAAGCGGAGTCCCGTAACTCTGGTATCTCCCAATATTTCGGTTGTTTGTTTGCCTAATAAGAAATTGATGCCCTGCTGTTCAAGCTCCCTTTTCAGCATGCCGGATGCCATCGAATCCAACTGGCTCTCCATCAAATCCTGCATGAGATGAACCACCGTCACCTCCATGCCCAGGCTAACCAATCCCTTGGCAGCTTCCAGACCCAGAAGTCCCCCGCCAATGACAGCCGCTTTCTTGTACGCCTTAGCGGCTTGAAGCATCTGCGTGCAATCGGCAATGTTTCGGAAACCGATAACGCCTTCTTTGTCACTGCCCGGCACGGGTAAAATAAAGGGCTTCGAGCCCGTTGCTATTATGACTTTGTCATAAGGCACAGTCAATCCGTTGTCGGCGGTCACGACCTTGCGTTCCCCATCGATGGCAGTTACAGTGGCATCCGTGTGCAGAGTGATATGGTTATCCTCGTACCATTTCCAATCATTCAATACAATATCATCCAAGGTTTTGCTGCCTTCCAACACATACGACAGCATGATGCGGTTATAATTCGGATGAGGCTCCTGTCCAATGACGGTGATGTCAAAATTCCCACCCAATTTAATGATTTGCTCGACCGTACTAATCCCGGCAATACCGTTGCCGATGACAATTAACTTTTCTCTCTTTATATTGGACATCGATTGATTCCTCCCCGACACATTTATCTAGATCGTGGTATTCCGTTGCTTTCACATAAATTATATCGTCTGATCGCATTAATTTTTGTGATATTTTTCACATAAATCATTAAAATTTAAAATAAAAATGCCGAATAACCCTGTCCACTTCGAACAAGGTTATGAGGAGGCATGCTCTCTATATAATATCGGCTTCCATATAGGCTCGTTCGCCGCTAGGAACTTTCAAATAAGGGCGAATCCCGGCAAATCCCTTCGCGTCCAGGTTCACCCCGGTCATCCAGTTCCCCTCCAATAAGCCTCGATCCGATTGCATAATGACGGCAGGTGCCTGGATATGCTCCTGATATAGAACGATGCCCGCCTGAATAGTCTTAAAGGCTTTTCCTTGTTCCACCAACGGTACGGCGCTGATATACGTAGGCACAAAATAATTTGCGATCACATCCAGCTCTTCCCCGTCAAAAAACGGCTCGCTGCCAAGGAAAGGATGCAGCATTACGATTTTCTCATAGAGTGACCAGATGATCATCTGCAGAAATCTTCCCGTACGTCCTATATTCTGCCCGGTGGACGCATGAAATCGATCGGTTTCATAACCAATGAACTTCCATCCGCCGGGGGCTTTGACCCATTTCTGAAACATATCAACAGCATCGGCACCGCTATGGCTAACGGATTCTGCAGATTCCGGGCTTGTTCCAGACGCAGCTAACCACAAGGAATCCGGCACATACTGGCTCAGCATCCGTTTGGTCTTCTCAAAAATATGAAGCACTTTTAATGAAGCGTTTTCAAGTTCTGAGATGTCCTCTTGTCCATAATGGAAACGGGAGATATACGTTCGCTTGGTCATGGGCTCGCCTCCTTGATATGCTGCTCTCGGTATTTACATCATATAGCAGCTGCGTCCGCTTGGTGCATGTCCACCTATTTTTGCCGTAAAGAAACAGGAATCATACTTCCATTTAGAAAAAAACCCTGAAATGAGGATGTCTCATGCCAGGGTTTAATCATCAAGGGGAGTCTTAAGATGACTCATCTTTCGACCCATTGTTCCGCCCAGAATGAAATTTGCTCCATCACCGGACGAAGTGCCTTGCCTTTTTCAGTCAGTTCATATTCAATACGTACCGGTGTTTCAGGATAAACATGACGAATCAAAATGCCTTCGCATTCCAAATCCTTCATCCGCTCAGAGAGCATCTTATCGCTCATGGACGGAATCAAATTCGAAATATCCTTAAAGCGCTTAGGCCCGCTCATCAACGTTTGAATAATCAAACCGTTCCACCGTTTGCCCAGAAAAGAAAATGCAGATTCAAAACGGGGACACATCGTAACATTTGTAACTTCCATATCCCTTCACCTCTTTACGAAGTCACCTTGTTTATAGAAATTCATAAGCTTAATTAAAAATCTAGAAAACTTACGAATTGTAAGTATGTTTCATTTTAGCACATTTCCGAGAAACTGAAAACCACCTAGCCCCTTTTTCCCATAAAATCAGCGCTTATCCCATAATATACGAGCCAAAATATCCAAATCTTTCTCGATCCAAGTGGATAATTTCCTATTATACAGTACCGCCGCTGGATGGAATAGAGGGAATATCTTATAGGTTTCCGCCGAGAACATATAACCCCTATCTGGATTCTCCGGATCGGTTGCTTGCTGGACCGGCCCCTCCATCAGTTTGCCGTGCAGCGATGTCACCGTTTCATGGCTTCCGATTAACCGGTGCAGCGCCGTATTTCCCATGGGTGCAATAATGTGCGGGCGAACCCATCGAATCTCTTCATCAAGCAAAGGTGCATGGGCCAATATTTCCGCCTTCGTCGGTGTGCGATTGGAACGGCTGATGACACTCTCGCCCGTGGACCTCACGATTACCTTTTCCTTATAAGGCCTGCTTCTCATGGCACTGGTAATATACACTTGCTCCCGGGTCAGGTTCAGGCGTTCCAGGTAGGCGTTCATCTCTTGTCCGGCCTGCCCTACAAAAGGTAAGCCTTCCAGAACCTCATGGGCCCCGGGTGCTTCTCCAATAAACATAATTTTGGCGAAGCGGACTCCTCTTCCGAGCAGGAAGCCCTCAACGGGTTGATGGGCCAGCTTGGCCTGGCATATGGCGATGGTTGCGGGATCTACAGGTGCGCTTTGTACTCCACTCATGTGTACAGCCCCCCTTCTTGTATATCATACAATACCCCAGACTTAGGTATATTCTATCCCTAGCCGGCAAAAACATTTCCGTGAACATTCATCATTAACGATAAAACGAGCCGCTCAAGGACTACACCCTGAACGACTCGTGAACTCATTGCTTTTTAAAAAATGCTGCTCATAGCTTAGACTAAAACGGGAAGCGCACGAACCGGCTGACTGTTGCCGAAGGTTTGCTTGCCTGCCGTGGAATAAGCCCAGTTAATCGCATTGGTGATCACTTTCAGCACTTCGGGGTTGTAGTAGGTTGGATAGGTCTCATGCCCCGGACGGAAGTAGAAAATGTTCCCATGACCGCGCTTGAACGTGCAACCGCTCCGGAATACTTCGCCGCCTTCGAAATTGCTGACAAATACCAGCTCATCTGGGGCTGGAATATCAAAGAATTCCCCGTACATTTCCTCGTGCTCGATGATGATCGGACCTGTAATTCCCGCCGCGATCGGATGCGTTGGATTCACGCTCCAAATAATCTCTTGTTCCCCTGCTTCGCGCCATTTCAAATCGCAGCTCGTACCCATTAACGCTTTGAACGGCTTGGAAAAATGTCCGGAATGAAGAACGATCAGCCCCATCCCATCCTGCACGCGTTTAACGACCTTGTTTACGATTTCATCACTAACCTGGTCATGAGCCATATGCCCCCACCACAACAGCACATCGGTTGAATCCAGTACATCGTCCGTCAATCCATGCTCCGGCTGGTCGAGCGTTGCCGTTCTGATGACAAAATCCGGATTTTGCAGACCCTCTGCCAATGCTGTATGAATCCCTGTCGGGTAAACGCTGCGAACCTCGTCATGGATTTTCTCGTGCACGAATTCATTCCAAATGGTTACGTTAAGCATGTTGCTGTTCCCCCTAATTGCTTATTCGGCTTACTCTACGCTGTTAGACCCACCACATGTCCCCAAGCGGCTCTTCGATCAGCACTTGCTGAAGGTTTTGCACCGCTTTGGAGAAGCCTTCTTCGATGGACATCAATCCATCTTCATGTTCAATACTTACGACATAATCATATCCAACCAGACGAAGGGCACTCATCATATCAGCCCATTCCTTCACATCATGTCCATAGCCTACGCTGCGGAACTGCCATGCGCGATCCAGCATGTTGGCATAAGACTGCATATCGGTCAGACCGTGCTTGTTGACGTTGATCGGGTCAATGCTTGTATCCTTCGCGTGGAAGTGGTGGATTGCCCCTTCGCGGCCCAAAATTTGAATCGCTTGAACAGGATCAATCCCTTGCCACCACATATGACTCGGATCCAGGTTGGCCCCAATCACTTCGCCTGCAGCTTCACGCAAGCGGAGCAGCGTGCCTGGCGTATGGACGGAGAAGCCGCCGTGCAATTCCAAGCCAATCTTCACATTGCGGTCTGCGGCAAATTTACCCCATTCGGTCCAGTAAGGAATGACCTTGTTATCCCATTGCCAAGTCAGAATCTCTTGGTAGTCGTTAGGCCAAGGCGCAACGGGCCAGTTCGGGTATTTGGCATCCTCATGGTCGCCTGGACAGCCGGAGAATGTGTTAACAACAGGTACTTCAAGCTTCTCGGCAAGTTCTACCGTTTTTACGTATGTGTCATGAAACTCTTTCGCGATTGCTTTTTGCGGATGAAGCGGATTGCCGTGGCAGCTCAGTGCGCTAATAATCAACCCACGGGATTCCACCGCATTTTTGAAGTTCTTCAGCGCGGTTTCATTCTCCAGCAGCTCGACCGGGTTGCAATGCGCATTACCCGGATAACCGCCTGTTCCGATCTCAACCGCTTTAAGCCCCTTGGATGCCACATAGTCCAAAGCATCCTCCAATTTACGTCCGCTCAGCAATACCATAAATACGCCTAATTTCATTGTATACCTCCTGGTTTACCTTAGTATTAGTAATGAGTATTAGTAATGATGTAATATTTAGTTATCGAAATAAACCGCTTTTCCTGTCTTCGCCGATTCATAGATCGCTTCCAGAATTTGCGTTACAACAAACGCTTGCTCCGGTTTAACCACTGGATCCTTATCCTCAATAATGGCTTCCAGCCACATTCTGGCTTCACGGTCCGCATCATTTTCCTTGGAACCGGAATAGAACGCGACGCCGCCAGCATTCAAATCCACTTTGGTTTCATACAATCTGCTCATTTTCTCGCCGTTAATACGCAAACCGTCCTTCATGTCAGCTCCGCCTTCCGTACCCGCAAGGACGGCTTTGGCTTCGCCCGTCTCAACGACGTTAAGAGCCCAGCTGGATTCCAGAATAATCGTTGCGCCGTTCTCCATCGTGATGAACCCGAATGCCGAATCCTCTACCTTGAACTCCTTCGGATCCCAAGGACCGAACGCATTCGCCGCATTCTCGCGTTGACCCAGTTTATGGAACGTGGATCCAAGCACGCTCTTCGGCTTGTAGTTGTCCATCAACCACAAGGTTAAATCCAGTGCATGGGTGCCGATATCGATCAACGGACCTCCGCCTTGCTTCTCTTCGTCAAGGAATACGCCCCAGGTCGGAACGGCACGGCGGCGAACAGCTAGTGCTTTACCGTAGTAGATCTCGCCCAGCTCGCCTTCCTCGCAGACCTCTTTCAGATACATGCTATCATCACGGAAACGGTTGTTGTAACCGATGGTAAGTTTTTTTCCTGTACGCTTAGCGGCGTCCAGCATGGCTTTGGCTTCGGAAACGGTTTTCGCCATTGGTTTTTCGCACATCACGTGCTTCCCGGCTTCCAAGGATGCAACGGTAATTTCGGAGTGCGAATCGTTCGGCGTACACACATGAATGACATCGATGCTACCGTCTTGCAGCAGTTCTCTGAAATCCGTGTATACTTTCGCGCCTTCAACCCCGTATTCAGCAGCCGCCTTCTGCGCGCGTTCTTCAACGATGTCGCAAAAAGCTACCAATTCGGCCTGCGCCTGCTTCTTCAAGCTCGGCATATGCTTGCCATTGGCGATCCCCCCGCAACCGATAATTCCGATCTTCAATGTTTTCGACATGTCCATTTCCTCCCCATAGGCATTTGATCATTTTGAAAACTCTCCAAATATTAGTGCAACGCTTTCATGCGGATCCTAGCCAAGAACTCATCATCCTGTCAGATCCGTCAGAAGCTGGTTTGCATGTCGTTCATAACCAGTGTACAAGAATATGAACCGGGCTGCCAGTTCGCTACTCCACCTTGTTTATCTGCTGCGGCGCCGGAAGTTTGCCGTAGCGGTATGTGCTTTGCAGAACGATATGTCTGCCCTCCAGCGAAGACTGCTGGAACGACTGCATAATCTCCAGCACGTGGTATGCCAGACGGGCACTGACGCGATGGTCCTTCTGCTCATGAATCGATTGGATCATATCGTTGATACCAAGCCCCCGCTCGTTCTTCCCGCATTCAAATGCAGGGTCAAGCAGCTCCCATTCATCGGAACCGTGCTTTCGGAGCTTCACTTCGCTGTTAAAGAAGTTCGGATCCCCGAGACTCAGGCTTCCCTGCGTGCCATAGATTTCGATCCAAGGCAGATTCGATCCGCCAAAGATATCAAAACTGGTAATCATGGTTGCAATGGCACCGTTCTCAAAATCCAGCGTTCCTGCCAAATGCGTTGGAGTCTGAACCGTGATCGGTTGTCCTTGGCGCGGGCCAGAGCCGATGCCGCGGTCTGGAATCTGGATGCCTGTGGATGCGCTGATCCGGCTTGCAGGACCAAGCAGCTCTACCAGGGCCGATACATAATAAGGACCCATATCCATCATTGGACCTCCACCCGACGCGTAAAAAAATTCAGGATTAGGATGCCAAGCTTCCGGTCCTGAACCCATCATAAACGCCGTTGCGGCAACAGGTCTGCCGATCAGCCCGGATTCGATAGCGGCTTTAGCCGTCTGTACGCCGGAGCCCAAAAACGTATCGGGTGCGCAGCCTACGCGAAGTCCTTTTTGATCCGCCATATTTAGCACACGGCGAGCTTCCTCAAGGGTAATCGCCAGCGGCTTTTCACTGTACACATGCTTTCCTGCTTCCAGGGAAGCGATATCCACATTGGCGTGGCTGGCCGGAATGGTCAGATTAATAATAAACTCAATGTCAGTCTGTGCAAGCATCTCCTGGACGGTATACACGTTCGGGATGTTGAACTCTTCGGCCTTTTTCTTTGCGTTGTCCGGAATAAGGTCAGCACATGCCACGACTTCAACCCAAGGGCTGTTCTCTAAGTTCGTGAAGTATACGCCGCTGATGGTTCCGCAGCCAATTATACCTGCTTTCATTTTTTTCATCGCTGTCACTCCTTGAGTGTTTAGATGTGCTCGGACTAGTACCATGGTATTCTTTTATGCTTTCGTTTAAAATGAAGAATATGATTAAAACATGAACAATCTGGTCATTATTTTCTTATTCTTCAAAGGGGACTTTAGCAATGGATTCAAATCTTTCCAACCAAGTCGTAGCAGCGGATTTCTCATTTCATCGTAAACCTTTCAAGATGTCCCTGGCTGACGGTTTCGATACCTACTTGATGCGATGGCAGACCGACGGCAAATGCCGTGCCAAAATTGATGACAAGCTGTCACTCGTTGAGGCAGGGGATCTGTTAATCTTCACGCCAGGACAACCCTATGAACTACGAATAGATGACGAATATAACGCTTTAGGTGAATTAACCATCGAAAGCGGAGATTACCATATTTTCTTTAAGGGGGCATGGGCTGACGCGTGGTGGAATTCCAAGAAACGCCCAACCAAAATTCGGGTTCCACTGGAAGAGCGTTACCTGAGTCTGTTTCGGCAAATTCTGCTGGAGCAGCGTCGTGTATCGGATCCTTATCCGGAGATTTCAGATTACACGGTACGGATTCTGTGCCTCGAAGTGGATCGCCTGTTATCGGAGCAGCCATCGACCACGCCCAAGACGTATTTAGCCTACCGCATGAAAAATTACATTGAAGAGAATGCCTCCTCGATGTTCAAGCTGGAGGATGTCGCTGCCCATGTCGGCATCAGTGTCTCCCGGGCAGTTCATCTGTTCAAAGAAGCGTTTGGCACTACCATCATGCAATACACCATGGACGTTCGCCTGAGCATGGCCAAGGAACGAATTGTGTTCAGCCCTCTCTCGCTGGAGGATGTCGCCGAAACTTCCGGCTTTGCCAACTATACTTATTTTCACCGCGTTTTTCGCTCCCGATTCGGCGTTTCGCCTAAACAATTCCGCATGGCCAGTCGAACGTCAAATTGAGCCGTCCTATCTGTGGGATAAAAAGCGGGTCGACCAAGGTTTTTCCTTGGTCGACCCGCTTCTCTCTTGAATCACATGTAAGATATGCCATGATTCCACATTTACTTCTTATCAGGGCCTAGCGTGGCCGCTGCCTCGGCTACAACGATAGCCAAATCTTCATTACCAAATAACGACAGGACACCAAGTAGGGTCTGATCCGGTATTTCACCAGCTTCTTCCTTGGGCACCGTTAATTCCAGCACCCGCGCCAGCCGCTCATTATCCGGCTGATTCGGATATGCCTTACGGTACAGTTCCGCTGGGTCCAGTCCGTGATTCACACACCACTGGGCAAACACGAGGATCATCATATCCTCGTCCTGGCGGTACGACTCCGCAATCCGTTCTTCTACGGATTTTTCCGTAAATTCCATGTATTACCCCTCCTCATGCGAAAAGGACTTCGGCGCTCTCTTCGTTCATGAAGACATTATACCGTTTACTTTGAGCTCAGACAAAGTCTAGACTAGTCGACCATCTTGACCTGTACCGGGTTGCTTTTCGCTTTTTGGTCATTCTTCTTCTTCATCCAAGTTCCAAGACTGATGATTATGGCGATAACGAGAATTTCAAAACCATACTTCAGAACGCCATTGGCAAACCAGCTGTGAATCATCGGCTCTTCCACAATCATCTTTGATGCGGTCCAGGCTAACACCGCAGCACCGATCGTAATGATAATTGGAAAGCGATCCGTCAACTTCAGGATAATGGTACTGCCCCACACCATAATTGGAACCGAAATCGCAAGTCCGATAATAACCAGCATGAAACTTTCCCCAGCAGCGCCAGCTACAGCAAGCACGTTATCCAGTCCCATCATCGCGTCCGCAATAATAATCGTACGGATTGCCGCCCACATCTGGTTGCCAGCGGAAATTTCATGCTGCTTCTCATCCACTATCAGCTTGTAGGCAATCCACAACAGAGCAAACCCACCGATCAAGCGTAAGCCAGGGATCATTAAGAGCTGTACAACGAGGAGGGTGGCCACGATACGAATGATAATCGCTCCGACGGTACCCCACAGGATGACCTTCTTCTGGTCCGCTTTCTGGACATTACGAGCGGCAAGCCCGATAACAATCGCGTTATCGCCTGCCAACACAAGGTCAATGAGGACAATTGATAGCAGCGCCGTCCAAAATTCCATCGACATCAAATCCATGTTTCTCCCATCCTTTCTTCATTCTCTTTAGATTTACCTACCGATGTCCTCCATCCAAAAAAAAACGCTGTTGCCTTAGTTAATAAGGTCTACAGCGTTTTTCGGGCGCAAAAATAGACCTCCACCTCATTCATAAATAAATCAGGCAAAGGTCTCGCTAAACAACATAATCGTTGCCAATAAAGCCGGGGATGGTTAATCCCGTAATGACGACTTTACTTACGATATAGAATTTATAAGTTATCAGTGAGCCCATAAAATTCTATATCGCAAGAAAACCTACCTTTGAATCGCGGTCGCTCATCCTTGAAAAGGCCACGATAGAAGGTTTTCTTATGAAGCTACTCCCCTTTGGGAACTATTCGGTTGGACATATTATAACATATGAAAAATCGCTTGTATATTCAATTTTTTCCACCCTAGATACGATGCTTAGCTGTCTCAAATGTGGGCAGTATTCCTGTTTTTTTGCTATCATGGTGCTATTCTGGTTGAATTTCGCAAAGTGAGGATTCTTCATGAAGAGATGGATCATACCCGCAATTTATACAACAGCACTGACGCTGGCTTTTGCATACCGACAAGAAATCATGGACTGGTTAGGAGGAAATCCCCCACTCTACCTGATGATCCTACTGGCAACCCTGCTTGCCTTATTTCCCATTGCACCCTACAAAGTCATCATCGCTATTCTTGGCTATGCATATGGAACCGTCTGGGCTGCTGCCATTTCGTGGTTCGGAACCACGATAGCGGCCGTCATCCTGTACGCGGCTGTACGGTCCTTGTACCAGGAGCCCGGCAGGCGACTGCTCAGTAAATATGCGGCTGTCAATAGGTTTACAGCCGTGGTCGAACGGCGCCCCTTTCAGTCGATCCTGCTCGCGCGCCTACTGCCCATCATACCGCAAATGGCCGTCAATATTTATGCAGGTGTCGCATCCATACCATTCTGGACGTACACAACCGCTTCAGCCATCGGTAAAATCCCTGCGATTCTCCTGTATGCTTGGCTAGGCAGCGGGTTTGCCGATCATCCGCTCCTCTTTGTGAGTATCGCGGGCGGACTCATGCTAGTTACCGCATTATGTCTGGCCGCTATCCGGTGGTATAAAGGGAGACAGAATTAAATGGAGCATTATTTTGGTTTCCCTGACCAAAATGATTATAATATAGAGTAAGACTTACATTTAAAATGTTATAACGATGGAGGGATAATAGATGAATAATCGTTCAACCCCAAGTGAATTGGCTACCTTTGCGGGAGGCTGCTTCTGGTGTATGGTCTCTCCTTTTGATGAGCTGCCGGGCATTCTGAAGGTCGTTTCCGGCTATACGGGCGGCCATAAGGAAAATCCGACCTATGAAGAGGTATGCTCTGATACAACGGGTCATTACGAGGCCGTTCAAATCACATATAACCCGGAAGTGTTCCCTTATGAAAAGCTGCTTGAGCTCTTCTGGCAGCAAATCGATCCTACGGATGAGGGCGGACAATTCCATGATCGGGGGACATCTTACCGGACCGCTATTTTTTACCATACGGAGGAGCAGCGCAAGCTTGCCGAACAATCCAAAGAAGAGGTAGCTGCCAGCGGACGATTCGACGGGCCGATCGTAACGCCTATCATACCAGCCAGCACTTTCTATGAAGCTGAAGAATACCATCAGGATTATCACAAGAAAAATCCGAGCCATTACAAACGCTATCGCAAAGGCTCGGGACGCGAGGATTTCATTGAGCAGCATTGGTCGGATTCGGTAGACCCAGCCGAGCTTAAACAGCGCCTGACACCGATCCAATATGAAGTAACCCAGAATAACGCAACCGAACCTCCGTTCCACAATGAGTTCTGGGACCATCACGGAGAAGGCATTTACGTGGACATCGTATCCGGCGAGCCGCTCTTCAGCTCTACGGACAAATATGATGCCGGCTGCGGATGGCCGAGCTTCACCCGTCCGATTCGCGAATACAACATCAAGGAAAAAATGGATCTCACCCATATGATGGTCCGTACCGAGGTAAGAAGCAAAAAAGGAGACTCGCACCTCGGTCATGTATTTGACGACGGTCCTGGACCGAACGGACTTCGTTACTGCATCAATTCCGCGGCACTGCGGTTTGTACCGAAGGAAGAGATGCAAAAGGAAGGTTATGGCGAGTATTTGCAGCTGTTTGAATAAATCGAAGTATCCCAAGTGCATTGTCCTTCAGGGGGCAATGCACTTTTTTCGTGCCATTGAACACGCTTATTCAATTTGGTTACACGGGGTAATATACACTACATACGAATAACAGTTGAACTGGAGGGATCGCAATATGCCTTGGAACAAACATGATTATCCGCCATCCATGAAAAATCTAGAGCCGCGGGTTAGGAATAAAGCCGTGGAAATTGCCAATGCCCTGCTGGAGGAAGACTACGACGAAGGACGTGCCATCGCTATCGCCACCGCCAAGGCACAGGAATGGGATGAGAATCATCCCAAAGAAGAGGAGTAACCCCACAACATCATAGATATACGAAAGAAGCTCACCCTGCATGCGGGTGAGCTTCTCTTAGTTGGACCGTATTATGAACGGCCGCTAACAGTTGGCTGCGCTGTCTTCGGAGTAACCGGGGTGCTTGGGGCACGGACCGCCTTCCGAATCGGTTTCTTTTCCGTTTTCTCGGTACCGTACGTCACTGTGATGGTGATCACTTGTCCGGCAATCGATACGGCTAATATAGTATATAAGGTTTCAACCAATGGCATGTAGAATAGCGATAATAGCAGAACTACGGCATCCATTAGGAAAAACACCGTCCCTACCTTAAGCCCGCTCCACTCGCTGAACAGCACGGAGATCACATCGTCACCGCCTGTCGCCCCGCCATAGCGGAGCACGATGCCAGCGCCAAAGCCCGTCAATAAACCGGACAGCAGCGCGGCTGCCAGCAAGTTATGATTCAGATCGATCACAAGCGTGGAATACCGCTCGATCAATGCGTAGAACAACGTAAACATGCTCGCCGCAACAACGGTATTGATAATGAACTTCCGACCTTTGATAAACAAGGCAATCAGCAGAACCGGTATGTCCATGAGGACCATACTTAATGCAGGCGGAATATCAAGCGCATATTTGCCAAGCAGCGCAAGGCCGACAAAGCCGCCTTCAGTTAAATGATTGTAAAAATTAATGTGATAATACGTAAAAGCCATTAAAAACGTTCCGAACAACATCGCCGACATCGTGATAATTGTGTTTTGTCTTTTCCTCATACAGGATCCCTCTTGTCGTAGTAGATTGGTCAGACATAGGCCAATCTCTACATAGAGGCAACCTGGAGGAGTTCATCCTTCGAACCATAGTTCCCATCCTTTCGTGAGAGACCGTCCTTGTCTTCAGACATCCGACTTCGCTCTACGAAAGAAGCTATGTGTATGAGAGATCATAACGTTTCCAAATCGTCCTTTGGGGATTCGTCCTTCGGGGACACATGGTATCCTGATCCTTTCTCGTTTTAATTAGACTGCTAATATTATTATAACACAGTTGGCATACAAGCTAAACAGCTGGCTAGAATGAACTGGAATATATATATGAAATATGTAAAAAAACCCGCTTTCAGAACTCTCCTCCATAAAAATACCCCTGTTCTGTTCACATATTCGCTAAATCCGATGTGACCAAAATCACAAGTGCCCTTTCTTCCCTTATCTATACTTAAATTGAACACGAATTCGACTTATGAATCAGGGGGAGTCCACATGTTAAGCCAGCATACGATTGAAGTCGTTAAATCGACCGTTCCTGTTCTTGAAACTCATGGAACGGCAATCACGACTGCATTTTACCAAAAATTATTTCATCATCATCCGGAGCTTCTTAACATATTCAACCATGCGAATCAACGAGAAGGAAAACAGCCCTTTGCCCTTGCCAATGCCGTGTACGCTGCCGCAGCCCATATCGACCGCCTTGAAGCGATCGTGCCGGTTGTTAAGCAGATCGGACACAAGCACCGGGCATTAAACATTTTGCCCGAGCATTATCCAATCGTAGGCGAAACACTGCTCGCCGCCATGAAAGAAGTGCTGGGAGATGCCGCAACACCCGAAATTATCGAGGCCTGGGGCGAAGCTTACGGCGCCATTGCCGATGTCTTCATCGGCATTGAAGCAGATATGTACCAACAAGCCGCGAACGAGACCGGCGGTTGGAGCGGATACCGTAATTTCGTGATTGACCGGAAAGTGGAAGAAAGCTCTGTCATCACTTCCTTTTATCTGGTCCCACAAGATGGCGGTGAGATTTCCGCTTATGAACCCGGTCAATACATTACGCTCCGGGTAAAACCTGAAGGTGAAACCTATTATCATAATCGTCATTACAGTCTCTCGTCCGCACCGGGTCAGCCTTACTACAGAATAACGGTCAAGCGTGAGGATGAGTTAGAAGGAAAACCTGCCGGCATCGTCTCCACTTGGCTGCACCGTCAGGCTGAGGTTGGGACCGTTCTCGAGGTCACGGCTCCGGCCGGTACATTTACCCTGGATACGGACAGTGACCTTCCGCTTGCCTTGATCAGCGGCGGTGTCGGTTTGACCCCGATGGTGGCTATGCTGGAAACCGTGCTGCTGAATCAACCCGGCCGGAAAGTAACCTTTATTCATGCGGCCAAGTGCGGTAGTCAGCATGCGATGAAGTCTCATATCGATGCACTCGCCTCCAAGCATCCGCAGCTAACCTCTTACGTCATTTATGAACAGCCGGAATCCGAGGATCAGTGCCACCAAGCAGGCTATATTGATCTTGATTTCCTTCGCAAAACCGTCGATGCGAAAGCCGACTTCTACTTCTGCGGTCCGGTTCCGTTCATGCGTGCCGTTAACAGTCAACTGAAATCCATGGAGGTACCTTCCGACCGGATTCATTATGAATTCTTTGGCCCGGCAGGTACATTGGAAGATTAATTAACCATACGGAGTCAAGCCTAATCAAAGGGTGCCTGTCTTGCATAAAGACAGGCACCCCTTTTGGGTTGAACAAGCTTGCTGTCAATGATTATTCTGCGAAGAAGTTCCTATGTATCCTGCCCCGTTTATATCGTTCGCAATTCGGGCTAGATGTGCTTGTCCTGTTCCCGCAGCAGCCGGTTTACCGTTTCTCTTCTCACGCCGATCAGCTGTCCGATCTCTTCCTGAGTCAGATACTCGGTCAAGTGTATTCCCTGTGAATACTCATCCAGCCACTGGATCAGCAGTTCAAGCCGCTCCGCAGGTCCTCCTACCGTCAAGTGATCCAGCCTCATCTGCATGAACCGCACCTTTTCCTGCAGCAATCTGGCGACCTCGAGCGGTTTCTGCGGATCCTCCTCGAGCTGGCGGTACCAAGCTTCAGCCGATATGAGCTCCACTTCGCTCTGGATCAGAGCGATCGCCGTTCCATGTGTCTCCTTCGGGCTGATCAACGAATGATGCGGCACCGTTTCACCAGGATATAAAATATTGAAAAGCACCATATTGCCGTTCGGATGGAGACGGGTCACCTTGAACAATCCGCTCCGGATGTGATATAGATGGTCCCCGCTATCCCCTTGCCTGAACAATATTTCGCCTTTATGAAGAATCATTAATGAATCGCCTCCTGATGAATGCAGTTATCAGGAGTGTAAACGATATGCCGCCATGAATCCACTGGGATCAATAAACAATTGCCAATATTTAATGGTTGCACGCCGTATATTGTTGGCATACCATGTGTATGATAGAACATATGTTCTTATGTATTTCATGTCTTAGGATGTGTCTCTTATGATGAAGCCTTCCACGCCTCCTCCGCCTTCACTAGAAGACGAAGCCCTGATTCGAGATTATCTGCTGCATCACTTCATTCAGTCTGTTCTCGAGCGGGATATTCAAATTCTCAAGACCCTTACACTCAAAATGGCTGACCTCTATATCTTAAATCTGCAGCTAATTAAAAAAGAAGATTCGGATCATGCCTGGATCATGCAGCAGCAGATGAGGCGGCGCGGCATCCGGATTCATAGCCAGAGCCGTACAGCCGCGGAAGGGCTGCAGGTTCAGTATTTGTGTCGCGGATATGAATGCAGTCTTCTCTGCGAATGGCACTCCCTGAGGGAAGAGATAAAGGATCGGCTCGTTTCGTATCTTGGCACGGATTTTGCGGCATACTAGCACCAACTACGTACAAGATAGGAGCGCGCATGAAGAATATCTTTCACATATATTCTGCCGATATCCATAGAATCATCCGTAATTGGGCTGCAGGCGTCATCATTACCGGGCTTGCTATTCTTCCTTCTCTGTATGCCTGGTTTAACATTGAGGCCTCATGGGATCCCTATGGCCAGACCTCCGGTGTATCTATTGCCGTTGCTAACCTGGATAAAGGCACCACTCTTCGCGACCAGCCCATTAACCTGGGTAAAGAAATCGTGGAGTCCCTCCATCAAAATGAGAAGCTGGGGTGGCGGTTTACGGAGGATAGTGAGAACGCCATTCAGGGTGTACGGCACGGTGATGATTATGCCGCCATCATTATTCCGGAGAACTTCTCTGCCCGGATCGGCACCGTGCTGAGCAATGAGCCTGTCAAAGCTCAGATCCTTTATTATACAAATGAGAAAATCAACGCCATTTCTCCCAAAGTGACGGCCAAGGGCGCATCCGGTGTTGTAGAGGAAATCAGCAAAAACTTCATCAAAACCGCCAACGGCACCATCTTCGAGATTTTCAACACACTCGGGATTGAGATCGAGAACCAGCTCCCGGCCATCAATAAAGTACGAAATCTTCTGTTCCGGCTTGAAAAAAGCTTTCCGGAGCTCAATGAAGCGGTGGGCACAGCCGCAAAGGATATTAAGCTGGCCAACCGATTGGTTCAGCAAGCTGGCACCGCTCTGCCTCGCCTTGAAGAAATCGCCACGGACGGCAAGGCTATGGCCGGTGCGCTGGCGGAGTTCGCGAATGAGGCCGCTGGTGCCTCGAAATCGCTGGAGCCTGCTCTGCGTCAGGACTTGGAGGTACTGGCTGCAACCACCGGAGCACTCTCACAAGTGCTGGACGCTCTAGGACAAGCCAACATCGACCCGAAGGAGCTGACCAGCCGCCTGAACGCTGCGCAGGAACGCGCCAAGACAGCAGCGCAAGCCGCGACCCGGCTGGGTCAATTGTTCAAGCGACTGGGCTCGATCTCCCCGGCGGCAGCTTCCGGGGCGGCGAAGCTTGAGGATATTGCCGCACGATGGACCTCAGCCCAAACCGTGCTCCAAACCATAGCGCAAGCCGTGGAACGGGGAGAAGAAACACCTGCAGATGCCATCGATAAGCTGAAGAAGCTAAACGATGACATTACGGGACTAACCAACACGGTGTTAAGCCGATACGATACGGAGATTGGTCCAGCGATAAGCAAATCCTTCACCAAGGGCGCAGGCACGGCCAAGCGTATTCAGCAGGAGCTGACCCAGGCGCTTGCCAGCGTCCCCGACATTCAGCATTTGCTCAAAGATGCCCAGAAAGGGCTCAAGGTAGGCGGCGAAGAAGTACAGCTGGCCCAAAGCCGTCTGCCGGAGGCCGAGCTTCGAATTACACAGCTGGCGAATCGGCTGCGTGAGATGGAAGCTGCAGGGGATATCCAAGAGGTTATCGATTTGCTTCAAAATAATTTCGAGCTCGAAAGCCAGTTTTTTGCCGAGCCTGTTACGCTGGAAGAGAATCGACTCTACCCTATCCCGAACTACGGGTCCGCCATGTCTCCCTTCTTCACGACGTTATCCTTGTGGGTAGGTGCCCTGCTGCTTGTTTCCCTGCTCTCCGTTGAGGTTCATGATGAAGAGAGAAGCTTCCGCAGCATCGAGGTTTACTTCGGACGCTATTTAACCTTTTTGACCATCGCCCTGTTCCAAGCGCTATTCGTTACCCTAGGTGATATCTATCTGCTGGGAACCTATTTGGTGAATCCGGGCTGGTTCATCTTGTTTGCGCTGCTGATTAGCACCATCTTCATGCTGATTGTATATACGCTGGTGTCCGTATTCGGTAATGTCGGAAAAGCGATGGCCATCGTGCTGCTCGTGCTGCAGCTTGCAGGCGCAGGCGGAACGTTTCCGATCCAGATGACACCGCCGTTCTTCCAAGCATTGCATCCGTATCTGCCATTCACCTACGCCATCAGCATGATGAGAGAAGCCGTTGGTGGCATTCTATGGGATATTGTCGTCCGAGATGTCCTGTTCATGCTGATCTTCGCGGCAATTGCGCTAATGATCGGGATTGCACTCAAGAAGCCGATCAACCGGGCCAGCGGCGGTCTCGTCCGCAAAGCGAAAGCCTCGAAGCTCATCCATTAATTTGTACATCGTGCGCACTGCTCCTTGTGCACACGATGCGTTGTTCGGGGCATGCTTGGATGGCTGGTCGGCCATCTTAGCCTCCTTTCGGTCCGTATACTCACACAGAAAGACTATTTGACTACAACATGAGTCATTCCTTACGCAAAAGGACACCCCAAGCGGCTTCTTGGAGCCATGGGATGTCCTTATTTTTCGTATACATTCACTTATGTTTGGATTGCTGATGATAAGCTTTCAACTGTTGCAACGAATCTTCTTCCATATCCCCTAGCCGCCAGATCGCAATCTTCGATATACCCGCGTCTCTCGCCGTATCCATCCAGCCGGCAATGGTCATTCCATCCGCATACCATACGGTATGGCCGAAACCTTGGTCGTCCGTATATTCAAAATACAGGGCACCGCTTGACGGATCCCGCTTCGGATTGTCCGAGATGGAATGCGCCAGTTCCACCGCACGCTTTTCCGTTAAAGAGACAACCTTGCCGTTATTAGCCCAGTCAAACCCGCCAACCGACAATGCGATGGCATGGTCTCCCGGAATCCCCTGCAGTTTATCTGCCAGCTTCCTTATCATGGCGTGATCCGCCTTTGGCCCCGGTCCGCTATGCCCTCCGTACAAGTTATATGCCATCAGGACATAATCCGGACCTGCCGGCAACAGCTCAAAGGATGAATGGGATATCCCCGGCTCCAGCACGATTCGAAGAGAGAAACCCTCCGCTTGTAAACGTTCATACAGCTCCTTGTACAGAGTGGAAAGATTCGCCCAATCTTCCTTGCGTACCTTCTCGTAATCCAGTTCCACACCGCTAAAGCCATGCTGGGATACCACAGCCAGAATATGCCCGATATGCAGGCTGCGGCTTTCCGGAGTAGCCACGATCCGGGAGATGAGCTCTGGATCCTTCTGGTCCGCCGTCCCATCGGTATCAAAGCGATCGTTTACGATGGTCAGTACCCGGCGAAGCTGTTTCCCTTTCCGGGAAATCTCCAGAAACTCAGGCAGCCCCTCCCGAAAATCCGAAGTAAAATGGAGTTCATCTTTATGATTGAAGTAAGCTGCAAAAAAATGGATTTCTTCAAGCTCACTACCAAGCTGCTTCAGATCCGTAATGCCCGTCCTCCACTGCCAATCCGTAATCCAGGCAGACAGCTTCACTCCCGTTTGCGGTAACTGAACCTGCAGCGCTTTCTCCTGCTCTTCGGTGCGCAGCCACCAGAAAGAGACAGCAGCACACAAAGCCATCAGTACCAGAGCTCCTGCCCATTTCCTCCTGCGATTCTTCATTCTTGTTCACGTCCTACGCTATCCGAATTTAAAAAGTCTCCACAGCCCAGTCAACCGCCCGGCTCAAACTTCTCTGCACGCCTGTCAGGACACCGGTCAGTCCGGACGGCTTGTTCGTAAACAGCAGCTTCATATCACCGCTCGCAGGCTCGGATTTAATGGTGACATCTTCAAAAACAGCGTCATAAATATCATCTTTCTCATTCTGCTCATGATATTGCGATTCAAACGCCACGCCCCCTGCACCAATCGAAACATCCACAGACTGCTGATCCAGAATCAACTGTTGATCGACACTCACGGACAGGGAATGGCCTTTCACCGAAATCTCCAGCCAACGGTTGCCAAGTATGTTGACCGGATACTCATTCTCATCATCCCGGTCTCCGGACTGCGTCTGCTCCTTGGTATATACCGATGCCTTATCGAATTGCAGGTCCTCTTCCCCCCACTCGACCTTCGGCAAGGAATAGGTGAACAGCTCCTCGGGTGCTTGACCCGCTCTCTTCTGTTCTACCACCACGTTATTGTTCTCCAGAAGAAGCCTTAAGTAAGAGCCCTTCGTCCGGTCGTAACGGACATAGATGGACTGCCGTCCTACCACATTACCGAGTGCCTTCGCCGAGACGGTTATGTCAGACTCTTCGCCGCCCTTCAAATAAACGATCCCTGCCTGTGCCGGAGGCGATGTGACCACGAAACGGTTATCCGCAAATTCAGCCGCTCCGCCAAGCAGCTCCCACTTATCGGCCTGCTGCTTGTCCCCTCGCACAAACTGCATAGATTGTCCTTGGTCCTTGTGCAGCTTCATCAACAGGTGATTGGTAGACCAGTAAGGGGCAGGCTGGACCCGAGTCAGATTATAAAGATCGCTATCCTTCGAGTTGAAGGCCATTCCTTCCCGGTTGAAATTCATCCCAAACAACTGCCGAATCTGCTCCGTATTGGCATTGGCTACAAGCTGATTCATGCCTCCGCCCAGCGCATTGGCGTGCATGATCATATACGTGCCTGGAACGTAACCAAGCGCTTTCGTGTAAACCTTATTCATCGCTTCATAGTCCGCTTGGATCCGTTCTTCCATCTCCGCGCGGTTCTCGAGCGGAATCATATTCTCGTCACGTATAAAATCCATCAAATAGTGGTTGTAATACTCCACGTTGGATTTGCTGGTCAGTTCACTTTCGTCCTTAACGCCGATATAACGGCCTTCATGATCAAAAATATTAATATAAGTCAGCCGGTTGCCGTTGGTCCCAAGCTCCCAATAACCGGTGCGGGTCATCTTCAGCATATCCTTCGGCTGCAGAAATTTCCGTTCACTGTTGCCCATTTTGTTGGCATAGGACAGGAAAGTGGCCTTATAATTGTATTTCTCCAGCAGCGGCTGCGCAAACAGTGCGGAGTCATTCCGTCCATCTTCAAAGGACAGGTACAGCGCTTTATCCGGCAGCTTCTTGCCATTACGATAATAATCCATAATATCTTGCTGCGAAATCGTAGTGTAGCCCTGTTCATATAAAGCCCTCAGCTGGGCGTCCAGCTGGCTCTTGGATACGAGCTTGGATGTCCCGGTGCGACCGACTCCAAAATAGGATAGCGCAATAAAGCCCTGATCCTGACGCCAGGCTGATTTGTCCGGCTCCTTATAGGTGCGAAAATCGAAAATTGCATTCGCCAGCAGGACGACTACTACGGCCAATACAACAACCTGTGCCGTAACTTTGATGATTTTGCGGCGATTTTTTCGCTGAACATTGAGGGCTGCATTTCGTTTTTTACCCATTTGTCATCCTCACTTCAACCGCTTTGACACGATCAGAACGGTAATCCGAATTTTTTGCCTTTGCGCTTGCGAGCTTCCTTCTTCTCTCTCGCTTCAATATCTTGCGGCGTTTCCCGGGTCCCCCATGTCGACTTCCAGAAGGTAAACCAGGCCACCGGCATCTGCCATAACAGGACAAATTCATAGAACAGACAGAACACGAAGCCGAACACCCAGAGCCTGCTCTTGCGAAACAGCAGGTGGGCAAGACTCATCAGCAGCGCCATCAGCAGCAAGCCCATCAGGAAAGTCCCTGGGAAAATGCCATGAACGATCGGCACGTACATCAAGTTATAGGCAACCACCACAGGCGCGGCAATCGGCACGATCAGGCCTATGTAGAAAAACAATGCCATAAACGGCTCTTTGCGCCAAATAAAACTTCCGGCCCGGAGCGACTCGCGCAGCCAGGAGCGCTTCCAGCGCATCTGCTGCTTCAGGAACACCTTCATCTGTGAAGGGACAATTGTCGAGCATATGGCGGAATCCTGGTAACCGGTACGATGTGTTTTCAAAATAAAGTTTGTCATGCTTCGGTCATCCCCGAAGGTGGCGGGTCTGCCCAAAAACTTCTGGTTCAGCCAGGCGTCCGCATGCTGCATGATGAGCTCTTTTCGATAGCAGGATAACGGGCCCGAGAGGCAGGTCACGCTGTCAAACCAAGACTCTGCCGCTTTCATGATCCGGAATGCAATATAATAACGGACCGTCTGCAGCTTCGTCATGTTATTGGTATATTTATTCTCGACGTCCGTTCGGCCGGCAACGCCACCCATCTTAGGGTCCTGAAAAGGCTGAACGAGGTGGCGCATCGCCATCGGGTCCAGAAAGCTGTCGGAATCCACGAAGACCACCAAATCATGCTTCGCCATCTCCACACCTTTGACAAGCGCGACCCGCTTGCCCGCATTCTCCGGCAGCACCGTATAGGACAAGCGTTCGCGGGTAGCGTAACGCTCCGCCTCGGAGTGAATCACTTCAATCATATCCTTGATCTGCTGTACCGATTGGTCTGTCGATCGGTCATCAACGACAATGACCTCCAGCTTATCTACCGGATAGTCCTGATTAATACAGCTGAGAATCGTACGTTTGATCCAATCCGCTTCATTGAAGCAGGGGATGATAATCGAAACCCCCGGTGTATAATCCGGATTGATCGGCACATCGCGATATAACGCCCCGAACAGGTAGCGTGTCAGCAGAAACAGAGCTGCGATTAAGCTGTACAAATACAGCACCATGTTGTATTTGAAATAAATAATGCTCTCGGCCCGCATCAGTATGATGAAGAGCACCGCCATGAACATCAAGGCGCTGGCAGAATACACGGAATAGCCCCACCGTTTGCGCTGAAAATATTCCGTCAGCGGCTTCTCAAATTCTAAGGCCAGCATATGCTCTTCACCAGATTCTGCCGAATTCGTGGCCCGACGAACGACGCTTGCATCCATCCTTACGGCCGATTCGAAACCCTCGGGCATGGAGCCCGGCGGGATACGGAATCGGGCCTTTACTGTGTCACCCACTTCAAGGCCAGAAGCGTCGTCCGGCAGCCTGAGCAGCAGGCCGGTGGCCGAAATATCGGCAGCCTGTCCCTTAATTCCTGCTTTTTTCTTTTTCCCCTTGGGAACGATCCATACTTCGAATTCCGCTTCATAACGCAAGCTGAGCATACGCAGCTTATTTGAATATTCAGAGCTGGACACATCATCCCCAGGCTGCTGTGCTCGGTTGCCTCTTCGGTCCGCGTTCAAACGGATCCGCTCCGGATCGGGTACATAGGAAAGAGTACGTCTATCTGTACGCGGAACCGCAAGAACTTCCTTGGTGATCTTCGGTTGCTTTCTTTTTATAATCCTCATTGCTTTCTCCCATCGTTATCTACAAACTCCAATAATGAAAGCCATTCGCTTCATATTCGGTTTTTGGATAAGCTCCCTTCACGTCGATCAGAAGCTTCGCCTCTGCAGAGCTAAACATGTCCTTGAATTCGGCAACCCCAAGCTGCTTGAACTCCCGGTGAGCAACAGCGACCACCGCAATCTGGATGTCTCTCAGTTCACTCATGTCCGACAGCTCGATACCATATTCCTCATATGCCTGATGTCGGTCTACGTGCGGGTCTGCCACTATCGGCTGGATCCCGTAGTCCTGCAGCTCCCGGATAATATCGATGACCTTGGAGTTGCGGATATCCCGGCAGTCCTCCTTAAAGGCCAGACCCATTACCGCCACCTTCGCCTTCATCAGATTAATACCATGGCGAACCGCAAGTTTAATGACATGCTGGGCGATGTATTTCCCCATTCCATCATTGATATGCCGCCCGGCCAAAATAATCTTGGAATGATATCCCGTGTCCTCGGCCTTATACGTCAGATAATAAGGATCAATTCCGATGCAATGACCACCAACGAGCCCCGGCCGGAACGGGAGGAAATTCCACTTCGTTTCCGCTGCCCGCAGCACGGCATTCGTATCGATATCCATCTGGTTGAACAGCATGGAAAGCTCATTCATGAAGGCGATATTGATATCGCGCTGGGCATTCTCGATAACCTTGGCCGCTTCTGCCACCCGGATGCTTTCCGCCCGGTGGACCCCCGCATCAATGATCAGCTCATATAGACTGGCAACCGTTTCCAGCGCCTCCGGATCATTGCCGGACACAATTTTCACGATGGTCTCGAGCCGGTGCACCTGGTCTCCGGGATTGATCCGTTCCGGGGAATACCCCACCTTGAAATCTTCGCCCAGGCGCAGGCCGGACTCCTCTTCGAGAATCGGAATGCACACTTCCTCCGTAACGCCCGGATATACCGTTGACTCATACACAACAACCGCTCCCCGGGTCAATGCGCGGCCGACCAACCGGCTGGCATTGCGCACGAATTTCAGGTCCGGGACATTTCCGCTTTTCACGGGTGTCGGAACAGCCACAATAAAGCAGCGAGCCTCCTTAAGCTTGTCCGGATCCGAAGTGAAGGCAGCCGTGCAGTTCGTAAGCAAAGCATCTCCGATCTCACCAGTAGCATCGAATCCGCAGCGATACTGCTGCACCTTGGCCTCGCTCAGATCGAAGCCGATGACATCCAGCTTTCTTGAGAATGCGACCGCCAGCGGCAGGCCTACATATCCAAGACCGACGACCGCCAGTCTGTCTACGCGGTCCAGCATGTTTTCATATAATTCCATCTTATTCCATCTCCATTGCGGCTTTGTCCTGCAGCTGCATCATGTCCGCCATTTTTACAAACGTATATCCTTTATTCTTCAGCCCTTCCAGTACACTTGGCAGAGCTTCAATGGTATGAATGTCATCCAGCATATGCAGCAAAATGACGCTTCCCCGTTGTGTCTTTGTCATTACCCCGTTCACAATATCGTCGGCACTATTGGAAACATCCCAATCCAGCGTCGTCACATCATACATCGCAATGACCGGATAACCGGTAGCCGCCAGCGCTTTGGCCCGTTCATCATCAACCACACCGGTCGGCGGACGAAACAGCATGACAGGTTGCTGCTGTATGGCCTCCGTAATGACCTGGTGGGCCTTGACGACATCCTTCTGCAGCTCTTCGGGCGTTAGCGATGTCACGACGGGATGACTGTAGGAATGATTAGCCACATCATGTCCGCCTTCCACCATCGCCCGCGCCAAATTCGGGTTGCTTTCCACTCCTTTGGCCCGCAGGAAGAAGGTGGCTTTCACATCATGCTCCTCCAAAATATCAAGGATGCGGGTTACCGTTTTGTCGCTTCCGAAATCATCAAACGTCAGGGCAACTTCTTTTTTGTTGGTATTGACTTTATAAACCAGTTCATATTTCGCCTGTTCATAATCCGGGTTCATTCTCGCAGCGTCGTATCCCGGAATTAACTCGAGCGGTTTTCGCTCGCCGCCATTTCGCACCAGCTCATCCAGCGTGACCCATCGATAACCGATATCGTCCACGGCCTGGGCGATGTATTTAATAGAAGATATCACTTCCGGATTGACGTCGGTATTCATGGAAATAATGCCGCCTCTGGAGATGAACCTGGTCACATACTCTCCAATCTCTTCAGCACTCTGCATGTTGCGGTCCTTAGGATTGATGTTATAACTTACAACAGCCTTCATCCCGAGATGCGCGGCTGCCAGTGGCACTTCTTCCGGATAATCGCCGGAGCGTGTCCGAACATAGCGGGGCTGGACGCCCGTTTCCCGCTCAATGACATCGTTCGCAAGCTTGATCTCCTTATAGATCTGATCGTAATCAAGCTGACTCATATCGAGCTGATTGAGCGTATTGTTCTCAATTTCATGGCCTCTGGACAAAATGGCATCGGCAATGTCCGGTTCCTCCGCCACTCGGATGCCCGGAAGAAAGAAGGTCGCCTTGATTCCGTACGCATCAAGCTCATCGATCAGGGCCATCATGGTCGCTTTATCGCCCATGCCGTTAAAGGTAAGCGCCAGTTCTTTCCTGGCCGTGTAAACAAACGGGATTTCCCTACTCTTCTCTCCCGTATACCGTTCCACTTGTTGAACAGTCGCTGTCGAACCGCCCGTCTCATCGCCGGGAGCTTGCTTACCTCCAAAAAGACCGCAGCCACCCAATAACGTCAGGGTTAACAACAGTCCGGTCATTCTCGTAAGTATGTATAACTTTCGGGTTTTACTAGAATCTCTTTTCATCTGGATACTCCTTTTAAATTTCAAACAGGGTTTTTCTTAAAGCCCTTCCTGAATAAACCAATAGAATATAACACCAACGTATCATAATTGCTATAACTTTTTAGAAATATTCATAGATTTTCATCATTTTCATATCTTTGAATTACAATAACGAACCCCGGTCGTCCAGCTTATGTAATCCGTTGTCCCATGTTTTTTCAAAACCGACTCTTACCCCTTGCCGCTTGATGATTCACATTATAGAATTCAGTTCTATACAATTTCTAAACAATTTCCGTTTCAAACCGGGGCCTCCCCCCCTGTCAGACAAAAAAAATACCTCCGAAAGTCTATAAAGACCTTCGAAGGTATGTTGAATAGTGAATGATTCATGTTGTTCATGCTGTTACCATTTAACCTGGAAATCATAATGGAATCTCATGCAAATCAAGGCTCTTCCCCAGCCATCGCGGTTCGTTTATGAACCCAAGCTTGGTAGTGATGGACGGCCATTCCCGCAAAGGAGGAATGGTCGCTGCCAAGTTTGGCGGCACGCAGGGCTTCGTCCTCCATCTCCTGTTCGCTCTTGGCAAAGAAGGTCAGATGCTCGCCTTCCTCCGTATCCCCGAGCTCCATGCCGATCCAGACGGACTTGCCGAGTTCATCCGCCTGCTCCAGCTCTTCCTTGGACAACTCATACATCTGCTCCCCGCTGTCCCGGTACGCCATAACGGCAATCGCGTCCGTGTTCTGGATCATCCAGCGGCTGAAGGAGTCAGCATCCGCGCTGCGCGGTCCAGGTACCTTGTCCAGCCAGAATGGAACGGCCGCACTGAACGAGAGCCCCTGACGCTTCGCCTCCTGCACCCAAACCTCCATGTTTGCGCTCCATTCTTCCACCACCTGTGCCTGTTCGCGGCCCCATCTCCGGAGCACATAGGGCTCGACATCGAACTGCACGCCCTCGAATTTCTCCTCAGGCGCAGCCGTACGATTGTACGCTTCCAGCCAGGTCAGCAGCTCCATCCCTTTTCGCCGGCCTTCTTCATAAGCCCAATCCGGCTGACCGTTCAAGGCGTGAACACTGATGCCCTGCTGATGTGCTGCGGCCACAAAATGGCGGTACTCCTCGTCCGTCACCTCTTGTTGAATCTGCAAAAAGATCGTTGTAATGCCTTCACTGCCGCTAAAGGCTACAATCTCCTCCGTTTCACTTCGGATCAGACTTGCATCCCACAGCCATGTAGCCTTGTTCTGATTCACCTTGCCTGACGGGAGAAGAAAAAGGATCAGCAGCAAAAGACAGATGCCGGCAACCAGGATGATCCACTTCGCTTTTGCATGTATAGGCCTCATTCTTCTCGTCCATTTCATTAGATCAAGACAGCCTCACCCGGCTCAGCTACATGCTGAACAGAATGGCCGATCTTGTAAATATGAGGTTCGGCGAACGCTTTAAATGCATTTCGCGTATCTAAGATCGGCACACCGGTCGAAGCGATTGAATGATAATCCAGATTGCTGTGGTTTGTGATGAGGACGATGCAATCGTAACGGCTGAATTTCGCAAGATCATACTCCACGCTGTGAATCGTCCCGCCTTGCTTATCCACAAAACTGTGGGCATACGGATCGTAATAATCCACATAGGCACCATTTTCCTTGAACTGTTCATATACTTCAAGACCCGGAGATTCACGCAAATCGCTGATATCCGGTTTGTAAGCCATGCCTAACAGCAGGATATTGGAGCGCTTGATCGATTTGGCATATTCATTCAGAATCGTAGCCGCCTTGTTGATCACGTAGTAAGGCATATTATCGTTGGTGGACTGTGCCAGCTCAATGAATTTGCTATAGAAGCGAAAGCCCTTGGCCTTCCAGGACAGATACATGGGATCCAGCGGGATGCAATGGCCGCCGATGCCCGGTCCCGGATAGAACGGCATGAATCCGAACGGCTTGGTTGCCGCTGCATTGATCACTTCCCATACATCAATGCCCATGCGGTCACACATCATGGCCATCTCGTTGACAAAGGCAATATTCACGCTACGGAACGTATTCTCCAGCAGCTTGGACATTTCCGCCACCTTCGGGTTGCTGACGGGTACCACCGTCTCCACGTATTGCTTGTACAACGCTTCGCCGAGCTTTAGGCAGGCTTCCGTCGTTCCGCCGATGACCTTCGGCGTATTCCGTGTATTGAACCGGCTGTTGGATGGATCGACCCGTTCCGGCGAGAAGCACAGATAAAAGTTTTGGCCAACCTTATAACCGAGCTTCTCAATCGGCTGTTGAATCAGTTCCTCCGTGGTTCCCGGATAAGTCGTGCTTTCCAGCGTAATTAACAGATTAGGCTTCATAAAGCGCTTGAGCTGATCGACTACCATTGTAATGTAGGAAGTATCCGGGTCCTGATTCTCACTGAGCGGCGTTGGCACGCAGATGCTGACCGCGTCAATCACAGCAATCATGCTGTAATCCGTTGTCGGCTTAAAGCGTCCGGTTTCCATGCATGCCGCAAGCTCTTCGGACGAGATGTCCGTAATATAGGACTCGCCGCGGTAAATTCGGTCAATTTTGTCAGAATCCAGATCGATACCGATGACCGTGAATCCCTGTTTTACCATTTCTACAGCCAGCGGCAATCCTACATAGCCCAGTCCCACAACACCCAGAACGGCTTTCTTATTCTCAATGGCACTCAATAAAGTTTCATATTCCTCATTCACAAGTATTCAACCTCCATCGGATGTATAGTCTATTTGTCTATTTCTTTTGCCCATTCGCCAAAAGACAGACCTCGTTTTGTTGAACTCTCTCCTTGCGATTAAAGAACCTCTCAGCTCAAGTAATCACGTATCATTCATCAATTCTGATCAAACTAAAAGCGTTAATAACGATGTGTTTAATGAAGGCAGCGGCGGATGCGGGCATCCAGCTCCACCGGCGAGAACGGTTTGGTTACATAATCATCCACCCCGTTTTGGAAGCATTGGCTGATCGTTTGCTCCACACGTTTTTCGGTTAATACCACAATTTTCGGCGGTTCCTTCACATCCAGCTGCTGGATATGATGAATGAAAGGCAGTCCATCGATGCCATGCAGATTGAGCTCGGTCAGCACAAGATCCGGCTCCCATTTCGGGATAAGATCCAGTGCCTCCAGACCATCTACCGCTTCAAGTGTTTCATAACCTTGCATGGTCAAGCGGATCTGTAAAAACTCCCTCACCGTGGCATCTTGATCCACGATGAGAATGCGGTTTTGACCGCTGTCTGCTTCCTCCTGCGTAAATATATGAATATCCGAAGAGGTGCTGAGCTTGGCCGCTTCCGCCATCTGCTTCAGCGTCAACGCTGACGGCGCTTCGGTAAGCGCGGCAAGCGTAATACGCGGATCTGCTTGCTCCATACGGCCTTGCAGATGCTGCTTCAGGAGCAGCGCCTGATAATGGGCGGCATCCAGCGAATATCCTGGCAAGGTAACAGCCAATACACCGGTATTGGTGTCTTGCAGTACCTCACCATTCACGCCGGACAACTGGTCCACAAAGTTTTGAACCTCCGCCAGCCCAGCCTCCGTCTCGGACGGATTGCCTGCACAGTACAGAAACAGCAATGCTGTCCCATGGCTATGGTTTCTCACTTCCTCCTCCAGGCGGCCATAAAAATCAAAGGCCTGCACGCGTTGCAATGTTGCGGATTGAGACATAACTGTAGGTCCCACCTCTCTTTATATTTTGATGCTGTTACATATGAACCGGGCCTTGAAGTCAGGCAGCCTTGTTCTTATCTTTCCAGCTCTGCCGGGTCATGGTACCCCATGAATTGTTGTTTTGCAGATATTGAATATGCCCCTGCACTCTCCACAGCACACCTAACTGGTGGTAACCCACGAATTTGAGTGCCGAGAAGAGGAGCATCTTCACCAGATCGGACAATTTGGTATACCGGCGGAAGGCCATCTCCTCCAGGATGAGAGCGCCCACGCTGAGCAGGTACCCACTTAAAAAATTGACGAGTCCAAACACGACCAGCACATGCCAATTTGTCATATCCAGCAAAACATATCCAAGCAGAGCCAGAAGGCCCGTAATTCTGAAGTAAGGGTTTAGCGCTTCAAAAATAACGTTGTAGGGCATCGTCAACAAGCCCATGACTTTATATTTCGGATTGAACACCATATCACGGTTCTCGATCATGTTCTTCAAGTTTCCCCGTCCCCAGCGCTTGCGCTGATTGGACAAAATATTGTAGCTGTCCGGCGCTTGCGTCCAGCACACCGCTTCCGGGCAAAAGGAAACGCGATATTTGATTTTATTTTCCAGCATATAGCGGTGCAGCTTGATAATGATGTTCATATCTTCCCCGGGGTAACCTCCTCGATAGCCGCCCACCGCAATGACATAATCTTTGCGGAACAAGCCGAAGGCTCCCGACACGATGATGAGTCCGTTGAAATGACTCCACCCGATTCGTCCTCCCAGGAAAGCTTTCATATATTCGATTGATTGGAACATCGGCCATATCCGGCGCGGCAAGGATACGTCCTTAACCTCTCCATTCTCAATCACGCAGCCATTGGCGATTCGAACATCCCCGCCGATGGCCACCGTTTCCTCGGGGTTCTCCATATACATGCGGGCCATCCGAATCAGCGCATCCTTCTCCAGCAATGAATCGGCATCGATGGAAGAAATCAGCGGATAACGGGACAGGTTAATGCCCGCGTTCAATGAATCCGCCTTACCGCCGTTCTCTTTGTCAATGAGGTAAAGCTGCGGGTATTGCGGATTATAATAAATGCCGCGAACCTTGTTCGTATTGATATTGCCGCGAACCTCCGGATTGGGCAGCAGTGTCAAACCGTACTCCTCAATCAGCACCTTCAGCGTCTCGTCGGAGGACCCGTCATTGATGACGATGACCTCGTAGGTTGGATAGTTCAGCGTCATCAGACAGCGGACATTCTCCGCAATGGTCAGCTCTTCGTTATAGGCCGGAACCAGCAAAGATACCGATGGAACCAGTTCCGAACCCGAGAGCGTATTGTATTTGGAATACGTCGCGCGTCTGAAAATATCTTTAATATTTCTGAAAGAAAACATCAGAATTACAAAATAAAGCGCGCTAACGATCATGACGTAATATATCGCCACCATACCGTAAGTGAGCAGGATATCTCTAAGCAGTGTAATCTCCTCCTACTCCTGCAACTGTGCCGATCCGTTTGTTTGTTTGAACACCGAAATAACGATCGTACACCAGTTTCTTTTTATTAAAGGCCACCATTTGCTCAACTTGCTCGTATTCGACTTCGTTGGACATGATCCGTTCGATCCGGTACAAGGCCGTTTCCCTGGCCGGACCTTCTCCTGTCAACGCGGCTTGGCACAATGTCTCGAAGCCTTGTTCTCCCAACATGGCCAGGCTCTCCGCGCTGTTGTTGCGCACATGCCAATTCTCGTCCTTCAAGGCGGAAGCCAGAATCGGAATGCTGCCTGCGGCATGAAGCCGTCCCAGCGCTTTTGCCGCTGCTGCGCGTACTTCCCACTCATGATCATTCATGAGCTCCGCAATGGTATCATCCTTCAGGGCCGGGTAGGAGCCAAGATACAGCTTGACCGCCTCCGCACGCACGTCCTTTTCCTCGGATCCGACCAATCGATCGAGTGCCGGCACGACAGCCGGAATGGCCTGCCCCCACATGGCTACAAGCGAAACCTTGACCAGTCCAGGATCGGGATCATCCAAGAGCTTGCGCATAAGGCTGGCCGAATCCAGCCGGGTTTCAAGCAAAATATCGGCAGCCATATGATGAATGGCTTTATCGTAGGACAGCAGCTTGGACAACATTTCTCGAATTTGCTGTGACTGAACTGCGCTTTTGGCAATCGCCCGTGCAATGATGATGGTCATCGGACCATATTTCGTACGGTTCATCAGATGCTGAAGCTGCGGCACAGCCTCTTCCGCACGCATCCCCCCAAGGCGGTAGACCGCTTCAATACAGCGGTCTTTCCGCAGGCTGGATAATGCCCGAATCTCCTCTTCCACAAATCCGGCTTCCCGGCATAAGCGCAGGAGCTTCTCTCTGGCGTCCCCTTTGAATTGCTCGATCCACTCGATGAACTTGGCTTGAATGACTCGGCGCTCTGCCGATGTCAATTTGCCCGGAGGAAGCTCCAGCGTCGTATCGTCATGCAGATGACTCTGCACATACACAAAATAATCATGATGTTTTTCTGTTAAGCGTTCCGTTTCTCTTTGTATGGCATTGTGCTTGATCTTCATTTGGAACAACAGGATAATGCCGGCTGCAATAAGGCCGAGACATACATAGGCGAAGACGTATGCCATTTCTAAATTTGAAAACATATCCGATGGCTCCTCCTTTTATTTAGCATCTGGTTCCCGCTCCGTTTCAGGCAGACGGGTGTATATGTCCTGCATATCATAATAGCTTTGTTTTAATCGTTCACTGTACTTGGTTGCTTCCCACAGCTCCCAAGTATAGGGTTCGATCTCCTCCAGGTTGATGGATTCCGCCGATCCTGACGCTGAATCCCCGTTGTTCTTAGATCGCTGTGCGATCCACGGAGCCAGCCGGATACCTTCCGCTGTGATCGTGCTGAATGTACGCTTGTCTTGAAGCGGACTGTAATCCAGCACCTGCAGCGAACTCGGATCCCCGAATCCGAGCAGCATCCAAGGGATTCTCATCTCAACGAATCTGTCTTGATACTGCCAGGCTGTAAGAGAATTAAAATCCGGAGATTGCGGATCACTGGTCCCCCGTTTCAGCATCCCTACTCTCTCATCCACAAACGGATGGGAGAAGCGGGTATCCGGCGGATTCATCAGCAGGCTGATGGCCAGCTTCCAGGAATGAAACGAACCTCCAGGCACTACAGGATCATCCTTGGTCCCCTTGGCTTCCTCACCTGGCAGCATCCAATATCCCTCCTTACCGTACAACCGGCTGTGGAAATCGTATGATGGTGCTATGGTGACCTGGGACTCATCCTCTTGGCCTAACTGAATTAATGTTTCCAAAGCCCCGCCTTTGAGCGTTCGTCCAGCTAGCTCTTTCTTGGGAATGTCGCCGCCAGGGATCGTGTCTGCTCCGATAAAGAGCTTGGAACGTTCGGGATCAAATGCTTCTTCCAGTTCCATCCCGATATACAGATAGGCCTCATCATGTGTCAGCTTCATGCTCTTGACGCCCGGAGCTGTTCCGGACCAGGTCTTGACTTCCCCTTCGGGGACCTTATCCCAATCGCTGAGATCTCCGTCGATCGTGATCTGCTCTGCCTTGCCCGGCTGCATGGCAAGAACACCGAACATCTTCTCATTCGTCAGCACATTCAACCAGAATGCCCGGCGGTCTGCCGGTATTTCAAAAGGCATCGTATTCCATGTCTTCTTGAACCATTCGTCCTGCCACATGAACAAGATGGCCCCGGAATAACCTTCGTCGTAAATATCCTGGGTCAGCGAGACGTTAACCGAGCCTTGCTCAGCTTCGTCGTGTCCCCCTTGATCCTTACCTCCAGGACCATGGTGTGAAATACCGATGGATGACGGTACGCCGTATTCGGTGACCATAATCGGCATATCCTCGAACGCTGCCTTCAATTTTCGCAAGTAGGCTTTGTACGTGTTGTACCCCCCATCCCCATCGGGAATGGTCTGTAATGTTTTGTCCGTACGGAAAAAATCCGGATAGTACGGATACACATGGTATGCGGCAAAATATCCTGCATCCCAGTTCACCGGTTCTACATGCCTCGCATCGACAGACACCAGGTCTTCCTCAAACAGCGGTTCCCCCGGATGCTCAAGCACATCGGTTGTGACCCAATTGGTAAATGTCATCGGATGCTGCCACCCATACTTCTGCTCCTCGGCAGCTGTATAGTCCAATAAAGATGCCAGCCAATTCTCGAAGGGACTTGCGTCCTTCGTCCCCGAGAAATAGGCCCCCTCATACTGAGGAACATCCTTATGTACCGTGTTGGTGTTATCGACCATGGCAGGGTCCCATTCGGTTCCCACATGCCAGGCCATTAGGTACTTGCCGGCATTGACCTTATATTTGCCACTCGACTGTCCATGCTTCGGCTCAACGTTGATATCACCGTAGACAGCAGCAACAGCCTTCGATATCTCCGCTTTGAACGTCTGGATGATTTCTTCGTCATACGCATCCTTACGCTCGATTAGCTGCTCCTCCGGTGACCAAATGCCCTGCATGAAGTACAAGGGGTCATCGCCTTTATCCCGGTTATATTTCACCAATGCAGAATAAAAGACCGGATTATGCACGGTGTAGACCCTGATTACATTCGCTCCCATGTCATCAATCTGTTTAAACCAGCGAAGGTAATCCTCCTCCGTTGCCGGAAGCTCACCGGGATAATGTCCAGGTACGGTTGCCCCTAGATTCACGCCTTTGGCAAAAACCTCTTTCCAAACTTCGTCATCCTCATATTCCAGAAAGGAGGTTCCCTCTGTTTTGAATTTCATTTTCACGCCGTCCGCATCCGCATACGTTTTTAATGACGGCCGTAGATATCCTTGAATTACAGCAGCACCGCAGAGAAGCACTATTGTGCAAAGTGCTGCGATCACCCACCATTTTCGCCTGCTCATCGTCTTCGTTGCTCACCTGCCCTTTCTTTGACATGCTTGTTGCTGCACCGACATATGACGACTGAGCCATACTCGTCATTGTATAGCCGATGCGTTCCCGATACCATATTCCTTCTTTACCAACTTTTCCAATATCGATAGTAGTCAAAAAGAAGTAAAACAAACCTCTTCCACATTTTTCCCCCGATAAAGCGTTCCGCTGCCTCCTCGTCCCTGTCATTTGACAACTTCACAGCCTGATGTTAGTTGTGTTCAGTGAAAGCATCGCAGCCCGATAAGGCTGGAACCGTATGACTTCAGTCCATCAGAGGAACGCAGCGAGATGACGAAGATTTTCAGAAAATTTTCGTGAATCATAAGGTTAAACGCAGAAAAATTGCTAAAGTTCCGGTCATTTTTACATCATTATCCATAGTTATTACAAATTTGATACCAAAGTCGTATAAAAAAACGGCTGAGAACCGCATTCTGTAAAGGTTTGGCAATATTAACCTTTTATACAAAATAAGAATAGAGTCCTGTACCGGGATTGTGTAATATTCTATAGATTTGACACCCGGGATCAAGTGGTAAGTATCTCCTATTTTTTATGATTTCGGTTTGGATTTCCTCGCATCGTGGTATATGAATTAGTTTGGGAAATTTCAGATCCGCGGCCAAACAACATAAATTAGACCCGGTCCCTTGTAGATCCGAGTCTGTTGTTGACGATATAAGATTGAAGATATTACCATGATTACCGTTTATTTATCAAGGAAATAACTGCCTTCACCACCAAAATGTCGGATATCTTCGCTCCTTTACCGCATTATTGACGAGCAGAGCCACAACCACGATCATGACCGAGCCGGCAAGCACCGGCGTAAATAAGAATGACCAGCCGCTGCCAGCCATAATGACAACCAAGGGATCTGCACCAGCCGGAGGGTGGGTCGTCTTGGTTATGCCCATCAAGCTGATCGCCGCTCCCACACCAATGGCCATAGCCCAGATTCCGTCCCCCAGAACCTCAAGCGTTACAAGTCCCGTGAAAGTGGAAATCAGATGCCCTCCAATGAGGTTCCTTGGCTGTGATAGCGGCGCATCCCAAACCGCAAACGCAAGCACACAGCTCGCACCAAAAGGTGCCATGATCCAAATACTCTCTGCAAGCGACGTCAGAAGAGCTAATAACCCGATGGAAATAGCGCCGCCGATAAAACCAATGGCAATATTCATGGGACGGACGGTCAACGGACTTCTAGCTCCACCTTTCATTTTTTGTACATATGCTGCTGCCTGATCCTTCATCGTAACCCTCCGATATTCATAGTTAACTAGTTATTTAGTTATATATAAGATAATGACTTACAGCCATATATGTCAATACTTTTCTTGATAATTGACAAATAATTATGTAAAGTTAAATTACTAGTTGACTAGGAAAGAAGGTTTCGTTATGCCGCATAAACTCATGCTTCGAGTCGACCCGCACGCCACCCTTAATGTCAGCACACAGGTCAAAGAGCAATTAAAGTGGTTGATTGGGATTGGACAGATCGAACCCTTTGATATGCTGCCTCCGGCCGGTGCGCTGGCGGATCTGCTGGGACTGAACCGCAATACCGTAAATCTGGTCTACAACCAGTTGAAGGATGAGGGGATCGTCTCGATGCATAAGGGTAAAGGAACGCAGGTATTAAACAACGCACAGGTAGAAGAGCTCAGAACTCGCAGAAAGCTCATGCATGAGCTGGTAAAGCGAACGACGGAGGAGCTTAGCTCCGTTAACATCCCCGCGAGCGAGTTCTTTGCCGCATCCCTCGCCTATACGCTGCTGCAGGAGCCTGTCCTGAACACGAAACAGCGGATTTTGTTCATCGAATGTAAAGAACATGATTATCCCTTTTATCAGCAAGCAATCGAGCAAATGACGGGCGCCGAAGTGAAGACGGTATTTCTGGAGGATCTGTTGACGGGAAAACAAGCCTTATTCGAGGCACTGGAGTACTCAAACCTCATAATCACGACATTAAACCACGATAACGAAGTAAAGGCCCTATGCAGCAAATACGACAAAAAAGTATCCGTCATTGGCGCGAATGCGGAAACGTCGGTCCTACTTGATATTGCCCGGCTTACACCAGGAAGTAATATCAGCTTTGTCTGCTTGGGTAAGGCAGGTGCACAGTGGATGGCCAGCCGCATGGAAGAAGCCGGTATTGAAGGGGTCTACGCCAGCTTGGCTGGACTGGATAATCGGGAGGACCTACTGCAACGAATCGAGGAATCTGATCTGGTCTATGCATCTGCCGCCGCATATGAAGAGGTTCTAGCCTTATCGCCCGGGAAAGTGAAAATGTTTCCTATGACGCTGGAAAAAAGCAGCCAAAGCATTCTGAGAGAGATGGTCTGAATTCTATAGGAAAAAACGCCCAATGTTAAACAGGGGCGTTTTTAACTTTGGAATATATCCATCCGACCGCTGACCCAAGTGTCATTCCCGAAAATCCAGCAGAGCGAGCAGTCGATGTACACCGACAACTTGGATCAAGATCGGGAGACGGGGACCTTCATGGCGGTGAAGGACAAACTGGTAGATGAGACCGAACAACCTCTTCTGATTTTTCCTCATCGTCTTGCTGTCATCATGATGGCAGATCGCATAAATCTTCTCCAGTCGGCTGGCATCATCGAGCTTGTCATCCTTCAACAGATCGCAAAAGTGATGAAGCCATTGCTTCTCCACTGAATCCAGCGTCCCGTACAGCTCATGGTCCTGATCTTCGTTCACGGAGATTTGCTTTTGCGGATAATGGTATTTGATCCAATGCTCAGCTCGCCGTGCAATGGGTTCAAGCAGCTCCGGCTCAACCTTTTCGCCCACTCGGTGCAAAACCTCCTGCAGAAGCTGCCGGTCAAAATCCACGAGCGGCAGTATGCCGGAGATCTGGCCGAATTTCGGAGTCGGCCCCGGTTTTCCGTCTGTCCCGGAAAGTTCCAGCGTTGCTTGAATATCGCCGCTCATGTGCTTGGAACCATCTTGATTCCGATATCGTTCATATTCGGTGTAATTGCGGATCACGTCTTCATCAAGTCCAATATGGAAGGAAGCATCCGGCTGATATTTCGCGAACATATACAGGATGATTTCAGGCGGGTATATTTTCAGCAGATCGCCTGGGGTGTAATTGGTTCCGGTCGAGCTGGACATTTTGGCCTGATTCCCCTTGATCCGAATAAACTCATAGGCTGCATACGACGGTGGCGGATTCCCGAAAATTCTCTCCGAAATGACCTTGGCTACGTTATAACTGCCCGTTTCAGATGAGTGGTCTCTGCCCCCGGGTTCAAACGACACGCATTCCATCTTCCAGCGCATGGGCCAATCGATTTTCCACTGCAACTTGATATTGTTTGCCCGAAGGATCGGCAAGGTGGCTTGATGCCCGCATTGGCAGGCATAGGTCAGGCTCTCTCCGGGTTCGTCGAAGTGTTGTATGACGGTGGTATCCCTTCTGCATACCTGACAATACACGTTTACAGGATAGTAACTATTTCGCTCATACTCATGGGCTCCGCCCGTTTTGAAGGCATGCAGTATATTATAAATCTCGGCCCTGTGCTTGATCGCATGCAGAATGAACGGATGATATCGTCCAGACTGATATTCCCGGCTTTGATATATAAATTCGGGCTGGATCCCGAATGCCGCCAGGGAAGCCTCAAACTCCTGCTCATAATGCGCCGCATAGGAAGAATGGCATCCGAACGGACAAGGAACCTCGACGTACGGCATGCCAATAAACTTTTCAAACGCCGGATCCAGCCCCGCGGGAACCTTCCTGAACCGATCGAAGTCATCCCATGAAAAAATAAAACGAACGTCCCTGCCCCTCTTTTCCAGCGCTCTTGCCACAAAATGGACCGTTACGATCTCCCGGAAATTGCCGATATGCACAGCCCCGGAAGGGCTGATGCCGGCTGCGCATACCAGAGTCGGTTTGTCAGGAAACCTCTCGATTAACAGATCTGCCCATTGTTCTGACCAATGCATTCTGATCCCCTGCCTTTACTTTTAGTATCAACCAAAAAAAGCCCCCATCCGCAAGATTGTCATCTTGAGGACGAGAGCTTTATAAACGCTTCGTGGTACCACCCCGGTTTGTGAATTTGTCGCCATCTTCACCTCTTCAGGTACGGCATCACGATGCTTATACCCTATCTCTGTAACGGGAGAGTCCCGGCGTAACATCCTTGAGCAAACCGCCCAATTCCATACGCAGCTCTGAGTCTTTGTTCATTAAGAACATTGCTGCTCCATTCTCACCAGGCAGGAGCTCTCTGCAAACAACGTATCTTAACTACTCTTCTCTTCATCGCTTTTCTAAGTGTTCGTAATATTTAAGCCATATTAATCCAAGCAAATCCGAATGTCAATCCCTTAATGGGCAGCCAGACCAAAAATAGGGATGTCCAAAAGTCATGGTTTGACTCTGGAGCACCCCTCGTCTTCATACGGTGCAGTAACGATTGGCGCCGTTTTCATTCGAGTTTCGGAAAATGCTGGCTTCCTCTCTGTAATTGGTAATCAACTTTCCTAGCTCAATGCACTGCCCTTCATTCAAGCGGGATTCCTCTGCCGCAAATGCCATCATGTGACTCTGAATCGAAGCGGATGCCGAGGTTAAGGAACTGCCCGTAAAGCAGTTGACCTGCTCGCAAAACTCGTTCAGCATCGAATCGGTTCCTTCGCGACCCTCGTCTTCAACCCGGATCTCCGTGCGCCCGCCATCCACGAAGGAATATACCGTAAACTCCTGTCTTGCCATATTTCCCCGGATCTCGCCGCGCGTCCCTGAAATCTGAACCGTGCGGGAGCTGTCATGCGTAAACGCGGACAACGAGAATGATGCCGTTGCGCCGTTCTGGAACTGCATGTTGACGTTTTGATGATCGACGACGTCATTGTCACAGTGATAGACGCAGCGCCCGTACGGCGTATTCGGCAGCTGTCTCCGAATCATTGCATCGGACAGATCGTCCGAAAAATGCTTGGCTCTCCGCCGGCCTTCTCCCATATAGTAGCGGAGATCCACATAACAACAATCCTTCAGATGCGGGCAGCCGCTAGAGCAACGCTCCGTCGCCCCCTCCGGCGCCTGGTCTTTGGTAAAGTGAAACAGCGATCCGAAAGAAGTAAGGCGTACGCAGTCCTGCCCCATCAGCCAAGAGATCAAATCCAGGTCATGGCAGGACTTGGCCAAAATCATCGGACTCGCCGAAGCTGTATTATTCCAATTGCCGCGAACATAGCTGTGGGCCATATGCGCGTATCCAATATTTTCTCTGAGTTGAATATCCACCACCCTGCCGATATCGCCCCGTTCAATAATCCGGTGAATGCCGGACCAAAATGGGGTATAGCGAAGAACATGGCAGATAGTCAATAAACGGTTGCTCTTTCGGGCCGTCTCCTCCAGCTCCAGGCATTCCAGCGGGGAAGGGGAAATAGGCTTCTCGAGCAGGACGTGATACCCTTGCCGAAGAGCAAGCATGGCAACATCATAATGCATACGATCTTGGGTACAGATCCAGACAGCATCGGCAAACCTAGGCTTCTGAAGCACATCGCGCCAATCCTCGTAGATCTGGTCATCCGGTATATGGTACTGCATCGCAAACGAAGATCTTCGTATCGGATCCGGTTCTGCTACTGCGACAAACTGCAATTGATCCGGGTGATTCCTGGCATAAGGTGCGTAAACGTTCGCACCGCGGACACCGGCGCCGATCAATATAGCCTTTATTGTCATAATGATTACTCCTTGTGAAACTATGAAGTGGATACAACATCATCGGGCAATCTACCATAGTATGGTATACCCGAACTTCTGCCTAAGTCAATTGTAGAACAATCCAAATTTTATAGGCGTTTATATAAAGGGAAAAATCCTTTATCCATCAAGCGACCAAGGGATAGGCATGCCGCGCCGGCCATGCCCCAGCGTCTACCGAGCGACGGGCCGGCTGCCAAGCCCTCAAGGCAATCCTTATGGTACGGACACGTGCCTTCGTAGGTGTCCTCCGGAGGCGCAATAAACCAAAACAAAGAAATGACGGTTCAGGGATGTTCTCCTCTGTACTGCCATTTCTTTATTTGTTAACGTTTTTTTTCATAAGGTTAGCTATCTCGTCAAGAATGTAGACCTGCTTTTGGGACAGCCCTATTGTTCAAAATTTTACTTATCCACCTATCAAGCAAGCTTGCCGGTAATCCGCTTATAGGTCGCCTCGTCCGAAACCACATACAATCTCGCATCCCGCGGAATCGGCACATCGAGCTTGCGGTTAATGCTAAGATCATTGCGATCGGAGATAAGCGTCGCTCCTTGCCGCAGCAGATCCTGAAAGGCATCGCCGTAGGTCTTCCATGCAGGGTTCCACGCCACTTCGTAAATATCATCGCCATGCTGGCGGCTCAGCAGCTGCATCAGCACATCCGAGTTTCCTTCCTGCAGCGCCGCTCGCACAGCCAATCTGGACACGGCATCGTGCGAGAGCACAAACTCGTTCACATGATTGTAGCGGAAATTCTGAACATGCTTCTCCTGCACGATCTCCACTGTGGTATGTACATTTGGCGCAATCCGTTCAATGCTGGAAACAATCAGCAGCGACTTGCCGTCCACGAGAGCCGATTCATCAATCCGGGCATCCGCAAAGACTATGGCCGATTTGGCCTCCATGATGTTGGCTCTCATCAGCACGTCATCCGCTGCAGGATCGCCGCTTACAAAATGAACCTGTTCGAGATGTTCGACAGGATGCTGACTGGTATCATCAATGACCACAATCTCGGACTCCGGCGAATACGACAAAATCTCATCGATCGCGGACATTGCTTTTTTGCTCCAATTGATTATGATGACATGACCATTACCCTTAAAATTCAACCTGCCCGCTCCTCTCTGCCGCTGCATGCTTCCAAACGATTCGATCACCTTACCGATCACTAAACTGAGCAGCCCGATGCCAAAGATATAGATGAATATCGTTAATATCTTGCCTGGCACGGTAGCTGCATAGTAATCGCCATAACCTACGGTTGCCATCGTGGTAAGCACCCAATAAAGGGCGTTAAACCAATGGTGAAAGGTTTCGGGCTCCAGCAGAAATGCCAGGGTCGAGCACAGCACCACAAACAGTACCACAAGAACGCTGATCGTTGTTTTGCGCAGACGCATCATTTTCAAAGATAATCTTAGAAAAAAGTGCACATATCTGCTCCTCTCCTCCATGGTGCCATTCGTTCTAAATAATCAGACTGCTGATTGCAAAGGCCGTCCCGATAAACACCATCGCAAGCAGAATGCCGATCGCTACGTTCCCCTTTTGCAGGTGCTCGGAAAGTTTAAGACCCGGCGTAGCCAGCTCAAATACCCAATAGGCAACGATCAAGCATACATACCCAACGGTAAACCACAGTATCATGTGCCAGATCGATGAATTCGTATACGCCGATATGCCCAGAATAATGGCTGTTGCCATAAACTTGCCGCCAAAGGCAAGACCAACCGCGACATTGCCTTTCTTCAGCTCTTCCATGTCGTTAAATCGGGTCATCCAGCTGAAAATCAACATACCCAGTAATTGAAGCACGATAATGCAGATTACACTTACTACAATATTAATGACGACCGTCAATCCGCCCACCCCCGAAATTTTGCATAGACCAAGTCGTAATCGGCGAAATCATGCACTTCCTCCAATACAACATCAACCTTGTCCTTCTTTTCCATTGCGGCATAACGCTTCTCATCGATCGGCTGCTTGATCCGATTGCCCGTCGGCAGTTCGATGACAGCAAAATGCCTGGTGTCTTTTTTATACGTTGTTTTATAAACCCCAACCAGCTTTACGTCAGTTTTGACCGTGACTTTCAGGTTGGTCAAATCCGATTCTGCCGTCTTTTTGTCCTTGAACGACTTAAGGATCTGCCAAGACGATAACCGGATATCATTACGTTGATTCGCATCCGTGGTAAGCTCCGCATCCATGAATTGAAGCGTCCAAATTTTGTCCCCGGTAGCATAGTTGTTATCGTTCGGCAGGAGCTCGTTATCCGGCAGCACGGTCATATCGCCGCCAATCAAATCACCGACGGTTCCTTCAATGATCCGGTAGTCCCAAGGCACGCGAGCAGAGGTTGAAGATACTTCCTCCGATCCGGTATGAAATACCGTGGACCCATTGGAGCATGCACTCAGCGCCAAGACCATGAGGGATAATAGTAGAACCGCCAGAACGACCGGAGGTTTCCTCTTTCCCTTAGGAGCACCGCTATGCTGCCTTCTATCTTGTTTCAACTGCATTTATTTCACTCCCATTGCGATAAAATGGCTGGAATTACCCGTAATCAAACCGCCCGCACGTCCCAGCAAACCGCAAGGGGTGCCATTCAGGACGAACAATCCTGTCAGTAAATGAAAATGGCCCTCCGCCGTCTCGATGCGAGCCAGGTCTGCCCTCCGCTGATAGACCGTCGGAAACATGACACTTGTATCATATCCGTCCTGATCCTCTACCTCGATTTGTCCGGCTTGGTCGTACAGCTTGACAGAACCACCCTCGCGACCGAACATCGACTTGGACACAAAATTACCGGAGAATACCGGTTTGTTGTAAGTGGGCAGCATATAATTGACGATGGCTTCCCGTTCTGTCTCATCGAACAAAAGGCCCAGCTCATACATCCCCCACATGGCGGCAAGCAGTCCTTTGGATTGCAGTAAAATGCTGTGCGGCGAGTTGAACAGCTGCAGGCGTCCCGTCTCGATGGCATAAGCAAGCGCATCTCCGCCATCATCGACGGACATCCACTCCTTCGGATATAGGGCGAACATCCGGTGAATCTCCCGGCCATCGACGTCCTTCAGCATACCTTCATCCACCCACAGATCAAGACAATCCACCAGTCGGATATCCAGCCCGCTGTGCCGAACCAACGCTTCGATCGTACCGGAGTCCTCTCTATGTTCGCCATAAGCGATGCAGGCAGCCGTATCCGGACGCTCTGCTCCCCACGCTTGTGCGACCAGTTCCTGCATCCGTTCGTTGGGAGAGACAATACCGACCTGACGGCACATCCACGGCGTTGCAATGGAAGCCTCAACATAACCTGTAGGCGTGTCCGCATTCAGCTCCAGCAGCTTGATGCTGCCATCATGGGCAATAGCAAAATCAAACCTGGCATACCGGCTGATCAATCCCTCTTCCGGCAGCGGACATTCGTCCAGCATCTGCCACAGGATAGGCGGAATGCCAATCAAGCTGTATATATGATGATTGCGATGAATATAACGAACGGTTTTGTCCAACATGGCCCATAATATCGCGGCTGCTTCTTCCAGCTCACGATAGGTCTCTTGACGTATGGTGACGATCTGGTCTATCCAGTAGGCTTCCCCTTCCAGATCCGCCCAGGTAAAGCCGAGCTCCGCGAGCTCCGATACCCGCCCATCCCGATTGGGGCTAGGCTGTCCCGATACGGTGAATACGCTGTCGTGACTCATCCTCCAAAACCACCAGATCTGGAGCTGGATTTCGAACCCGAGGAACTGAACCCGCTGGAATTGCCGCCGATGCCACCAGACTTGGACGACGTGGAGCGGCGTGTAATCGTTCCTGACGATGAAGTGGAGGTTTTCGGGCGAACATTGGAGTTCACCACCGGTTTATTCTGGAACGTACCACTCGAATACGTGCGGGGTTTATAAGGCTTGCCGTTATTCGCATAATAACCGCGATGATTGTTGTACCATCCGCTGGATGAATAATAGGAACCATTGTTAAACAACATGTGATAGAGCAGCAAGTCATCCCAGCCGAAACCGGAATTGTACCCGCCATAGTTGTTGACGATCGTTGTTCCGCCGCCCGAACCCGATCCTGCAGCGGCTCCTTCTACCGGCTCTTCCTGGAATTTTTCCTCACTAGGAAACGGAATGTTCCAATCCACATTCTTGTCAAAATACTTCTTCACTTCTTCTGTCGACCAGGACACCAGCTGCGGCTCTTCGGATGAAGTAACCGCTTCCGAAGCAAGGTCTTTCGCTGCCGCGCCCGATACCAGAAATGCGTTCGCCAACAAGGCAATGCCCAGCGAGCTCGACAGGACCCGAATCGGTTTGCCTTCCGGCGTCAGCCATTTGGATGTTGGCTGATCTTTTTTGTCTTTTTCATTACTCAAGATGGTTTCTCCTTTCGGACAAGATTAATCGTTCCGCATCGGAACGAGCAGAAGCTCAAGTTTGCCCGTGTCTACATTTAATCTGCCTTCAATCGTTTCATATTCCCGGCCGCCAACAACGATATAATTCACATGCTCCAGTGCAGCGACCATGTTCATCGTCCATGACCGTTCTTCGATCTGCACCAGCTCACCGTCCGGCTTCTTTTCAAACAAAATAACGTTCATTCCATTATCCACTGTGTGTCTACCCCTTCCATCTAAGCAGTGAGTATTGATACGTGTTATATTCCGAATCGTTTCAAGAAATTTCAATGGGCTATCAACGCTTGCCACAATGATCTTTTCCAAAAGACGCAACCCATATAATAACACCGCTACTGATTATTTACACCTGCGAATTACCATTAAAAAACTGATGAAAACGAACATTCTGGCCGTACAATACCTCATTATTTACGTTTTATATGGTGTAGCATCAAATTTCATGAACATCATCTCCGAGTTGCAATTATGGCCATTGGCGCGGAGTGAAAATAGACGCACGTAAAAGAAGCATAGATCATCCCGCGGGGAACGATCCATGCTTCTTCTTCACTTCCATGAACCCTTATTTATTTCATCAATTCCCGGATTTCCTGAAAGTTATCGGCAAATCCAATAAATACGTTGTCACCAATAACGATCGTAGGCACAATCTGTTTTCCCGTCAACCGTCGCACTTCTTCCGGATATTCCGGGTTCTGAGTGCAATCATACTCCGTATACAGAACCTCCTGCTCCTTGAAGTAACGCTTGGCATGATGGCAATCGCTGCAAGTCGGGATGGTGTAGATTTTCAATGGTTCTGTCATATCGATCACTCCTTCAACTGAAATTATTGTATCTCAACGACAAAAGGCACGGTCATCACTTCACCCTGATGCTGAAATTGTCCCCAGATCTTGTAGATACCGCTGTGGGGGAAGGTAGTAGCAAATTCCGCTTGGGGTCCTGTACTCTGCTCGTCTAGAGGATGCACATGGATGTACTGCTCAGCGTCTGCGGACAGAATGACAACGTGCCCGACTGCGCCCAGATAAGGCTCGAGGTTGTTGATTTCTTGCTTCGTCTGCGCATCCTGAATATGATAAGTGAGCACAACCTCTTCATTCGATAAAGTATTGCTTAAACTCAGCTCAATTTCCTTGCCGTTTACTTGTTTGATCAGGCTGGAATCCGGTTGAATCGCCGAAGGTTTCCCTGCTTCTCCTTCAATCTGAACCCATTCGCTAAGCGTGGTCCCTCCAGCACCCTTAGGCACAAAATCTGCGAACAATTTATATTCGCCGCCAGCCGGGAATGTCGTGTTCACGGTAAATACGCCATTCTCCTTGTAATCCGGATGTATATGGTTGAAGAAGGACAAATCGCGATTCACTATGATCAGATGCAGGAGTTTCTCATGATTGACATCAAAATCCTGGACAGGTCCACCGTCTTTATCCGTAATTTGGATCGTCAACTCAGATTCAGCACCTGCTCTTGCCGGTTCATTCCATGTAAATGCAGCGTTGTAATGATCTGAGGCCGTTTCATGACCGCCAGCGTGTTCACTGTGCCCGTTCGTTTCCTGGCTTCCGCTTTCCTTTTCATGGTTTCCGCCATGACCGCCCGTATCAGGGGCCTGCTTCGCGTTATCGCATGCTGTCAACAATCCAAAAGCAAGTATGCCCGTTAAGGCTAGTATGGTGCCCTTCTTATTCAACATGGGCTATCACTCCAATCATGGGTTATACTGCAAGATGAATTTTCATTTGCTCCTATATTTAGTATACCCCCCTATCCTATAATTAATCAACTTTTTTCTTTTCGCTCCACGCAAATAACACCATGCCGTGTGCATGGTGTTATCTTCCTATTCATCATTATTACCCGAATGATCGGATGCATTCCCCATCTTTCAATGCGCATAACCGATGATTTCATATATTTTTTTCATATCCACATGATTACGAACGATGTCCGCTACACGGTCAAATTCCGCGAATTTGCGTTCTTCTGCTTTAAACGTTTCCGGAATTGGAATCAGACCCCTCTTTATCCGAATGCCGTTCAGCCAGGACCTGCGGAAGACATCGTTGTCAAACAAGCCATGCAAATAGCTTCCCCATATACGGCCATCAGAAGTAGCAATCCCTTCAATGTGCGGCTGAATATCTTCTATTGCCTTTAAAGAATCTGTGCCATCTGCTTCAATCGAAAAAAGCGGGCGGTGTCCTGAGCCGTCAGACACGGCGCTCCATTCAGTCACACCCATATGGATTTCATAGGCCGTAATCGTAAAATCGACCTCTGTATCCGAAGTAACGAACCTCAGCGGATGTTCCGGTAACAATTCCCCTTTCACCCGAACCGTCCTTTTATTCTTCAAAAAAGAAGTCCGAATCGGCAGAAGGCCAAGCCCCTTCGCTTCCCGAACGCTTCCTTCGACCGCATGCGGATCCGACAGCTGCTCGCCCAGCATTTGATATCCTCCGCAGATGCCAACCAACTGCACATCCCGCTGCTGCGTCTGCCTCAAGATCGCATCGGCCAGGCCCCGATCCTGAAGGAACCCGAGGTCACTGATCGTATCCTTGGTGCCAGGCAAAATAATGACGTCCGGCGTGCCAAGTTCATCCACCGATTGGACAAAGCGAACGACAACATCCGGCTCCCAGCGCAGCGTTTCAACATCCGTAAAATTCGAAATACGCGGATACCGGATAACGACAATATCGAGGTCGCGTTTTTCCTGTCTTTGATATTGAAGCTCATCCAGTACAACCGAGTCCTCGGCCTCGATTCGCATGTCCTGAATATAGGGGAGCACGCCCAGCACGGGAAGGCCTGTCCGCTCTTCAAGCCAGTCCAGTCCCGGCTGAAGCAGTGCTAAATCCCCACGGAACTTGTTAATGATAAACCCTTTGACCCTGGCCATCTCATGGGGCTCGAGCAGTTCAAGCGTACCTACAATGGAAGCGAACACGCCGCCGCGATCGATATCCGCAACCAGAATAACCGGCGAATCCGCCCATCCTGCCAAATTCATGTTAACAATGTCCCGATCCTTAAGATTGATCTCCGCAGGACTTCCCGCGCCCTCCATGACAACGATATCGTAGCTCTCCCGTAGACGATCCAGTGCATCCAGCACAATCTCTTTGGCCTTCGGCAGGAACTGCGTCCTGTAATCCATCGCACTCATCTGCATGTGGGGAACGCCGTGGATCACGATTTGTGAAAACATGTCCTTTATCGGCTTGATCAGGATCGGATTCATGTCCGTTGTTGCGGCAATGCCGCAGGCTTCGGCCTGCACGCCTTGTGCTCTGCCGATCTCTTTGCCATCCAGCGTCACGTAGGAATTAAGAGCCATATTTTGCGATTTGTATGGAGCCGTACGATAACCATCCTGTAGAAATATGCGGCATAGCGCCGTCGTTACGATGCTCTTGCCTACATCCGAAGCGGTGCCCTGCAGCATGAGCACCGCTCCCTGTCCTTTCCTGATCTTCGTGGGCGTATCCCTTATGTATTGCGTTTCATTCATCTTCTTCACCCTTTTCCCTGACTTAAATCGCTTGCTCACATCATTATAGCAAAACCATCGCATCGCTAAAGGAGTTCTTCCCGCATGAAATCCAGAAAATTCTCTTGAACTTTGTCAGCCCGAAATGTTAACAATATAGAATAGCAGTTTCGCATGTCCGTGCATGATTACCGAAAGGCGGAAACAAACCATGAAGCCTGAACTGAATGAGAAGCAGATAACCGACATCTTTCCTTATTTGAGAGTCGTACCGCCAGAAGAATGGATCCATGCTAAAGCTTTCACAAAACATTTTGATGCCAAATCGAGAATCTTTCATCGAGAGGATGCCACGATGTATGGAATGTTCCTGATCAGCGGATCGGCCCGTATCACAATCATCAACGAAGATGGCAACGAATCGGTGTTAAACATACTATCAGCCGGTGAAGTCTGTTCGCTCCTCGTGCTTAGCGGGCTTAGCGGGCAGGATTATCCGGGGACTCTCATTGCCGAGTCCGAGGTAGAGGTATTGTATGTGTTGAAAAGCAGCTTTCTCCGTTGGCTGCAGGTATATGAACCCATCCGTAGCGCTATATTTGGTGGGCTGCTTGATGGAACACTGCGGATGGCAAATATGCTGCAGGAGAGACAGTCATTACCGCTGGAGCAGCGCCTTGCCAGGACTCTGCTGCGCATCACCTCGGAAGAACATCCGTTAGTGCACACAACCCACCAAGAGCTTGCTGATGAAATTGGCTCCGTAAGAGAGGTCGTCTCCCGTACGCTGGGCCATTTCCAAAAGAAAGGATGGCTGGAAACAGGAAGAGGCTGGGTGAAAATTATAAACCGGGGCTGTCTAACAGAAACTGCTATGTGACCTAGTCACAGAGCAATGTAGTCCTCCCTGCTACATTGGTAATAGGCCTCACGCCTATATACCGTTAACCCAGGAGGAAATCCAAAATGAACAATGTGCTCCAACCCGGAGATTATGCTCCATTATTCCAAAGCGTAGATCAAAATAGAAATATCATTTCACTAGAAAACCATCGCGGACGTAAATTACTTCTCGCTTTTTTCCGTAACGCAGCCTGTGCACTATGCAATCTGAGGGTGCACCAGTTTATTCAGCGATATCCTCAGTGGCAGCAGCAGTATCATCTCGATGTCATTTGCGTTTTCGAATCACCGGAAGCGGCACTTCATCAGCATGTCGGTCAGCAGAATGCTCCATTTCCTCTTATTGCCGATCCGAATGCGGAGCTCTACACTCGCTATGGAGTCGAGACTTCGGTAGCCAAGACACAAGCCACCTTAGCACAACCGAATGTGCATCAATTCACGGATGAAGCAGAAGCGGCAGGTTTCAAGCTGACGCTGGAAGAAGGTTCAAATTTCAATCGGATTCCGGCAGAGTTTGTGTTGGATGAGGACGGCATCATACGGATTGCGCATTACGGTCGTCTTATTACCGATCATCTGCCTTATGAAACTGTTGAACGTTATGCTGCCGGAACACAGCTTCCCTAGCCGGGTTGAGCCTGTCATTAAGTCGCATTCAGCGGTAAAAGGAAATCCAAATCCATTGGCAGATAGAGTTGGTCCATGGTATATTGAATGTACAAAAGAAACCGTTCCTTTCGTAAATGGTTTGGGTCGCACCTCCATTTTACCAAAGAACGGTTTCTTTGCGTCTAAAGTGGGGGCAACAGCGATGGTAGGAACGATTCGTACACGGAGCGTCTTCTAACAGCAAGAAGGGGGCCTCCCGCAAGATCTAAGATCTTTGGGACACCCTCTTGTTTAGTGACGCTATGACTGTAAAGTCAAATGCTGTCTATGAATGCTCTTAAGGGATAATATTTTCAAAATGGGGGATATATTCATCCAACAATATACTTTTTTATCTAATATTGTATTATCTTGGATAGGTGACTAGAGTTGGTTAAGGGAGGAACTGATTGAATGGTAATGCATTTCTCCAAGATTAGCAACATCTATATTCATGTCAAATGGTTTACGGACAACTTTGAATGGGTCCCCCTGCCCTTTCCGCGTATCGTTACGCTGACGTTCCTGTTTTGGTTAGCGTTTACATTGTTGATCCTATTACTCACCTGTGCCTTTCACGATCCCCTGGGTAAGATGAGGCCCATCATGAAAATTCACCAATGGCTGCACAGACTAAGGCCCCATTCCGAAGTCATTCTGCGCATAGGGCTGGCCATCGGCCTGGTGCTGCAGCTTCTGAGCGGCTCATACCTGGCACCCGAGTTCAAAACCAATTCCATGTGGATTATCCTCGGTCTCTCCGCCGCCGCAGCCTGCCTGCTCTATAAACGCACATTGCCGGTGAGCGGTGCCATCCTATTCTTGCTCTATCTACAAGCTTCATTAACCTACGGCATTTTTCATTCCATCGATTATTTAATCTATCTCGGTATTGTATATTATCTGTTTGTGTGCGGCACTCCAATAAAAAGAACGGCTCCTCCCGTCATGTATATATGCACGGGCATGTCCCTTGCTTGGCTTGCTATGGAAAAGCTGACCATCCCCGAGCTTGCTTGCACCGTAATGGGCAGCTACGGACTTCCTACCTTCGGATTTACCATTGAGCATTTCGTCATGATCAGTGCTTTTGTCGAAATAGGGCTAGCGTGGGCATTTATCGTAGGCATCATGAGCCGATTCACCGCTCTGCTGGTATCTGGCATTTTTATTATGACAAGCCTTGTATTCGGTTACAAAGAAGTCATTGGCCATACGATCATTCACACGGTACTGATCTTATTCCTAATCGAAGGTACGGGTGAGCTTAAAACTCCATTTCAATTCCACCGCTCCGCTGTACTTCGCGGATTATTTGTAAGCGTTAACTTTTGTCTGTTTCTGTTCACTTTGATGGCGCTGTATATCTGGATGGGCAAGACGTTATGACAAACTCTGGATTCGTTGGCCCGTATTTCGAAGCTCTACCACGGCCTTGGTCTCGCTTGCTCTAACGACCGCATCCAGCACCTCTTGATTCCGGTATCCGTCCATAAACCCGGGGACTCCATCGGTAGGTGTCCCCCGCAATATCGCGGCGAAATCGGCATACTGCTTGACCTTGCAATGCTGCGGCACTTCCATGGTCGTTCTAGCGAGCTGCCCGGGCTCTTCTTCGCGAATCCATACCACCCGTTCCGGATCCAATGTGCTGGCGTGGACCGTGCCATGATCGCCGTAAATGGACACCTCATGCTGGTTGCCTGAACCGAACGCATTGCGTGATGTCTGGAACACGCCCATCATGCCATTGGTCATCCGTGCCTGAAAGCTGGCAAAATCATCAACTTCGATCTTGGCCATCGCTCCCGTTACCGGGTCCCTACGTTCTGGAATGATGGTATGTAGCTGGGCCGTAATTTCTTCAAATTCTCCAAACAGAAATCGGGCCATATCGATCATATGCGAACCTAAATCTCCCAGGGTCCCCGTCCCTGTGATGCCTTTGTTGTATCTCCACATGTAGGGAACCTGCTGGTTCGGCACGCCAAACCCCTGCAAGTACTGAATGGAGAAGTGACGGACCGTACCCAGCTTTCCCGTACGGATCAGTTCCCTGGCATAACGAAAAGCGGGCGTATAACGGTACGTAAACCCGATCATGGCGGGGACGGGCTGTTTCTCATACAGCTCCAGCAAGGAGATGGCCTCTTCGAAGACTCGCGTAAATGGTTTTTCCGCCAAAAAAGGTTTGCCCGCTTGCAAGCATGCGCTGATGATATCGGCGTGCACGTTGTTGGGCGTAACCGAAATGACGGCATCGACGTCAGGATCTTCAATTAAATCCTTGAAATCCGCATAGCGCTTGCCGTCCTCAATCCCCAGCTGATCGCCTACTCTGGCCACCGCTTCCCCATTGACGTCGCTCACGGCCACGAACTGATAGATGTTCTCTTCATTCATCCAGCGGATGTGCTCCTGCGCCATCCCGCCCAAACCGATTAAGCCGATTCGAAATTTATTCATCATCGAAACACTCCTTGTTTATAAATCTATCTATCACTAGGATTGAATATGCTGTTCGGATATAGGATGGCTACCTGTTCATTATGTTTCTCATGCCGGTATTCCATTCCACACCGTGACTTTGATGTTTTCCCATATTGCCTCCTGTGCTCGCTAGAATGCTATTCAGAAGCATAATCATCACTACGCATGCGGATCGTTTTTCCGATCCCTGTTACCCCCGGATTTTTTCGGAATGAAGTGAATAATGTTGAAATCCGGGGATAGCATATGCTTTCGTTGCGAGCTTTCCGATGGAAAGCTTTCAGGGGACCGCTTCGCTTCTCCAAAACAATTCCGCCTTCTCCGTTGAAGCAGACACATGAATACAGATCAAAAAATCGTTTCCGTCCCACGCCGGAACCACAATGCCCCGCAGCATTTTGATCTGCGGGGCAGCCCGGACGGATGCAGGCAATCCTTATTTGACGCTGATATACCGCTGATAGGCTTCCTTGCGGATTTGCACCAGACGCTCAAGGCCCATATCGTTCAGCTGCTTTACGTATGCATCCCATTCCGCATCGATATTGCCTTCGGATATCCACTTCGCCCGGGTCGTGCCGACATAACCGTCGATATCCGTTGTCAGCGTAGGCAGCTCCTGGAATTCTTCAGCGCTGTACATCACGTTCGGGAACGGCGTCGTTACGTATTCGCTTCCCAGCTTATCGATGACCAACTTCAAGCCGTCGCCCGTGGTCTCATCCAGAATGATATTTTTCTCAAAGCTGGGGCTTACATACTTGGGACCGAAATCCCTTACGGATTGCTCCCAGTACCACGCATCCGCACTCGTTCCTTCCGGCGGATTCATGAGCGTAAACGTCCCATCGTCGTTCTTCTGAATCACCGTGCCGATGGCGCCCCAGAAATTCTGGATGCTCGCTTCATTGGTGTAGAACTGGTCCGCGAAGCGAGCCGAAATTTCCGGATACTTGTTCGACGTGGTGATAAGGAACTCGTTTCTCCGCAGGCTCATGCCTTGAGGCTCGCCGCCCTGATACCTTTTTCCGTCAGGTCCGGCGATGGACGGAATCGCAATATATTGATCCTTCCACTTCCCGAACACCGCATCCGGCACCCATTGGTTGGAGAAACCGATCAGCGCCGCATCTGGATTCTGATGCTTCGCCGTGGACATGGTGCTGTCCTGCGTAAAAATCTCCTGGTCGATCAGTCCTTCCGAATACAGCTTATGCGCCCACTTGATCGCTTCCTTGTAGTTCCCCGTCACCGGGTAGAACACGGGCTCGTTATCGATGACCATCATGCTGTTGCCGTTAATGTCCGTGATGCCGAACGGATTCAGCAGGTCGATGCTGATGTTCCCCGATCCGCTGACCGGAATCTCATCGGCCTTGCCATTGCCGTTTGGATCCTGTTCTTTAAACGCTTTGAACACCTCGTAGAGCTCGTCTGTGTTGTCCGGAATATCCAGTCCGAGCTGGTCGAGCCATGTTTTGTTAATGATCGGCTGGATCGATGCTTTCGGCCTTGACGGCAGCCGTGCCGGCAAGGAGTAGATTTTCCCGTCCGGGAATGTGCTCATCTTTTTCATTTCGGGCGTTTCTTCCAGCGCCGCTTTCAGGTTCGGCATGTATTGATCGATGTAGTCATCCAGCGGGCGGAAATACGACAGGTTGTTCACGATATCGGAATCGCTGAATACGATATCGCCGAAAATAATATCCGGCAGCGTACCGCTCGCCAGCATGATCGATTTTTGCTCGCCCCAATCATTCGAGGACATGATTTGCCAATTGATTTTGACATTGGTCTCCTTCTCTAAATCCTTGAGCCACTGGTTCTGGAGGAACGTATCTCCCATGTTGCCCCAGCGAACGGTCAGCACATCCAGCGTTATTGGCTCATTGACAATCGGCAGACCTTCTTTGTTAAAAGCCGCTTCGGTATCCGTTTTAGTATCATTGCTCTTGCCGCCGCTGCAGCCCGCCAGGTTTAACAGCAGTACTCCGGCCAACATAATGACGGCAGCCAGCTTCAGACGATGTCTCCTCATTGCCTTATTTGTTCCCATTCAACCATTCCCCCAATTATTATTTTTAATAGATCTATCCGGCTTTACGACTTCACGGCTCCGATCATCACCCCCTGATTGAAATACTTCTGCACGAACGGGTAGATGCACATAATCGGTACCGTTGCGACGATAATGACCGCATAACGCATAATATTGGCGAGTCGCAGCGCTATGGCCGCGGCCTCTCCGGTACCCATAGCGGATTGCATCTGGTTGGTAACCAGAATATTTCGCAAAATGAGCTGCAACGGGTACAGGTTCGTATCTTTTAGATAGATCAGGGCATTGAAATAGGAGTTCCAATGACCCACGGCCGTCCACAAGGCAATGACCGAGATGACTGCTTTCGATAGCGGAATCACGATGGTCATGAAATATCTCAGATTTCCGCAGCCATCCAGCTGGGCCGCCTCCCATAAATCCTCCGGAATACTGCTCTGGAAAAAAGTCCGTGCCACGATGATGTTAAAGGCTGCAACCGAAAACGGCAGCACCATGACAAGAAACGTATCGTACAGATGGAAATCGCGGATCGTCATAAAGGTCGGAATTAAACCGCCATTAAAGAACATCGTAAAAATAAAGAGCAGCGATATATATTTGCGGCCTACGAGGTCTTTTCTCGAGAGCGCGTAAGCTGCAGAAATGTTAACCACCAAGCCGATGGCGGTACCTACAATCGTATACACGATCGTGTTTCGGTACCCAATCCATATATTAGAGTGCTTCAGCAATTCTTGATAGCCTGCCAGCGTAAAATCCTTGGGCCAAAGCCATACCTGTCCATTCGCAACAGCCGCCGGCTCACTGAACGAAGCAATGATGATGAAGTATAGCGGGTAGATCAACACAATCAGCATCAAGACAGCGAATACATACAGGCCAATCTCCAGCACCCTGTCGGAAGATCGGGTATTCCTCTGCCTTGGCGCTGTCTTCTCTCTTATTTCCACAACGCCCATAGAACCCTTCCTCTCTTGCGTTACCACAAACTGTTTTCGCTGTATTTTTTCGAAATCTGGTTAACCAGAATCAACAGAACAAAATTAATGACCGTATTAAACAGATTGATCGCCGACGAGAAGCTGTATTGGCTGCTCAGCATGCCGATTTTGTACACATACGTGGAGATGACCTCGCTGGAGGTAATATTGAGACTGTTTTGCATGAGATAAACCTTCTCGAAGCCGACACCAAGCAAGCTGCCGATCCGCAAAATGAGCAGGGTCACAACCGTTGGCATCAGCATCGGGATATCGATAAACCGGATTTTCTGCCATCGGCTTGCCCCGTCCATCGTGGCCGCTTCGTACAAGCTGGGGCTCACCGCAGATAACGCCGCAATATAGATGATGCTGTCCCATCCCGTATGCTGCCACACGTCCGACCATACGTACACGCTGCTGAACAAGCCGGCTGATCCCATCAGGTTCGGCGCTTCCGCACCGAATAGACGAAATATATTTCCGATCAGCCCCGACCCCGGGGAGAACAGAATCAGCATGAGTCCAACCATCACGACCGTGGAGATAAAATGCGGCATATAGGTTACGGTCTGGAAGAAGCGCTTGAACCAATTCTGGCGCATTTGATTGACCATCAAGGCAAGCATGATCGGAATAGGGAACGTCGCAACGCTGTATAAGCTGATCACAAGCGTGTTGGTGATCGTTGTCGAGAATTGATAGGAGTTAAAAAACTTCTCAAAATACTTTAGACCCGCCCATGGACTCTCCATAATCCCGAGAGCGGGACTATAGTCCTTGAATGCGATCAAGATCCCGTACATCGGTACGTAAGAAAACAACAAAACCAGCACAACCGCAGGCAGCAGCAGCAGATACAGGCCCCAATTCTTTTTGATGCGCCCGAGGGTTGGGTGTGTTGTTCTATTCAGTTGGCCTGCTTTCAAATCGATTCCCCTTTCTGTTCGCGTCGTCGTGGATCCAGCATGTCGCGTAAGCAACTCAAGTATACTTCCACCCGGAATCGTTATTTGGACCTCATCATGCGTTATTCGGACCTTCGCCTTGTCCCCCTTCAAGAAATCCTCGATTTCCATATACAAGCATGCTATTATCCGGACTTTACGATGTGGTATCCGGACTTTATGAAGATGCCCGAGCGTTCGCTCCTGATTTTTTCGTCTTTTCCATTTATAATGACAGTACCACTATTAAAACGCTTTCATTATTTGGCGAATTGAAAGGAATCACGGCAGCCCCATGGTTAAAGCACTGAATAACAAACCCTATCCCATCCGTCACTATGTGAAAATCATGCTCTTTATCTCAATCTTTGCCCTCGTGGTGGATCTCGTGATCAGTTTCGCTTCCATCTTCATCGTGAAGCAGCAATCGACCCGATATTTGCAGGATACAGCGAATCTGTACATCAGGCAGATCAATCATGACTTCTCCTACATCAACCACTATATGGGCTGGACGCTGGCGAATGATGAGAGCGTTAAGATCATGGATACCCCCCGCACCGATTACGTGGACTACATCAAGTCGAGCGAAAGAGTGCATAAACGATTTAATGAACTTCAAAAAAACTACGGCCAAGAATACAACTTCTTTTTCTATTTAAAAGAACAGGATTTTTTTCAGAACTATGCACCCATGTCCCTGTCGTATACAGAGTTCCTGGAACTCAAGGAGCAAATCGTCTCCCTCACGGATTCCAAAAACGTATACGAAACGTTCTACTCCAACTGGAACCCAATCCTTGTTCAGGACACGAATTACATCATCAACATCGTTCCTTACCACAACCGGTATCTGATCTGTCTCATCTCCGCAGACGATTTGATCCGACCACTCCAACAACTGGATTTGGGTGAGGATGGTTACGTGTCTCTGGTGGATGATCAAGGGGCAGCTCTTTCGAGCGCCAGTGTCGGCGAGCTGGGAGCCATGGTCGAAGCTGCCAAAGCTTCCCCTTTTAGCCTGTCACAGCCGCGGACTACGGTCACGGAGGGATTCTCGAACGCTTCCTTCAACGTGCAACTGGTCATCCAATTCGGCGTATTTGAGACGATCATGATCGCCCAGCTCCTCATTATGCTGCTGTTTGTTATACTCACGTGTACGCTCAGCCTGGTGATGCTGTATTTCAAGAAGAAAGTGTTAAAGCCGATTCAGAATTTCTCGGAAAACGTAAGGCGCATCCATGAGGATAGCGAAAATCTGGATTTCATGAGCAGCGAGATCATCGAGCTCGAGCAGGTCAACTCCCAATTCAAACATCTGATCGAACAGATCAAGAAGTTTAAAATCGATATTTATGAGCAGCAGCTGGATAAACAGAGAATCCAGCTGGATTATATGAAGCTGCAGATCAACCCCCATTTTTTCCTGAACTGCTTGACGAACATCTACAGCATGGCGCAAATGCAGATGTTTAAGGAAATCGAATATATGTCGCTGTCCACGTCCAAATACTTTCGCTACATCTTTCAAAGCGGCGATAACCTCGTGCGGCTTGAGGACGAAATCGAGCATGTCCGGATTTACCTGGAGATTCAGAAGCACCGCTATCGCGATGCCTTTTCTTATCGTATCGATGTCGAAGAGGAGCTTACCGGTCTCACCATTCCGCCCCTCGTGCTCCAGACCTTTATCGAAAACGCGGTAAAATACGCCGTATCCCGAGATCATGAGCTGCAAATCCGATTGTCCGTTAGTCTACGGATGGAGGGGGATAAACCTTCTATGGTCATCAGGATATCCGATACCGGGCCCGGGTTTCCCGCAGAAGTATTGGATAAGCTGACAACCGGCAAAGCGCTCGATCAAAGCGAAGGGAAGCACATCGGGATTATGAACACCCTTCAACGGCTCGAGCTGCTCTATCATCGCCGGGCGCATGTGGAATTTTCGAACCCGGAAGAGGGCGGCGCTAGCGTCACATTAACGCTTCCACAACCCGTGCAGGAACGGAGAGGAGAAATTCAATGAACGTATTGCTGGTTGATGATGATTATTTTGTCGTGGCCGCACTGGAGAAGAAGATTGATTGGAAGACACTCTCGATCGAACAGGTCTATACCGCTTACAGCGTTGCGCAGGCAAGGGATATACTGCAGCAGCATTCGGTCCAGATCCTCATCTGCGATATCGAAATGCCGCAGGGCAGCGGACTCGAGCTTCTCGCCTGGATACGCGAGGAACAATACGGCATTCAAACGATATTTCTGACGAATTACGCTGATTTCAACTATGCGCAGAAAGCCATTGAGCTGCAAAGCTTTGACTATTTCCTGAAACCGATTGAATTCGATAAGCTTAGCCTTATCATCTCCAAGGCCGTCTATAAAGCAAAGGAACAGCAAAGCGATCAGGAAGCGATACAGGACGGGCAGCTGTGGAAAAAAAATCAAAAAAAGCTCCAGGAGCATTTTTGGAGCAAGCTGATAAAGGATCGGAAAGCTTCTTCGGACCGGGCCTCCATCGCAGGATATATCGCGGAACAGAAACTCTCCTATGAGATGTCGAATCTATTTCTTCCTGTGCTCATCACCATTTTTCCGCATGATCAAAGTTTGGGTAAAGAAGACAAAGACCTGTTTGACTATGCGTTTCTCAATGTGCTGTCCGAATTGTTCCAGGACCCGCTCTTCACGGTTGAAGCCGCTATGGAATATAAGGATTACAATTGGATGGTCATGCTGAAATGGAATCTTCCTCCGGATTCCAGCGTCATGGAAAACATCTGCACGTCATTTATTGAAAAAGCCAATCAATTTCTCCGAAGTGATGCTTCCTGCAGCGTATCAATTTCGGTGGCGTTGGAGGAGATCAACAAGTCCATTCGGATGCTGCTGCAAATGAATGAGGATATGATCAAAAAGCGGAATCAGATTGTTTTTCTGGAACACCATTCCCTGCAAGAAGCCACGTACACCCCTCCCCCGCTGCAAGACTGGGAAGTCCTTCTCAGCGGGAACAATCCGGCTGGGTTTCTGGAAGAAACCCGCAAATACTTGCACAACCTGGCCAAGAATGGCGTCTACAACACCTCGGTGCTGCGTTTATTCCGCTTGGATATCGTACAGCTGGTATATTCCTATCTGAAGGGCAAAGAGATCCAGGCTCATAAGCTGTATACCGGCAAAACCAATGACCAGCTGTTCCTGCAATCCTTGAACTCAATTGAAGATATGGAGAAATATACGAAATATCTCGTCAGCACGGCAGCAGAATATCATGCCTACGCGGACCACTCGCATACCGTGGTGGAGGAGATCAAGCATTATATTCATTGCCATTACGGGGATGAGCTGACGCGAACGAGCCTGGCGGAAATCGTCTATCTCAACCCGGATTATTTGGCCCGCGTGTTCAAGAAAGAAACGGGCGTCTCTTTGGGTACTTACATCATTCAGTCCCGCATCAAGGCGGCCAAGCATCTGCTGGAGACGACTCCCTTGTCGGTATACCAGATTGCGGCTAAGGTGGGGTACGCCAACTATTCCTATTTCTCAAAGCTGTTCAAGCAGGATACGGGCTGGTCACCCAGTGACTATAGACGGGTGCTGCAAGCCGGGAGCAGCGGAAAGATCGATCATGCGAAATAACATTACACGCTCGACGAGTTTCGCGAATGAGCAGTCAGCAACCACAACATGAAAAATAAAAAGTACCGCAGCCTCAAGCTTATGCTTGGCAGCCGCGGTACTTTTTCTATGATCATAATGAGTGCTAGTCTGTATAGATTACGCAGGGTAAATATCGAAATCCTTCAGCGTTTCTCCTGTTCTGGCCGATTCAAATACTGCCTCGATCAGATTCAGGACACGCAGTACTTCCTCGTTCTTCACAATCGGTTCTGCTTCGCCTTGGATCACGGCCGCAAAGTTATCGAAGAAGCTGCTGGATTGACGATATGGCTCCGGCAGAGCTCCTGTAATGGTAGCTTCTTCGGAAGGAGGGGCCATCGTTTTGGTCAATCCTACCCCGGCTTGAATCGGCTTCGGCTCCACCTTCACGGCATCCTGGTTCCGGGTAACGACTCTTCCGTTTAACGACCAATCCTCAATAATACCGGTTCCCTCGGTTCCTTTGACGTACCAGCGTGGCAGCGTAATGAAATTCGTCGTTCCCACTTCAATCAGTACGGATACGCCGTTCTCGAATTCGATGACCGATTCAAAGCCGTCATCGACCTCATCGCCGAGAATAAAGCTCAAGCGGCTGCTCAGGTTGGTTATTCGGCTGTCCACCATGAACAGGACCTGGTCAAGAAGATGCACGCCCCAGTCCAGCAGCATGCCGCCGCCGTGGGCTTCCAGATGACGCCAGTCGCCCGGTATGCCATTCGCCCCGTGCACCCTGGATTCAATTCGGAACAGGTCACCTATCGTTTTCTCATTGTACATTTGTTTAATGGTCAGGAAATCCTCATCCCAGCGGCGGTTCTGGTGAACCATCAGCACCCGGCCAGCAGCATCGGCCGCAGCCATCATCTCTTTGAAGTCACTGACGGACAATGTTACCGGCTTCTCGCAGATGACATGTTTGCCGGCTTTAAACGCCTGAAGTGCCAGTTCCTTGTGCACGTCATTAGGCGTAGCAATGAGCACCACGTCAACCGCAGTATCGTTTAGTACCTGCTCATAGCTTTCGTAGGCAGGATACCCGTCTTGCTGGGATACTTCCCGGCGTTCTTCCAAAATATCGTAGGTTCCCGTAACCTCAAGAAATGCATTGTCCTTAATCAGCTTGGCATGGTAGCTGCCCATTCCACCATAACCTACGATCACGATCGCATGTTTTCTTTTCTCCATCGTCATAATTACATAGCTCCTTTATCACATCTAAGAAGTAAACGCATACACATCCATTATAATATAATATGCGAAATAACTGTCCTCTTTTAACGATATTGTATTCCCGCTATTATCGCAAGGCTGTGAGTTACTTCGCATCCTGTAAGAAATGATCAATATATTTCCCCCAAAAAAAGCGTTACCCTGCTTCTATCGCAAAAGGTAACGCTTCTAAATCATACTAGATTACTCCTTCACCACCAATTTCAGAGGTGCAGCGATATTCTCTTCCACCTCTTTACCCTGGAGCACGTCCTTGGCTGCGCCGACGGCAAGCTGACCGATCAGCTCCGGCTGCTGGGCTACGGTAGCCGTCAGGTTGCCGGCTTCGATGGACTTCAGCGCATCGTCGTTACCGTCAAAGCCGATGACCATAATGTCTTTGCCCGAGCTTTGGATCGCTTCGATTGCGCCCAAGGCCATTTCGTCATTGTGGGCAAAAATCGCTTTGGCGTCCGGGTTGCCCTGCAGCAGATTTTCCGTCACGGTCAGACCCTTCGTCCGGTCAAAATCCGCTGCCTGCTTCGCCACCACGTTCAGCTGCTTATCTGCGATATCATGGAATCCCTTGCCGCGTTCGCGGGTCGCGGAAGCACCCGGAACCCCTTCGAGCTCAATGACCTTTGTATCTTTGCCCAGCTGATCCACGATATACTCGGCTGCCATCTGACCGCCTTTGATGTTGTCGGAGGCAACCAGCGCAGCGACTTCGCCCTGATCCGCCGAACGGTCAAGTGTAATGACCGGAATACCCAAGCTATTTGCCGTTTGCACCACAGTGGAAATCGCGGACGAATCCGTCGGGTTAATCAGCAGTGCATTGACGCCCTGCTGAATCAGATCATCAACGTCGTTGCTCTGCTTGGCCGAGTCGTTCTGTGCGTCTACGACAACGACCTCCATCCCTTGTTTGGTCGCTTCGGCAACGACGCCATCCTTCAGGGATACAAAGAACGGGTTATTCAAGGTCGAGATGGAAAGACCGATTTTGATGTCTTTGACATCCCCGCCAGCCTTGGGCTTCGCCCATTCCGGCGGCTCCAGAGAACAGCCTGTTATGAAGATCAACATAAGTGATACGAGCAGCAAAGTTGTTTTTTTCATCGTTCATTCTCCCCCTTAAGCCGATTTTCTGCGGTCGAGCAGTACGGCAATCGCAATCACGACGCCTTTGACAACCATCTGATAGAAAGAGTTCACACCGAGCAGGTTGAGCCCGTTATTCAGTATGCCAATGATCAGCACACCGATTAACGTACCGACGATCCGGCCGCGACCACCGGTCAGACTTGTACCGCCAAGAACAACGGCTGCGATGGCATCCAATTCATAGGACGTCCCTGCAGTCGGCTGTGCGGAATTCAAACGGGAGGTCAGAATCGCGCCTGCAAGCGCGGACAGCATCCCTGCCAGGGAATAGATCATAATCTTGACTCTCGGTACTTTAATACCGGATACAAGCGATGCTTTTTCGTTACCGCCGATGGCATATGTCTTGCGGCCAAATGACGTTTTATGCAGGATGACCCACAGCACGGCAAACGTGATGATCATCGTAATAGCAGGCACCGGAATACCAAGCAGGTATCCGCGACCGAACAATTGGAATGCAAGGCTGTCGCCAAGACCCGTAATCGGGTTACCGTTCGTATAGACGAGCGTAAGTCCTCGGAATATCGTCATGGTGGCCAAGGTGGCGATAAACGGCGCCATTTTCCCCTTGGTAATCATGAGACCATTGATCATCCCCATGACACCGCCAAGCGCAACGCCGATGATGATCGATAGGATCGGGTCAAACCCGGCCACCATCATATTGGCGACAAATGCGCTGGAGAGCGCGAGAATCGAACCGACCGACAGGTCAATACCGCCTGTCAGAATAACAAACGTCATACCGAATGCAATCAATGCATTAATCGATACCTGACGCAGCAGGTTCAGAATGTTAAGCGGTTCCAAGAAACTGGGATTCAGGACGGATACGATAACGATTAGAATGATCAGTCCGAGCAGCGGACCGAGCTTTTGCGTCAAACCTGATACCTTAAACCCTTTTTCCGCCTTGGCATCGTTAATAGTTGTCATATTACTGACCTCCTGTAGCTAGAGTCATGATATGTTCCTGCGTGGCTTGTTCACGGTCCAATTCACCGGAAATCCTGCCTTCGTGAACAACGAGAATCCGATCGCTCATTCCGAGCACCTCCGGCAGCTCCGACGACACCATCAGAATCGCCACGCCGCGTTCGGTCAGTTCATTCATCAGCTGATAAATTTCCCGCTTCGCACCAACGTCCACGCCGCGTGTCGGCTCATCCAGGATGAGCACGCTCGGCCCAATTCCGATCCACTTGGCAATAACGACCTTCTGCTGGTTACCACCCGACAGATTGCGTGCCAGCGTCTCGGATGTATGCGTCTTGATCTGCAGCCGCTTCGTCAAGGTGTCCACGAAATCCTGCTCCTTCTTCCCGGAAATGAACCCTTTGGAAGAGAAGCTGAACAGATTGGGCAGTGCCATATTTTCACGGACCGAGAAATCCAGGACCAAACCTTCATCCTTGCGGTCCTCTGTTATGAATCCAATGCCGTGTTTCACGGCGTCATCCGGCTTCTTGATCGAAACTTTCTTTCCGCGTACCCAGATTTCGCCGCTATCCAGCGGGTCCAATCCGAAGATCGCTCTCATCATCTCGGTGCGCCCTGCCCCCATCAGGCCGGATACGCCAACAATCTCGCCGGCACGAACCGTGAAGCTTACATTCTCGAACCGGCCTTTACTGCTAATATTCTTCACTTCCAGCACGGGCTTACCCGGAGATGGATGACGTGCCGGATATCGCTCGGTCAGCTCCCGGCCGACCATCTTTTTGACGACTTCATCAAAATTCGTGTCCGGAATGGATTTGGTATCGACGGATTTACCATCTCGCATGACCGTAATCCGGTCGCAGATCGTAAAGATCTCCTCCATCCGGTGGGAAATGTAAACGACGGATACGCCTTGTTTTTTCAATGAACGGATGACATCAAACAGCTTCTCAATTTCCCTTTCGGTCAATGCCGCCGTCGGTTCATCCATAATGATGACTTTCGCTTTTGTCATAAGCGCTTTGGCGATCTCAATCATCTGCTGCTGGCCGACGGAGCATTCTCCTGCCTCCTGCGATAATGGTATCGTCACCGCTAATTTGCTGAACTGTTCCTTCGCAAGCGCCTTCATTTGTTTCATATTGAGGAAACCGAGGCCGGACGTCATCTCCTTGCCGATAAACAAGTTATCCAGAACCGTCATCTCCGGCCAGATGTTAAGCTCCTGATGGATGAAGGCAACGCCTCTCTCTTCCGCTTCCTTCGGATTAGCAAAATAGGTTTCCTTACCGTCGATGACAATCTTGCCTTCATCCCGGCTGTGAAGACCGGTTAATATATTCATCAGCGTCGATTTACCTGCGCCGTTCTCTCCCATCAGGGCATGGACCTCTCCTTCCCGGAGATCAAAGTCCACGCCTGCCAGCACCCGGTTCGTGCCAAAAGATTTTTGGATATTCGTCATCTCAATGTTCATGGTGCTTCCTCCTTTTTAACCGAAATGAACACCGGCCTGCAAAATGCAGTTCGCATAGGGCTTGGCTTCGCCTGTACGGATAACCGCCTTAGCGTTTCGAGTCCGTGCCTTGAACTGCTCGTGTGAGCAAGCCTCGATCTCGCAATCCTGAAAATTTTCCTGTATATAATGCAGTGTTTCCTTATTATCAAGCTTCATTTCTTCAGCGATGACGATCTTTTCGATTACCATATCGCCAGCGATCGCTTCTACCACCTCGGTAAAACTTGGTGTCCCCAGCGTTAGCGCCAAATCAATCTTGGGAACTCCGGGAGGAATCGGAAGGCCCACGTCGCCAACAACGATGGTATCGGTGTGTCCCAGATCTGCCAGCACTTTCGCGATGTGACTGTTCAGCATTCCGTTCTTCTTCATATTCAAAGACTCCCTTCCACTTCGAGGCGCGACGGCATTCCTCCCTGCGCTCCGAACTTCATGACCGATAAGGAAGCTGCGCGGTTCGCAAATCTCAAGCTGTCGGCCATGCTCATGCCTTCGGACAGAGCCACGGCAAAGGCACCGTTGAATGTATCGCCCGCTCCCGTTGTATCCACGGCTTCAACCTTGTAGCCGGGAACCACAACCTCTTCATTGCCGTCAAAATAACGAACTCCCCGCTTGCCTTCCGTCACGATCAGTTTGTTCGGATAACGGCGCAGCACGTCGCCTAGCGGCTCATCTCCGAACAGGATAGCCGCTTCATGTTCGTTCGGCGTCATGTAAGCCGCCCGTTCAATAACAACGCTCGGCACCGGGCGGGCCGGAGCCGGATTCAGCATCAACGGCACCTGATATCTTGCGCATAATTCACTGACATGCACCACCGTTTCCTCCGGAATCTCCTGCTGAATCAACACGATATCCGCAGCCTGGATAACCTCCGCTGCCTGATCAACATAATCCGGGGTGATCCGATCGTTGGCAGCCTTAACCACCACGATGCTGTTGTCTCCCTCAGCCAATATGATGTGTGCGGTTCCGCTTTCAATACCTGTAACCGGTTCCACATACTCCGTAATAACACCGTTCTCCTGCAAATTGCTCAAAATCGTTTCGCCGAAGGAATCTTCACCTACACAGCCAATCATCGTTACCTCTGCACCCAGTCTCGCCGCCGCGACGGCCTGGTTGGCTCCCTTCCCTCCGGGTACCGTCTTAAAGCTGTCGCCTAGCACCGTCTCTCCAGCGCCGGGGCGCTTGGTGGAGGTGACCACCAAGTCCATCGACGCGCTTCCGATTACCACGATCTTCGCCATTATGATTCCACCTTTCTTGTTGTCTGCCGCTCAATAAATTCTACCGAGAATTCGATACTGCTTCTCTCGATGTGCTGCCCTTCAATAAGTCCGATAAGCAATCTGGCCGCTTCCCGGCCCATTTCATATGCCGGCTGATGAATCGTGGACAGGGGCGGGGCCAGCAGTCGGCTGAGCAGAATATCGTCAAATCCTATAATCTGTACGTCTTCCGGCACCCTTTTCCCCAGCCGATGCGCTTCCTTGACTACGGCGGATGCCATAATATCGTTACTGGCGATGACGCCATCCGTGTCCGGATGCTCAATGAACACTTGCTGGGCGAATTCTTCCGCGTCGGTTAAAGAAAACGATGTCGTCTTCAGTACTTGATACGCAGCCGCCTGTTTTTCCAGAACTTCAACAGCTCCTTCAAAACGCTCCTGGGCAGGACGGACATCCGCCGGGCCTTGAATCACGGTTATAGCTTTACTGCCTCGCCTAACCATCTCCTGTGCCGCAATCCTACCTCCCTGCCGACCATCCGCAAATACGGAAGGTCGATCCGATGAGGTTCGATCCAGAAATACAACCGGGATCTTGAGCCCTGCATATATGTCGGCATCCGGATCATTGGTCGATGATATGACACCAACCACATTATTTTGGACAAAGGTTTGGATGTACTCCATTTCCTTCTTCTTGCTCTCGTCGCTGTTCCCGAATATCAACCGATAATCATTTTCCTGCATCTCATCCTCAACTCCGCGGGCAAGCTGCGGGAAATAAGGGTTCATAATATCCGGAAGCAAAAGTCCTATCAATTTGGATTTTCTTTTATATAAAGAACGTGCTACTTCATTCGGCGTATAATTCAGCTCGCGAATGCTTTGTTCTACCTTGGACCTAGTGTCCTCATGCACGTAACCGTTTCCATTTAAAACCCGTGAAACCGTGGCCACGGACACGCCAGCCCGGTTTGCCACATCCTTGATCGTTGCCATTACTGTCATCACCTCATTCATGTGTAACCGGTTACAGCTATAACATATCACATCTTTTTTTAACCTGCAAGCTTTTGAGGATTGGAATATTTTTGTACCGGGTATTGGCAAACCCACCTTCAGTAATAACATGGCCAGCAATAAATTACGGTATTCTTACAAAAACCTTTACTGGAGTTTACATCCGGTTCCTATACTCAATACCTGTAAGGCCAAGCAGGAAAGTGAGGTAAACATGATTATGGAAAAAGAATTTATGCTTCCTTCTCCGGGTCATTCTCTGACGCCGCCGGTTAGCGAAGCTGAGCCTTCGACAGCCGCAAAACCGATCTCTATCAAGAAAACAAGACGCAGGGAAATCATGCTCGCTTATGCATGTCTAGCACCATCGCTGCTCATTTTCGGTCTATTTCTGTTCTATCCGCTGCTCAAATCCGTCTATCTGAGCTTGTTCCTGACCGATCCTCAAGGCCGGGTAGCCGAATTCGTAGGGTTCGATAATTTCAAGGAGATACTGGCCTCCGAGATGTTTTATACCAGTTTCGGCAACACACTGCTGTTTATCGTACTGACGGTCCCGATCGGCATGGCAGCCGCCATACTGCTCGCAGCCCTGACGCATAATAAACTGAAAGGCATGAAAATATTCCGTTTTATATTCTCGCTGCCCATGGCCGTGTCCGTCGGTACCGGCTCGATGATCTGGATGATCCTCTACCATCCGACTATGGGCATGCTGAATTATTTCCTGTCGCAACTCGGCACGCAGCCCATCCAATGGCTGACCGATCCGAAATGGGCCATGATCTCCGTTGCCATTATGACGGTCTGGATGAATCTTGGGTTTAATTACATCCTGATGCTGAGCGGCATGCAGGGCGTATCCGAGGATATCTATGACAGTACCAAGATTGACGGCTCCGGTCCGTTAAGAACCTTCTTCCGGATTACGATGCCGCTGATCTCCCCTACGTTATTCTTCACATCCGTCGTGTCAGTGATTGGCGCCTTCCAGGCGTTTGGACAAATCAACATCCTGACCAAGGGCGGTCCGATGAACAGCACCAACGTCATCGTGTTCAATATCTATCAGGATGCATTCGTCAACTTCCGCTTCGGCATCGGCAGCGCGCAAGCGCTCATCCTGTTTGCGATCATTCTGCTGCTGACCGTCTTTCAATTTAAATTCGTGGAGAAGAAGGTGCATTACCAATGAACATGCGTCTCATGCCCAAAAGCTTCATCTACTTCGCGCTGCTTCTCTGTTCGCTGGTCGTTGCCTTTCCGCTTCTATACACCTTGTCGACATCGCTTATGAGCGAGGCTGAATCGGCCGTTTATCCGCCACCTCTGCTTCCGGAAGCCATCAATCTGTCCAATTTCGCCAAGGTGATCGATACGATCCCTGTCCTTACCTTTATCGGGAACAGCCTGGTCGTCTCCATTGCCATCATGGTCGGGCAGATCGTGACCGCAAGCCTGGCGGCATACGCCTTTGCCTTCCTCCGGTTCCCGGGTAAAACGCTGCTGTTCAGTCTCTTTCTCGCCACCATGATGATCCCGTGGGAAGTGATCATGATCCCGAACTATCTGACGGTCAAAAGCTTGAATTGGCTCGATACCTACCAGGGGCTTATCGTTCCATTCCTGGCAACCGCCTTCGGAACCTTCCTGCTCAGACAAGCCTTTTTGCAGCTGCCAAAGGAGCTGTTTGAAGCGGCCCGGGTGGACGGCTGCGGCCATGTCCGGATTTTTCTGAGCATGGTGGTGCCGTTATCCGTACCTGGAATTGCCACGCTGGGCGTGTACTCGTTCCTGAACAATTGGAACATGTACCTATGGCCGCTCTTGACCACCAACCGCGTTGAAATGCGTACCGTTCAGATCGGGATTGGCATGCTGCAGTTCGAAGAGATGAATTCGTGGAATTTGATTCTGTCCGGCGTACTCCTTCTCCTGCTTCCTTCCCTGCTGCTGCTTGCGCTCGGTTTGAAACCGCTTGTCCGCGGCATCACGGCAGGTGCGTTGAAGGGCTAATCGCTATATTAATTCGGACTATAATGAATCAGCCTTGCGTGCCGGTTATCGATAAGAAACGGGCCGCGCAATTTCTGATAGATCAAACCATACTTTATTTTCAAAAAGGGAGAGATTAACCGATCATGAAACGTTTTGGTAAAAGGTCCTTCGCGCTGCTCCTGCTTTCCTGCTTCATGCTGATCAGCGCCGCTTGCAGCAATACGCCAGCCGCTGGAGAAACGACCGTTGCTGCCGGCAGCGAGCCAGCCAAAGATCCTGTTAAGGTTGTGTGGTGGCATTCCATGAGCGGGGAGCTCGGGACTGTCGCGGACAAGCTGATCTCCGATTTTAATGCGGCCCACAAGGATATTCAGGTTGAGGGCGTGTTTCAAGGAACATATGATGAAAGCTTGAACAAGCTGAAGGCCTCCTTGGGATCAAAGAGCGGTCCAAGCATGATCCAGGTGTACGAAATCGGCAGTCGTTTCATGATGGATACCAAGGCCATCCGTCCGGTTCAGGACTTCATGGATGCTGAAGCATACGACATTTCCTCCTTGGAACCGAATATCAAAAATTACTATACATTCGACAACAAATTGTACTCCATGCCGTTTAACTCCTCCAACCCGATTCTGTATTACAACAAGGACGCTTTTAAAGCGGCGGGTCTCGACCCGGAAAACCCTCCCAAAACCTACGAAGAGGTAGCGGAAGCGGCAAAAGCGCTGACAAAAGGCGGCCAAACCGGCGCATCCTTCGCCATCTATGGCTGGCTCATGGAACAATTCCTTGCGAATCAAGGCGTTGAGCTGCTGAACAACGGCAATGGCCGCACTTCTCCGGCAACCGCTTCGCAGGTCAACAACGGCGCTGCCGTGAAGACGCTGGAATGGTGGAAGCAAATGCTGGACGATAAGGTGCTCCTGAACCTGGGACGTAAAACGGATGACACCAAAAAAGCATTTGCAGCAGGTCAAATTGCCATGACGCTGGACTCGACGGCTTCCCTCCGCGGAATCGTCAGCGCAGCGGAAGGCAAATTCGAAGTCGGTACGGCGTTCCTGCCCAAACCGGCTGACGGCGGCGAAGGCGGCGTTATTATCGGCGGTGCAAGCCTGTGGCTGATGAACAACAAATCGGAAGAAGAGCAGCAGGCAGCCTGGGAATTTATGAAATATTTGGCCGAGCCGCAAACGCAAGCCTACTGGCATGTCAACACAGGTTACTTCCCGGTAACAACTAAAGCTTACGAAGAGACCCTGGTAAAGGAAAACCTGGAGAAATATCCGCAATTCCAGACGGCCGTGGATCAATTGCATCAAACGACGGCCAACCTGGCAACGCAAGGCGCTGTCATGGGCGTGTTCCCTGAAGCCCGCCAGCTGACGGAAACGGCCATCGAGGAAGTGCTAAACGGTCAAAAAACGGCGCAGGAAGCACTGGACAAAGCCGCTCAGGAGATCAGCTCCAAGATCGAGACCTATAATAAAACGGTGAAATAAACGTCGATCGACGTACTTTCTCGGAAGACAGACCTCATATACTGTCATATATGAACGAATTGCAACCCTTGATACAGGATCATAAGGCCCCCCCGCGGTGCCCTATGAATCATGCATCAGGGGTATTTTTCTGATGGCAGCTTCACTCAACTTTCCATATTGGATCAGCTTGTATAGGGGTTTGCCCAAGTCACTTAGCCGGGCTCCTGAATACACTGATACAAAGTGGAGGTGAGCCTATGATGAGAAATCTTCCGTCCACCGTAACCATCGTCCCGGTGCCGTTTGACCGGGGTGCTACCCGCCGCGGCGCAAGCCAGGGACCGAATGCGATTTTCGGAGCCGGCTTGAAACGCAAGCTTGACATGCTCGGTGTATCCTACCAGGTCGATGACCTTGCTGGACTCCCCGAACACAAGGATGAAACGCACGATCCTCAATTAAAACATCTGAAAGAAGTCATAACGATTAACGAGCAGCTCGCAGCTCATGTGTCTGCCCTGGCACAATCGGGCGTCTTCCCGCTTGTCCTTGGCGGTGACCATAGCATTGCAATCGGCACGCTAGCCGGGCTTACCCGGCACTATCAAAGCCTGGGCGTCATCTGGATTGATGCTCACTCCGATCTCAATACGCCGGATACAACTCCAAGCGGCAATATCCACGGCATGTCGCTGGCTGTCAGCTTGGGAAGAGGCGATGCACAGTTAACATCGATCGGCGGCGTAAAATCAACGATCAAGCCGGAGCATGTAGTGCTCATTGGCGCTCGTTCCCTCGATCAGGGCGAACGGGATTTCATCCGTCGGGAAGGCATTACCTGCTTCACGATGCAGGACATCGACCGCATGGGCATGTTCCGAGTCATGAAGGAGGCTATCCGAATAGCGTCAACGGGCACGGATGGCGTTCACCTCTCCTTCGATATCGATAGTGTCGATCCGAAAATCGCACCTGGAACGGGAACGCCGGTTCAGGGCGGACTCAGTTACCGGGAAGCGCATCTGGCCATGGAGATGCTGTCGGAATCCGCTATTCTGACCTCGGCTGAATTCGTGGAGAACAACCCGCTGCTGGACCGCGGACAGACAACGTCCCGGCTGCTTGTCGGCTTAATCGGCTCCATGCTGGGCGAAAGCATCTTGTGACGCGTCCTCATACTTGATTATGAGAGGCTTTTTTGGCGCGGTATCCGGTGCCAGCCGCCGGTTAGGTTTCTTAAGACTCCCAAGGAGGTTACACTATGGACCCTTCAAACCCACATATCGAGAAAGCCGAAAGGTACGGTGCGAGAAACTACCACCCGCTACCCATTGTCATTGCCAAAGCTGCAGGCATCCATGTGACGGATTCGGACGGCAAGCGGTACATCGATATGTTAAGCGCCTACTCGGCGCTAAATGCAGGTCATTGTCATCCCCGAATAATCGGCGCTTTAAAGGAACAAGCGGATAAGGTGACACTGACTTCGCGCGCATTCCATCATGATCAACTGGGCGAGTTTTACGAGAAGCTGTCTGCTTTCACCCACAAAGACATGATTCTTCCCATGAATACGGGGGCCGAGGCTGTTGAGACGGCACTCAAGGCAGCACGCCGCTATGCTTACCGGAAGAAAGGCATACCGGCCAATCAGGCCGAAATCATCGTCTGCGAAGGTAATTTCCACGGCCGCACCATCACCGTCACTTCCTTCTCCTCATCCAGCGAATATCGGGAAGACTTCGGCCCTTTCACGCCGGGCTTCAAAGTCATCCCCTATGGCGACCTGGAAGCGCTGAAGCAGGCCATCTCACCGAATACGGCCGCCTTTCTTGTAGAGCCGATCCAGGGAGAATCCGGCATCATTATCCCTCCTGACGGATACCTTAGCGGCGCAATGGAGCTGTGCAAGCAGCATCGCGTTCTTCTGCTCGCGGACGAAATCCAGACCGGCTTCGGCAGGACAGGAAAACGTTTTGCCTGCGACTGGGAGGATGTCATGCCGGATATGTACATCCTCGGAAAAGCGCTGGGCGGGGGTGTTTTCCCAGTCTCTGCCGTGGCGGCGGACGCCGATATTCTCGGTGTATTCGAGCCGGGGTCCCACGGCTCCACCTTCGGCGGGAATCCCCTCGGCTGCGCGGTGGCCATCGCTTCCATGGATGTATTCCTGGAGGAAGGGCTGGAAGGCAGCTCCAAGGAGCTCGGCGACTATTTTCTTCAGCAGCTTCGATCCATCCGGCATCGCGATATTCAGGAGGTGCGCGGCAGGGGCCTATTCATCGGCATGGAACTGAAGGTTCCAGCCAGAACCTACTGCGAGACACTAAAGGATCTCGGTTTGCTCTGCAAAGAAACCCATGAATCCATTATCCGCTTCGCCCCTCCGCTCATCATCACCAAAGCGGAACTGGACCAGGCCATTGGGATCGTAAGGCAAGCGTTTGCGTGACGATCCGAAACAGACTTGCAATTGCATAAAAAAACAGTTTGTTCACCCCCTGGCTCAAATAACAACGGGTGCGGCAAACTGTTTTTCTGGTTCCTCTCTCACTCAAGCTTTGCAGCTTATCCTGATACTGCGATTCACCGTGCCACTTTCCTGATAGGGTCTGAGCACAGTTATTTAATCGACTTCACTTTCATTCTTCTTGATAGAAGCAGCAGCTGAGAGACAACAGCAAGCACGGGCAGTTCGATCAGCGGTCCGATAACCAGGGCAAGGGCAATGACCGGCTGTTCCGGAAAGGCCGTCACGGCGATCGCGAGAGCTACCGGAGAGTTCCGGGCAATGATCGTTAAATGGAGGCTGACCGAATCCTCGTAAGAGAAACGCAGCATTCTGCCCACTACGCTGCCCAGCGTGTAATTCATCATAAAATAAATCAAGATCGGAACAATGAGAATATAAATCATGTCCATATGATTCAATAAGTATGACCCTTGTGACGCAAACATCGCGACAATGGCAAGACATAGAAAGACAATCTGTGCCCGGCCAAAAAATGGCAGCACCTTGTGCTCCAGCGCCTCTTTCTTCGCTCTCAGCAAGAAACGGGTGAGATGTGCAAGAGTGAACGGAACTACAAGCACAAGCAGCACGCTTTCGATCAATGTTTCCAGCGATATCGTTTCGATCGTACCGGAGAACAAGAGCAAATATAGCGGAAGCAGCAGCACCTGGAGGATCAGATTAATGGGCAGCACCGATGTTGACAAGGGCACGTTCCCCTTGGCAATCGAGGTAAACACCAAATACCAGTCGGTACATGGGGTCACCATCAACATAATGAATCCGATCCAAAGCGCCGGGTGATCCGACAGAAAGACAGCGCCGAGTCCCCAAGCAAGCAGCGGCGTCCAGATAAAATTAATGGCGGTGCTCGCCCCCAGAAACTTAATGTTCTTGAACGCCTCTCTTAACTGCTGCAGCGGTATCGTCAAGAACAATCCATACAACATCAGCAGCAAAAAAGGAACGATCCCGTAGTCTGCATATTCCGAAACAACCGGAAACTGCCCCAATAACAGCCCGATTGCCACCGCACCCATGATGATCAAAGTTTGAAGTTTCTCTAAAAGTCCCATCCCGCACCCCTTACCATTTAAATCATAGAAAAAATGAAGTAATGACCGAAAAATCATATAACGGAATCATACCGCATTTTTTGTATAATGGATTGTATAATGTTCAGGACAAATTAAAAGTATAAGGAGGTTCATACATGAGAATAGCCATTTGCGGAGGCACCGGTTTCATTGGACAGGCATTGTGTTCGCGTTGGCAGCGCGACGGACATGACGTTATCATCGTGACCAGATCGAAGCCGGACGTTCCTCCCCATCACCAACAAGACGGGCCTATATCCTATCTGACCTGGGATGAGATGAAGTCCCATCCCGAGCGGTTTGAGGATTTGGATGCCCTCGTTAACCTAGCAGGCTCTTCCCTTAGTCAACGCTGGACGCAAGCAGGCAAGCAGAGAATCCTTCAATCAAGACAACGAACCGTCTCCTCCGTAGCCGAACTGATGGACCGCCTGGAGCATAAACCTTCGGTCGTTATTCAAGCATCAGCGATGGCCATTTACGGCACATCCGAGTTTGAAACGTTTGATGAGGAAAGCCCTGCCACGATTATGGATTTCCCGTCCGAAGTTGTGCAGCGATGGGAGCAAGCGGCCGACCGCATCCCGGTCGACCGGTTAATCAAGCTGCGCATCAGCGTTGTTCTGGGCGCTAAAGGCGGAGCCCTTCCCAAAATGCTGCTGCCCTATAAACTAGGCGTAGGCGGTAAGATCGGCAGCGGCAAACAATGGCTCTCCTGGATACATATCGACGATATCGTGGATTTGATCGATTATTGCATCCGACACGAGGACATATCCGGAGCCGTGAATGCGGCTTCCCCGCATGCGGTCACGAACGATGAATTCGGCAGGAGCATCGCCAAGGTCTACCACCGTCTGCACTGGCTCCCCTTGCCTGCTTTCATGCTCCAAACCATCCTGGGTGAAATGTCGCTCATTCTACTAAAGGGCCAGCGAATCCTTCCGGCCAAAGCGCTGCGTCATGGCTTCCAGTTTCGATATCCGGAAGTGACGGGCGCACTGCAGCAGATCAAAGAAAGCTGAGCCTTACCGTCATATGCAAAAAAACAATCGCTCTCTCGATATAGAGAACGATTGTTTTCTTTTTTTCATAAAACTTCTATTGTACGGGGGCCAGCTCGCTTTCTGTCACCCACTTATGGTTCTTGACTTCTTCGCCGGTTGTTGTCGTGAAATCCACCATATAGACCGTCGTTTGTTCGGCGGAATCGATAACGGCAGTGGCCCCCTTCATTCCCTCCATATGATCCGCATTCACGACCGCTTCCGTTCCGGGTTCCAAGGGTTCCTTCCCGGCATCCTTCATCTCCTCATGAATCACCCATTTATGATCCTTTACTTCAGGTCCGCCGCTCGTCGGCGTATACGATATCGTGTACACCGTCGTATCGTACGCCCCGACAATCGTTGCTTTTGCCCCCTTCATTCCGGGCATGTGGTCGGATTCAATGATCGCTTCGGTGCCCACCGCATAGGTTGGATTCTCTGCCGACTTCAACCCTTCCGGAACCTCCCCCGAGCCGGAATGGTTCATGCTGCCATGATCCATGTCATCCATGTTCCCGGTGGCCTCCGTGTTTTCCTTGTTATCGGGGTTTGCGCTTTTCGTATTACCGCAGGCACCCAGTATGAGGATGAGGGATGCTAACGCAACCAGAATAAGCGGCTTCCATCGTTTCTTAGCTGACATATGATGAACTCCTCCCTTATATTGAATGTTCATAGCATAACAACTACTTATGAAGAACTTGTGTAGCTGTCTATGCATTACATCACTATACCCATTTTTTCAATAAAACTTATCTATGATATACAATAGAGAGTAATCATAAGTCCCATTTAGCCCTATATTCTTGCTAGAGAAAATCAACCAATTCCGAGAAGGAGCACCATCTCCCATGCAAATCAATGACGAAACTTTCATCCCGTTATTTAAACGGGCCAATTCCATATTAAACCGAACCCTGAACCGTATCGATCAGCAGGAACTGAGCATCCGGATCCACTACTGGGGATTTATGCCGCGCCACTACGATAATACGGAGCATAGGCATTCTTTTTTTGAAGCCTGTTACGTGTTGACAGGCCGTGGATCGTATATCGAAAACGAGACAGAGTTCCATCTTCATCCAGGCACCCTGTTTCTCTCAAGGCCGGGGGTCCAGCACCAAATTAAGAGCAGAGAAGGCTTGGCCTTATGTTATGTTGCCTTTGAGCTGGATGAATCGGCAAACAACGATTTCCATACGGCTGCTTTCCGAAGGTTAGCCAGCCAAGGCATTCCGGTGCTTCAGGAAGGTGCCGGGCAAGCGCCTGGACTCTTGTGGCTTTCGCTGTTATCCGTGTTTCAGTCGGGCTCTGGCGGTAAGCAGCACCCGCCGCATATGCTGAACAGCATGGCTATTTCACTCATATTATCGATTCTGGCAGCCCACGGCCCCGGTTTCTACCAAGAACCTTCCGATGGTGGAGCAAACGAAGAAGGAGCTTCGATGTTTCATCAGGCCGAATTGTTTATCAAGGATAATCTGGGCGAGCCGCTCTCGCTGGAGCGGGTGGCTGGCCATCTTCACGTTACGACCCGTCATTTGACAAGACTGTTCCGGAAATACGGACATCAATCCTTTGTTCATTATGTGCAGGAGCAGCGTGTGCAGCAGGCTAAACACCTGCTTCTGAATACAGACCGGCAGATCAAAGTGATTGCCATCTCTTGCGGATTCGAGTCCGTGCACTACTTCACCCGGGTGTTTACATCTAAACTTGGTGTAACCCCTGCCCGCTTCCGGCGGTCGCAGTTTTCGGAAGGTCGTTACGATTCCGAGCTTTAGCGGCTAGAGGTCGATGTCCTGATCGTACAAAAACACTTCCTCTTTTTATAAAGACGGATCCTCCCTTGCCTTCTACAATGAAGTCGTAACAGACATTCCGGAAGGGAGGATCCATCTATCCATGAAACCTGCAACAGCCTTTCAATCACACCCGATCAACCACTTGGACTTTCGAAACGGACCCCAATTCATGAAGAGCGGGATCGACTCATGGTGTTCGTTGATCCTATCGACCTACAAACAAAAATCCCAGCATGAAGTGCAAGAAAAGAGCAGTATCTTCATTACGCTTGACGGAACACACGGCGCGGATTTCGATAAACTTCTGGCAAAGCTTCAGCAAACCTGTGAGCAAGAAGGGATCACCTTCTCATGCGATTCCACGTCCGATTATGTCAAACCCGAAGCCGAGCTCCGGGCCGAGATGGCTCCTTATCTGACTGACAACCGGGCATTCGGCTATAAAGCAACCGATGTACGTCCCATTCAATATTTTCAACAGGACGCACGGTCTGCCTTGAAAAAAAGTGCGCTTGAATCTGACGCGATGCGCGGCATATACGTACTGCACGGACCCGGCGCTTCGCTGCTTGAAGGCCGGACACCCGACCTTCGTTTCTACGCCGATTACTCCCGCGAAAACCAGCAGCGGCGTCATGCCCAGCATATGGGCAGCTTCGGCTTGGGCATCTCCCACGACAAGGTTGAGACTTACAAGAATTGTTTATTTCTCGAATGGCCCGTCTGGGAGACTTACCGTCGTGACTGGTTAGCCCATTATACCCATGCCGAACGCTCGGACAATAAAGCGTTCTACATGGACTTCAATCGTCCGGAAGAGCCGGTGTGGCTGCCGGCAGCAACCTTGGCAAACGTACTGCATAAAGCGAGTCAGCAGCCGTTTCGGGTCAAGCCGTTTTTTGCCCCGGGAATATGGGGCGGTCAATACCTTAAGGAATTATGCGGCCTTCCCGACGAATGGCCGAACTGCGCCTGGAGCTTTGAGCCCATCGCTCCCGAGAATACGCTTCTGCTGTGCGTGCAGGATATCACCTTCGAGATTCCGTTCACATTGCTGATGGAGGCAGCGCCTCAAGAGATCATGGGAACGCGTAATGTCAGGCTATTCGGCGATTATTTCCCGATCCGGTTTGATTATCTGGATACAATGCAGGGCGGCGAGCTATCGCTGCAGGTGCATCCGCTGCAAGAATATGCCGAGTCACGGTTCAATGAACACATGACGCAGCAAGAGTCGTACTACATCATGCGGAATGCCCCGGGAGCCAAGGTGTATCTCGGGCTGAAGGAAGGAATTAGCGGCGGACGTCTGCTTGAAGCAGTGGAAGACGCCCAGCTTCAGGAAAAGCCGCTTCAGCTCTCCGACTACGTTAACGAGTACGATTCGCAAACAGGGGATCTTTACCTCATTCCACCAGGCACGGTCCACTGCTCTGGCAGGGATAATCTGGTGCTGGAAATCTCCTCAACCACCTGGTGGTTCACGTTCAAGATCTACGATTACTTACGGATGGACGCAGATGGCAAGCCGCGCCCGATGAACCCTGAGCATGCACGCCACAATATCAATGACGCCATGAATACGTCAGCGGTAGAAAGCGGACTTATCGCCCAGCCAACCGTCATAAGCCGTCAAGGCCGTAGTGCGGAGGAACTGCTCGGTCAACGGGATGATCTGCTATTCCAGGTTAGCAGGCTGACCCTGCATGAAACATGGAATGCAGACACACAAGGAGAATTCGTCATGTACAACCTTGTGGAAGGTGAACGTGTCCGCCTTGTACCGGTAGCGGACGAGGGTGCGGCCGTTGAATGGGGTTATGCGGAATCCTACATCGTCCCGGCATGTGTGGGAGAATACCGTCTGGAGAACCTGTCCGGCTCCCCGTGCACCTTGATCGCCGCCAGAGTCAATCCGGAGTGGAATCTTCCGCTTCTTCCGCCTCACTGGGCAACCGAAAGCGGGGAGTTTCAATGAGCCGCAATGATAGCGCCGATCCAGAAAGCGTGCCTTCTCCTGCCCCTATCACGATCGCGCTCGATGCTGGCGGCACTGCGTTGAAGGGAGCGCTCATCGTGAACGGGCAGCTAATCCCCGGCTCGTTCCTAACCCGGCCTTCAGAATCCCAAGGAGCCGCGGCGGATACAATCACCAGCTTTGCTCAAGCCTGTCATGATTTGATCACCTATTACACTTCGGCCTTCCGGCCATTGGATTATTACGATTCGATCCGGATCGGCTTTGCTTTTCCGGGGCCCTTCGATTATGCAAAGGGCATCGCGCTTCTTCAAGGCATCGGCAAATATGAAGCCCTGTTCAAGCTGTCGGTTCGGGATTTGCTCCGTTTCGAATTTCAGAGACTCAAGTCATCCTTCCCGGGTGTCACAATGAATCGTCTGACTGCGGCCGATATCCGGTTCGGGAATGACGCCTTCATGTTCGGGCTTGGGGCCTCCATCCGGTTCCCATCGGAGCGTCTCCTATGCCTTACTCTCGGTACAGGCCTTGGCTCTGCCTTTGTGGAGAATGGTCAAATCGTAGCCGGTAGACACGGTATCCCAAGCAGCGGAATGCTGTTTGCGGAGCCTTACCGGGATCACATCGTGGACAGCTATTTCGGGAGAATGGGCATTCTGAACATGGCTTCGAAGCGGGGTCTCCTGACCGACGGGATCGATGTAGCCGACCTCGCTGAAGCAGCCAAGGGCGGTAACACGCAAGCTCAGGATGTATTCCGGGAATACGGCACCAAGCTAGGAGAGATGCTTCTCCCTTATCTATCCGAGTTCAAACCTAGCCGCCTAGTGCTAGGCGGACAAATCTCGTACAGCTTGCTCTTATGGGAAAGGGAAATCCAGCTAGCTTTAAGCAGGCATGCCGTTCCGGTTCACAGTCTCGCAGATGGAACGGCGGCTGTGTTTAACGGCATTGAGAAGTTATTCGGGGATCCGGATCATCATGTTTCCGCTCCCAATTAATTTATAGGAGGTCACCAATATTATGAACCTATCCACGCAAGGCGGTCATCGACCCGCCCGCCCCTGGACGATCTATGTCATCCATCATTCCCACACAGATATCGGCTACACCGAGCGCCAAGAAAGAATTGAGCAATACCATGTGGATTTTATCCGCCAGGCACTAGACATCACGGAAGCCGCACACCGCGGGGAGCGCCCGGAATGGAAAACATTCCGCTGGACCTGCGAGACCTTCTGGGCCGTGGAGAAATTTCTCGAAGAAGCAACTCCGGCAGAGAAAGAAGCTTTTCAACAAGCGGTGAAACGTGGCGATATCGAACTGTCCGGAACCTATCTCAATATGACCGAGCTCCCGGATTTCGACCTCCTTCTGCGGAATCACGGCAAGGCGCAAAGGTTCGCGGAGACCTTCGGACATCGGATCGACAGCGCCATGACCGCCGACATTAACGGGTACAGCTGGGGGTATGCCGAAAGCCTGCTGCAACATAACATCGAGCACCTGTTTTCCTGCATCCATACGCATCACGGCATGTATCCGCTGGGCCGCAAACAAACGCCGTTCTGGTGGGAAAGTCCAAGTGGCGGCAAGCTGCTTGTTTGGAACGGCGAACATTATATGTTCGGCAACGAGCTCGGGTTCTGTCCGGATGCACTGGGTAAATACATCATCAAAGACGAGCTTCAGCATAACTTGATGGAGCCTGAACAACGTCATAACGACATCGCTGCTTTACGGATTAACCGGTATTTATGGAATCTCGAGCAGGAATCCTACCCCTACTCCTTCGTTCCGGTCATGGTCTCAGGCCTAGGCACGGACAATGCATCCCCGAATGCGGATATCGCGGAGTGGATTACGAATTGGAATGAACAATACGGCGACCAAATCACCATTAAGATGGCAACGCTGTCCGAATTTTTTGCAGCATTGAAACAGGAGGACCTGTCCGCGCTTCCGGTACACCGGGGGGATTGGCCGGACTGGTGGACCGATGGGGTGGCTTCAACAGCGATGCATACCCAGATTTACCGGGATGCCCAGCGCACCCTTCGCAAGGTCAAGCGGCTCGATCCGGTCCATGGTGCGGCAAGCCTGACCGAGATCGAGGATGCCTCACAAGCACTGACCATGTACGCGGAGCATACATGGGGCTATCATTCCTCCGTATATGAGCCATGGCACCCGCAGGTGCAAATGCTGGAGGTGCGGAAGCAAGCCTATGCGGCCGAAGCCAGCAAGCTGGCTTACCAGGCGCTGGATAAAACGCTTGTTGCCCGTCAGGGCGCACTGCTTGCCCCTCATCGTCCCTTGCGCTACGAGGTGATCAACACGGAGCCGGCCGCGGCGACGCTGCAGGTCGCCATCCCGCTGGATGGTTGGGAACATGTGATCTTGAAGAAAAAGTTCGAGCTCATCGACGAAACGACCGGACAGGCGTTACCGTACCAATTGGCACACACGGGGGCGCTTGTCACGCAGCTCTCACTTAAACCGGATGAGTCCCGGATCTTGTACATCCATCCGCACGAAACACCGGATGCACTCTCCGCTTCCGGGAACATGGTGACTGCGCGCAACACCGAACCGATTGCATGCGAAGGAATTGCCGACATCCAAACTCAGCCCAAAACTCCATATCCAATCGTTGTGGGCAAGCGTTCGATCGAATCCGAATCCTTTCGGATCGAATGGGAGATGAACGAAGGCATTACGGCATGGATCGATAAGACACGCTCGGCAGACCTGCTGGACGATGCACGCGAGCACGCGCCATTCACCCCCGTGTACGAGGTAACGCCGGCACAGGATGAGCATAATCCGTCCGAAATATGCTCAATCCGCCGCCGCATGGGACGCAACCGGAAGGGCACGAACGTCCAGCGGGATACCGGACGCTTGACCCGAATCACCGTGCTGGACAACGGACCGCTGTTTGCCCTGGTGGAGCTGGTCTTTGACGTGAAAGGGCTCAGCTACTATGCCCTACACATCAAGATGTATGCGAACCAACCTCGTGTCGAGGTGTCCGTCCGCTTCCACAAGGACAGCGTCTGGCTACCGGAGAATGTTTACGTGGCTTTGCCATTCACTATGGGGACTGAAGCCGAGCTATACGTAGAAAAAGCCGGCTGTCATGTCCGGCCATGGAAGGATCAGATTCCCGGAACCTGCCTGGATTACACCAGTGTCCAAGAGGGAATATTCTGGCACTCGGCCAAAGAACGGGAAGCGCTCATTCTGTCCATGACAGACACGCCGCTCGTACAGCTGGGAACGCTGGAGCACGCCCCCCGGCTGCTCCACACCATGCAGTCTGCGGACAGCCGTCCTTCCACGTATGCCTGGATATTGACCAACTACTGGGAAACCAACTTCAAGGCGACGCTCGGTGGCTTCTACGAGTTCCGTTATGCGCTAGAGCGGCATCGCCAGTCGGACCCGGAGCAGGCTGTGAAAGCCCTGCACGCTTCAACCGGACAATTCACGATTCACCGAATCAAATAAGTCAAGATGGAAAACAGCTGCCCTGGTTTCAAGGCAGCTGTTTTTCATTATGATAGGCAGGATGGCCCTCAAGCCGCTCCAGCCCTTATTATTTTTCCACAGTAAGACTACGTCCATGCCCACATGAATCCGTCACGATCCCAAGCGATCCGACCGCCATGCAGTTTGCGGAATGCCTTCTTCACTTCCTTGGACAGTGAGGCATTACCGTTTTCGTTAACGAAAACAAACTCTTCCCCGAAGTTCTCGCGTACATAGCGGATGGCCTCTGTCTGATACAAATTACCCGTAAACCGGATTTCCTCCACCATCCATTCGGCCACCTGCTGCGCTGTATATGTCATATGAACATCGTTCCCTTCTGTATACCTTCACTTATTATAACAGAATGGACGATGGAATCGATTTTTATGAAAACGGCAGACTACATCAAGATCATGGACAGCAATAAAAACTGAACGGAACCCACAATCTCGATGATTCCGACCTTCATCGGTTTCATTGCTTTTCCGGAATACAATAACGTCTTAATGAACGGAAATACGAATGGCAGACACATCCACGGATTCCCGAAGATGATCGGCAGAACCAACATGACGGCATGATATATTCTTGCGTATATCGTCCAGCGCCTGTTTTTCCGCTCACGGAAGACCGATTTGACAAAGAACACGGTGCCCGTGAAATATAGGAAATTATACACAATGACGGCGGCAAGCATCGGATCGAAACCACCGCCCCCCAGCATATAAGCAGCGGCACCTCCGGTACAGAACAGCAGAATCGCGCAAATATCATTTAACAGCGCACGCTCCGCTTTCTGAAGAACATGCCAAACATTCACCATGATCAGGATGAGCAGCACAGGTGCAAACCAGAGCATCGACGGCTTGAAGACAAGCACCGGAATTAGAAAAACAACGGCGATAAGAGCATACACGATCCCCCAGGATATCCAAGTTTTACGTTGGAACGTCTTCTTTAAGGATTGCAGAAACGGATAGGACGCCATGTATAAACATAACCAGGCCAAAAATAGCGGAAGGTGCAGCAGAACCGGCTTGGCTGCCGCCATTCCTATGATATAGGGTACACTGACCATAGCCCAGCCACCATGCTCCCGTGGGATGACAATCCTCATCTTTTTCATGCGTCTCTCCCTCTCCAATCCATCAACTCATACCCATCCTGATTTATATCTTCAGCCATTCGAACAACGGCCAGGCGGATGATAAGTAATATCGCTGAAGGTACCCACATATTGTACGATGTCACCCGATTCGTCCTTTACCGCGTTAATCGTCAGTAGCTCCAAGTACTCTTCTCCGTCTTTCCGGCGGTTCCAAATCTCCCCCTGCCAGCTCCCGTGTTCCCTGATTTCAGACCACATCGCCTGATAAAACGCCGGTGATTGTCTTCCGGACTTCAATACGCTCGGATTTTTGCCGAGCACTTCCTCCTCCGAATATCCGGTTAACTTCGTGAATGCCGGATTGACGGCATTGATCCTACCGTTCGAATCCGTAACCAGAATCCCCTGGCCGGTGGAGTTAAACACCTCGGATTGCACGGAAAGTTTGTCTTGGTAGTACATCCATACCACAATAACGAAACTGGCAAGCGCAACCTGCGATAAGGCCATGAATCCAATGGAATACTGCCCTGTGGCCGAATGGATAAAGGAAAGCATCAGCGGCGGGAAGAATCCGCCAAGGCCGCCCATCATGGACACGATACCGTTCACAATGCCCGCCTGCTTGTTGAAATAAAGGGGCACGAGTTTGAAAATAACGCCGTTTCCGAGACCGGCACCAACGGCAATGGTTAAGCATCCGGCCGTATATAAGCCAATGGACGGAGAGAATGCCAACAGGATGGCCGCAGCCGTGAGCCCTAAGAATATGCCCATTAATAAGAACAGCGGTTTAAATTTATCCGCAAGCCAGCCGCCTACAGGACGTAATAAAGTGGCTACCAAAATGAATCCTGCCGTCCGCATCCCGGCGTCCACCTTTGCAAGCTCGAAATGGGTAACCAAGAAGTTCGGCAAGTACACCGTAAAGGCTACGAACGAACCGAATGTGATGAAATAAAAAAGAGAGAAAAACCACAGTTTTTCATTTTTATATACACCCTTGATCTGTTCCATAATCGGTGTTTTCACCTTGATTTCTTTACGGTCACCTAAGAGTGCATTTAGCACGGCAAATATCAGCAGCAGAATTAAGTACAGCTGGACGGTTTTGGACCATCCGATCTGAGTCGCGATGACCGGTGCAGCAAACGTGGTAATGGCGGTGCCAATGTTGCCCATCCCGTAAATCCCATTTACGAGTCCCAGCTTTTCTTTCGCATAGTATTTAGGCAATGAGGTCACACCGACCGAGAACACGGCCCCTCCGATCCCCAGAAACAAGCCACCGATTACCAAATGCGTAAAGGATGAAGCCGAGCTGATAAAATAAACCGGAAACAGCAGCAGGATAAAGCTGACGATAAAAACAATTCGTGCTCCCACGACATTGGCGTAATAGCCAAGCGGAATCCGGAGGACCGAACCCAGCACCACCGGAATAGCCGTCAGAATAGCGAGCCGGTCTGCCGGAATGGAGATATCTTCTCGAATAAACGGCAAGAGCGCGGAGATGATGACCCATACCATAAAGCCAAGCACCAGATTCATTGTTTGCAGCGGAAGCTGCAGCTTTTTGATCATTTCCATCACCTTTTCTAAAGCGTAATGAATGGCAATTGATCCCCAGCTCCTATTGTACGTGCACCTATTCACAATGCTAATAGGGAAGTTCCCTGAATCTCTCCGGGGAACTTCCCTATTCCTTAAAGCAACAACCCTTTATTGCGCCCTTTTTATATACGTAAGGACTAAAAATCCAGCAATTTTTTCTTTAATGCATATTCCACTAACTCCGGGCGGCTTTTCAAATTCAGCTTGTCCATAATTTTGGCCTTGTGCGCTTCCACCGTCTTGACCGATACAAAAAGTTTTTCCGCAATCTCCTTATTGCCATAACCCTTGGCGATCAAGGGCAGGATCTCAATCTCCCGTTTGGACAGACTGTTAAACGGATCTTGTTCCGCGCTCTCGCTATCTTTCTTAATAAACTCCCGAACCAGGGAAGTAGCCATCTGGGGATGGATATAGGTCCCTCCCTTATGCACCATGCGGATGGCGGAGATTAATTCATCATCCGGCGCATTTTTCAGTACGTAACCTGAAGCACCGTTTTTTAAAACATGAAACAGGTAATCGTCATCATCATACATGGTTAGAATCAGAATTTTCGTGTCTGGAAATTCACTGCTGATCTTGCCGGTTGCAATCAGTCCGCTTTCGCCGGGAGGCATGCTTAAATCCATCAACAGCACATTCGGCCGGTGCTTCGCCACCATGGTGTAAGCCTCCATGCCGTCTGCCGCCGTCGCGACGACCTCCATATCTTCCTGGTAATTCAGAATCATGGAAAACCCGCTGCGGACCACGGCATGATCATCCGCAATCACAATTTTCATGTACCCATCACCTCCGGCTTGTCGTCACCATTCGTAAGCGGAATGTTAAGCTGAATCGTCGTACCCTCACCGGGAGCGGAAAGCAAAATAAACTGACCACCGACGAGCTCTGCGCGTTCGCGCATCCCGTACAGTCCCAGTCCGGTTCCCTTAGCTTCATCAATGACCATGTTAAACCCGACTCCACGGTCCAGGACGGTTAACTGAAGGTAGCCATTCACTTCACATAAGCGTACATGTACCTCATCCGTTCCTGAATATTTCATGGCATTCAGCACCGCTTCCTGGCATACCCGGTACACAACTGTTTCAATCTCGCTGCCGTAGCGGGCTGCCTCTAACTCCGCAGAGAATTCAACCAACATACCGTAATTCTTCGCGATCCATTTAAAATGGGAGCGGAATGCAGCCTCAAGCCCCAAATCGTCTAATGAAGCCGGCCTTAGTTCAACGGATAAATGCCGGATATCATCCAGAAGCCTGGTTAAAGACACCTCGGTCTGTTGCAGTTTCTTGAGCACATCCTCGCCCACATTCATATATTTAACGACGCGCAGGTCGACCAGCGAGCTTAAGAGCTCTTGAGCCACGCTATCATGCAGTTCGCGGGATATCCGCTTGCGCTCGTCCTCCTGTGCCTTGATGACATATTTCAGCATATTCGTCCGCTGCAGCATTTCCTGTGTCTTCTGCTGCTTCGTCAGGTCGAGAAGCATCATCACCCGGATGCCGCGAGCTTCATCGATGATATGGTAACTGGCCGCATAGGGAACGATTCCTTCGCCCCGTGTCTTAAGATAGACTTGGAACGACGAAAACTCGCCATCCGGATAATCCAGATAGCATGTGGAGCAGGTTATGAGATCCTGTTCATCGGTGTACCCTTTGCAGGTTTGGCAGAAGGAACCATCCGCACCAGAATGCATCCTCTCGATCACTTCAATGTCAAGGATGTTCTCTGCGGCCGGATTCATAGCCACCACGCTGCCCTTTTCGTCAATAAAAAAAATGGCTTCCATGCTATTATGATACATGTTTCTAAGCAATTCGCTTAAATGCTCATCCGTCATTTGAATCAAGGCTGTGATACCTCCTTGGCATAAAAAGCACCAAATTCCGTTCCAATTCCTTCCTGAAACGACTCAAAGGACATTGGATCCAGCACGTTTTCCTTGCGATATCCCACAAGCAAAACACCCCTGACGCGAGAGCCTTCCCACAGCGGTACTGCACCAAGGCTTTTCAACTGCTCGGCAACGATAATCGGGTAATTATACAAGTCCCTTGATTCAATATCAGCATTCACGTTTTGAATCAGCATCGGTTTTCCTGTCTTAAACACCATGCCGGCGATGCCTTTGCCGGAATGTAAAACGATGCGCTTATACCTCTCGTTTATATTTCCCGAGGCATACTGCCAGGTCAATACAAATCGGTCTTCAGCCGGCTGCACCAATGCCATGGACACGAAATCGAATTGAAACCGGGCACGAAGCTTATCCATTTCACTTTGGTAGTTAAAGATCGGCTGATTCTTCATTTCCATTACTCCTCTGACGTAGAAAAGAAGGCCAAAAAGCCTTCTTCCGCTCTACGATTCAAATTTACGGTGCTTTCTATACAGAATATATCTTCTACCCACATAATTCAACGGAACACTCCACACATGCACCAATCGAGTAAACGGCCATAAGCCAAAAATACCAAATCCGGCCAAAATGTGAATTTTAAACGCCAGCGGCACATTCACCATCAACGAAGCATCCGGACGGAGCATAAACAATCCACGGAACCACACGGATACCGACTCCCGATAATTGAATTCCGGCTGTACCGCGTTCGTAACCAGCGTGCTGTACATGCCCATAAATACGATGAACAGCAGGAGGACATTAACCGTCATATCGGAAGCGCTGCTCAGTTTTCGCACATTTCGAATGGTGAACCGCCTGGCAGTTAACAGTACCATACCTGCCAGGGTTAGAAAGCCAAATGCGCTTCCGATATACACCGCCCCGATGTGGTACATATGATCACTGATGCCCAGCGACTCCATCCAGGATTGAGGGATGGCCAAGCCTGCGACGTGCCCCCCGATAACCGGTATGATGCCTAAATGAAACATGAGACTGCCCAGCTTGAGATGTTTCTTCTCGATAAACTCGCTAGATTTTGCCGTCCAGTTGAATTGGTCTGTACGGTAACGGTAAATATGACCGACAATAAACACAGCAAGGCAGATATAGGGAAAGATGACCCACAGAAACTGATTAATCATGCTCATGATCTGCCGCCTCCTGATTGAAACATGCTTTGAACGTCTCACGCAGACCTTGAATGAGATGAAGATACGGACTCTTATACTTCTCCAAAGCTTTCAACAGATGATATGTGCCGTCTTCCATTACAGCCAGCATCAAATCCAGGCTCGCTGCCACTTCCTTCTCGCGACCCTGCCAATTCGCCGCATATATAAACTCGCACATCAGCGGAAGATAATCCGATAATTCCGAGCCCGCGATGCCCAGGCCAAACATCTCATACGTCTCTTTAAGTTTGGCGAGCATCTGGCCACGTTCCCGGCCATCTTCAAATTTATAAAAGGTCATGTACAATGTAGATTTCGCCTGAAAGTCGAAGGTCTGGACGTACAGCTCTTCCATGCTGTATTCATGCATGGCCGTCCAGTACGTTCTGACGGATTCGTAGGCCGGGTCCGAGGAGCCAAGCGACTCCTCCATGACCGACGGATGGAAATCCAGCTTCTCCGGATACGTGAGCTGCTGAGCGAAAAAACCGAAAACATGTTTATAATCATGCAGCTTTCCGAGATTAATCACGCCAGATCCCCCCATAGAAGTTTTCTTCGTACAGCTCTTTGCCCGTTTTGCCCTGCAGACCTTCCGGACCGCAGCCGCCGCAGCTTGCGCTGAAGCCTTCGGAGCCCTGTGAACGGTAAACATCCATATGGCTTTCTTTATGCGAAGTCGGGACCACAAACCGGTCATCGTATTTAGCGATGGCGAGCAGCCGATACATCTGCGTCATTTGATGGGCGGTCAACCCAACCCGTTCTAGCCGCGTCTCATCAAACTCAGTCCCCGACGATTGCGCGCGCATATAAGAACGCATCATCGCCATTTTTTGCAGGGCTTCCTTTACCGTCACCGTATCCCCTGCCGTGAGCAGATTCGAGAGATACTGAATCGGTGTACGCATCTCCTCGATCGCCGGGAAAATCATGTCCGGATTCTCGATCGAATCCCTGCCTTCAAAATAGTTCATGATCGGACTGAGCGGCGGCACGTACCAAACCATTGGCAGCGTCCGATACTCCGGATGGAGCGGAAAGGCCAGCTTGTATTCAATGGCCAGTTTATATACGGGCGAGTTTTGGGCAGCTTCGATCCATTCTTCGGTTAATCCGTCCTTGCGCGCCTGCTCGATCACTGCCGGATCATGCGGGTCCAGGAACAGATCGCACTGGGCCTGATAGAGATCCTTCTCATCCGGCATGGAGGCTGCCTCCTGTACCTTGTCGGCATCGTACAGCAGCACGCCCAAGTACCGGATACGTCCTGTACAGGTTTCGGAGCATACCGTAGGCAGCCCGGCTTCAATTCTCGGAAAACAGAAGGTGCATTTCTCGGCTTTATTCGTTTTCCAGTTGAAATACACCTTTTTGTACGGACAGCCCGTCATGCAGTACCGCCAGCCGCGGCAGGCTTCCTGGTCCACCAGGACGATGCCGTCTTCATCCCGCTTGTACATGGCACCGGAAGGACAGGACGCTACGCAGCTCGGGTTCAGGCAATGCTCGCACAGGCGGGGCAGATACATCATGAATGCCTGCTCAAAGTTGAACTTGATTTCTTCCTCGATCTTTTCGATATTCGGATCTTTTGGGCCGGTCACATGGGCTCCCGCCAGATCGTCTTCCCAGTTCGGACCCCATTCCAGATTCATCGTCTCGCCGGTTACCGCCGATTTCGGACGGGCCACCGGCTGATGCTTCTTCTCCCCGGCATTGGTTAGATGCTCATAGTTATAGGTCCACGGCTCATAGTAATCTTTCATTTCCGGCATATCCGGATTGTAAAAGATTTTGCCGAGCGCGATTTTGGACAGCTTGCTGCCGGATTTCAGCTGCAGCTTGCCCTTTTTCAACGTCCAGCCTCCCTTGTACTTCTCCTGGTCTTCCCAGCGGATCGGATAGCCTACGCCCGGCTTCGTTTCCACGTTGTTGAACCACATATATTCCGCACCCGGACGGTTCGTCCAGGTGCTCTTGCAGGTGACGCTGCACGTATGGCAGCCAATGCATTTATCCAGATTCATAACCATGGCGACTTGTGCCTTAATCTTCAAGCCAATCCACCTCTTTCATTTTGCGGACAGCCACGTACACATCCCGCTGGTTGCCGATCGGTCCGTAGTAGTTAAATCCATAGCTGAGCTGCGCATAACCCCCAACCATCTGGGTCGGCTTCACATGTATTCTCGTCGGAGCGTTGTGGCTGCCGCCGCGATCCTTCGTAATTTCCGAGCCCGGCACGTTGATGTGTTTATCCTGCGCGTGATACATGTACATCGTGCCTTTCGGCATCCGGTGACTGACGACGGCGCGAGCGGTGACGACCCCGTTGCGGTTGTATACTTCCAGCCAATCGTTGTCCTGAATGTCGTGAGCCGCTGCGTCATCGTTGTTAATCCATACCGTCGGCCCTCCGCGGAACAGCGTCAGCATGTGCAGATTATCCTGATAGGTGCTGTGAATGTTCCATTTGCCATGCGGCGTCAGATATCGGAGCACGAGTGTATCCTTCCCCCCGGTAATCTGCTTGTCGCGCGGTCCGAATACCAATGGCGGAAGCGTCGGTTTATACACCGGCAGCGCCTCTCCAAACTGCAGGAAAATTTCGTGATCGATATAAAAATGCTGTCTGCCGGTCAGCGTACGGAACGGCACAAGCCGTTCAATATTCGTTGTGAACGGGGAATATCTTCTGCCCATTTTGTTCGATCCGCTGAATACCGGCGTCGGAATGACTTCCCGCGGCTGGGCTGTAATGCTCTGGAACGTGATGCGCTCTGCGGCGCGGTCCGCGGAAATGTCTTTTAGCTGCACGCCGGTGTCCTGTTCCGCCGATTCCCAGGCTCGCTGCGATACCTTGCCATTCGTGGCCGAAGACAGATTCAAAATGGCATCCGCCGCATTTCGCGCCGTATGAAGTTTGGGCAGGCCATTCTTGATCGTGTCATCGTAATAAGTTCCGTTCAAACGCTTCAGCTCTTCATACTCCTCGGCTACCGAGAAGCTGACGCCATGCGCTCCGACTTTACCTGTAGCCAGGTTCGGACCGAGCGTTATATATTTGTCGTGAATTTTGGTATAGTCCCGCTCGACCACCGTCAGATTCGGCATCGTTTTGCCAGGTATGGCCTCAATCTCCCCCTTGCGCCAATCCTTCACTTCACCGTATGGCTGGGCGATCTCGCTTATGGAGTCATGAGAGAGAGGTGTGGTGACCAGGTCCTTATATATTCCCGGAAGATGGCTCTTCGCCATATCTGAGAAGACTTCGGCAATCGTTCGGTATATATCCCAGTCCGACCGGGATTCCCAGAGGGGATCCACTGCCGGATTAAACGGATGCACAAAAGGATGCATATCGGTTGAAGACAAGTCCGTTTTCTCATACCAGGTTGCTGCAGGAAGGACGACATCTGCGTACATCGGAGTTGATGTCATCCGGAAGTCCAAGGCAACAAGCAGATCCAGCTTGCCTTCGACTTCTTCGCGCCAGACCATTTCCTCCGGCTTATCCTCTTCATTCGGCGTCGAGAGCAGGCTGTCGGAAGCGCCCAATAAATGCTTCATGAAATATTCCTGACCCTTGGCAGAGCTCGAGATCAGGTTCGAGCGCCAAACGAACAACGATCTCGGGAAGTTTTCAGGCGCATCGGGATCTTCGGCCGCAAACTTCGTATCCCCGGAAACAACTTGTTCAAGCGTATGCTTCACAATTTCCTCATGGGTGGTTTTCCCCAGCTGCGCTGCTTCCTCCGCAAACTTCAGGCTGTTTTTGTTGAACTGCGGGTAAGATGGAAGCCATCCAAGTCTCGCGGCAAGCACATTGTAATCCGCCGGATGCTGGTAACGGATCTCCCCGCCCGTTGGTGATTTCAGAGAATCGGCTCCCATTTCTTCGTACTTCCATTGGTCAGTCGCAAAATAAAAGAAAGATGTCGCGTTTTGCTGACGCGGCGCTCCCTGCCAGTCTTTAGCAAATGCAACCGTGGACCAGCCCTCGATCGGGCGGCATTTCTCTTGGCCGACGTAATGCGCCCAGCCGCCGCCGTTTACGCCTTGGGAAGCCGTTAGAATGACCAGATTCAAAATGGAGCGGTAGATCGTGTCGCTGTTGAACCAGTGATTAATGCCCGCACCCATGATGATCATGGAGCGGCCGCCGGTATCCAGCGAATTCTGCGCAAACTCCCGGGCAATCTGAACCACGATGGATGGCTTCACACCGGTGATTTTCTCCTGCCAGGCCGGGGTATAGAAGGAGTCCGCATCCTTGTACCCGTCTGCATCCAGCCCGCTGTCTGCCTGTCCAATGCCATACTGGCTCAGCATCAGATCGTATACCGTTACCACCAGACGCTGCGTCCCGTCCGCCAGCTGAATGGTCTTCGCCGGAATATGGCGTTCGAAAGTGCCGTTGGCGTTGTTATCGAAGAACGGGAAGGAAATCGTCTGTCGCTCTCCACCCTGAGGCTCCACGGATAGCGCCGGCGCAATGATCGAGCCGTCCTCGCGCTCCAGGATCAGGTTCCATTTCTTGTCCTGCTCCCAGCGCTGCCCCATCGTGCCGTTCGGAACCGTGATTTCATTGGTATTCTCGTCGATAATCACCGGCTTCCACTCGGCATGCTGCGTGGTATCGCCCAAATCGCTTGCCCGCAGGAAGCGTCCCGCCTTGTATCCCCCCTCAAACTCATCCAATAGAATGAGGAAAGGCATATCCGTATATTGTTTCGCATAATTCAGGAACATCGGTTCCTGACGCTCATGATAGAATTCTTTTAAAATAACATGCGTCATGGCCTGTGCAATTGCGGCATCGGTTCCGGGATTCGGAGCCAGCCAGTTGTCGGCAAACTTAACGTTCTCGGCATAGTCCGGCGCGACCGACACAACCTTCGTGCCTTTGTACCGCACCTCCGTCATGAAGTGGGCGTCCGGCGTCCGCGTTAACGGCACGTTCGAGCCCCACATAATAAGGTAACCGCCATTGTACCAATCGCTGGATTCCGGCACATCTGTCTGCTCTCCCCAGATTTGTGGAGATGCCGGCGGCAAGTCCGCATACCAGTCATAGAAGCTGAGCATTTCTCCCCCAAGCAGGGAAATAAATCTGGCTCCTGAAGCATAGCTGATCATCGTCATGGCCGGAATGGGCGTAAACCCGGCAATCCGGTCTGGCCCGTATTGGCGGATCGTATAAATGAGCTGCGCGGAGATCAGCTTCGTGGCCTCCTGCCAGGACACACGGACATGACCGCCTTTACCCCGCGCTTGTTTATAGGACTTGGACTTCTCCGGATCTTCGACGATGCTGGCCCAAGCGGCGATCGGATCGCTGTGTTGGCTTAAGGCCTCTTTCCACATATGCCATAGCCTGCCGCGCATATAAGGGTATTTCACTCGCAGAGGACTGTATTCATACCAGGAAAATGAAGCTCCACGCGGGCATCCGCGTGGTTCGAATTCCGGCATATCCGGCCCGCAGGAAGGATAATCAATCTGTTGGTTTTCCCAAGTGATGATCCCGTTCTTCACAAAAACCTTCCAGCTGCAGGAGCCTGTGCAGTTCACGCCATGCGTCGTCCGTACCACTTTGTCATGCGACCAGCGCTTGCGGTACATATCTTCCCATTCCCTGCTTTTCTCCTCTAGAACGGACCAATTGTCAGAATAGCTTTCCATCCTCTTGAAGAACTTCAGCCCCGACTTTCGTTTCATAGGACAGTTCAACTCCTTCTGCTTGAATGACAATGATTGGGGAATCAATATGCCGTCCTTCGTATAACTTAATTATGAGTGGCCTCTTCCTTGGTTCCTATTAGGGAAACACCTATATTCCTCCGAGAATTCCCTTGTTGATGGATTGTCGCCCGGACTGCCCTATCGAAAGGAGCGAGCCGTGCACGGAGCGCTTTTTGAACGAAAAAAGGGATGTCCCATAAGACCTGAAGATCTTATGGGGCATCCCTAAGGCTTTCATTATGAATCTGGTTGACGAACATATGAAAAACGTCGATCGACGTACTTTTTCAGACAGACCGATCGATCATTCCCCGATCTTCACCGGGACCCCCGTTTCGGCCGACTGCAAAGCAGCAAAGGTAATTTCCATGGTTTTAAACGCATCCTCGTAGGAGGATAAGATTCCAGAGGGATCCCCGGTGCGAACCGCGTGGATGAACACTTCGTTCTCCCGAAGATACGGGTTAGCCGCATTGCGGTATTCCGTCATACTTCCTTTTTCCTTAACGATGAGTTTATCGGATTGAATGCCGATGACCCCCTGCTCCGTATAAATATCCAAGCCGGCCCGATCCGACTCCGGCAGCATGCAGGTATTGGAGATTGTTGCCACGGCGCCGGATTTTAATTTCAGCGTCGCGGTACCTACGTCGTGCACCGTTACCCCCTCATGAATATCCTTCATCGCTCGATGGGCATAAGCCGCATACACTTCATCCGCTTCACCCAGCAGGCAGCGAAGCAGGTCAACTATATGGGTGGTTTGCTCGATGAATTGCCCTCCCGAGCCTTCCTGCTGTCTCCACCAGTACACCTGCGGCATGTCTCCCATCCAGTAGCCAAGCGCCATCCCGATCTCCCGGCCTTCCAGCAGCTCGGCAGCCTTGATGGCTGCATCCGTATAACGGAAATGGTACCCTGCAGACGTAATCAAACCGGCCTTCTTCACCTCATGCAGAATCTGCCTTGGCGTATCGAGGTTCGTGCCCAGCGGCTTCTCGACCAAAAAAGGAATGCCCCGCTCCACTACCTGGGCTTCGATCTCTCCGTGCGCAAACGGCGGGACGCAGATATAAACCGCATCCGGCTTAGTTGCATCCAGCATCTGTTCAACGTTGCTGTACGCCTTGGCCCCGGCATAGCCCCGCACCGCTTGTTCCGCTTTCTCCTGACTCGTCCCAACAAAGGCGGCAACGTTAACTCCGTCCATGTTGGACAAAATATCTGCATGTACTTTGCTAAACCAGCCTGTGCCTATGATTCCAATTCGCAATGCCATGTAATCCTAAGACCTCCCCTTTGATTAGAGACACTATGGTTTTCTTCTCAGCCATTGATATACAAATCCTGCAGCGAACACAACCAGCATCAGGACGTAAGCGATGATGACGATCTCCGTGGAGCTGATGTCTCCAGAATACATCAAATGGACCCAGGTTCCAATGATAATCATGAATAACAAAAGGCCGCTCCCCGATCGTTCAGGAAACAGCCTTTATAGTTATCTCAAAATCATCCATATCACAATAAACGCAATTAACGAAACAAAATAAATGATGAGCAGTTTCGTGAGATTGGTTTTTGTTTTCCGCTCATAGTTCGGGTTTGCCTTCTTATTCTCCTGAGATAATCCGACAAGAAGCGTGGAAACTCCACCAATTAATGCCAGCGCGATGACGATAATATACATAACCAACCACAAACAACCCCATTCGATTATTCATTATATACACTCTATTATAGAACCTGAGGCATCAGGATCAACAGTAATCATCATTCATTTGTCATTTCTGCCTCATTATAATGAACAATCGGCTAATGCACACCATCCAATTGCGCGACAGTTGTAACCATCCAATTGGCTGGTCTGTCACCCTCCATTATGGCTTTCAACCACCGCACGCCACCCATTGATGCAGCCGCTCCAGTGCCTCTACGGCTTCAGGCATCGGAAACAGAGGCCACACATGCATCATGTTCTCGTATTCCCAGTATTCGGAATCAACACCTTCTCGGACCAGTTTATCGCGCAGCAGACGAGCGTCCGGCAGCAGAGAATCATCGGTTCCGACGAGAATGACCGTACGGGAAAGGCTTCCCATCTCGCCAAACAACGGACTGACCGTCGGGTCGTCCATAGGAAGACTTCCTGCATACATCCTTCCAACCTCACCGAGCCCGGCCGGCTGCAGAAAGACGTCACGCTCCGGTATACCGAGTGCAGCAATCTGGGGATTGTCCGTAGCTGCATCCACCCATGGCGAGAGCAGGATTAACCCTTTTGGTGCAAGCGGCGTTTCTTTTACTGATTGGGCCATATCGAGAGCCAGCGCACTACCGGCCGAATCGCCCATTAGAAATACCGCACTCCCCGCCTCGGCGCAGATGTACTTGTAAAATTCGCGCATTAGCCCTGTCAGCTTCTTCGCATCAATAGCCGGGACGGTAGGGTAATTGGGTATAATTACGGTGAATCCGGTTCGCTTCGTCCACTGTTTGGCAAAAGCGAAATGGGGCGGTAGAATCTCTTCGATATAAGCTCCACCGTGTAAATAAACGACCGTCCCCTGTTCCATTGCACCATGCGATATATAATAATTCATACTCAAGCCGGATCCACTTTCAAAACAGCGGGTTTCAAATCCCTCCTGTTCCTCTGGAAGTGCAGGATATGGAGGCAGCGTTTCGATATATTGCCGAATCGTTCCGGCATTTTCCCATTTATGATTGAATCCCTCTGCGGTCAGCAGTTCCTTTATAGCAAAACTTTCTTTGCTCGGCATATGGTTTTATCCCCTTTGCTGGACGTGATCAATATATGGCAGATTAGTGTGTATCCAGCCTCAATATACCACCACAATCCGCATGGCCGCTGTGGCAATTGATACAGAACGGTCTGCATATAAAAAGAGACCTCACCGATCACGAAATGATGGGTGAAGTCTCTTTACCTCTATTAGCTGTTGGTTAATCTCAGGAGTCCTGGCCCTACCTCTACTCTTCCACCTGCGGGTCAACATGAATGTCGCTGTCCGGCAGCGTGCTCACCCAACGCGTGAAGGTCACGATGAGACCGGAGCGGGTAGGCGAACAGACAAAAGGCCCGGCCTGACTTGCTGTTCGGGCGGGGAAGGGCGCCACGCGAACGGTGCGCCAAGGATGCTTCCCGGTTCTCGCCCTAATGATGACCGCATCATTCAGCCTGGAGGCACGGATCGTGACACGCTCGCCAACCCACTCCGGCACGGGTGCCAGTGACCAATCCGAATATTCATGGGTGACCACCGTGGCCAGCTGGGGGATTCCGTCATTGATTTCAATCCCGGCTTTGATCCACTGTCCCGGAGCGTTCATTAGCATAAGCCCGGCCTGATCATATAGCTCCGTAAAGGCATCCAATTCAAAGGTGACCTCTATGGCCGTATCCTTATCCCACGCCGCAAGCAGTGAATGACCGCTGTCACGTTGAAACTCATACAGGGTTTTCTCCCAATAATCACTGCCTTCTCTGGACTCAACCTTCAGATGCAACCCTTCCTCTGCCACCGATACCGGTTCGGTTGTCCATTGACCTGAATTCCAAGCAATTCTCCGTTTCGTCATTCGATCACAACTCCTTATTTCCCCTAATAGGGTTGTTCGAAGCTAAGCTGCTCAAGGGACTCTGAGCCGGCAAAGCAATGTTATTTTATGTAAAAGCCCCATTTTCTACTGGACTAAATCTCTCAGTAACTGATCCGCACTGTGCTGGAGAAGTATACAAAAGGAACGGTTATGTCCGATAAAGAACGATGAAACGTCATAGCGGTGACGGGCAGGCTCATAGGTAATCAGCGCTCGATGCTTCATGTTACCCTTCAAAATGTTAGCGAACTGCTCCGCAGGACCGCTCGAGAAAAAAGTTAGGTAGGCGTACAGGGAATGATCAACGGGTTCATCAAGCGGGCTTACACCCGCGCAGGAAAACTCGGTCTCCAATCCCGCCTGCTGCAGCCGGATCAATATCAGGTATAACTGCTCATCGACATGGGTATTGCCGAATACACGCGTCCGTTTGGGCTGTTTGCGCACCTTAGGTCTGTTGATCCACTCATTTAGCTCCTGCCTTCTTCGTCTCCACTGTTCCGGGGTATGTGTGCTTAGGAGCAGCTCACCGCTGGAATCATGTCGTTCCTGGTTCATCCCATCCATCCCCCTCATTTACATGGCTGCACTTCTGCTACTTTTAGTGTAATCCCATTTCACCTGAAGTCAAATAAGCCGGATGATAGATCCGGCTTACGGTCCGTATTCACTATCGGGTTTCCCGATGAAGTGTTACCCGCTTCAACCGTGGACAATATTTGCGCAATTCCATTCGCTCCGGGTGATTCCTTTTATTTTTAGTCGTTGTATAGTTACGGTCGCCGGTTTCCATGCATGCCAATGTTACCGTCACTCGCATAGTCAGCACCTCCTATTCTTGTGTTTGTTTAATCGTAACAATTACGATTAGTCAAATCATACTTTATTCCTCTTTTTAAATTTTGTCAAGAAACCGAAAGCGCAAGCGAATTACAGCCACATCCCAGTAAGAGGGATTACGTTGACCCATCCAATTTACAATCAGATACACCATCCATGTTCAACGGATTGCAGGATATTTGTCATCGTAATGATGAAATTATGAAAACCCTTCATTTATACATAATGATATGATTAACATTACAGACAGAAACAGCCTGAATATGTTCATGAAAGGATGAGGAAGGTGTGGAAGCCGGATCGCAACAGCACACAACCTCTATATCAGCAAATTGCTGATGATCTGGAGCAAAGAATATCGTATGGAGAATTTCCACCAGGCAGCTTACTCCCCTCCGAGCGAAAACTGGCGGAGCAAATCGGAGTTAATCGAAGCACCGTGGTTCTGGCTTACTCGGAGCTTCGGGCGCTTGGAATCATAGAGAGCCGTTCCGGGAGCGGTACGCGGGTCAGCAGTTCCAAGTGGGGCGCCACGCCAAAACATACGCCGAACTGGCGCCGTTACGCTGAGGGAGGAAATTTCCTGCCTAATCCCCCTTTTCTCCGCCGGATTCGGGAGGCTTTGGCGCATGATCCTTCTTTGATTGATTTTGCCAGCGGGGAGCTCGCCGGGGATTTGGCGCCGATCCAAGAGATGAATACGTTGATGAGTCAGAAACCCAATATGTCCTATTTCGGTTATGACAATCCACAAGGATATGGACCACTTAGACAAGCATTGGTTACGTATCTCAAAAAATATCGCGGGATTCAAACTACCGAATCGTCCATCCTAATCACGTCGGGATCCCAGCAATCGCTGTATCTCATTACACAGTGCTTGCTGTCACCTGGTGACGCGGTTGCCATCGAAGATCCATCCTATTGTTATTCACTGCCGATGTTTCAATCCGCAGGTCTGCGATTGTTCAGGCTCCCGGTCGATGAACGAGGGGTACAACCGGAAGACATCCGCTCCCTGTACAAGAAACACCGGATCAAGATGATTTTCATTAATCCGAATTTTCAGAACCCGACAGGCACCGTTATGGATCATGAGAGAAGGGCCCAACTGCTGGATACGGCAAGTGAGCTCGGGCTTCCGATCGTGGAGGATGACCCCTTCAGTTTAACGGCCTATCAATGTTCTCCACCTGCCCCTTTGAAATCCGTGGATTCTGTCGGGTCGGTGGTGTACATCGGGTCTTTCTCGAAAATAGCCGCATCCGGTCTCCGGGTAGGCTGGATGGTCGCCCCTAATTCGGTGGTGGAGCGGCTTGCGGACGCCAGGCAGCAGATGGATTTCGGATTAAGCGTAGTGCCCCAAAGCTTGGCCGGACAGTTCCTCAATTCTTCCCATTTTGCTCCGCACCTGGACAGGCTGAGAGCAAGCCTGCTATACAAGCGGGATTTACTGATCGAGGCCCTTCAGAAGGAACTGCAAGGCCTGGTGCATTTCCATGTGCCCGAGGGCGGCCTGCATCTCTGGTGCAAAATCGTCCCGGACGTGAATGACAGCAAGCTGCTGGAAAGCTCCATTCAAAAAGGCGTGATTTTTGCACCGGGCAGCGTATACGGTTCAGCTTCAGGTTATGTGAGATTCACTTATGCTCGTGCCAGGGCTGAGGATATCCCATCTGGAATATCCAGGTTCGCTGAAGCTCTGCACACTACGATCCAATAGGGCAGCACCGGGAACGGCGCTACCCTACCTGTAACGAGGAAAAAGGTTAGCTTACCGGAAGCTAACCTTTTTTTCATAACCCGACAAATCCCATCCTATCGAATCCTGTCCATCATTTCTCTGATAAATTCAAGGCTTGGCAGCTCACCAGTTACGCGATCCACGATATTGCCTTGGTCATCGATCAGCACGGTTACCGGCAGGCCGCTTATGCCGTATTTCCCTTTGATTTTATTCTGTTGGTCCAACACGATCGGTATATCCACTTGATGCTTCCGAACGAATGCCTCTGCTTTCTCGCGGCTTTCGCCTATATTAACGGCAATTATCTCAACACCTGGCTCCTGTGTATACGCTTCGTTCAGAATCGGCATTTCGTTCACGCAGGGACCGCACCAGGACGCCCAGAAGTTCAGCAGCACGGCCTGCCCTTTATAATCGGAGAGCCGGACCGGCTCACCCTGAAGATTCACCGCTTCAAAGCCAGGCGCGGCATGCCCAATCTCTGCAATCTGGCCATCCTTCATCATGGATTGAAAGAGTGCATATGCAGCGGCTGCCAGAAGAATTGCCAGAATCAGCCCTCGGACCCATGTTGAACGAGCGATAAGGTTCATCTCACTCCACCTCACGATATTCGCTGCTACTTCAGCAGCGATTTGACGTCCTTCAGGATCTTGTCATATGGAGGATCTGTGTTACCATCATACTTCGCAACGACTGTACCTGATGGATCAACCAAGTAGAAGGACGTCCCATGGATGACCTGATCCGCTGCAGTATCCATGGCGATAGGCGCTTTGAAGGATTGCAGCACAAACGTTTTAATTTCTTCAAACGAATAGCCTGTTAACGCATGCCAGTTCGTGAAATTCGCATCGAATTTACTCAGATAGCTCTTCAGTGCTGCAGGGTCATCCCGCTCGGGATCCACCGAAAAAGATACCAGCGTGGCTTCAAGCCCCGCGTCATCCAGCCGCTGCTGCAGCTCGGCCATATTAGCGGTCATGGTCGGACATACCGTAATGCACCGCGTGAACACAAAGTCTGCGATCCATACCTTGCCTTCCAGATCGGCTAAAGAAATCGGCTCTTCATCCTGGTTGATATATTCAAAAGGCTGGATCGGAATGCTCAGCTGACTTGGTTTAGAGTTGCCGCATGCGGCTGCCACCAACGTGAACACCATGATTACGCCTATAAACACAATCTTTTTCATGTATCTCCCTCCTGTTCCTCCTTCATGTTCGAAAGCCACATCGCAATGGACTTGATCTCGCTCTCCTCCAGAATCTTTTTATATGATGGCATGCCTTGATAACCCTCCATTACGATGTCCGCGATTTGATCCTCAGATAGCCTCGTCCCGACATCCTTCAGACTTGGGCCAACCCTTCCGCTTAAGTCGACGGCATGGCATGACAGGCACTGGCTCTTGTACAGCGCAACCGCCTCTTCATCCTCCGTTGTGGTGATGCTGGTACGAAGCACCGAATCATCCTCGGTCCGTTCGCTGCATGCAGACAACGTCAGCATAGCCAGCATAACAACAATCCATATATATTCTCGGATCAATTCCATCTGCCACCCTTCCTACCGGATCATGGCAACCTTAAGTTCACTTTTTCCCCAGATTTCCTACAACGATCTCTTTCTTCGGCATCACATGCATGCCTCTTGCCGTAACATGCGCAGTCACTTCATAGGTCCCTTCCGCTTCAAATGTCTTATCGATCCGGTAACTGCCGTTTTCAGCATGGTTAGCGTCAATCAAATCATGTTCGTCCTGACCGACCAGCCGGAATTCAAAACTCACCTCTTGCGCATCTGCTACCGGTTCTTCACCTTGCGTCACTCGCGCCTCAAAGGGAACCGATTGCAAGGTCTCCACCGGGCCGGTCGGTAAAATCAGATCAACCTGAATCAATGCTTCAACCTCTGGTTCAGACGCAGGAGCCGGAGAACACGACACTAATAAAAGTACACACGCCAAAAGGACAAATAACCCTAATCTCCTCATAAGCCTCACCTCGTTTTTGCAATGCTTTTCATTAAATCGAAGGCGTGTCCAGAATCATAACAATGAACACAATCATCAAATAATTCACGGAAATCAGAAAATTGGTCCTGGCCCAGCGTTCATCCAGTGAAACGATCATTCCGCGCAGCGTATGCCATAGCCATATAACGCCCCCGATCACAGACACTATCAGGAATACGGGACCGGAAAAACCGGTAACGTACAGTAAAATGACGGTTGGGAGCAGCAGCGTTACATAAGGAATCATCTGCAGCTTGGTGCGCCTGACCCCTTTTCGTACAGGAAGTAAAGGAAAACCAGCCGCTCTGTACTCCTCCACCCGCCGGATGGCCAGCGACCAAAAATGCGCGGGCTGCCACAAAAACAGCAAGCAGAATAACAAAACAGCTCCGATATCTATCGTTCCCGTACTGGCACAGTATCCGATAACCGGCGGAACCGCTCCCGACACGCCGCCGACAGCGGTACTCCAGGTTGACTTCCGTTTAAGCCACATCGTGTATATGACAATATAAAAGAACATCCCCAGCAAACCGAGCCAACCTGCAATCCGGTTCACGTTTAAGAACAGGATCCATTCTCCTAAGATACCAAGGACCAGAGCACACCATAAGGCATGGGTTAACTGAATCCGCCCCGTGGCAAGAGGCCTGCCGTTCGTTCGAACCATTTTGCGGTCCAATTTATGATCCCAAATATTATTGAAGATACAGGAAGATGCCATCGTTAGCGTTGTACCAAGCAGCATCCAGCATAACAAGCCCCAGTCTATGACCCATTTAGAAGCCAGCCAGTAGCCTCCGAATGCTGCAACCAGATTTAGCTGGATAATTCGCGGTTTGACGAGCTGTATCCAATCTCCCAGTACGGTGCGTTTCCTCATACAGCCACCATGTTGTACAGCATGATCCACATGGACCCTGCTACGATGACCAGCAAAATGACCAGGCCCAGAACCAGCGAGATCAGGTTGTACCTCGGCTTATTCTCTTCACGTAAGTGCATGAAGAATAAGAGCTGAACCATGAGCTGCAGCACGGCCGCAATCATCAACACAACGGTGTTCCAGGTTCCTTCCAACCAGTCATTCATGACAATTATGATAGGAATAAGTGTCAGAATGATCGAGCAGATGAATCCGATGGTATACGATTTGAAAGAACCGTGCTCTTCCGGGGCTTGATGCGTATTGGACGGCACCATATTAACTCACCCCCATTAAGTACACGACTGTAAATACAAAGATCCATACCACATCGAGAAAATGCCAGAACAAGCTGATCACATTGACCTTCCGTTTGGTCACGGGGGTAATTCCCCGCTTGGCGATCTGAAGGATCAGGGCGATCATCCAGACCAGTCCGAACAATACGTGCAATCCATGCGTTCCCACCAACGTGAAGAAGGCAGATAAAAATGCGCTGGTTCCTATCGTCGCACCTTCATGTACCAGATGATTGAATTCAGCAATCTCCATCCCGATAAATATGGCACCCAGCCCAGCTGTAATCGCCAGCCAGGATATGAGGCCTTTAACGTTATGCTTGTGCATCGACAGCAGCGCAAGGCCGCAAGTATAACTGCTCGCAAGCAATATGAACGTACTGGTTATAATTCCGCCCATCTGAAACAGGTCTGCAGGTCCCGGACCTCCGTCCGTGTTGCGTTGCAGAACAATGTAGGTGGCAAACAATGTGCCAAATATAATAACGTCGGTCATGAGGTAAATCCAGAAGCCGAACGTTCGTACTTCCTCCATATCCGGATGACCATGATGCGCTTCCTGCAAGTGTGCTTGAGTTATGGGTTCTGATATTTGGGACTCAGCCATTAGATATTCACCTTCCTTATGGCAGCTTCAGTTCGCTCGATTTCGTCAACCGGAATATAATAATCCGTGTCATAATTAAAGGAATGATATAGTAAACAGCCTACCACGCCTGCCAATCCGGTATAGATAAATCCGGTCCAATCGAATATGAAGCCAAACCCTGCTATAAACCAGAAAGCCGACATGACAATCGGAACACCGGAATTTCTAGGCATATGAATCGGTTCCAGGTGCTGCTTCTTGGTCCGATGTGTTCCTGACGCTTGTTTCTGCTCCCACCATTCGTCTTGACGGGAGACGTTCGGCAATACGGCAAAGTTGTAGACCGGTGCCGGCGAAGGAATGGACCACTCGAGCGTACGGCCATTCCACGGATCCCCCGTGACATCCCGGTTCTTTGCCTGGTGCTTAAACCCATCCACGATCTGCCAAACCTGAAACAGAAAGGCAATCGCCATGAGCACAGCACCGATCGTGGACACCAGATTCAGCTCCCACCAGCCTTTGTCCCAGCTATACGAAACGACCCGGCGGGTCATTCCCATCAGACCGAGCACATATTGCGGCATGAAGCAGCAATAGAAACCGATGTTCCAGAACCAGAATGCCCACTTCCCGATGCGTTCGTTCAGCTTGAAGCCAAACATTTTCGGCCACCAATAGTACAGCCCGGCAAAGTAACCGAATACGACGCCCCCTATGATCACCTGATGGAAATGCGCGACCAGGAAGTAACTGTTATGGAACTGAAAATCCGCCGGAGCGACGGATAACAGAACCCCCGTCAACCCCCCTACGATAAAACATGGAATGAATCCAATCGTCCATAACATCGGCGTTTCGAATGTAATTTTTCCACGGAACATGGTGAACAGCCAGTTGAACACTTTCACGCCAGTTGGGATTGCGATCAGCATGGTTGTTAAAGCAAAGAAAGCATTGACGTCCGCCCCCGACCCCATCGTAAAGAAATGGTGGGCCCATACCAGAAAGGACAGGACGCTGATGATCATCATCGCCCACACCATGGACTTGTAGCCGAACAGCTTTTTCTTCGAGAACGTGGAAACGATCTCTGAAAATATGCCGAAGGCCGGCAGGACAATGATATACACCTCAGGATGTCCCCACATCCAGATCAGGTTGATATACATCATCGGGTTCCCCCCGCCGTCAAGCGTAAAGAAATGCGCCCCGGCATAACGATCCAGGAATAGCAGCGCCAGCGTTGCCGTCAAAATCGGAAACGAGAATATAATGGCGATGCAGCTGGATAGCACTGACCAGGAAAACATCGGCATTTTCATAAGTTTCATGCCCGGCGCCCGCATTTTCAGAATCGTCACCAGGAAGTTAACCCCGGTCATCAAGCTGCCGAGCCCCGAGATTTGGATTCCCCATATATAAAAGTCCTGCCCTACACCCGGATTGTACATGGAGCCCGAATAGGGCGGATACGCCAGCCACCCAGCGTCGGGCGAGCCACCAATGACAAACGACAGGTTAAACAGCATCGCCCCTGAGAAGAACAGCCAGAAGCTGAGCGAATTCAGAAACGGATAGGCTACGTCTCGAGCTCCGAGCTGCAGCGGCACCATGATGTTAAACAAACCGAACATGAACGGCATGGCCATGAACAGAATCATAATCACCCCATGCGTGGTGAAGATCTGGTTATAATGATCCGGCGGCAACAAATCAAGCTCCGGCATAGCCAGCTGCGCCCTCATGAGAAGCGCGTCTACTCCGCCCCGAAACAGCATCAGGAACGCGGACAAAATGTACATAATGCCGATTTTTTTATGATCGACGGTGGTCAGCCAATCCCGCCATAACCACTTCCACTTTTTGAAGTACGTCAAGCCGCTTACAATGGCAATCAACGTTAGAACGATGGTGACATCCGCGCCATAAATTAACGGATCGCCCGTCACGAAAAATCCGGAAGCAAATTCTTTTATCTTTTCCCACATTAGAAGCTCTCTCCTTACCTAGTCACCTGGTCCTTGAAATTGAAGTTTTGCGTGTTTTTCCATGACAAACCATGGTTGTGGGAAGCGGCATATTTTGTCACCGTCATCTCGAACAACCCTTCCGGAAAAGCGGAATACGTATGAACCTCGGATGCGGACGGCTCCCTCAGCTGTTTATATCCCTCCAATGTCAGCTTGGGCGACTCTGCCTTCACTTCCTCCACCCATGCGTCAAACTCCTCCTTGGACGTCGCTTCCACGTCAAAATACATTTTTGCAAAATCCGTACCCGTAAAGTTCGCGCCGGACCCCCAATAATCCCCAGCCTCATCGGCTTGCAAATACAGTGTCATCGCCATCCCCGACATAGCGTACATCTGGCCGCCAAGCTGCGGAATCCAGAACGAGTTCATTGGCGAATCGGCCGTAATTTCGAAGCGGACAGGCACATCCTCCGGAATCTTCAATTCATTGACCGAGGCTATGCCCTGTTCGGGATACTGAAACAGCCACTTCCAGTTCAAGGAGGTTACCTGTACGGTCAGCGCTTTCTCACTGGAGGCAATGGGCTTCGACGGTTCCAGTGCATACGTTGCTTTGACCGTGATAATTGCCAGCGTCAATATGATCAAGATGGGAATTCCCCACCAAATCAGTTCCAGCTTCGTGCTATGCTCCCACTCCGGGGTATACGCTGCTTTTCTTCCTTTTTTGTCCCGATACCGCCACACGATGATAGCCGTCAGTATCAACACCGGAACGATGACAATGCTGCACAGCAAGGTCGAGATGATCATTAAATCACGCTGCTGCTCGGCAATGGGTCCTTTCGGATTCAAAATAATGATGTTCTCGCTGCATCCGGTCATGGCCAGCAGCATGATGGTCAGCAGAACCGCTAACCCCATGATTCGAAGTGTTTTGGGTCGTTTCATTACATTCAGCTCCAATCTGCTCACTTGTCCTGACTTACTTTAGTTGACAAGGCAGTTGGTGTCACCAGCCGTTCGTTCACTAAATATGCAGGCCAAGTTCAAGATTCTGTAACAAATTTCACATACAAATTCAGAATTTTCGTCTTTACGTCTCATCTTCTCTTCCATGTACGAATCCCAAAAACCGCGAGCATGCTAAAGAGCAAGGTCGCTAACACATTGTGAACAAGACTTGCAAAAATAAAAATATGATAATTGTTCATGGCAAGCGTCAGCCACGCCCCGCTTAAAATTTGTGCTAGCACTACGAGATTAAGACCGATTACCAGCGTTGTCAGACCTGTTGAACGCACCCTTGTCTCATAATTTTTTACAGCTAAGAGCAGAAGAATCAGCAATATGAGTAAAACCGCAGCGGCGACCCGATGAAGAAAGACAATGCCAGAAGCCCCGCCCAGATACGGTATGACCTGGCCATTGCATAGCGGCCAGCCCATACAGCCAGCCTCCGACTCCGTATGCCGGATATAGGCGCCAAGGTATACCACTCCGCAGCTATACAGCCAGATTCCCCAGCCCAAGAAGCGGATAGATCGCGGAACCGTAACGTTAGTACGATAATCCTGTGCTTCATGGAGTCCACGCATCCATACCACGAGCAGCATACTGCTGGCCACCGCAAACAAGGAGATCCCAAAATGAAGCGCCATGACCGCCGGCTGCTGCGGCCACATGACAGCCGCGGCCCCCATTAGAGCTTGAATCACGGTGAACAATAAGGTACCGCCAGCATAATAACTCGCCTCCCTATGGCCCCGGTAATGTTTCCGGATCACGATATAAGTGGCAAGCACCAGAATTCCGACCACGCCGGTTATCATCCGGTGCGAATATTCAATCATGGATTCCAGTGTATAAGCCGGGATGAATTTCCCGTTGCAAAGCGGCCAATCATCGCCGCACCCAAGGCCGGAACCGGTCTTAGTTACAAGCGCCCCAGCCAGCAATACTAAGAACATACCGATAAATGAGGACCATACCAGCAAACGGTGCTTTAAGGATACTACGAACAATATCATCCACCTCTTGTGTCTGAATTTAATGTTGGAACAGGTTCAAGGTTCAAGACCTATCCCATTGCACAGGTTAAAGAATTACACATGATCCGTGACCCTCCATTAGAGCTCAGTTTCCGACCATCCGCTTCACGTTGTTGACAAAAAAAGAACGCCCCGGTTAAGGGCGTTCTTGGTATATTGGGATGCAGGTTTTCATTGAATTCGGATAAAAAACGCAGCACAACTTCTCGGATAACAGTCCCTTAACCTCTTCATCGTTAAGCTCATAATAGTTCCATTTTCCGATGCGTTCCATCAATATAATATTTGCATCCAGCAACATTTTTAGATGGTAAGACAGTTTCGATTGAGGAAGATCCAGCAAGGCGGTGAGGTCACATACACACACTTTCCCTCGCTGGTTCAATTCATAGATGATTCTTAAGCGATTCTTATCGGATAACGCTTTAAATTTCTGTTCATACAGGCTTAATACGTCATCTTGTATAATAGAGACCCTCATGTTGTCACCACAACTTTCCATCAAATTATTTTGATCTGTTGATTGTAGCAAGCCATCATTGACACGTCAAGCATCAATGATGCGGCCCATTGGTCGGCTGGGCTTCCTTCAACCCTTATTCACATGATGACCCCTGGATGAATTCAGGAGTCATCTCATCGGCAGCTTCATCCAACAGGGAACTTTGCCATACCAATGCCTTATACTATTACGCCGATATCTCTGCCGCAATCGTCCGGTTACGGCCTTCGGCCTTCGCCTGGTATAACGCCATATCCGCTGCCAGGAATACACCTTCGCGGCTTTTGCCATGTTCAGGATATAAGGATACGCCGATCGATACGGTAAGTGTTAGGGAGTACGGGGTTTTGGACATCAGAATCGCGTTGCGTATCCGCTCAGCCGTTTGGTAGGCTTCATCCATACGATGCTTGCGAAGAAGAATGACAAACTCCTCCCCGCCAAAACGGGAGCAGACTGCACCCTCAGGAACACAATCGCTCATGACCACTGCTACCAGTTTCAGGACTTGGTCGCCGGTTTGGTGGCCATATGTATCGTTAACGTTCTTAAAATGGTCGATGTCCAGCATTAAAACAGCATACGGATCCCCAAGCATATCCCACGAGTCAAGGCAGCGTTCCAGTTCTCTGCGATTGGTTAGCCCTGTCAATGGATCCGTGCTGGCTTCCTGCTGTAACGAATAGGCCTGTTTGGCAAGCGTTTCGGCAGCCACCCCCATAATCTGGTTCAATTGATCAGCTTCCCGATTCCAATGCGGCTGGAATTCCTCGGGAGACACCGTTTGGCCAGCTGCTACCGCTTTTGTTAATTTATACAGCTGGGTAAATGGAGCGGCAATTCTTGCAGCCATGTATGCGGCAATGACGAGCATGATCACGATCGGAAAAAGCATACTTCTCAGCTGGTCCTGCAAGTTGCGATTGACATCGGCCAGAATGGAACTAACCGATGTCTGCATGACAATCCCCCAGCCATTCATCGAAACACTGGCGTACCCTGTTAAGTAATCTTCACCTTGCGTATTCATGACACGTTTCATACCGCTCTCGCCGCTCATGAGCCGCTGCACCACGATATTAGAGCTTACGTCCTCCCCTACCCGGCTTTTATCCAGATGATAGAGCAGCTTCCCGCCGGAATCAACGATATACGAGTATGAGTCTTCGATATTCCCCGCGCCGCTTCCGAAAATCCGATGCAATATATTGTTTTCTTCCAGGTAGATCGTGCCGGCAATCATCCCGTGATACTTGCCGGAGCTGTCAAAAATCGGCTCACTCGCAAGAACAATCCAGCGGCCGGTAGGGCTTCTATACGGTGCCGATATGTAGGACTTTCTCTCCTTTAGCGCCTCCGTGGTCCCCACTGTTTTTAATCGGGCCTGATTCAAATTGTTTCCCACAGGAGAAACCACGCGAATGGTACCCGTTTGATCGGCCCAAAATACGGAGTTGAAGTAAGGGCTGCTCTGAAGCATAAGATCAAAAATGAGCTGCAACTCCCTCTCATCGGATGTCGCACTAGCCTCAATTGCCGGGTTGTTGGCAGAGGCGCGAAGACTTTGGCGCATCCCTGAGAAAAGCGCTTCAATGGTAACCGCCATTTTTTGTGCGGAGGATAAATTAAGCGACATGGTATTGTTGTATAGGGATCGTTTCTCATTTTTATACTGAATGTAGATCATAATGGACATCGTCATGAGAATGGATAAGGAAACCAGCGCAGGCATGAGCATGGCTAGACTTATTTTGATGCGTTGTTTAGGTATGTTTATGACCGCTGCACCCCTACTCTTGATGAAAAATACTGCCGGATTAGTATATGATCTTTACATATTACTTCACAAACGATTTTGCGTCCATATATGGAATAAGCATCTTGTGTGGAAGTCCCCGATTTATCTTCGGTTATCACACACGGTATTTATCGCTTTATAACAAACATATGTTCGTTATATAATATAGAGGTGTAGCATCTATTCATACTCTTGTTTGACAAAGGACGTGATCTCACTTTGAACGACCATATCCATGCTGAAGCAGACATGCAGCCCCTGGGACAAAAGACCACAAGCCCTGGTCAGCTTCTGCAATCGCTGCTATGGAACAGGCACGATCTTCCTTCCCTGGAGCATGGACGGCTCTATCAGCATCATGAAGGATTTACGCTCACCGGAACGGTCGTAGCCAGCCTGGAAGGCCGGCAGCTCCACTGCTCCTATGAGGTTGAAACAACCAGCAGCTGGCAGACCCGGAGGGTAAAGATTAAGCTCACAAGCGGCACGGAGGAACGGTCCCTTCACCTGGAGCGGGATGACGACGGCTGCTGGTGGAGCGGCGATACCGAGCTCACGGCATTTGCCGGAATGAACGACATTGATCTCGGGATTACCCCATCCACCAACACGCTGCCGATCCGGCGCTTGAAGCTGGAGCCTGGGGAGAGTGCGTCCATGACGGCAGTCTGGATTCAGTTCCCGAGTCTAACCATCGCCCCGCTTCCCCAACAATACACGCGTACGGGCGAGTACACCTACCGTTATGAGAGTAACCATGGGGCCTATCAAGCGGATCTGGAGGTTGACGAGCACGGCCTCGTCACGAGGTACGCGGACGTATGGAGCCGAACTCGCTAAGCTCTGTGCATCTGCACGGCCATAAGAAGGCATGGCCCTTTAACCGGACGAGAATTAACAACCATGAGCCGTTGCAGCATTTTCTCGATCCGTCACAAACAATGTTCAAGCTCATACGAGGGTTTATCGGCATGAAAAATCCCCTGCCGGGTCTGCTTAGACCTTGCAGGGGATTGTCATGCTTCTAATGCTCCTGAATCAATGCGGGACAAAGACAAGCTGCAGTACGAACAGCACAGCAAAAATATACATCAGCGGGTGAACCGCCTTCCACTTGCCCTTCACGATTTTCATCAGCGGATATGAGATAAAACCGAGCGCGATCCCAGTCGCGATGCTGGACGTAAGCGGCATGGTCAAGATCACGAGAAACGCGGGGAACGCTTCATCAAAATCATTCCACCGGATGTGCTGAACGTTGCTTAGCATCAGGCAACCCACTACGATGAGCGAAGGTGCGGTGATGGCGGATAATCCGGAAACCGCGCCGATCAGCGGGCTGAAGAAGGCAGCAACCACAAACAATGCAGCAACGACGACCGCCGTTAATCCTGTCCGACCGCCTGCGCCAACACCGGCTGCAGATTCAACATAAGCGGTGGTCGGGCTTGTACCGACCATAGATCCGGCCACAGTTGCCACCGAATCGGAGAACATGGCACGATCCGCACGAGGCAGCTTGTTATCCTTCATAAGCCCTGCCTGTTCTGCCACACCAACTACCGTACCTGTGGTATCAAACAGTGTCACCAGGAGGAACGAAAACACAACGGCATAGAGTCCATGACTGATCACATCCGAGGCAGCGGTAATCGGGTTCCATACCAGAATGCCTTCCGGCAGCGTGGGAAGCGACATAATCCCGTTCGTAAAAGACAGCATATCGGCAAAATAAGCGATAATTCCGGTAATAATCATTCCGATAAACAAGGCACCCTTCACATCGCGCGACAGCAGCACAAGCGTAACCGCAAGTCCTACCAAGGCGAGCACAACCGATGGCTGGTGCAGATCACCGAGCGCTACCAGATTGTCCGGATGCGCTGTAATGATGCCGCTCATCCGCAATCCGATAAAAGCAATAAACAAGCCGATTCCGACCGTGATCGCATGTTTCAAATTGGCCGGGATCATCTCAATCAGCCTGCGCCGCAGGGAAGTCATCGATAATACCAGAAACAGAATACCGGCTATAAAAACGGCTGAGAAAGCTTCAATATACCCAAGTCCGGCATGTCCCTGAACGACGGAATAGGTGAAGTAGGCATTCAAGCCCATCCCCGGTGCTACAGCGATCGGATAACGGGCTACGAGCCCCATCAGCAGTGTACCAATCACAGCGGCAATAATAGTAGCCGTGAAGCTCTGCTCAAAAGGCACACCCGCTTGCGATAGAATCAGCGGATTCACAACAGTCACATACGCCATCGTGAAAAACGTCGTGGCCCCGGCAACAACTTCTGTCTTAACCGAGGTACCGTTAGCTTTTAAATCAAACACAAAAAATCCTCCATTCATGATGCTTGGCCTGCTATGCGCTAAGCCCTTTTGGTTAGTTACGTTATATTTGATATACTCAAACACAAAGTACTAGCAATTTATTTCTGAACTCGATAAAAGTCTTAATTAGACGCTATATTCAAATCTTAGCGACAGCAAATGACAGGAGGCTTGAAACGATGTGCGGACGCTTTACACTCACGGTCACTTGGGAAGAACTGATGATCAGGTATCTCATCGATCCCGAATCGGTCTCTCCCTTTCATATTCCCCGGTACAACATCGCGCCTACGCAGATGGTCACGGCTATTATCAACGACGGCAGCACCAATCGGAACGGTCAGCTGCAATGGGGGCTTGTCCCATCCTGGGCCAAGGATGCCTCGGCCGGAGCCAAAATGATCAATGCGCGTAGTGAAACGCTGGAAGACAAGCCTGCCTATAGGATGCCCTTTTATCGGAAAAGATGCCTAATTCCTGCAGACGGTTTTTACGAATGGCAAAAAAACGGCAATGGCAAGCAGCCCTTTCGCATCAGCTTGAAGAACGGCGAAATATTCAGCATGGCAGGTCTGTATGATACCTGGATTACCCCAAGCGGAGATAAGCTTAGCACCTGCACCGTCATTACAACCGAACCCAATCAACTCATGGCGCCGATCCATAACCGGATGCCGGTCATTCTGAGACCCGCAGACGAAGCGTTATGGCTTGAACGGCAGACGTCTTCCCATACCCATGAAGGTAGCCCCTCCCTCCTGCAATCCCTCAAAGAGCTTCTGAGGCCTTACCCCGCGGAGGACATGCAAGCCATTCCGGTTAGCACAACCGTAAATTCCGTTAAAAATGACACGGAAGATTGCATCCGTTCTATTACAGGCAGCTAAATCCGTTGACCACAAACTAAGGGATTCCTTTTACGGGAGTCCGCCAGGAATGTTGCATCCTTTGCATACGCGAAATCAAAAGCCCCTGCTCATAAGGAGAAAACACTCCCGAGAGGGGCTTCTTCTATGCAAAGTAATTCCTTGATGTCATCCAATTGTTATCGAAACATCCCCCACAGCTTGATCAAATGGAAGGTGTTGTTCGGATCGATGCGCTGTGCAAGCACAAACTGAACCATTTGCTGCTCCTGCGTGGAGCTCAGCTTTTCATTCAAGATGCCGCTGGCCGTCCGGATCATTTGATGCACTTTTGCGCTATTTTGAAGATCTGCCTTGGTTAAACCCTGAGTTAGCCCTTTGATTCTTTCCTTGACTGCCGGGTTTTTCATTTTTTGCTTGATTCGTTCTACCAGCTGCGGACTAATCCCGTACTGCTGATAACTCAATGTTGAAGCACCTCCAGTCATAAATGCTGCTACCTTTTTTGAGTATATGACGAAGGTCTGTCCATTGTGCTAACAGATTCATGTTATTAGTCCATGATATCGCCCTGGAAGATCTTCTCCTGCTGAAGAAAGTCGCGCAATGGCTCATATTCAGGAGACGTCCAGAAGGAACTGTCGCTGACAAGGGCCGCTGCATCGCCTCTAGCCTCTTCCACTACTTTGAAGTCGGCGACCATATCGGCCAGCCGGAACTCCGGCAGTCCGCTCTGCTTCGTACCGAAGAAGTCGCCCGGGCCCCGAAGCTCCAAATCTCTCCGGGATACCTCGAAGCCGTCCTCGGTTTCGGTCATCACCTGCATCCGTTCCTGGCCCACTTCCGATTTCGGATCGGCCACAAGAACACAGTAGGATGCATGCTGCCCACGGCCTACACGGCCCCGAAGCTGGTGCAGCTGGGACAGACCGAAGCGATCGGCGTCCATAATGATCATCAACGTGGCATTCGGCACATCGACGCCAACCTCAACGACCGTCGTGGAAATCAGCAGCTGGACCTCATTGCTGTAGAATTGGCGCATAACCTCATCCTTCTCGGCAGGCGTCATACGGCCATGCAGCAGACCCACAGCATACGTAGGAAAGGCCTGCTGCATCTGAACATGCAGATCAATCGCATTCTGAACGTCCAGCTTGTCCGATTCTTCAATCAGAGGAGCAATCAGATATGCCTGACGTCCTTGATTTACTTCCCGGGAAATAAATCCGAGCACACGGTCCATGAGTTCATGTTTGACCCAATAGGTCGTAATGGGAATACGGCCTTTCGGACGCTCCGACAGCGTGGATACATCCATATCCCCGAACGCGGTAATGGCCAGTGTCCGTGGAATCGGCGTCGCCGTCATCGTTAGCACATCCGGGTTATAGCCTTTACGGCGGAGTACGCTTCGCTGATTCACGCCAAAACGGTGCTGTTCATCCGTCACGACGAGTCCCAGCTCCCGGAAGTATACATCATCCTGAATGAGAGCATGGGTGCCCACGACAACGTCCGTCAACCCCATCTGTAAGGAAGCCAGCAGGTCTTTGCGCTTCTTACCCGTGACACTGCCTGTCAACAGGCCAACGGTAATGCCAAAGGGCTCAAACAGCTTCTGCAGCGAACGCATATGCTGTTCGGCGAGAATCTCTGTCGGCACCATCAAGGCCCCTTGAAAGCCTGAGCGCACTGTTGTAAACAGAGCGACGGCGGCAACAATCGTTTTCCCCGAGCCGACATCCCCTTGAAGCAAACGGTTCATGCAGTAAGGGGAGCGCATATCATGCAAAATCTCCAGCTCCACCTTCTTCTGCGCATCCGTGAGCTCAAAAGGGAAGCTGCGCACGAACTCCCGGATCGTTGCATTGTCAGCCGTATGTACTACGCCGTCCATTCGACTCCGGTTCAGCGCCCGGAACGCCTGCATTTTCAACTGAAACAAGAAGAGCTCTTCATACACCATCCGGCGCCGCCCTTCCTGACCTTCCCGGGAGTCGACAGGCTGATGGATCGTCATGATTGCCGCTTTACGGGGCATCAGATCATATTTCCTAAGCAGGGATTGTGGCAAAATCTCGGGGATCATCTCCCCGTACTGCTCCAATGCCTGTCCCATCGTTTTTCGGATCCACGATTGCGTGATCTTACCGCCGATGGAATACACCGGCTGCAGCGTCCCGCTGCGGAAGGCTCCCTTATCCGGGAATTCGGATTCGGACACCGTAAGCTGCATTCTGCGCTGATCCCACTTGCCTGTCAGCACGATCTCCCGGCCAGCCGTAAGCTGGTCCTTCAGAAAATGCCGGTTAAACCAGGTTGCGGTGAACATCCAGTTTTCGGCCAGCATTTTGCAGGTGAGACGGGATTTACGCCCATAGCGCTGCAGTACCGGTACGCTGGCTATCTTGGCTTGAATGGTGATTTTGTCCCCGTCCTTGACTTCACTTAGAGAACGGAGCCGGTAATCCTCATACCGGAAGGGGTAATACTCCAAAAGATCCTTGACCGTAGAGACGCCAAAGGCGTGAAGCTCCCCCTCTTTCAGGGCGCTCACGCCGTTGATCTGTCTGACGGATATTTGATCGAGTTTGAGACTCATATCATCTACCTCACTTAAGCAGGCCATATATATGCTGCAATGGTTCCCGGTCCAACGTGCGTACCGACAACCGGACCGATCTCGGAATATACGGTTTCCTCAATCGTAAACACAGCGGACAGCTGCTGCAAAAAATCCTCAACCTGAGCAGGGTCAGCTGTATGACCCACAGCCACTTTAATATTTTTCACACCGGTTAGATCCTGTTGAAACAATTCAATCATTTTCGCCGTCGCTTTCTTGCGACCGCGGACCTTGTCTACCGGAAATATGATTCCTTCGCCATCAATGGACAAGATCGGCTTAATGTTAAGCAGCGTGCCCAGCACAGCCGAAGCTTTACCGATCCGTCCGCCCTTCTGCAAATATTCCAGCGTGTCTACCAAGAAGTAGAGACGGCGCTTGGAACGAAGATCTTCGAGTGACGAAATAATATCAGAAACAGCGGCTCCTTCTTGTGCGAGCTTCGCTGCATGGACCACGAATAATCCGAAACCATAGGAGGCCGATTTGGAATCCCACACGGTTATATCCGCTTCTCCTTCGATGAGAGAGGTGGCAAGCAACGCGGACTGATACGTCCCGCTCATGCCGGATGAGATGTGAATCGACACAATGGAGCAGCCTGGGTGCTGTTCCAAGATGGACTCATACGCAGCCGAAAAATCTGCAGGTGAAGGCTGAGAGGTCGTCGGAAGCTGTGGCGACTCAACCAGCTTTTTGTAGAACTCTCCCGGCGTGATTTCGACTCCGTCCAAATACGAATCTTCCCCGAACATGAGTTTCAGCGGCACAATATGAATGTTGTGTTGCTTCGCCAGGTCTGCCGGAATATCCGCTGTGCTGTCTGTCACAATAACGGTCTTATTCACCGGAACCCCTCCTATAAATGTACCTTGCATAATGTCAAAGCGTTGTATATCAAGACTCCACGGAGAACAGATAAGAATAGATCGGCTGTCCGCCGTAGTGTACCTCAACCTCTGCGTTAGGGTACTGCTCACCAAGCCACTCCGTGAGTGTGTTGGTCGATTCCTCGGTTGCATCCGCGCCGGTAAGCAGAGTCACGATTTCATCCCCGGATTCCAGCATTTTACCGAGCAAATCCTGGGAGGTCGTAATCAGATCCGCGTTTGCTGCAACGATGTTCGAATTGCGAATACCGATGAACTGGCCAGCCTTGATCTCGAGATCATCGATCGTTGTGTCCCGAACGGCATAGGTTACCTGCCCCGATTGCACACGAGTGATCGCATTCAGCATATTGTCGGTATTCGTATCCGCATTCTCGTCTTCCTCGAAAGCAAATGCTGCCGCGATCCCCTGCGGAATCGTCTTGCTTGGAATAACCGTTACGCTGCGCTCGCCTTCGAGAAGCTCTCTCGCCTGCTGGGCAGCCAGCACGATGTTGGAGTTATTCGGCAGGATGTAAATCTGCTGCGCCGAGATCGAAGTAATCGCATTGACAAAATCCTCGGTGCTCGGGTTCATCGTCTGTCCTCCGGAGAGAACGACGTCAACGCCCAGGCTTTTGAATATGTCGGATATCCCTTCCCCTGACGATACCGCAATGAAACCGTACGGTGCGATCTCGTCTGCCGGAGGAACAGCCGGAGCTTCCGGTGTCACGGTCTCTGCCGGAATATCCGCAAATATCTCAGGCATCGGTGCGATATCCATTCCCGTTGTCAGCAAATCACGGTGCTGCTCGCGCATATTCAATATATGAATCTGAGTGATCTCTCCATACATTAGCGCCAAATTCAACACTTCGCCCGGAGCCTTGGAATGCACATGAACTTTGATGGTCTCGTCATCGGCGATGACAATGATGGAATCACCATTCACTGCAAGCGCTTTCCGGAACTTATCTTCATCAAAGTCTGCGTTCGTTCCTTCTCCGAGCTGCCGATTAATAAAGAATTCCATGTCATATAAAAATTCAATATCCTCTGTGGACAGTCTGGACTGGGCAGAAGCCGGAGCTTGAATCGCCGAGAAGTCAGGGACTGCTTGAAAGGCCGGTGCCGTGTTGCTCTGTTCAGCTTGTCCTTCGGCAACAGTAAACGAACCGGACGGAGCGTCTTTTCTTAGCGCCTGCAAGAAACCTTCATAAATGTAAACCAGGCCCTGGCCACCCGAGTCCACGACGCCAACCTGCTTCAGAACAGGAAGCATATCCGGCGTCTGGGACAGTGTTTCTTTGGCTTTGGCCAACACCTGCTCCATCAATTCCACGATATCGTTGTTGCGGCGGGAGAAATAAACCGCATGCTTGGCCGCTTCTTTAGCTACGGTAAGGATGGTACCTTCAACAGGCTTCACGACAGCTTTATACGCAGCTTCTACGCCTGTCTGCAGTGCTGCGGCGAATTGATGAGAATTTAGTTCTGTATAAGGTGCAGCATATCGGCTGAAACCACGGAACAGCTGGGACAGAATAACCCCCGAGTTCCCTCTGGCTCCCATCAGAAGCCCCTTGGACAGCACACCGGCACTATGCCCGACGGACTCCGAGTACTTACTCTTCAGTTCTGCCACACCTGCAGTCATCGTCAAATTCATGTTGGTCCCCGTGTCGCCGTCCGGCACCGGGAATACATTCAGGGAATTGACGTGTTCTGCATGCTGCTGCAGCTGCTCCGCTCCGGCTAGGACCATCGCGGTAAATTCTGTTCCATTCAAAGAACGCTTACTCAATGAGAATTCCCCTTCCTGGCTTGATACCCATAACACTTCTTGTTGTAAATTTCATATCTATTTCATAGCTTATAGCTGACGAAATGCCCAAGCAGTAAATAAAAGACATACCATGATTAATGGATCATAAATCTATGATGGGCTATCCTCTCGTCCTCTACGCTTTCCGGCGGTTCCCAAGCCTTTTGAGAGCCATGCCGACAAGCCCACGAACTATTTCTTCGGAAATATTATGGACTAATCAACATTGTACTATAATGGCAAAGAGAAATAAATGTTTTTAAGACAGTTGACGGAGCAATTTTTACTGTGATATTATATTTAAGTATTGTTTCATGCAGGGTTAGGAACAAGGAGGTGTAATAAATGGCTCGCAAATGTTATGTAACTGGCAAGAAACCAAGCAGTGGTAACCATGTTTCTCACGCTAACAATCACAACAAGCGTTCTTGGGGTGTCAACGTTCAAAAGGTTCGCATTTTGGTGGATGGCAAGCCAAAACGTGTATACGTCAGCACTCGCGCTTTGAAATCCGGTAAAGTGACTCGCGTATAATCATCTTGTGTTATATGAAGAAAAACTTCTTAATCTCCAGGCACCATTTGTGGGCGATCCGGGACAAGGAAGTTTTTCTTGCGTTTAGATACATATTCTCCTTCTAAACAAAAAGCACCCTAAGCAGTTAGCAGGTGCTTTTTTTATTTAGATATAAGAAAAATGAAAGAGCAAAACTTCCGCTTTCTTATATCGCAAGAAAAACTTCCGGTCGAACGCAGTCTGTCCTCGATAAGTACGTCGCTAGACACTCTTCTTTTGATATAAGAAAGCGAAGGAGAACTCCCGCACATTATGGCTTTCTTATACCGCAAGAAAAACCTCCGCACACTGATGCGGTATGTCCTCCATGCGCGCTCTATCGGAGTGTTCTTGCCTCTTTCCCCAGAACCGGCTAGGCGGCGTCAGTCCCAGGCGGAGGTTTTGTTACGCCGGGACAAGCTGTCAGCTCTTGTGAAACGTATTTAAGATGGCCTTCACAAAACCTCCCAAAAACTTCGGCAGCTTGAACGTATAGAATTTCATGTCTCACCCTCCCCATCATTCTCATGCCTTCCTAGATTATGTTATGCACCAAGCCCACAGATGTGAACACAGACAAAAAAGGCTACATGAGAACCCAGCTCATGTAACCATATTTATGCGGGAACCCCGCGCCCTATGCATCCGTTGCTCACCTTCTGGTCAAGATGATACACTGTCACGGATTACTGCAATGGCTGCCGCGCGATCCGGCTTGCCGAATACGGCGCTGCCCGCAACCAGGACATCCGCTCCCGCTTCCACCACAAGCGGCGCTGTCTCCGCTGTAATGCCGCCATCCACTTCAATATGGATATTCGGGTAGTCGGAGTTTGAAATCCATTCACGCAGCTGTGAGATCTTGTTTACAGTCCGCTCGATAAATGCCTGTCCGCCAAACCCCGGGTTCACGGTCATCACCAGCACCAAATCCAAGTCAGGCAGCACTTCCTGAAGGACATGGGCTGGCGTAGCCGGATTGATCGCGACGCCGGCCTTCACGCCAAACTCTTTGATCAGATGAATGACTCGATGAAGATGTTGGCAGGTCTCGGCATGAACGGTGATCAGATCGGCTCCAGCCTTGACAAAGTCCGCAATATACAGCTCAGGCTGTTCAATCATCAAGTGTACGTCAAGCAGCAGGCTCGTATGGGGTCTGATGGCTTGGACGATCGGCGGTCCCAGCGTAATATTAGGTACAAAGTGTCCGTCCATGACGTCCACATGAATCCAGTCGGCTCCGCCAGTCTCGGCTTCCTTAATTTCTTGTCCCAGCTTCGCAAAATCCGCTGACAATATGGATGGCGCAATTTTAATCATCATTCAGTACCTCCGCTTCTTGTCTTTCATCTCTGTATAAAACTCCACATAATGCTCATATCGGCTAGCCAGGATGATTCCATCCTCTTTGGCTTGGATCACCCGGCAGCCCGGCTCCTGCAGATGACTGCAGCCTCTGAATTTACATTCCGCAGCATAAGGAGCAAATTCTCTGAAACAGGTCGATAACTCCTCGACACCCAGCTCCAGAAAATCCAACTGGCTAAAGCCGGGTGTATCGGCAACATACCCTCCGTTATCAAGCTCAATCAGCTCCACATGGCGTGTCGTATGTCGACCGCGGCCAAGACGCAGGCTGATTTCACTCGTCTCCAGCGAGAGGCCTGGCATCAACGCATTCAGCAGGGACGATTTCCCGACACCGGATTGACCGGAGAAGACACTGATTCGACCGGCCAGGCGTTTCTTCACCTCTTCGGTCCCAATCCCTTGCAGAGAGCTGGTAATCAGCACTTCATAACCAATCTCTTCATACTGGCGCTTCACCTGCTCCAGTACACCGTCGGAAGCGTCCACAAGATCCTGCTTCGTCAGACAGATCAATGCCTCAAGGCTCTCATGCTCAATATGTACCAGAAACTTGTCCAGCAGATGCAGGCTCAGATTCGGTTCTTTGACCGAAAACAACAGCACCGCCAGGTCGACGTTCGCGACAGGCGGGCGAATTAATTGGGAAGACCGTGGAAGAATTTCGTCCACGGTCCCTTCCCCATTTTCAGTCAATGAATACATCACGTGATCTCCAACGAGCGGAGAGATACCTTTCTTTTTGAAAATGCCGCGGGCTCTGCATTGAACCGCTGGGTCCTCCCCGGATATAATGTTGCCATCCTGCATTGGTTTGACATAATAATATCCGCTTAGTGCCTTCACGATCAGTCCCTCTAGCATATAATAGGCCTCACCTTTCTTGTTGAAATTTAGTGTGCTCATGACTCGTTTTTAATCTTTATCCTTACCTTTACCAGGGCCTTTGCCTTTTTCATGGTTGCCGGAGTCCCCATTGTAAGCAGAATCATCTTCCTCATTCGAACCGTCCTCGCCAGTTCCTTCATCCGGATTGGTGTCCACCGGCACATCAGGCTCAACAGGCGGTTGTTCAAAGGTCGGCTGCGGCACGGTGCCATTCTTGACATCGCTGTAACTTACGCTGTACGTATCCACTTGGCGACCGTCACGGAAGATCATGACCGTTGCATGCTTGTCGGGAGCCAGCAGCAGCTTAACAGGTACCATTTCCGAGGTTGTAATGACCTTGTTCACAGCTTCCTGGTTTTCTCCCAGCGCATCGGTGAAAACGACCCGAATTTTGCTTTCTTGTCCCTCCATGCTTGGTGAGACCGGTACACTGTAATTATACTCAAGCGCATCCGAAGGATAGCCGGAGCTGACGAACAGCGTGATTTTGGAGTTAGGCGGTACCTGCGCATTAGGCTCATAAGGCCATTGCTCCATTACTTCGCCCTTCTTCACTTCAAAGCTGGATTTCTCCTTTATCACTTCAACCGTAAGGCCGAAGGATTCGATGGTAGCGACCGCTTTGTCTTTATCCATTCCAATCACGCTCGGCATATTGACCGTTAACTTACCTTTACTGATCGTGACTCGGACCTCCACCTGTTCAGGATCAATTTGGGTGGTCGCGGAAGGACTCTGATCATAGATCTGACCGACAGGTACATTATCATTGTTTTCAGAGGACTGCTTAATAGCGTTATCCTTAATACCCATATTTTTCAGTATCTCAACTGCCTGATCAAACGTCTTACCCGAGAGATCCGGCATTTTTTCAAGCGGCTTCGCATCCCCAACCGACAATTGAACCGGTGAACCCTTCTTCAGCATGGTCTCTGGTTCCTTGTCCTGGGCAAACACAATGCCTTCTTCGACATCCGGTTTATATTTCCGGATCACTTCCTCATCCACCGTCAAACCTTGGGCCTCAAGCTCGCGGATTGCTTCCTCTTCCGTCATGCCTACAACTGGGGGCACCTTAACCTCAGGTACCTCCAGCATGTTGTTCACATACATGATGACACCTACCATGATGCCGAGGAACAGGAGCACCGAACCGATGATGATGGTCGGCTTGACCCATTTTTTCTTCGGTTTACCGGTCGGCTTTTCCTCAAACTCCTCGTCATCCGAGTCGTCGTCCGGGTCATGGTGATGCTGGCTGCTGCGCTGCATCGTTTTGAGCGCCGGCATGACCAGGGTTGAATCGGCATCGTCCTCGAACTCCATCTTCGGTTCGTTGAGTCGCATCGGCATCAAACACGTCTCGAGATCGTCCATCATTTCTTCCGCAGACTGGTAACGCTCCTCCGGGTTTTTGCGCATGGACTTCAGGATGATGTTCTCCACGCTTTGAGGAATGAGCGGGTTCACTTCTCTAGGCTCATCAAACTCCTCCTGGAGATGTTTCAGAGCTACACTAATCGGGCTCTCGCCCAAAAATGGAAGACGGGCCGTGAGCATTTGATATAACACAATACCAAGTGAGTATAAATCCGATTTCTCGCCAGTAACAACGCCCTTGGCGTGCTCCGGCGAAAAATAATGCACAGAGCCCACAACAGAGCCTGTTTGCGTAATGGTTGTCGACGTGACCGCCCTGGCAATGCCAAAGTCGGTTACTTTGACCCTCCCATTCCGGCCAATCAGAATATTATGCGGTTTAATATCCCGGTGAATGATCTGGTTATGATGGGCGTGCCCCAGTGCATCGCAGATCTGGATAGCAATCCGTACAGCTTCTTCCACCTGCAGCGGTGCCCGTTCTTTTATAATTTCATTCAAATTCTGACCTTCGATATATTCCATGACGATGTAATGCACTTCTTCCTCTTGGCCCACATCATAGATGCTGACCACGTTGGAATGCGACAACGAAGCCGCTGATTGTGCCTCACGCCGGAAACGGCGAATAAATTCCTCGTCGTGCACAAACTGCTGGCGCAGCACTTTGATCGCTACATTCCGGTTCAGCAAAATATCCTGAGCCTTGTAGACCAGCGCCATGCCACCGCCACCGATGCGTTCTATAATTTTATAACGACCAGCCAATTCATGTCCGATCATGAATCCCACCCCTTTATACGTTGCCCGACAACTTCTTCTTGATGTTCAAACATTGCGACCGTGATGTTGTCCTCACCGCCAGCAAGAAGTGCCAGTTGAAGCAGGCGATCCGCTCTTTCTTCCAGAGGAAGGTCAAGTGAACCGGAAATCTGACCGATCAGCTCGCGGCTGACCCGGTTGCTGAGCCCGTCACTGCAGAGCAGCAGCACTTCGCCTTCTCCGATCGTAACCGGTGTTAGCTCAACCGTCACATCCACATCCGTTCCAAGTGCCCGGCTTAATACATTTTTCCGGGGATGGGTTTCCAGTTGATCTTCCGTAATCTGACCACTCTTAAAAAGCTCATTGACCAATGTGTGGTCATCTGTGAGTCGAATCACTTGTCCGGGAACGACTTTGTAAGCCCTGCTATCCCCGATATGTCCGATATAACCTTCGGAACCTCGCAGCAGCACCGCTACAATCGTCGTGCCCATATTGTGAAGCCGCTCATCAGCCGAGGCTTCACGATAGATAACGGCATTGGCATGCAATATGGCATCACCAAGCGCAGCCCGAATACTTTCCATGGACATGTCCTGTTCCAAAGAAGACAAATCCTCGGCTACGGTATCTACCGCAAGCCTGCTGGCGGTGTCACCCGCAAGGTGACCTCCCATACCGTCAGCAACCACACCCAAGGTATAGCCATGCTCCAGTGTGCTAACAAATACCGAATCTTCATTAACAGGACGAACGCGTCCCACATGGCTTACATGAACCGTCTTGATCAAATCTTCTCACCCCAACTCCATATGCTTGGCCCGCAGCTGACCGCAAGCGGCAGCGATATCATGGCCTTGTTCACGACGGATGGTCACATTGACCCCCTTGTCTGCTAACGCACGTTGAAATTTGAAAATATCGTTACGCGATGTGCGAACATATTTCCGTTCCGGCACATGGTTAACCGGAATCAGATTGACGAAGCAGTTCATATCCTTAATGACATCCGCAAGCTCTTCGGCATGCTCAACCTGATCGTTTACGCCGCCGATCAAGGCGTATTCAAACGTAATGCGCCGTCCGGTTTTTGCTTGGTAATAACGAAGCGACTCAATCACGTCATCAAACGGGAACCGGCGGTTAACAGGCATTAACTTGGAGCGCAGCTTATCGTTCGGTGCATGGATGGAGATGGCCAGATTAATCTGAGTATCCTCTTCCGTAAATTTATAGATGTTAGGCACAATGCCACTCGTCGAAACGGTAATGTGGCGCTGGCCGATATTCAAGCCTTTTTCATGGATCATCGTGCGCAGAAACTTCATGGTCGCTTCATAGTTCTCAAACGGTTCGCCTGAGCCCATGATCACGATGCTGCCGACACGTTCTCCCGTTTTATCGAGAATCTTCTGCGCCTGAACCACCTGGGCAACAATCTCGCCGGAGGTCAGATTCCGCTTCAAGCCACCCAGTGTGGATGCACAGAACGTACATCCGATGCGGCAGCCTACCTGCGTTGTAACGCAGATGCTGTTGCCGTAATTGTGCCTCATGATGACGGTCTCGATCGCATGGTCATCATGCAGACCGAACAGAAACTTGACTGTTCCGTCCTTTGACTCCAGCTTGGTGATTTCCGTCAGGGTAACAAAACTGAACTCCTGTTCCAGCTTCGTCCGAAGCTCCTTGGACAGATTCGTCATTTCCGCAAAGTCGTTCACCCGCTTTACGTACAGCCAGTCATAGATCTGGGTTCCGCGAAACGCCGGTTCCCCATTCTCTTGAGCCCATGCTTGAAGCTCTTCCAGTGAATAATCATATATAAAAGGTTTCATTCTCACCACACCTGTCTAATTTAGAGGAAGTCCAGTCAGCATTCTTCCGAACTCTCCCTATTACATTCATATGCATCTCTTTTTTCATTCTTCCTATTCTAACATAAATAAAAGAGACGGTAAAAGAGGAAAACCCGCCGGCATTGGCGGGATACGACTATAGTCATGGCGGCGGACACCCTAAGAGCGGCGTCTGCCGAGTCTTGCAATGTAAAAGCCGTCACTGTGATAGTGCTGGGGCAGAATTTGAATCCCGCCTCCACGCTGAAGCGATTTCTCTTCCAGCCGGCTTAAGGCTCCAAGACCGTCTTTCGGGATGTCAAACTCGGAATGGCCTTCCAGAAAAGCAGATACAACGCCTTCATTCTCCAGCGGCTCAATCGTACACGTGCTGTACACCAAGAGTCCTCCGGGACGAAGCAAGGTCGAGACCGACTCCAGCAGCCTTAGCTGAAGCGCCGCAATTTCATGTATGTCCTCCTGTGACTTGCCCCACTTCAGATCAGGCTTGCGACGGATTACGCCAAGGCCCGAGCATGGAGCATCCAGCAAAATTCGGTCAAAAGACGCAGGCTCGAAGCGGTCAACCAAATCCAGCGCGTCACCAGTCACGATCGAAATGCTGTCCAGTCCCAAACGGCTGGCCTGATCCGATATCAGCTTGCCTTTATGGGCATGGATGTCGTTGGCAACAATGCTGCCTTCATCCTTCATCAGCTCGCCCATGTGGGCACTTTTCCCGCCCGGGGCTGCGCAGCAATCCAGCACCCGCATTCCCGCCTCTGGCTTGACAGCCTCGGCGACCAGCATGGAGCTTTCATCCTGGATCGAGATCATCCCGTCCCGATACCAATCGGTCAAGGCCATATTGCCCGCTCCTTTTACGACAATCCCATAGGGGCTAAGCGACGAAGGGGTGGCATCGAGGCCGTGGCTGCTCATTAATGCCAGCATGTCCTCCCGGCTGATCATCGTGGTGTTCACCCTAACGCTGACAGCCGGCGGTTCATTGTTCGCGGCACAGATTGCCTCTGTCGTCTCGATCCCGTACTGGGATATCCAGCGCTCCACCAGCCACTGCGGATGGGAATGCAGCAGAGAAATGCGCTGGGCCGCCGGCATATTCTCAGGGATCGCCAAGCTTTCCTTCTGACGCAAAATATTCCGAAGCACCCCGTTCACCATACCGGAAATCCCTTGATGCCCGCGGCGCTTCGCCAGATTAACGGCTTCGCTGACAACCGCGTGATCCGGAATCCGATCCAGATATACGACCTGATACAGACTGATGCGAAGCAGTGCCCTTACCCACGGCTGCAGCTTCTGTACCCCTTTATTGACAAACTTGTCCAAAAAATAATCGAGCGTGTTCAGTCGCGAGATCGTGCCATAGATCAGCTCTGTAGCAAGTCCGGCGTCGCTCTTCGCAAGCGAGGACTTCTGCAAGGCGGTGTTGAGCAGAAGATTGCTGTACGCCCCCTCCTGCTCAACCTGTGTTAATACATTCATCGCCAGCTCTCTCGGGGAGTCCTGACGCCCCTTCGGGCTGCGGTTTCCGCTCACGTCAGCACCGTCCCGGCCGTCAGGCTCGTCCCGCGCACGAATTGCGCTGCATCCATTGCCTTCTTGCCGCTGGGCTGAACCGTAAGCAGCGTCAGCGCGCCGTCGCCTGTTTTCACGACGATCCCCTTCTCATGCAGCTCCAGCACGGTTCCGGGCTGTGCATCGCCAGATGGCTTCTGAGCGCTGTCCGGCTTGGCCGCTGCCCATACTTTGAACACTTCCCCGTTCCACAGCGTAAATCCACCGGAGAAAGGAACCAGACCGCGAATTTGATTATAGATTTCGCGGGAAGTGCGAGTCCAGTCGATTCTTTCGTCATCCCGGGTCAGGTTCGGAGCATACGTTGCCTTCGTTTCATCCTGGGGCTCGGCCTCCACCTTGCCCTTCACGAGCCGCGGCAGCTCCCGCAGGAGCAGCTCCGCACCGGCTTGGCTCAGCTTCTCGAACATCGTTCCGGCCGTATCGTCATCTTCAATGGGAACCTCGGTCCGTGCGATCATGTCCCCCGTGTCGAGCCCCTCAGCCATATACATCAGGGTGATGCCTGTTACGGATTCTCCGTTGATGATGCTGCGCTGAATCGGAGCTCCTCCCCGATAGGCGGGGAGCAGCGAGCCGTGGACATTAAGACAGCCGAGTGACGGCATATCCAGCACTGATTTCGGCAGGATTTGGCCATAGGCGGCCGTGACGATCAAATCAGGCTTATATCGGGCAAGCTCGGCCACGGCTTCCGGATTCCGCAGCCGCTGAGGCTGCAGAACCGGGATGCCGTGACGAAGAGCGGCTTCCTTAACCGGTGTTGGGGTTAGCACTTTTTTACGCCCTTGCGGACGGTCAGGCTGCGTAACGACGGCAGCTATGGAATAACCTTCGGCAATCAACATTTCCAGGCTGGGTACTGCAAAGGCCGGGGTGCCCATAAATACAATATTCATCGATTCTCCAGCTCTTTTCTCGGCTGTTCCGGAACATACTCATACACCCGATCAGCGATTTCCGTAAACAGCACCCCGTTCAGATGATCGATTTCATGCTGAAACGCTCTCGCAAGCAGCCCAGTTCCCGTAATGATAAGCTCTTTGCCTTCACGATCAAGCCCCTTAACCGTCACTTTCTCCGCACGGCGCACATCCCCGTTCCATCCCGGAATGCTCAGGCAGCCCTCCGGTCCGAATTGCTCGCCTTCGCTCTCCACGATCTCCGGATTGATCATCTTGATCAAACCGTGCTCGTCACCGGCATCGATCACGATCAGACGCTTCAGAATGCCGACCTGCGGCGCAGCTAATCCAACGCCTTCCGCATCGTACATGGTATCGGCCATATCGTCCAGGAGCTTTTGAACGTTCGGCGTAATTTTGGTAATTTCCTTTGCCTTTTTATGAAGAACCTCATCCGGTTCTTTAACGATAATACGAATCGCCATGTCTATGACACCATCCTTGTGCTTTTCATCATTATATGCTGAATTACATTAACATTTGCGGATCTACGTCAATACTGATCTGGAGCTTGCTGTCCCGCGCCGAATCCTGAAGCTTCTCGGCAACCGAACGTACCAGCGAGACAGCATCCATCGTTCCCCGCCATTTTATCATACATTGAAATCTGTATCTATTTTTCAACCGCGGAATAGGGGAGGCTACCGGGCCCAATATATCGAGCGCGCTAGCGTCGAATCGGTCCAGACTCCCAAACCATCCCCGGCGGTCGGATTCGCTTTTGATGGTCGCGGCAAAATTCTCCGCCATTCTTACCAGCAGCGGCAGCTGTTCATGCGACAGCGTCACCAGGATCAGCCTGCAATACGGCGGATAATGGAGCGCTTTGCGGTGCTTCAGCTCGTCCTTGACAAAGGATAAATAATCATGGCTGCTTGCATGAATAATCGAATAATGCTCGGGTGTATAGGATTGGATAACCACTTCACCCGGCAGATGATGGCGTCCTGCTCTTCCGGCAACCTGCGTCAGCAGTTGAAACGTCTTCTCGGCCGCCCGGAAATCGGGCAGGTTCAGCGCCGAATCGGCTGTAATGACACCGACCAAGGTGACATCGGGGAAATCCAGGCCTTTGGCGACCATCTGGGTACCTAGCAGCACGTCCCCTTTTTTATCCCGAAACTGCTTCAGCAGCTTCTCATGGGAACCCTTCTCGGTCGTGGTATCCACGTCCATCCGAATGACGCGAATGCCGGGAAACAGCTTGGCCAATTCTTCCTCGACACGTTGCGTTCCCGTACCGAAATAGCGTATATGTTCACTTCCGCAATCCGGGCAAACCTCCGGCGCTTGTGCGGCATAACCGCAATAATGGCAGCGCAAATTATTCGATTTCTGATGATAGGTTAGCGATATGTCGCATTCCGGACAGCCTGCCACATATCCGCAGCTCCGGCACATGACAAACGTAGAGTAGCCCCGCCGATTCAGCAGCAGTACCGTCTGTTCCCCGCGTTCCAGCCTTGCCGAAATCGCGGCATGCAGGGAGCGGCTAAACATCGAGCGATTTCCTTCTCGCAGCTCCTCTCGCATATCCACGACCTGGACCTCAGGCAGCTTGTTGCCCAGCGCACGGCTCGGCATCTCCAGCAGATGAGGCGCAAAATCATCCTGAGCTTGCGATCTCGCCGCATGGTAACTCTCCAGCGAAGGCGTTGCCGAACCCAAAATGACGGCTGCACCGGTCAGCTGGGCACGGTGAATCGCAACATCCCTGGCATGGTACTTCGGCGTCTCTTCCTGCTTATAGGAACCTTCATGCTCTTCATCCATAATGATCAAGCCCAGACGGTCAAACGGCGCAAACACTGCCGATCGTGCGCCCACGACAACGGACGCCCGGCCTTCCCTTATTTTCCGCCATTCATCGTAACGCTCCCCATCTGAAAGCCGGCTGTGCATGACAGCTACGCGATCGCCAAAACGGGCTTTGAATCGTTCCACCATTTGGGGTGTCAGCGATATTTCAGGCACCAGCACAATCGCCTGGCGCTCCTGTTCGAGGCATCGCTGAATCGTTTGCAGGTAGATTTCGGTCTTGCCGCTGCCTGTTACCCCGTGGAGAAGAAACACGCCATGCTTGCGTTCATCCAGCTTGTGCACGATGCTGCGGTACACCGCTTGCTGCTCCGGTGTGAGCGCTAATGGGGTGCTAGGCGTAAAATGCCGCCCCCGATAGGGGTCACGGAACACTTCGATATCCTCAAGGGTAATCAGCCCTTTGTCCGCCAGCGCCTTCACGGTGCCTGCGGTGACGCCCAGCGCCTGTAGCAGATCCTTCTGCGATATCGGCAGAAATGCTTCCATTTCCAAAATATACTGGAGCACTTCCTTCTGGCGCTGGGCCTTGGCCGGAAATGAGGCAAGCGCCAGATGCGCTTCCTCGCTCGATACGGCAAGCTCTACCGCTTTAACCGTTTTTTTCTGCAGTTTATCCTTGATTTGCTGATATTCACTCAGCCGTCCACGGCCAATCAGTGCTTTGATGATGGCAGCCCCATCCGGAAATGCCCGCGTTAACTGCTGGAGCGAAACCTCGCCTCTCTGACTGACAAAGCGGATGATCTCCTGTTCCGACTCACTCTCGGGCAGGAGCGCAAATAATCCGTCGGTTTCATCCGTCGGAGACGTGTCTGAATCGCCAATGGAAATGTACCGCTCAGCCTTCCCTTTCAGCGCCGTTGGCAGCATCGACTGCAGAACCGATATATAGCGGCATGCGTACCGCTCCTTCATCCATTCTCCAAGCTCAATCAGTTCAGGCGAAAGCGGCGGCATCACATCGAGCACTTCCTGAATCGGCTTCATTTTCGCCGTATCCATCTCGGGCCGGGGATGCAGAGAGACCACAAACCCCTGAAGCGTACGATGCCCGAACGGCACGCCGACCCGGCTGCCTACCTCGACCCAAGGGCGGAGCTCCTCAGGGATTAAATAATCAAAAGGCCGGTCCGTATCCTTGGACGGCACGTCCACAATCACTCGGGCCATTTCCATCAGGATGACCTCCCGGACAACCGATCAGCCGCCAGCGTTAACAGCCTCTGGGCCACTTCCTCCTTGGACATCACGGGAAGCTGCAGGACCAGCCCTTCTGCATCAAAGATATGAACGCTGTTCGTATCCGTGCGGAAGCCTGCTCCTTCCTGTGTAACATCGTTAGCAACGATCAGATCGCAATTTTTGCGTTTTAGCTTTTCTCTTGCAAACTGCTCCACCGTATCGGTCTCAGCGGCAAATCCGATTAAGAACTGGGTGGTTTTTTGGCGTCCCAGGCTCTCCAGAATGTCCGTTGTCTTGACAAGATCCAGCGTCATCGTCTCCCCGCGCTTTTTGATCTTTGATGTCGCTACCTCAGCAGGGCGATAATCGGCAACCGCTGCTGCCTTGACCACGATATCGCTATGATCGAACACGCGTTGTACCGCATCGTACATATCTTGAGCCGATTCCACCTTTTCCGTCTTGATTCCCTCTGGCGGAGCTTCATCGGTATGAGCGGCAATGAGGTGAACATCCGCTCCCAGCTGCTTGGCCACTTTCGCGATCGCAAACCCCATTTTTCCGGAAGAATCATTCGTTATATACCGGACCGGATCAATGCGTTCGATCGTGCCGCCGGCCGTGACAACTACCTTTTTACCATGCAATATGCCTGTCGAGCTGCTCGCCATTTCCTCATTCAACGCCACAGGTTGTGCGGCACGATCTTGGAAAAACCGGTCAACCACGTCAACAATCGTATCGGGCTCTTCCATCCGTCCCTTACCGACATATCCGCAAGCCAGAAGCCCTTCTCCGGGTTCAATCATGGATACCCCGCGGGAGACCAGCGTCTCCATATTCGCCATGACGGCCGGGTGCGTGTACATATGCACGTTCATTGCCGGTGAGATCATGACAGGAGCCGTGGTCGCAAGCAGCGTCGTGGTCAGCATGTCATCCGCCAGGCCATGTGCCATCTTGCCGATGACATTGGCTGTGGCCGGAGCGATCAATACCAGATCGGCCAAATCAGCCAAATGGATATGCGAGACGACCGATGGGTCCCGTTCATCAAAGGTATCGCTATAAACCGGGTTTTTAGTCAGCGTTTGAAGCGTTAATTCCGGAATGAACTGCTTCGCGGATTCCGTCATAATGACATGCACATCCGCTCCCCTCTGGACAAGCCTGCTGCATAAAGTCGCTGCTTTATACGCGGCAATGCCACCTGTAACGCCAAGCACAATGACTTTTCCGTTCAACATGACAATCCCCCGCTTTCCATAGTGTAAAGGCTATATTCTCATATCTTCTCAAAAAAATAACAACCTTTCGGTTGTCACATTTTCGCGCGCTAACGCATGATATTCAAATATTGAAAAAAGGTCTTAGTCCTGTCCCCGCTCGATTTTCACGTAATCGCCATAGATTTCTTCCAGAGCGACACCGACAAACTTATGGGATTTCGGATTCTTCAACTCGCTGACTCCGCCTTCACGCAATTGGCGTGCACGGCGGGAAGCCGCAACCACAAGAGAATATTTACTGTCTACTTTATTCATCATTTCATCAATGGATGGATATAACACGGTCGAAGCACCTCTTCTTCTTTTACTTGAAAGTTAACGCCGTCTATGAAAAGACAGGTTACTTTCTCACCTTACAATGTTCGGCAATAATGATAGATTGTATTCTCTCACAAGCGAGATTGATTTCATCGTTCACTACCGCATAATCATAATGCTGCAGTAAATTGATTTCGTCAACCGCTACGGACATGCGGTGGTCGATGGTAGCTTGACTCTCTGTCCCACGTCCCTGGATCCGATCTTTCAGTTCATCCAGCGACGGCGGCATCAGAAACACAAAGATACCTTCTGGAAACTTCTCCTTGACCTTCAGCGCACCCTGCACTTCGATCTCCAGTATAATATCCTTGCCGGAGGCTAAAGTTTCTTCCACAAAATCACGCGGGGTTCCATAATAGTTCCCGACGTATTCCGCATATTCGAGAAGCTGGTCGTTCTCAATCATATCCATGAATTGTTCCCGACTTTTGAAAAAATAGTTCACACCATGTACCTCGCCGAGCCGCGGTGAACGTGTCGTAGCCGACACCGAATACACCAGCTCTGGAACCAGGCTGCGAAGTGCCGTACAGACGGTTCCTTTTCCCACCCCGGAAGGACCGGACAATACAATCAATAATCCTCTAGACATAGTACTCCTCATCTTATTCGTCGTTGTCGTCATCTTTGCTGGACAGACGGTGAGCCACCGTTTCTGGCTGCACAGCCGATAAAATCACGTGGTCGCTATCCGTAATGATAACAGCTCGTGTCCTTCGGCCATATGTAGCATCAATCAGCATATGACGGTCCCGTGCTTCTTGAATGATCCTCTTGATCGGAGCCGATTCAGGACTCACGATAGAGATGATCCGATTGGCCGATACGATATTTCCGAAGCCAATATTAATAAGTTTGATTGCCATTGTGCGGTTGCTCCCCCTATACATTTGACTCTTACTTGCCGATGAAGCTGCGGTCATTCCACATTAGCGGCTTGTTCACGAATCTTCTCCAGTTCCGCTTTCATTTCGACAACACGGTTTACCAGAGTCAGATGATTGGCTTTCGATCCAATCGTATTGACTTCTCTGTTCGTTTCTTGAATCAGAAAATCCAGTTTACGGCCTACAGGGCTTTTCTGATGAAGCAGCTCTCTGCATTGTTCCAAATGACTGTTAAGTCGAATCAACTCCTCGTCCACATTAGAACGTTCAGCAAACAGGGCAACTTCCATTCCGAATATATGTTCATCAACAGCAAGCGACCCGTCATCAAGAGATTCTATGCGCTGCCGCAGACGCTTCCGGTACTCTTCCGGAACTTCAGGAGCAATCTCGGTCATCTCTCGGTGAAGCAGCTGCAATCGGTCTAACCTCTGCCCGATATCCTTCACGAGAAAAGAACCTTCCCTGCTGCGCATCTGAATCAGACCCTCCAGCGCTTGTTCAAGACCTTGAAGAAGCGCATCATTCCATAACTTCTGCTGCGCTTCATCCATGGGAAGTCCGCTCGGACTAACAAGAACATCTGGCAGCGACAAAATATCCCGCACCGCCAGATCTCCCTTGATTCCATATGACTTCAAATCCTCGGCTGCCTGTAAATACGCCTGAACCATGGCGTGGTTCAGCACAGCACCCTGGGACTCGCCGTTGTTTTCCTTGTTAATATAAACATCAATCCGCCCGCGTCCAATTCGGCTCTGTACCGCCCGTCGAAGTGAATCCTGGAAGCAAGCCCACTCACGGGGCATGCGAAAGACGATTTCACAATACCGATGATTGACTGACTTCACTTCGAAAGAGATACTGTAACCTTGAAAATCGACAACGGATTGCCCATATCCGGTCATGCTCAATGACATCGGAATCACATCCATTACACTATTGTAATTGATAATTATTAATGAAACAAGGGGGTCAATCGACGGCCCGATTTCTCCCAGACATACTCCATTAATTGTACGCTCATTTCATAGAACATAAACGGCGTCATTAAGTATATGCCGTTAAAATGCTCTGTTGCAACATCCAGCAGCTCCTTGCCGATCTTGACACCCATCGCCCGGCCCGCTTCACCTTCAAGCCCGGCCATGCGGCTGCGGACTTCGTCCGACAGTTGAATGCCCGGTACCTCATTATGCAGGTATTCCGCGTTCCTTCCGCTTGCCAGCGGCATGATGCCGATAAAGATCGGAATATCCAGATGTGCCGTCGCTTCCCTCAGCCTAACCATTAACTCGGGATCGTACACAGGCTGTGTCATCACATAATCCGCACCCGACGCAATCTTCTTCTCCAAGCGGGCAACCGCTTTGTCCAGATGCCTTACATTGGGATTGAACGCTGCGCCGACAACGAATTTGGCCTTCTGCTTAAGCGGCTTTCCGGAAAAAGCAATGCCGTCGTTCAGCTGTTTGATCATGCGGATGATTTCAAATGAGGTCATGTCGTACACCGAGCTGGAATCCGGCAAATCCCCGAAGCGTGCCGGATCCCCCGTCACCGCAAGCACATGGTCGATGCCAAGCGCATCAAAGCCCATCATGTGCGACTGCGTGCCGATCAGGTTTCGGTCACGGCAAGCGATGTGGATCAGCGGCCGCAGTCCCGTGCGTGCTTGTACTAGATGGCCGAGCGCCATGTTGCTCATACGGGTTACGGCCAGCGAGTTATCTGCAAGGGTCAGCGCATCGGCTCCCGCTTTTTTCAAAGCTTCCGCACCCTTCATGAACTTGGTGATATCCAGATCCCTTGGAGGGTCCAGCTCGACGATAACGGTATGACGTTCCTTCACGATATCGACAATCGTCGGCTCCCCGATGCGCTCGTAAAATTGCTCTTGGGCTGTCTCGTGAATCACGATCCGGTTGACTTCAGCCTCATCGACGGCAGGAAGCGGCGCGGGTACGTAATCGGACAACGCCGATGATATTTCGGCGATATGCTCCGGTGTCGTTCCGCAGCAGCCGCCGACAATCCGGGCACCACGTTTCGCAAACTCCAAAGCCGTCTTGCCGAAATACTCAGGACTCGCACCATAAAGGTATTCCCCATCCACATAATCAGCGATCCCCGCATTTGGGTAGACCGAAGCCGGAAGATTCATAATGCCGTTCAGGGTTTCAAGTGCGCGCATGATACCGTTTGGACCCGTCCGGCAGTTAAAGCCGATCACGTCCGCACCTTCTTGACTCAGGATGCGGTAAGCATCCGGCATCGTGAAGCCGTCCAGTGTACGGGCAATATCCTCTACCGCAAACTGGCAGATCACCGGCAGATCGCTAAGCATCCGAGCCTGCGCCAAAGCCAATTGAATCTCGTCCACGTCATAAAACGTTTCGAGCAGAATGCCGTCAACGCCTTCCGATATGAGTACCGACAGCTGCTCTTCGAAGTAACGCTTGAGCTCGCTCGTGGAAATGTTGCTTCTTTTGCCTGCACGAATGGAGCCTACCGCACCCACTACATATCCGTTATCGCCGGCAGCTTCACGCGCAATTCTCACGCCTGCGCGGTTAATCTCTCCTACCTTCGCCTCCAAACCGTATTTGGACAGCTTGTCATAATTGGCAGAGAACGTGTTCGTCTCAATGACCTGGGCACCAGCCTCAGCATACTGGCGATGAACGTTTCCGATGACCTCCGGGGAGGTTAAATTCAGTTCTTCATATGATATGCCTACAGGAAATCCTTTTTGATATAAATAAGTACCCATCGCGCCGTCACCGACCAGTACCTGATTCTCCCATGCCTGCCGAAGATTCGGTTTCATCGCGTTTCTCCTCCACCCGACGTTTATTTTCAACTAATGTATCATAAAACCTCTCAAAAGATAAAGAGACAAAAGGGAAGCCTTCAGAAGGCCTCCCTAACGTGTCCACCCCTAATGGACAAACTTTAGATCATACTGTTTTTTCACTTTTGCGGGCAGGATTGTAACGGCTGGCGGATGCTCTACAAGGCAATCGTGCCTGTGTACACGACCTCGGCTGGCCCTGTCATGTACACATGATTGTCGGACTCATTCCACTCGATAAACAAGTCCCCGCCTTTAAGAGAGATCGTTGCGCTATGGTCTGTCAATCCGTTCAGTACCGAAGATACCAAAGTTGCGCAGGCGCCGGTGCCGCAGGCCAAGGTCGGTCCTGCACCACGCTCCCATACCCGCATGTCCACTTGGCCCCGTGAATTCACCGTCGCAAACTCCACGTTAATCTTTCTCGGGAACAGCGGATGTACCTCAAGCTTAGGTCCCCATTCACCGAGATCGAAGTTAATGGCATCGTCCACATAAATGACGCAGTGCGGATTGCCCATGGACACCGCGGTGAAGCGGAAATCCTGGCCGTCCACTTCAATTGGATGATTCACCACCGGATGGAGATCGATCGTCGTAGGCACGCTCAGTCCATTCAGGACCGGTTCACCCATATCGACCCGCACGCTGCTCACTTGACCATCCTGCACCGTAAGGCGTACTTGCTGTACCCCGGCGCCGATGGTTTCAATGGTAATCTCCTCTCGGTCAATATGGCCGTGATCATACACATACTTCGCTACACAACGAATGGCGTTGCCGCATTGTTCCGCTTCGGAACCATCTGAGTTCATGATGCGCATCATAAAGTCAGCCTTTGTGGAAGGCAAAATATATACAAGTCCGTCTGCACCGATGCCGAAAAAGCGATTGCACAGCTTCACGGCCCATTCGGATGCATGGGATGGAAGTTCTTGCTCGCCGTATACGACAACGAAGTCGTTGCCAAGGCCATGCATTTTCGTAAATTCCATCATAAAACCCATCTCCTCTGCAATTGCTATGCTCGTGCTTAGCATATCGCAGAGGTGATGGGCTATCCATTCAATTTATGCCGAAATATTTGCACTCTTCGTCATCATGCTGCGGCGGTTCCGGTTGCGGTTTCGTCTGCCTCCCCACACGCTTCCCGCTCCCATCAGGAAGGTAGGAATGCCGGCGGCCACGAGTGTCAGTGCCCATTCCTTCAAATTCAATGGAACGGTCTTAAAGATCGGCTGAAACGCCTCGATGTACATGACGCCAAGCATCAGCAATACCGAGGACAGCACAGCAAGCACCAGCGCTTTGTTCTGAAGCGGATTGCGATGGAAAATCGAACGCGAGCTGCGGCAGTCAAACACATGGATCAGTTGGGCCATGACGAGTGTCGCAAAGGCAACGGACTGTGCCTTGGCCAACTGACCCGGATCATTCGGCGCGATGCGCAGCGTAATCCAAAATGCGCCAAGTGTACACAGGCCGATCAATATGCCGCGGCTGATGATTTTCCAACCAAGACGTCTGGCAAAAATATTTTCCTTGGCTCCGCGCGGCTTGTGCTCCATCAGATCCTTCTCCGGCTGATCCACCCCGAGCGCCATAGCCGGCAGTCCGTCGGTCACGAGGTTGACCCACAGAATCTGGATCGGAACGAGCGGAAGCGGCAGACCCATCATCATCGCGAAAAACATCGTCAGAATTTCGCCGACATTAGAAGCCAGCAAATAGCGGATAAATTTGCGAATATTTTCATAGATGCTGCGCCCCTCCTCAATCGCTGAAACAATTGTGGAGAAATTATCATCACTGAGCACAAGCGAAGACGCTTCCTTCGTTACGTCTGTCCCGGTAATCCCCATGGCAATTCCGATATCCGCCGCTTTGATGGCCGGAGCATCGTTCACGCCGTCCCCCGTCATGGCAACCACATGCCCCTTACGTTGAAGCGACTTTACGATCCGGAGCTTATGCTCAGGGGATACGCGGGCGTAAACAAAGGTCTGATCCACCCTCGCATCGAGCTCTTTGTCATCCATCCCGGATAACTCCTGGCCTGATAACGACAGGCCGTTCCTTGGCAGGATGCCAAGCTGGGCGGCGATCGCTTCCGCCGTCGTCCGGTGGTCGCCCGTAATCATGACGGTCTTGATGCCCGCGCGTCGGCATGTCGCAATCGCATCGCGCACTTCACGGCGCGGCGGATCGATCATCCCGGCCAGCCCGACAAAGATAAGCTGGCTCTCGGCCTCTTGCTCCGTTTCCGGCTTGTCATAAGAACGCAAATCCCGATAAGCCAAACCAAGCACGCGCAGCGCATCAAGGGCCATACCTTCATTGGCGGCAAACACCTTCTGACGGAGCGTAGCGGTAAGCGGAACAACATTTCCGTCCCACATAATATAAGCACATGCATCTAGCAGCACATCCGGCGCGCCTTTCGTGCAGAGCAAGCGTCCGCCCTGATGGCTGACAATGACGGACATCAGCTTTCGCTCCGAATCAAACGGAAACTCTTTGTCTCTCTGGTAGATGGAGTTCAGGCTTCCCTTTGTCAATCCCATTTTGGACGATAACGTCAACAGCGCCCCTTCGGTCGGGTCCCCTTTTAATTCCCAGGCAGCAGCTGTCGGCTCTTCCTTGCTCTTCCGCTTGTTCCGCGTTTCTTCCTGCACGTTCTCATAGATTTCGGCATTGTTGCACAGACCGCTGATTTGCAATAATCTGCGCAGGCCCTGGTCGGACCGCAGCTCGACCGGTTTGCCTCTATGAAGGATCTGACCCGTCGGGTCATAACCGTGCCCGGTCACTTCCAATGAGCGCCCTCCCAGCCAAACTTGGGTTACGGTCATTTTATTCTGCGTGAGTGTCCCGGTTTTGTCCGAACAGATTACGGATGCACAGCCCAGCGTTTCCACGGATGGCAGCTTGCGTACAATCGCTTTGCGCTTAATCATGCGCTGCACGCCGAGGGCGAGCGCAATCGTGACGATGGCCGGAAGCCCTTCCGGGATGGCCGCAACCGCAAGACTGACTCCTGCAAGGAACATACCTGCGGCAGGCTGTCCATGCAGAATGCCTGCTACGACGACCAGAATCGTAAGCCCCAGTGAAACGGCTATCAGGATTTTGCCCAACTGCTCCAGTCGATGCTGCAGCGGCGTCTCCTGGGATTCCGTGTTCTGGATCAAATCGGCGATTTTGCCCATCTCCGTATCCATTCCGGTTCGGATGACAACACCCTTCGCCGTACCGCGGACCACCATCGTGCCCATGAACCCGATGTTCTTCCGGTCACCCAGGGGAACATCCGCATCGCGGATCGGCTCGGCATGTTTGTTCACCGGCAGGGACTCGCCGGTCAAGGCCGATTCCTCGACGCTGCAGCTGTTGATCTCAAGCCAGCGAACATCGGCCGGAATGCGGTCTCCGCTCTCGACGAGCACGACATCGCCAGGGACGAGTTCTCTGGCCGCAACCTGTACCACTTTACCGTCCCGAATGACCCTGGACATTGGTGCGGACAGCTGCTTCAAGGCCCGAAGCGAGCGTTCCGCCTTGAATTCCTGAACGAAACCAAGAATCCCGTTGATCAGGATGATGGCTACAATCGTTACGGCATCCAGATACTCACCCAGCAGACCCGATACCAGGGTGGCTCCAAGGAGCACCAACGTCATGAAATCCTTAAATTGATTCAGAAACAGAACAAATGGAGAAATTTTAACGCCCTCGGAGAGCTCATTATAGCCGCTTTTTTTTCGTCTCTCCCCGGTTTCCTCTTCCGTGAGGCCCTGCTCCGGATGCATATGCAGCGCTTGCTGCAATTCATCCGTATCCATTTGATGCCATTGCTTTTGTTCCATGCTTCCTTTCCCTCCCGGTTGTTTTCCTCCGGCGGATGACAGCTTTTCCACCCTTTCTACGTAAATGTATTCGGACAGGTCCTGAATTATCACAGAAGGGGCCTTAAGTTTTTAAGGGAAATATGGCATCATAGAGAAGTACGATAGGAAGGGTAACAGACAGATAGGAGAATGAAGGATGGCATTAGACGGCATTGTCACACGTGCGATCGTGCATGAGCTTCAATCATGCCGGGGCGCACGGATCAATAAAATATATCAACCGAACGATCGGGACATCGTGTTTCATATACGCACCCAGCAGGGAAACGCCAAGCTGCTGCTATCCGCAAACCCCACGTATCCCAGGGTTCATCTGACACAGGAGACCTTTCTGAATCCGGCCGAAGCCCCTATGTTTTGCATGATTCTGCGCAAGCATTGCGAGAGCGGCATCATCGAGGACATCCAGCAGGTCGGTATGGAACGAATTATCCATATTACGATCCGGCAGCGCGACGAACTTGGGGATATCTCCTCCAAGAAAATCATCGTCGAACTGATGGGCAGACACAGTAACATCATTCTGCTCGACCCAGCAAGCGACACCATTCTGGACGGCATCAACCATGTGACACCCGCCATCAGCAGCTATCGCGTGGTCATGCCGGGATTCGCCTATACGAATCCGCCGGAGCAGCACAAGCTGAATCCGCTCGAAACCTTGCAGGAAGCCTTCCGGGAATCTTGTCTGATGAACGAGGAGCAGGCCGTTCCATGGTTGGTCAGCGCGTTCAGCGGCCTCAGTCCGCTCGCGGCACAGGAAATTGCCCACCGCGCAGGAGAAAGCAGTGCTAGCGGGGTTGAAGGGGAAAAAGATTGCGGCAGCCTGTGGAGCGTTTTTGATGAACTCATGGAACAAGTTCGTAACCATCAATATACGCCCGTTACAGGCGTCAATGCCAAGGGGAAATCGGTGTTCTCCGTCATTCCGCTGACCTCGCTGGTGGACGAAACCACAACCTACGAGTCGGTCAGCCGATGCATGGAGGATTATTACGGGGATAAGGCGCAGCGGGATACAGTTAAACAGAAGGTAAGCGACCTCCTCCGATTCCTGCAGAATGAACGGACGAAGAACATCAAGAAGCTGGATAATCTGAATAAGGACTTGGAAGAAGCCGGGGATGCCGACCGGTATCGTATCTTTGGCGAGCTTCTCTTCGCCTCGCTCCATCAGATTAAGAAGGGCGACCGTGAAGCCCAGCTGGTTAACTTCTATGATGAAGAGCAGGCGACCGTCACCATCCCGTTGGATCCGCTCCTGACTCCGTCGGACAATGCACAGCGCTATTTCAAAAAATATAACAAGTACAAGAACAGCCTCGCGGTCATCGACGAACAATTAATCAAAACCCGCGAAGAGATCAACTATATCGAGAATCTTCTGCAGCAGCTGTCGCATGCTTCCTTGAGCGACATCGATGAAATCCGGGAAGAGCTGATCCAGCAGGGATACTTAAGAGACCGCAATCGTAAAGCGAAGAAAAAGAAGAAAAACGACAAGCCGACGCTGCATGTCTATACTTCATCCGAAGGCATCGAGCTTTATGTAGGCAAAAACAACCTACAAAACGAGTACGTTACCAACCGTCTCGCTTCCTCTAACGATACATGGCTGCACACCAAGGATATCCCGGGCTCCCACGTGGTTATCTGCAGTAGCGAGTACGGGGATGCAACGCTGCAGGAAGCGGCACAGCTGGCTGCTTATTACAGTCAGGCTAAAGAATCGAGCAGTGTTCCCGTCGACTACACACTCATTCGCCATGTACGCAAGCCGAATGGAGCTAAGCCGGGATTTGTCATTTATGACAATCAGAAAACGCTGTTTGTCACGCCAGACGAGCAGCGGATCAAGGCGATGCCCAGTTCGGTAAAAAACAATCGCAATTAAGATAATCTAAGACATCGATATATCGTTAATTTAACTAAAAAACGGGTACCCCGAAAGGTCGTGTGACCAGCCGGGATGCCCGTTTTTTCTTATTCTCATGCCAGGATTCTCCTATACGAATCCGCCGAAGCCGCACAAACTTAATCCGCTCGAAACCGGCAGTATTGTCGGGTTCTCAGCTCCTTGCCTGCGCCTGTTGAAGTTGGTCCAACACCTGGATAGATACCTGGCGGCTTCCGATATCCCCATGGAATACCTGGCCCTGCCTCTCACCATGGTAATCCGATCCGGCGGTCACGATCAAGCCGTAATCTTCGGCCATGGCCAAGTAGCGTTTCTCCTCCGCTGCCCCATGGTCCGAATGATAGACTTCAATCCCTTTGAATGCAGCCTCTTCAATGACCGCTCTCACCAACGCGTCATCGCTGTAGAGTCCAGGGTGTGCAAGCACCGGCACACCCCCGGCTTCCCGTATCCATTCGCAGGCTTCCTTGGGATGAATCCGCGGCTGCGGCACATAAGCAGCTGCGCCCTGTGCGAGATAACGATCGAAGGCATCCCTGAGATCGAGAGCATGGCCCTTCAGGACCAGCGCATCCGCAATATGCGGGCGGCCGATGCTCTCATCGGGTTCCAGCGGCCGTCCCAAGCTGGCGATCACTTCCTCCATCGTAAGCTCGATGCCAAGCTCTCTTAGCTTGCTCATGATCTTCTCATTACGCTTCTCCCTCGTTCGACGGAGCTCTACCAGCCGCTCCAGAAATACGGGGTTCCGGTAATCTATGTAATAGCCTAGGACGTGAATATCCGTCCCGCATGCCATGGTGCTGATTTCTACGCCAGGGACCACGACCATGTTCAGCCGTTCTCCGGCTTGCAGCGCCTCCTCGACACCAGCTACGGTGTCATGATCCGTTATAGCTAGCGCCCCAAGTCCCCGATCGAAGGCAAGCTGCACGTTCTCCGAAGGTGTGTTCATCCCGTCTGAAGCCTGAGTGTGGGAATGAAGGTCGCAGCCTGTCCGATCCATCGATGTATCCATGATATTCAATCCCCTTTCGTTGTATGTGCGGGTGTGCTTTATCGCTGGTTTCGCTGGCGTTCCCTTAAATAGGCCAAAAACGTCATCGCCGACATCGGCAGCAGCGCTGACCGCAACTGAATGGAATAAAAGTTCCGTTTAAATGAGGCATCCGCAATATCGATCATTTTGACTAAGCCGAGCGCCGTTTCATGCTTGACCGTTGAGGTCGACAGCATCGTAATGCCGAGTCCTTCCTCTACCGCCGATTTCACCGCTCCCGTACTCCCAAGCTCCATTACCGTCCGGATGCTCTCGGGATCGTACCCCCGCATAAGCAGCACATGCTCCATCACCTTCCGGGTGCCAGACCCCTTCTCACGAAGGACAAACGGATACTTCAGCACCTCCTCCAAATATATCGCATCTTCCCTTGTCGCTAAAGGATGGCTGGAAGGAACGATCAGTTTCAGTTCATCCTCCATAACCGAATCCAAGACCATATCCGGATGCTCGACAGGTGCCTCAATCAGCCCGAAATTCAATTGATGGCCAGCGATTTCCTCGAGAATCTGCGTGGTGTTCATCACTTTAAGCATGATGGATATATCGGGATACTCCCGACCGAAGGGCCCCAGCAGTCGAGGCAGCACGTACTCCCCGATAGTCAGGCTAGCCCCCAGTTGCAGTCTTCCCTGAAGCTTATTTGAGAATGCCGCCATCGCTGCGTCCGTTTCCTGCGACAGCTCCAGGCTCTTGCGGGCAAAAGGAAGCAGCGTCCTCCCGGCCTCGGACAATTCCATGCGCTTGGTGGAACGAATGAGGAGCTTTGTCCCAAAATATTCCTCCAACGATTGTACCTGCATCGTCACAGCGGGCTGGCTCATATGAAGCGCCTGGGCAGCAGCGGAAAAACTCCCACGCTCTGCTACCGTATAAAAAATATGTAGCTGATGAAAGTTCATAGCATCGGTTCCCCTCTCGCTGCCTCTCTTGTTATTATCATTGTAACGGATCAGAGCGGAGCATACAAAAAAGACATCCGCGCTTACGCTCGCATGCCATATGATGACTCTATTTCTTTATTTACGTTTCCGGCTGTTCTTAATCAGTGTCATACGACGTGAATGGCGAAGCCATGAGTAATACGACTTCAGGTCTCGAAGCTCAATGGTTTCTGACATACGTCCCAAAAAAGTTACAATAATCATCCGGTGCAGCGGGTTGCCAATCAAATCACGTTCATGCTCCAGCTCCGAAAACTCCGCCACAACCACCAAGTCGTCGTCAATCAGATAGACATCCTGTTCGTTGCGGTAATACGGCACGATCCGGTCCTGTTTCAGGCACTCCCACATCCAAGTCCCGATTTCCTCATGGGAGGTGTCGTTGCCCTGAACCCGGTCCGTATAACGGCTCTTCGCATGATTGGTAATGATGATGTCGGCTACCTTTTTATCATTTAACGTAATATAAAACGGCTCATAGGTGCTCCACCGCTCTGTCCCTTTGTCGCGCATGGAATATCACTCTCCACCAAATGGGTCTTTGTATCTATGTATATATACCCAACATATTACATCATTCCACTGGCATTCACAAGATTGAAACCTCGCTTCTTGTGAACAATCACCGAAAATTTAGAAATATCTCTAGTTGTATCCTGTGCGTTAGGCGCTGACGTCGCCTGGAATGATGGCTTGATTAAAATGTAAATTGTACCTTACTTATACTATTTTATCAAACAAGATTCCGATTTATGCCAATCTATCGCCATCAATCCAAAAAAACTTTATAAAAAAGTGGATTTCTCTTGCGATATCAGGAAGTCCCATGCTTCAATTTTATACCTTCCAATATCTTAAAAAAAGCGGCCCCCGTGGGGGCCGCTTTATGCTAACTTATGCGTTAACGTTAGAGTCTTGATCAGGCACATCATGCTAAGGACCGTAAAACTTCGCTTTATCCGGCCCTTTGCTGCTGTACTCCGTCTTGATCTCATTCCGGAAGGAGCGCTCGATCTTACGAACGTAGGACAATCTCCGGATGTTCTTCATTGTTTCCTCGGCGCGGTCAGCATTGACGTACATGACAACATAATGCATGCGGCGTGATATATAGTGCACGCTGCCGTATTTCTCCAAATTTCTTGCTGCCTTTACATCGCTGACCCATATAATAAAACCGGTCCGTTCAGCCAACATCCTAAGCTCCTCGCCTCACTTTCGTCTCTATCTCTAGTCTATGCTTATTATCCGCACGAACAAGCTCCGCCGCTGCCGCACCCCTTCTTGGGAAGAGGATCGTTGCCAGGTACCTTGATGCTCTCCGAAACCGAAAAAGCAATCTTCTCCGACATCGAATGCAGCAGATCGTCCAGATTCTTCTCCGCCTGCTTAAACCGGGCTACAGGCTCGTAAGCCTCAAGCTCCGCCTCCACTGCGGCTACTTCATCCTTGGCCGAATGGTAATTCGGGTGAAAGTGACCGAACCGCTGAGTCTCTTCAAATAGCTCTTTCTTGGAATCAAGCTTTCTGATCAAAGCCTGAATCGTAGGATCACCTTCAACTGCCTGCTTCCAATATAGATAATCCGCCACTTCGACGGAAGCATTAATCATGTCGCCTATTTCATAGGCATAGGTGAGCACCTCGGCCATATCGACCGTGTTTATTTCCGATACGCTCATGAACTCATCCCGCTTTTCTAATAGTTTGGCCCACGCTTTATTTTTGTGGACTCTTTCATCATAGCATAACGCTCGTATCTTAAGAAGGGGGAATTCATACGCTTTTACGGAATCACAAGCCGCATTTCCTTCCATTCCCCTTCGCCTAACTGCACCACGGTTCCCGTCATTTCGGAATCGGAATCCAGATCATATAATGCTCCCGAAATTTTCCATGGCTGCCGCTCGAGCTGATATGGAATAAACTCCATCCGGCTTCCATCGACCGCAATCTCTAATTTGGCTGACAATTCAAGCGCCTGCTCCATCATTTGCTTGGCCGTCGAACCGTGATAAGAACGCCAATCCCGTGTCCACATGATGGGAATCCGGTTCAAATCCGGAACGATTGACGCTTTATCCGGAAGGCTGTCGTCCCATTCAAGAACAAGCTCACTGCGAGCAGAGCGAATCAATCCGCTAGAAGGGCAGCCTGGATAACGCGGCAAAGCGGAACGGTTATCTCCTTCATCACTGGCCCCGAATTCCGTTTCATCTTTTGGAGTTGCGCCGGCATACCGTAAGAACTCATTCCTCCCCGCGCGTTCAATCTCCTTGCCCCATTGACGTAGGGCCGTGTACACGTTCTCTGGAATTCCTGCCACTGCATGTTCCGTGAAAAAAGCCGTGATCGCTTCCGGCCCCATTCCTGCAGTCGCCGCCTGAGCTACCGAATCTCTGGTCAGTCGATAAACCGTCATTACGTCATCCGAGATGCGCTCCGTGCATAGGGCAGCCGTAAACTTGACCATATAAGGCACGTCAGGCGGAATCAATATATCAAAATCCGGCTGAATAAACAGCCCCGAAGATCCGGTGTCATCCTTACTGCTTCCACTCAACAAGGAGCAGGGATCCATACGCCACCGGAACAGGAATTGACCATCGTGATCCATCCCAAGATCGATGTAACCGCAACCGGTCAATAAACGGAGCCATGAAGCCGCATCCCCCGCGGACAACTCCCTTCCCCTAAGAGGATTCCAGTTCAGTGGTTCCTCGCCCTTTGCTAACATGTGCTGAGCATAATACCACATCCCGACGATCCGTGATGAGTGGCAAATCTGCCATGTGAAATGCTGATACTCGGCCGAACCCGGAACATAACGTTCCATCATGTGCAAAAGAACCAATCGGTCCATCGCTTCGCGTGAGAGTGCGAGCCAATGACGCAACGCGGTCATGTTTAGCCTAAGCTCCCTTTGCTCCAAGGCGACCAGCTCAAACGAAAACAGCAGATCCAATACGATCGCAACATACGGTGGGTAAACATCAGCGTGATCATATTGGAGAGTAAGCCCCTCGACATCGGATGGCGTTAATCCCACGATGCTTCCCAGCTTCTGAATAAACTTCTTATGTAGAACCCCTTTAGCGGTTATAGCCACCTGGTTCTTGGCCATATAGACAAGCACATTGAACATATCAACTGCTATGCCGCTTCTTCCCTCTTGCTGGAGCTTCACGGCAGCAGCAGGAACGGAATCCGCCTCGAGATTGCCAAAAGCCTCCTGGAGAATCTGAAGTTTATCAAAAGGAATGAAATACAGCCTCTCGCCCCAGCCCTGTTTGACTGCTTGAACCCATCGCTGCTGCCTCAAGGATAAGAAGGCGAGCTGTACTTCCACACCGCTCAGGCGTTGAACGCGAAGCGAGCGAAGCTTGTCGTCATCAAAGCTCTGCCCGGCAAAGCGGCTCCAAATATGATGAAGGACCGATCGCTCCTTGGCAAGAAGATGCTCTAAGCTTGTGGCTTCCGCCACGTTCTGCTGTTCCATCATCTCCACGAGGCCTCCTTCCCGTCAGGAATCTGCAAGCGATGCGTATGCCGCATCGCTATGAGGTCAAGGGATGCCGGATGCTTCGCTTGAATCGCGTGATATTCATATCCCTGCTCAATCAGGAACAGCTGGCGCCGGATCGCAAACATCTCCTCCCGGCTGTCCTCCGTCACCAATGCATAGAAATAAGCCCGATTCTCCCCCTGCTTCGGCCGCAGCAAGCGTCCAAGGCGCTGCGCCTCCTCCTGCCGTGAGCCGTAACTGCCCGAAACCTCGATCGCGACGGAAGCATCGGGCAGATCAACCGCGAAGTTAGCCACTTTCGAAACGACAAGTACACGGACGGCTCCTTCCCGGAAAGCCTTATACCATTCATTGCGCTGATCCTGCGTCATTTGCCCCGTAATGAGAGGGGCCTGCAGCTCCTCGGCAATGGCATGAAGCTGATCCAGGTATTGCCCGATGATCAGCGTCTGTGCATCCTTGTGGAGATCCACGAGCTGCCGAATCACACGAAGCTTGGAGGGATTCTCGGCAGCCAGCCGATACTGCTCCCTTTTGCCTACCGTCTTGCAGGCTTCTCTTATCTCATCCGGCAGCGGCACCTTAATCTCCGTGCAGTTCACCGAAGCAATCCAGCCCTGCTCCTCCAGCCTTTTCCACGGCATTTCATATCGTTTGGGGCCGATCAGCGAGAACACGTCATGCTCCCTTCCATCCTCGCGAACCAAGGTGGCGGTCAGACCAAGCCTGCGGGTCGCCTGAATATCGGCCGTCGCACGGAATACCGGGGCGGGGAGGAGATGGACCTCATCATAGATGATTAAGCCCCAGCGACGTTCATTAAACAGCTTCATATGCTGTTGTTCATCGCTCTTGCCCTGCCTTTGGGTCAAGATGTGATAGGTAGCGACCGTTACCGGCCTCACCTCTTTGCGCTGACCGGAGTATTCACCGATCTCCTCCGCGGAGAGTGAGGTTTTCTGCAGCAGCTCGTCGATCCACTGCCTTACAGACGTTGTGTTGGAGGTTAGAATCAGGGTCTCGCACTGCAGATCGCGCATGGCGGCGATGCCAATCACCGTTTTCCCGGCACCACAGGGCAGGACAAGCACCCCGTTCCCCCCTTCTCCGCCGATATCCCGAAAGGACTCAGCAGCCTTCTGCTGATAGTCGCGAAGCTTGAATCGCTGATCGTTTGAGCCGCCGCTTAAACCTCCGCCTCTCTCCGTACCCGTTGTTTCTCCTCGCCAAAGGATGTTCAGATATTGCCCGTCCAAATATCCCGCCTGATCCAGCACAGGATATCCAAGCCGGGTCAACTCCTGCTTTAATAGGCCACGCCGGTCTGAGGGCACCTCTGCCTCGTTTGCCAAAATCAATCGAACGCCGATTTCCATCAGGGAACGCTTGGACCTGAGCTCCTGCATCAGGGCTTCGCTATTGCTGTGTAGCAGCAATGAACAATCCTGTGTGGGATGCGGGAGCAGCGACAGCTGTCCGTAACGCCCAACGAGCTGGATAACCTCTTCCAGCAGGGCTGCCGGCACATCCCAACGTGATAGCGACTGAAGGCTCGAACAAATCGCCTCAGCTGTCAATCCTCCGGCAGCAGCGTTCCATAAGGATAACGGGGACAGGCGATATGTATGAAAAGACGTAGGACTTTTGATCAATTCCGCATACTGGGCCAGTTGTTCGCGTGCGGCCTCAGCCTCCACATGAGCGGTCTCAAGCAAGATGGTCCGATCCCGCTGGACGATGCATGGCTTGTTATGCATCTTAATCCCTCCTCGTAACATTTGGTTCTCTCAAAAAAAAGAAGCCCACATCCATATCCATGGATCTGAACTTCCCCTATGATCAATAGGATTTCCAAATGACGAGCGTTCATGCGCGATGATTGCGATTTTCTTAAAGTCTAGTCCCCGTTCTGATAACTCGACACCATCTCGACCAGCAGCTTCGCCCCATAACGCATAGCATCTTCATCAAAGTCGAACATCGGGTGATGATGCGGATAGATTGCCCCTTTGTCCGGGTTACCGGCTCCAACAAAAATGAAGCAGCCTGGAATTTCCATCAAGTAATAGGCAAAATCCTCCGCTGGCATCAGTTTGGGCGAGACCTTGACCTGATCCGCTTCGAATATTTTCGGTGCCGTACGGAAGAACCGCGCGGTTTCGGTCTCATCATTCACCAAGGGTGGATAACCGACGAGATATCGGACCGCTGCCTTCGTGCCGTAGGTTTCCGAAACCGTCCGGGTCATATGTTCGATCCGCTCCCGGATCAATGTCCGGGTAGGTTCGTCAAAGGTGCGCACCGTTCCCGTGATCCGGCAAGAGGAAGCAATTACGTTTTGCGCCGTTCCGGCCTGCATCGTTCCTACCGTAACCACGGCAGGCTGCAGTGGATCTACCGTGCGGCTTACAATGGTTTGGAGCTGCATAACAAGCGCTGCCCCCGCTACCAGGGCATCGGCTGTCACATGCGGCATACCGCCATGTCCCCCGCGCCCTGTAATATCAATGAAAAACTCATCCGCCGCAGCCATCAGCGGACCCGGCGCGCTCGCTGCGGTCCCTACCGGAAACGGCGTCCATAAGTGGAGACCATAGACAACGTCGGCTCCGTCAAGTGCTCCATCCTTGATCATCTCTACCGCACCGCCGGGACAGACTTCCTCCGCCGGCTGGAACATAAAACGAATTTCGCCCTGGACTTCTTCCGGATACGTGCTGTAATAAGCAGCGGCCCCCAGCAGCATGGAGGTATGCCCATCATGCCCACAAGCGTGCATCACGCCTTGCACCCGGGATTTGTACTCGCAGCTCTTGCCGTCTTCAATCGGCAGCGCATCCATATCAGAACGCAGCACAACGGTCTTGCCAGGTGTATCTCCTTTTATAATTCCTATAACGCCATGCCCGCCCACACCTGTCTTGACCGCAAGGCCAAGCTCCTGCAGCCGGGTTGCTATAAATGTCGAAGTTTCCTTCTCCTGGAACGAAAGTTCCGGGTGCATATGTAAATGACGACGCCACTCCACCATCCGTGGATACCATTGTTCCCAAAATGCTTCCTTCGTCAAGTTCCATCATCCTCCCCCCGCTATATGCGGCTCAATCGATCGCAAGAAATCCGTAAAGCTTGCTCAGCAGCAGTCCGTGCCCAACCATGGCATCCATTCGGCCGCCTTCCTTGATCTTGCGATATACATCCCTGAGCGGGACCCACACAGCTCTAACATCTTCGTCCTCATCTTGATTCGACTCTTGGCTGCCAGACACCTTCAAATCGTCGGTGAAATAAAAATGAACGTTCCGGTTGGCCAGAGAAGCCATCGGATAAGCACTGCCCATGTAGGACAGGTCCTTGCACAGCACGCCTGCCTCTTCCTCAAGCTCCCGCTTCACGGCAAGCTTCCGTTCCTCACCCGGTTTCACCGTTCCGCCGGGAAGCTCCCAGGTGATCTTATCAACCGCTTCCCTGTGCTGGCATACCAAGAGCAGACAACCTTGATGAACGGCCACAACCGCTGCCGATTCCGGAATCCGGTCAATTACGACAATTTCCTGCTGCCCGTTCTCTTCCACTACATAATAATCCGTGCGGTAAACGACGCGATTCATCGGCCATATCCACCCTTCGCTTAATTGAAGTCCTATGAATATATAACCACCAGGATGGAAAGCGTACATTTCACAGCGTTTTCACTTCCATTTATTTTAGCAGAAAAGAAGAATGCCTGTCGTTATCAAAATCTCATCTGGATAAAAGGTCTCAATTGAAGCGTGACGGGCGGTACAGGCTTGCACAAGTTCCTGAAACATACTATCATATTAAAGAACTTTGCAAGGACTATTAAGGGGGTTACAACCACATGATTTTCGAAAATACAGGCTTGGACGGATTGCACAGCGATTTAGCTTACCTTGATGAATGTGCCGAGAAAGTAGGCTTCATTCGTTGGCAGTGGGAATACTACCGCGCTACATATGACTTGAAAATCGAAGATAAAAAAAATCAGGCTGAATACTTCCTGCGCATTAACACCCGCGCTGTTGAAGGCAAGCTCGAAAAACCGGACGCCATCCTCAAAATCGAAGCGGTATACCTGGGTAGAGCCACGTTCCCGCACGGACTTGAGTATGAATCCATGGCTCCACAGCCCGTTATGAATGTGGCTACCAAGAAGCTTCAAGAGCTCAAAGCTCTTCTGGAAGCGTAAGGTCGAACATTATGAATACGACCAAACCTCAGCCGAAGAGAGGGACGCCTGATTTTCAACTGCTGATCCTTACCTTGCTGTTAGTGGGATTCGGACTGATCATGGTGTTCAGTTCCAGCTCCAGCTTGGCCGTTTTCAATGAAAAATTCAATAACGATCCGCTGCATTTTACGAAGCGGCAAGTCGCGTTTGCCGTCCTTGGCACGTTGGTTATGTTTGTTGCCATGAACATCAACTATAAGAAATACAAGCAGCTATTCATACCGGTGTTTTTTCTAACCTTGATGCTGCTGATTCTTGTGGTGATCATCGGTTCCGCAACCAACGGAGCCACAAGCTGGTTTAACCTGGGGAAATTCGGCATCCAGCCGACCGAACTGGCCAAAATTGCGACCATTGTCTATCTGGCAGCGCTGATTACCAAAAAAGGGGAACGAATTCGTCAATGGAAGGGCGGTTTCTTCCCCGTACTCATTATTGTAGGGGTCGTAGCGGGACTTATCATGCTTCAGCCGGATTTAGGTTCCTGCTTCATCCTCGTGGCTACGAGCGGGCTGCTGATCTATGCTGGCGGCGCCAGCCTCAAGCATATCCTGGGATGTATCTCGCTTGTCGCGCTTGGCCTGGTACTCACTCTGGGCGTCGGTGCACTCTTTAACTCCAGCGGAGATCAGGAGCAGGCTTCCAAGAACTACAAGATGGGCCGGATCGAGGCTTTCATGGACCCGTTCCACGATGAGTCGGACACGGGCTACAATTTGGTGCAATCGCTGATCGCCATCGGCCAGGGCGGTGTCACTGGAGCCGGTTACGGGGAGAGTGTGCAGAAGCTGCATTACCTGCCGAATCCTTACAATGACTTTATCTTTTCGGTCATCGGCGAAGAATTCGGTTTTATCGGAACTGCGATATTCCTCCTGCTCTACTTATACTTTATCCTGCGAGGGATCATTGTGTCGCTTCGCTGCTCGGATCCGTTCGGAACCTTGACCGGCGTCGGCATCATGGGACTAATCGCCATACAGGCCTTCATCAATATCGGTGGGGTTACCAATACCATCCCGATAACGGGCGTTACCCTCCCATTCATCAGTTATGGCGGATCCTCGCTGCTGGTTATGATGCTGAGCATGGGAATCGTGCTTAGCATATCCAGGGACAGCAACCGTCCGATGAAAGAGGAGCAGGTTAAATCCGTAATTAAAAAAGACTACCGGGCAATCGGGTAGTCTTTTTTCTCGTTTTTTTTCATCATCAGCGGGGAACGGATCCCCTATGGTACGTCTTATTTAGCTCGAAGCTGAATATCGTCGATTTCATCGTCTTTAAAAGCTACGCCTTCGACCTTCACATTGACCTCAACCACACGAAGTCCTGTCATGCTCTCGACAGCTTCGCGGACATTCTGTTGAAGCATGCGGCACACTTCATGTATGGGTGTCTCATAAAGCACGATAATCCGCAGGTCAATCGCCGCTTCCAGCTGACCTACTTCTACGGTAACACCCTTTTGCACATTTTTGCCGCTCAGTCGCTTAGCCCAGCCCTCGGACAATCCACCGGACATTGCTGCAATACCTGGGGTTTCCAAGGCAGCTAATCCGGCAATTTTCGAGACGACATCATCCGATATTCGAATCAAACCGTTATCCAGTTGAAGTTGTTCCGTCATGCCATTTCCTCCTTCACCTCATTATCCGTTATTGTAAATGGTAACGGACCTAAAAAGCAAATGCTCCTTTCTGAAAAGAAGGATAATTTTCCGAAAAATTTGGGTATATTGTAAAAAGCGATACGAGAATCGTCGTTTCCGCTCGCAAGAACTCATCAATACATAAATCATAAGGTAGGTGTCGATTATGAAAAAATGGCTGAACCCCGCGCTGCTCATCTTCACTTTTTTGCTTAGTGCGCTGGGGCATTTTGCGGATTGGAACTTCACACTCCAATTCATTCTGTCTGCCATCTCAGTTATTTTTGTCGCCGGTTTCCTTGGCAAAGCAACCGAAAGCGTTGCGCATTACGCCGGTCAACGGCTCGGGGGATTCCTGAACGCCACCTTCGGTAACGCGGCGGAGCTGATCATTGCCATCCTGCTGATCAAGGAAGGCTTGTACGATATGGTGAAAGCAAGCATCACCGGCTCCATTATCGGCAACCTGCTGCTCGTCCTCGGACTCAGCCTGTTTGCCGGGGGCCTCAAATTTAAAATCCAAAAATACAACGTGACGCTGGCAGGTCTGAACGGATCCCTGATGACGCTGGCGATTATCGCCCTGTTTATCCCTGCTGTCTTTCTGAATACCCACTCCATTACGGAGAGTGAGACCAAGACGCTCAGCCTCATTGTGGCGGGAATTCTGATCGTAGCCTACATCGCATGGCTGGGGTTCTCGATGATCACCCACAAGAACTATCTGGCGGATGTCAGCGACGATAACGATCAGGATGCGCTGCCGCACGAGCACGGTCCCGTCTGGTCCAAGAAACGCTCAATACTGTACCTCGTTGTCGCTACGGTGATGGTTGCGTTTGTCAGTGAATGGCTTGTGGGGGTGCTTGAGCCTATCAGCCACGAGTATGGCCTTAGCGAACTGTTTATCGGGGCATTCCTTGTAGCGATTATCGGTAACGCAGCCGAGCACAGTGCAGCCATTATGCTCGCCATGAAGAACAAAATCGGCGCAGCCGTTGAAATTGCCGTTGGCAGCAGCCTGCAGATTGCCCTGTTTGTTGCTCCCGTGCTCGTGTTCATCAGCTTCTTCCTTGGGGATACGATGGATATTGTGTTTACCACGCTGGAGCTGGTTGCTATCGGTGTCGCCGTATTCATTGCCAGATCCATTACGCAAGACGGTGCCTCCAACTGGTATGAAGGCCTTCTGCTGCTCGCCGTGTACGTCATACTAAGCGTCTCGTTCTTCCTCGTCTAAATGTAATGTAAGGAAGGGTAAGCCCACACAGCTGCCTGCATCGTGTGCGATAATTCACAAGAAAAAAACGCATGCCGCCTGAGTGCGACATGCGTTTCTCTATGTATGCGCCTGTACGAATACAGGCTATTTGGATTGATTCATGGCTTCGTACAGGACCGCCAGATTGCGTTCAAGCTTGCTGATCAGCTGCTTTCCCGTACTTTCCGGAAGAAGCCCGGCCCGCACCGCGAAATCAACCTCTTTTGAAAAACCGTACATTTGGGTATCCAGCACTTCCTCATAGAGAGGGCAATAACGGGTCGCCAGATTCTCCATCTGTACTTCAATAAGCTTTAGGATTTTATCTGCATCTTCATGAAGAAGACTGATCGCTTTTAAATTCAGCTGTTCCTGTAAATCAGATGAAGTCATGATCTTCCCCCCTATGTCAAAAATCACAGCACAGTTACTACCTTTAATATTAGTCGAAATCGTTTCTCAATACAAGGACCTGAACAAAATAGACCCTTTCTCTACGAAAAAACACCCTTCCATTCTATGGAGGGGTGTTTTGGGCGACTGTTATTCAGCCACGACAGATACATTCAAACCATGCTTGGTGAATACGTCGATCATTGCTTTTTTAGCTGCATCAGCATCAGGTCCATGAACATGCAGTTCATAGCTTTGGCTGTTGACAAGCGTTGTGAACAGACCCAAGATGCTCTTAACATCAATGTACTTGTTCTCTGCCTGCAAAACGATGGAGGATGAGAACTGGCTAGCGGTTTGCGAAATTTCTACGATAGATTGATTGTTATTGGACATACGAATCCCTCCGTAACTTTAGGATCTGAATAAAGCTCATCACTGCACCTTCATGATACATTGAATCCGTTTTCTTATGCAACATTTTTTCCAATCTATTTAAGATTTTCCGGATTTAACGCTGCTAGTTCTGGAATAACAAATATACCATCCTTGCGAATCAAGCGATCATCAAAGTAGATTTCCCCGCCGCCGTACTCCGGACGCTGGATCAAAACGAGATCCCAGTGAATCGAGGAACGATTGCCGTTGTCTGTTACATCATATGCTTGACCTGGCGTAAAATGCAGGCTTCCGGCGATTTTCTCATCAAACAGAATATCTTTCATCGGTGTCAAAATATATGGGTTGAAGCCGATGGCAAATTCGCCGATATATCTTGCACCTTCATCCGCATCCAAAATCTCGTTCAAACGTTTGGTGTCGCTACCGGTTGCTTCAACAATTTTTCCGTTTTCAAAGCGGAATATAATATTCTCGAAGGTTACGCCATTGTAGAGAGTCGGTGTATTGTAAGAGATTGTGCCGTTAACTGAATCACGAACAGGCGCTGTATATACCTCGCCATCCGGAATGTTCTTCTGACCGGAGCATTTCTCTGCACCGATGTTTTTGATCGAGAAGCTGAGATCCGTTCCCGGTCCTACGATGCGAACCTTGTCGGTCTTTCTCATCAGCTCGGCCAAAGGATCCTGGGCGCGGTCCATTTTGGAGTAATCCAGATTGCACACATCGAAGTAGAAATCCTCAAACGCCTCGGTGCTAGTGTTGGCAAGCTGCGCCATGCTGGCGTTCGGATAGCGGAGAACCACCCACTTCGTATGCTTGACGCGCTCTTCGCTATGTACGGGGTGCGAATAAAGTGCATTATACAGCTTCATGTTTTCCTCAGGCACGTCAGCCATATCGTTGACGTTCTCGCCTGCGCGGATACCGATGTAACAATCCATTTTCTTCATGCGCTCAAGATCCAGCTCAGCCCACAGCTCAAGCTGCTCCTTATTTGCGTTCTTCAGCATGGCACGTTGAACCGTGCGATCTGTCAATTGCACGAACGGGCGGCCACCTTGATTCGAAACCTCCTCAATGATGGCATTCAGCAGATCGCGCTCCGATCCAATCATTTCGATGAGCACATTTTCGCCCGGCTGCATATCTACCGAATAGTTCACGAGATTTTGAGCCAATTTTTGAATTCTGGGATCACGCATATGTCATATCCTCCTTATGATGACTGTTCCCTACGTTATGAATTGAACAGCGGTAAATTTATTCATTATTGTAGCATGCGAACAGCCTTAAGTCAGCGTTCATCGTTAAAAAAATTTTCATGGCAATCCCTTCAATAACCAGTAAATGTAACATCGGACAGCAACGTTTCCGTGCGGGTTTTGCCTTGTTCATCAACAAAAAACAAGGTTCGTTCCATAGTCAGTTTGGTAGGAAGCTGTTTTTTTTGGTTAATCGTTACATGAGAAACCGAAACCGTGTCCGCCTTGCTCAACATGCTCTTCATTTCATTATAGTCCCGCTCCCACACGGCCTTCAGTCGTTTGCGTACCTTCGGATCTTCACTGTACAGCGGATCCCCTTTGCGTTCGATCCGTTCCGCCAGCGTCTTCATCTGCTCATCCAGCGATCCATATACCATTTGGGCTGCCGCCTCGGGTGACAGCTCGATGCGCAGCACCTTGGTTCCTCTTGCCGCCCCCAGCTCCTGGGTCACCGTCTTCTCCGAATTCCCGATATATTCCAGTAATTCTAACGGATTCAAGCGGGTTATCCACATTTCCTCGACATGTCCTGATGAGAGTGTGCTCCACTTGCCCTCCTTGCGCTTCAGGGACACGGTAAGTCCATCCGCTTGATATACCGAATCGGCATATACCTTATCTTTATCATTACGTATGGTTGTGCCCTTGTTCCTTGAGGATAGTGTCAGATCCTTATGATGCTGCAGATTGCCTTCAAATGCCAAACTTTGCTGAAACGGTCCGTTTTCTCCGCTCCGAATCGCCGCTTCTCCCCGAAAAGAGAAATTATCAACGCCAGACAGCCCCGACAGGGCGCGGTTAAACGACTCTTCGGCAGACAATTGATCTTGCCAGGCACATCCGGTTAAGCAAAAGACAAACAAAACCATTCCGATGACGCTCCGTGATCTTCTTATTCTCATAATCATCAGCCCCTCATTGATCTTTCTCTTAGGCTATCCGCGGTCCATGACATTATGCAGATGACAGAAAAAACCCTGCAGCCACTAAATAGCTGCAGGGTATTTAATCTAATCCGATTTCAGCCTCGGCCCTCTCCACGACAATCCGGTTGCGGCCGCCATTCTTCGCTTCGTATAGAGCCATATCCGCTCGATAAAAGAGGGACTCCACGCTGATCTTGTCATTGGTCCAGTTCCATTCGGAAATTCCGCAGGACACCGTTACGCGCGGGTCGGTCTCTTCCGATACCCTTATGCGAATCCGTTCGGCGACCTGCATCGCCTGCTGAATGCCGAGTCCCGGCAAATACACGGCAAGCTCCTCGCCTCCCCAGCGGGCCGGAATATCGCTATGGCGAATCGTTGTCTTCACGATACTGCTGACCTGCTTCAGAATTTTGTCCCCCCGCTGGTGACCGAACGTATCATTAACCTGCTTGAATGCATCGATATCCACAACAATGAGAGAACCGCAAAAATCACGAGTCTGACATTCATGGATCATTTCATCAAGATAATGTCTCGCATACAGTTCAGTCAGCATATCCCGGTTCGCCATTCTTCTCACTTCCGCATGCAGGAAGGCATTGCCGATAGCCAGACCAATATGGCTTGTCAAAGCTTGAAGCAACCGATAGCTGTCATACGAAAAATAATGCCGCTTCGCATGGGTGAGAAGGACAACCCCCCGCACCTCACCGTTTACGGTAAGCGGAGTAGCAATCATCGAGCTGGAATGAGTGCTCTCCATTAGCCGGGATTCCGCCGGACGTTCTTCGTTATAGTCTGACAGGATGAGCGGTTCCTTCGAATGGTAGACTAGGCCGCCCAAACCATAATCCTTCTCAAAGACCTCCTTGGCAAGCCATTCGGCGTTGCAGGATACAACTTCAAGACCGCCAAGCTCCTCGTTATAAATCAAAATGCAGCAGTAATCGGCCTCAAGAATCTTTAGCAGCTCATGGTTGGCAAATTGAAATATCTCCGCCAAATGCAAGCTTTTGTTCAACCGCTGTGTCAGTTCATTAATCATACGGAGCTCATGAATCATCAGATTGGACTGCTCGTACAATTTGGCATTCTCAAACGCGGTGCCCGCAGCATCGGCCATCATAGAGAGCAATTCCAGATCCATATCGGGCAGCTCAGACTTGTCCACTTCCACATGGAGCACGCCATAAACGCCCTGCTTGCCTCCCATAGGAATCCCGATTTCCACGATCGAATCGGGTTCCTTATGTTCATCAATCGTGAGGGTACCCTCCATAAATGTGCGGACATAAACCTCTCTCTGCCAATGATGAAGCAGCAGGGGACGCACCAGCGGATGTCCGCTCTCATGGTCCTGAGACATAAACAATTCAACTTTGGCCTTGGGATACAGTGCCAGAACACTGTCGATAGCCTCCACCAGCACATTGTCCACATTAATCTGCACATGCATCCGCTTGACATATTGAAACATGATGGAACGCCTGTGCACCTCACGCTCAGCTTGGTTGTGGACTTTCTCCAGATCATCGGCAAATACGTATTCCAACTTCCGATAGAAGCAGGAACGAAACAATAACGCATGAGTTTCTGTCAGCATAAGTGACTGTTCCGGCTCCATCTCAAGCGAGGAAACACTGACCATCACCGCAAATACATCGCCATGAATGCGAGTGAAGAGCGGGACAGCGCACAGCACGCTTCCCTCCAAAGAACCCTTTCCCATCCCTTGGACGGCTTCTTTGGAGTTTAAAGTACGCGATAACGTCTCATCTTCACTTGCGTTAAGGTATTGCGTTATTTCGGACGCCCCTGTCAGCCAAGCTCCCTCATGAGAAAGAAGGGCCCAGCTGAATTTCTTCATCGCCCGTGTGCCTGCGCTTTCTCTTAGCCACTCCAGATAGCTGTCTGATATGAGAGGCTGAATATAAGGGAAATCATGAGGTGTAATATCCAAGCTCTGAAGCCAAAAACGAGGCTCATTTCCAGGAATTGGCCCAGCATCATTAAACATAACTGCAGAACCGGGAGAGCTTTCATACGCTTTCCGTTGATCTTCTGACATATTGGGCGCTCCTTTGCACCATTATAAAAGGCCTATCCAAGACTGGCGTTCGGGATTCATAATGTAAGGATCCATTTGGCTGCCGCATTTAATAACGGTAACCCAGCTGTTCAACATATTGGGAGGGTCATGATAAACACCAAAAGATGTTACGATATGTAACTAGATAAATGAGACTACTTAATCCAATATCATCTTACTCTTTTCTACCCATTTTTGCATTAAAATTTATGCGTTTTTCACAATATTTTTAGGTCTGTAGTCCTATCGACAAAATTAGACAAAAACCAAGTTATAGTAAGTTACAGGTTGAACTTGACTTTATATCATTACTTCATATAATATTTATTGTTGAGTAAGAATGCAATGCATTCCATGAATTTGGGCGGGTTGTGTCACCCTCACGTTATTTGTTACTGACAGGACAGCGGCTGAACTTTCCTGGCAGATCTTCCGAAGATTACGGCTAGAGCAAACAAATACGGCGCAAATAGAGCCCTAATGAAACTTTAATTAAAAAGGAGTCTATATAACATGGCACGTTACACCGGTCCTAAATTTAAATTAAGCCGTCGTCTGGGAATCTCCCTGAGCGGTACAGGTAAAGAATTGGCTAAACGCCCTTTCCCTCCAGGTCAGCATGGTCCTAACCAACGGAGAAAAATTAGCAACTACGGTATGCAGCTTCAAGAAAAGCAAAAGCTGCGTCACATGTACGGCTTGGGCGAGAAGCAATTTAAAACCCTGTTTAACAAAGCAACTGGCATGAAAGGTATCGCTGGTGAGAACTTTATGTTCCTGCTTGAGAGCCGTCTGGACAACCTGGTTTACCGTCTTGGCTTCAGCAACTCCCGTGCGGGTGCTCGTCAATTGGTAGCTCACGGTCACGTGACTGTGAACGGCAAGAAAGTCGATATCGCTTCTTACGCTGTGAGCACTGGCGATGTAATCGGTCTTCGTGAAAGAAGCCGCAGCCTCTCTTCCATCAAGGAAGCTTTGGCTAACCGCGTACATCTTCCAGCTTACCTTGAGTTTGATGAAGCAGCAATGGAAGGGAAATACATCCGTCTTCCAGAACGTTCCGAACTTTCCCAAGATATCGATGAGAAACAAATCGTCGAATTCTACAACCGTTAAGATTAACTCGGAACCCAAAAAACCTGAAGGCCTTGGCCTTCAGGTTTTTTTAATATCGAAATGAATGCTCCGCAAGTTCAATCATCTTAAGAAAACTTCAATCTGGCAAATTTACGCTTGCCTACTTGAACCACATCCCCGTCTTGAGGAGCGATTTCACCGTGGGTGTCGCTGCACTTTTCTCCATTCCATTTTACGGCCCCCTGCTGGATACTGCGTCTGGCCTCACCATTGGAAGCGGCAAAACCGAGCAGTGTCAGCATTTTGATAAGCGTAATCTTTCCTTCCTCCAGTTCTCCTTCGGGTACAATATAGTCCTCAATGTCTTCAGGAAGTGCCTTCTGCTGGAACACGGTCACAAAATGCTGCTGTGCGGCATCCGCAGCCACCCCCCCATGATACATCCGAACGAGAGTGTGCGAGAGACTCATCTTGGCATCCCGGGGATGAACGCTTCCGTCCCGAAGCCCCTTCTCCAGTCTGGTTACCTCCTCAGCTGCCATATCGGTGGCCAAGCCGAAGTACTTAAGCATAAGTTCGTCCGGAACGGACATGGATTTACCGTAAATCTCATTTGGCTCTTCATCGATACCGATGTAATTCCCCAAGCTCTTACTCATCTTCTGTATACCGTCAAGTCCTTCGATAAGCGGCATCGTGATCACAACTTGAGGCTCTGTGCCATACTCCTTCTGCAGGGTCCGCCCCATCAGCAGGTTAAACTTCTGGTCCGTTCCCCCAAGCTCGACATCGGTCTTAAGCGCCACAGAATCCATACCCTGCATCAACGGGTAAAAGAACTCGTGGATGCTGATCGGAAGCCCGCCCTGGTAACGTTTAGTAAAATCATCGCGCTCCAGCATCCGTGCCACCGTAACCTTTGCCGATAAGCCGACCACTTCAGCAAAAGTCATCGGCGTAAGCCACTCGGAGTTATAGTATACCTTCGTTTTTTCTGGATCCAATACTTTGTATATTTGTTTCCTGTACGTTTCCGCATGACGCCTCACATCCTCTTCTGACAATTGCTTGCGCGTCTCGGATTTGCCTGTCGGATCTCCGATCCTGCCAGTAAAGTCCCCGATGATGAGCTGTACTTCATGTCCGAGTTCCTGGAACTGACGCAGCTTCTGCAGCACGACGGTATGCCCGACGTGAAGATCAGGCGCTGACGGGTCCATTCCCAACTTCACGCGCAGCGGCTCGCCGGTTACGACCGATGTCATCACCTTCTGCCTCATCTCTTCTTCCGGAATGATCTCCACCGCTCCACGGGAAATCACCTCCATTTGGCGTTCCACTTCCTGCTGCTGGACATTCGATAACACATCCCATTTCATGTTTCCATACACCTCCCTTTAATTTTGAACGCAAAAAAGCTCCTACTCATCCCAAGGGACGAGTAGGAGCGCTCGCGTTACCACCCTAATTAAAATCCGTTGCCTCAGGAACGGATTTTCACTTCATTGCCATAACGGGTTGTCATCCCGGAACCGGACTACTGTAACAGCCGTACAGGTGCACGACTCTGTTTCCCCCGGTCAGCTCCGGACGGTAATTCAAAGGGGCTCGTTATCGGTTTACACCACCCACCGACTCTCTGGAAACGAAAGGCTCCGCCTTCTACTGGGGTCCTTCAAAGCTTTTCACGATATGAACTTTGCATTATTTGTATCATATGCTTCCCGAAAAAGTCAATCTTCCTCAAAAAAGGACACGCTATGTAGGGACACATGATTCAAAACCTTCGATTTATGCTATAATAGGTGCGTTAAAAGGAGGAGTATACATTCATGGTTGAGGAGAAAAAACAAGAGCCTGAAAAACAGAAGAAACCGCGTAAACGGTCCTTTCTGCGGGTGCTCGGATCCGTCATCGGATGGCTCTTTGTGGTAGGTCTGATGGGCGTTTTGTTCGCCGGAGGAGCCATAGGTGGCTACGTAACCTCTATTGTTGAGAATGAGCCGGTAAGATCCAGGGCTCTCATCGAGAATACGGTGAACGATAATGCTATAACGGGCTTCGCCTACTTCGCAGATGGCTCACCGATCGGGCAGCTTAGAACCGAAGAAGACAGACGACCTGTGGAATTCAAGGATATTCCCCAGCTTGTGAAAGATGCCGTCGTATCCATAGAAGATAACCGTTTTTATACACATAAGGGTGTTGACATAAAAGGTACCGCTCGCGCCGTGAAGGAACGCGTGCTGAACGAGTCGGTTCAAACCGGCGGCAGCACGTTGACGCAACAGCTGGCCAGGCTCACTTTTTTAAGTCGCGACAAAACCGATAACCGCAAGGTCAAAGAAATGCTGCTGGCCATGCGGATGGAACGCTTTTTGAGTAAAGACCAAATTTTAACAGCCTACTTGAACAAGGTTCCTTACGGTAACGGTTCCAGCGGATACCAACTGTTCGGGATCAAGGCTGCGGCAAAAGGCATATTTAACATTAACAATCTGAATGATCTGAATGTGGCTCAAGCTGCATATTTGGCAGGTCTTCCGCAGCTACCGTCCTCCTACTCTGCCTTTAACGGCAAGGGGGAATTTGACGAGAAATCATTCAACCGTGCAATAAACCGCCAGCACCGCGTACTGGGAAGCATGCTGGAAGAAGGTAAAATAACGCAAGCTGAGTATGAAGAGGCCAAGGCATTCGATATCAAAAAATCGCTTGCTCCTCGCACGCAGAAGGCCTATGTGACTTATCCTTATCTCATGATGGAAGTAGAGCGCCAAGCATCGAATATCCTGATGAAGCTGAGCGAGGAAGCCGAAGAGAACGCAAAAGGCACGCAAGCGAACTCCGATCTGATGGATGCATCCCGAGCTCAGCTCAGCACCGGCGGTTACCGTGTTTACACCACCATCGACCGGACATTATACAAGACCATGCGCTCCATCGCAGAGAATGACAGCAACTACGTGCCTGACAGCGCGGAAAAAGGAATGGAGCAAACCGCCGCGATGATGATCGACAACAAAACCGGCGCCATTCTCGGTATGATTGAGGGCAGGGATTTTAACACAGAACAAATGAACTACGCTACGCAAATGAAACGACAACCTGGATCTGCCATGAAACCTATTGCCGCCTATTTACCGGCACTCGATTCGGGGGCGATTCAGCCTGCCAGCGTGGTGGACGATTCACCGATCATCTTAAAGGACTACAGCAAAGTGTTCCATATTCCAAAAAACTCGTACAGCGGGTATAGGGGATTGATGACGGCAAGACAGGCACTGAACAATTCAACCAATACGGTGGCGCTCAAGTTGTTTAACAACACGGTTGGCATCGAGAAGGCTTGGGAGTTTTCCAAGAAGCTGGGTATCACTACCTTGGAGGAAGACGATTATAATGCTTCCACCGGTGTACTGGGGGGGCTGCATTACGGGGTGACAGTGGAAGAACTCACCAATGCATACAGTGCCATCGGCAACCAAGGCAAATTCACGGACGCTTTCATGATTGAGAAAATCGTGGATTCCAAAGGCAATATTGTCTATAAACACGAAGTAAAACCGGAGCAGGTATTCTCTGAACAAACCGCGTATCTCATGACGGATATGCTTCGTACCGTCATTACGAACGGAACAGGCAGCAAGGTCCGAGACACGTACAAGAAATTCAATGAGGTTCCGGTTGTTGGTAAAACCGGATCCACCCAGAACTACGGGGATGTCTGGTTCATGGGATACTCGCCTGACGTTACGCTTGGCGTATGGGTCGGATATAAGGAACAAAAAAATACGCTCGTCGGAGACCAGCGCAAGCACGCCCAGGCCATTTGGGCCAGAATCATGAACGAAGTAACGGACGTGAAGCCGGAGCTGTTCCCGACCAAAACGTTCGAGAAACCTGAGGGCATAACGTCCAAGACGGTTTCCGCTTACAGCGGCAAGCTGCCGACGGCCTTAACGGACAGATTCGTAACGGATCTGTTTAATGTGAAGTTTGTGCCTACCGAAAGCGATGACGGTATCGCAAAAGCGAAATACATCACCTATCGGGGTGTAAATTACATTCCACAGGAAGCGACGCCTTTGGATATGTTGAGAGAACAAATCGTAATCAAGCGTGAGAAGCCCCTTGATGAGCTGATTGTAGAACTGCAGAACGCCTTGAAGGTCATGAAAGGTGAAAAGAGATCGCTGGAGTCTTATCTTCCTCAGGACGCGAAGAAAGGGATGCCAAGCAAGGTTGACCCTAGAACAGATGACGGCAAAGCCCCTACCCCACCGAAAAACGTACATTATTCGATGGGCAGCGGCTCCATCAGCTTTAATGCCAGTGGATCTCCTGATGTTGTCGGATACCGGCTCTTTAAGTCCGTTAACGGCAGTCCGTTTACACATCAAGGGCAGGTGGTGCTCGGCGACGAGAGCCTTGTCTTCTCAGGACTTGGAGCTGACGGAATGTTTACTTCCTATTACGTTGTTGCCGTTGACGTAGCCGGCAAAACATCTGAACCAAGCGCTATTGTGGGCGGTACAGCACCTGGATTCGAAGTTCCAGGCGATAACGACACGAATCCGGATGACGACATCGATAATCCTGGTGACGGCATCACGGAGGGAGATCCCAATGACGACCTGGAACTTGGGAATGAAGGTGCTACTACCGTACCGTCTGCACCAGGTCAGCCGACCCTTGCGGCTACCCCTGAGGGCTTCCAGGCCACCTGGAGCGGCAATGCTCCAGAGGAAGAAGTAATGGTCTACAACATCTACATCAGTCCGAACAGTGATGGCAATTACCAGCTTCTTGGCTCAAGCAAGAGCACGGAGTTCTACTACTCCTCGGGTAACCCAATCGGCGGTACCTTTAGAGTAACTGCCGTAAATCCAATCGGTGAATCTGCAGCTTCACCGGCCGTATATTTTGAGAAAAAATAGATTGGTATACTAAAAAGCCAGCCCCTCTACAGAGATCATCTGTTAGAAGGGCTGGCTTTATTTTTTAGGTTAAGCAGGTACTTCTACGTATATTCCATGAGGACAGACTGCATCTTGCGAGATAAGAAGGTTAACCTCGGAAGTTTAAACTTTCTCTAAAAAAAGACTGACAACGAAAATGGTGGTCACCATCTCCATTGTCAGTCTGTTCTTGATCACGGTTTAATCTTCAATCGTGGACAAATCGCCTGTCGGAAGATCCAGTTCCCACGCTTTCAATACGCGGCGCATGATCTTACCAGAGCGCGTCTTCGGAAGTTTATCCTTAAACTCAATTTCACGAGGTGCGGCATGAGCGGAAAGTCCTTCCTTTACGAAACGGTAGATTTCATCCTTGAGCTCCTGAGTAGGTGTATACCCCTCACGTAAGGAGATAAAGGCCTTTATGATCTCGCCACGGGTTACATCAGGCTTACCGATCACGCCTGCTTCAGCGACAGCGGGATGCTCAACCAACTTGCTCTCCACTTCGAACGGTCCGATTCGTTCACCGGACGAATTAATCACATCGTCTATTCTGCCCTGGAACCAGAAGTATCCTTCTTCATCCATATATGCCGAATCACCTGAAATGTACCAGCCCGGAATTCGGAAGTATTCTTCATACTTCGCCTCGTTGTTCCAAATTTTTCTCATCATGGACGGCCAAGGTGTCTTGATGGCCAAATTACCCATCGTGTACGGAGGCACTTCTCTCCCCTGATCGTCCAAAATCTTAGCTGTAATGCCCGGCACCGGACGCCCCATGGATCCTGGCTTGATCGCCATGCCCGGGTAATTACAGATCAGCTGTCCGCCGGTCTCTGTCATCCACCATGTGTCATGGATACGCTGCTTATAAGCCTTGTGTCCCCAACGCACCACCTCGGGATTAAGCGGCTCACCAACAGATAAAATATGCCGTACATGGCTCAAATCATATTGGTCGATAAGGTCGGAACCGGCACCCATCAACATGCGGAAAGCGGTCGGAGCGCTGTACCATACCGTTACCTTATTGTTCACCAACGTGCTGTACCAATCCTGTGGACTGAAACGGCCTCCGCGAATGACATTGGTAACCCCATTCAACCACGGTGCAAAAATACCATAGGACGTACCGGTTACCCAACCCGGGTCCGCCGTGCACCAATATATATCATCTTCCCTTAAATCCAAAACAACCTTGCCCGTATAATAATGCTGAATCATGGCATTCTGCACGTGATACACGCCCTTCGGTTTCCCGGTAGAGCCTGATGTATAGTGCATGATCAATCCATCTTCCCGCTCAAGCCATTCAATCTCCAGCTCACTTGATGCAGCCTCTACTTCCTCGTGGTAGCTTACTAGCCGCGAGTCCTCCTCCTCAATCTCTCCAACAACAAAAATATGCTTCAGTTCAGGCAACTCGTCTCGCTTCACACGTGACAACAGTGCAGGTGTCGTAATCAGTGCAACAGCACCACTGTCCTCCAGACGGTCCTTTACCGCCGTTTCCATAAACGCCTCGAACAATGGGCCGACCACGGCGCCTACCTTCAGAATGCCCAGCAAACCGGCATAGAGCTCAGGGCCGCGCGGCATAAAGATAAATACCCGATCACCCTTGCCAACACCATATTTGCGGAGTACATTACCGAACTTGTCAGATTTCTCTTTCAACTGCGCATAAGTAATAGATTCCTCGCGATTGGCGTCACTGTACAGGAGAGCTACCTTGTCTCCTCGCCCCTCTGCTACATGACGATCAATAGCTTCATACGCCATATTTACTTTGCCCGTCTCATACCAAGTAAAATGTCTCTCGATTTCGTCCCATGAAAACTCGGAGCGTGCCTGCTCGTAACTCTTCATATTGGAATGTGAAACTTCACTTGGCAATATTTCGCTATGCGTTTGATTCATGATAACATCCTCCTCATTCTCAAATCGGTCTCCTCATAGTGGACAGCGCTTACAAAATGATTGAATGAAACATACATTTTACACATTGCGGTGGGTCGTCACGTTGTCGCAGTCATCGAGTCATCAACCCTTAGAATTCGCAAGGAAACATATCGTTAAGTACAACATAAATGTGAAGATTTTATGTCGAAAAGATTATATCATAGCTCTTGTTTGCCTGTCATTGCTTTTCATTTTTTTATTTTTTTGCTATAAGTAGGGTATGGAATTGAAAGGAGCGTAACGGATGGAACACTGCAAGGTATACCTGTCTCATGTTTTGTTCCCTGAAGACCGCCGCCTGATCATCGAAGGACCTGTACCTCCCGAGCAACTATCCGAGCTAACCATGCACCCTGATCTCAAGGCTTTTCGTCGTCCTGCGGAGCAGCATGAGGCATTGGTGGAAATTGCAGGCCTGCCCGAGGGCAGAATCATCATCACGAGAGACCAAGATATGATCGTTGGATATGTAACATTTCATCACCCGGATGAGCAGGAACGCTGGTCCGAGGGCAATATGGAAGATTTGATTGAACTTGGTGCCATCGAGGTAGCAAAAGACTACCGTTCTCTGGGACTTGGGCAGCAGATGATCAAGACAGCATTTGAAGAAGAACAGATGGAGCGTTACATCGTGTTTACGACCGAGTACTACTGGCATTGGGATCTTAAAGGAAGCGGCCTTAACGTATGGGATTACCGCAAAATGATGGAACGGTTAATGAAAATCGTGGATATGGAGTGGTACGCAACCGATGATCCGGAAATCTGTTCCCATCCTGCCAACTGTCTTATGGTCAGAATCGGGCGGCACGTACCGCTTTCATCACAAGAACAATTCGATCGTATCCGTTTCAGACAGCGGTTTATGTATTAAGTCGATACCCAATAAAATAAACAAAAAAACAAACTCCCCGAGAATTTGCCACAGGGGAGTTTGTTATCTGCGGGCGCATAACTGAATATGCATACCGACTGCTTGCTCAAATTTGTTGCTAGATTTTGCCTAGCATGTAGTTCACGATTTCGTGTGAACGCTTGGAAGCTTTCACTGTAAACTCAGGGAAGTTGACATGGGCAGAGCCGTCAGCCTTATCTGACATGGATCTGATCACCACGTATGGCACGCTGTTCATATAACACACCTGGGCAACAGCAGAACCTTCCATTTCCGCGCAAGCCCCGTTCAGATCCTCGTAGAGCGTCCGTACCGTTTCACGGCTGGCAATGAACTGGTCGCCGGACAGAACCTTCCCGATGACGTAATGATTCACCGCCTGCTCTTTGCACGCTTCCTCAGCCAGCTCGATCAACGACGGATCCGCAGGAAAATCAGACACTTCCTGATACGGAATCAAACCGCGCGCAAAGCCGAGCGGAGTCACATCCATATCGTGCTGCATGCAGGAGGAAGAGATGACGATATCGCCAATATTCAGCTCCGGATGCAGCGCACCCGCTACGCCGGTAAACAATATTTTGGAAACGCCATAGGTGTCAATCAGGATTTGCGTGGTAACCGCGGCATTCACCTTACCCACCCCGCTCTTGCATACAACGACTCTCTTGCCATGAATCGTTCCTGAAGCATATGTAACTCCTGCACGGACTGCTGTTTCTTTATTCTCCAGTTGACTGAGCAGCAATTCCACTTCTTCGTCCATGGCCCCGATTAGGCCGATAACCTGTGTTGTCATACCGATATCCCTCCTGAATTCAAGACCACATATAAATCCCACCAGAAAAAAGCCCCTTAAAATCAGGAGCTTTCTTCAAATCAATAGATGTCTAAACAGCTTTTATTCACACTTCTTACTCGTTCACATGACTAACCGAAAGCCGAAGAATCGTTTCATGCGGTAGAATCACGCGAGGATTCTCCACATTCTCCTTCTTCATTAGCTTGGTAAGCAAACGCATAGCTACTGCTCCCAGATCATACATCGGTTGAGCTACCGTTGTCAGCTGTGGACGAACCATTGATGCCATCCGGATATTATCAACGCTGATAATAGAGAAATCATCCGGCACTTTATAGCCTTCATCCTGAATGCTATGAATAGCGCCAATTGCCATCTCATCGGTAGCAGCAAAAATAGCCGTCGGTTTCTTCTTAAGCCCCAGGAAGTATTTCATCGCTTCCACGCCGGACTCGTAGCGATAGTTACCAATCCGCACCAGATCCTCTTGATACTCAATGCCAGCTGTCTCCAGTGCCTTCTTGTAGCCTTGGAAGCGTGCATAACCGTTCGCCGGATCCTGCAGCGTTCCGCTGATCATGGCAATCTCACGATGCCCGTGCCGGATCAGTGTGCTTACCGCATCAAACGCAGCTTGTTCATGATCAATGTCGACCGAAGGATAAGAACCTCTCTCATCACTTGTCGCACAAAGAACAATCGGCACAGCCGATGTCTGGAACGCCTGGATATGCTCGTCCGTCACCGTTCCACCCATAAACAACAGCCCGTCCACTTGCTTCTCAAGCAAGGTGTTGATAACGCGGATTTCTTTTTCCTTACGTTTGTCGGCATTACACAAAATTATATTATAGTGGTACATGTTAGCAATATCCTCAATACCACGGGCAATCTCCGCAAAGATCGAGTTCGAAATATCAGGGATCACAACGCCGACGGTTGTGGTCTTCTTGCTGGCCAGACCTCTGGCTACCGCATTCGGACGATACCCTAAACGTTCAATCGCTTCGTATACTTTTTTCCGGGTCTGAGGCTTAACGTTCGGGTTATTGTTTACAACCCGTGATACCGTCGCCATGGAAACGCCTGCTTCGCGCGCAACATCGTAAATGGTTACCGTCAAATTCCTTCTCTCCATTGCCAATAGATTTTCATTCGTTCAATACCAATTGAATTTATGATACGACAAATTACTGCTTTGTGCAACGACACGGCATTAGATGCCGTCCAATTGAGCTTTCAGCGCTTCAGCCGTAATATGGGAATGGGATGTATGCCAGACTGGCGCTCCTTCTTTTACAAGAATAACTTGTGGCGATTCGTGCTGTATGCTTAGAGTTTCCGCAGCCTGACTCGACACCGGACGGTCGGCAATGACATCGATCCATACATAGTCAATCCGCTCGTTCGGCTGGTCCTCAAGGTAAGCTTGCACTTCCTTATAAGCTCCGGCACTAATTGGGCATCTGGTACTATGTTTGAACAACAGCAAGGGCCTCTGCTCCGAAGATTCAAGCGTGTTGCGTAACTCTTCTATAGTAGTCATTTTCGTCAACGTCGCCATAGGATATACATCCCCTTCATTGTATTGAAGTTCCTATCCTCTATCCTAACAAAAAGTGCGTGAAAAATCCAACAACCGCGAAAATTTTCTGAAAATTATCTTGCATAATTGCCCGAATTTTCAGGAATGAGAGATTTGATGGTGCTTAATTGCTCAAGACGTCCCTCAATTTGTCTCATCCAGTCACCGTCGCCCATGCTCTGGGCATAACGAAATAGATCCAACAGCATATTAATTCGCTCATCAAAAACTTCCATGCAGCGTGCCTGCCATTCTACCGACAAATTATCATCGTATGTACGGAACACTTCTCGAAGTACGTATGCAGACTCATTAACATCTGCGAACGAAACGCGTATTCGTCCGGTTTCATTGCTAATCGATGCGAGATAGCGAAGTAAATCCGGTTTAATAAGAGGTAGAAGCTCATACTTCATACAAGACTGACAGGCATAAACAGGAACATGACATATTCGAGTCTTTCTTTCATGAATCAGCTTCCTTAATTCCAACTTCATCCATTGTCCGCAGTTGCAGGTTTTGAACAAAATGCCCACCCCAAATCCTATCACGTAATCTAATACCAACAGCCCTATGTCACAAATCTGTCGCCTGAACTAGTTCTATTCGACTATCATACCAGAGAATCCTGCTATTTTGTGATAATGCTTTATTTACCAGATATGTTTCCAAATGTTTGTTCTTTGGTCGCTCCTATGAAACCCCTGTCCATATTTGTTACAATGAATACAGTCTTAAGAGACCTATTCGATCATGTTACGGATATATCAAGAAATCTGCAGAGAAAGGGGCTAAATCGATCATGAGATTGGCTGGAAAAAGAGTGATAGCGCTTGTAGACGAAGAATTTGAGGATCTGGAACTATGGTATCCCGTTTACCGAGTCCGGGAAGAAGGGGCCGAAGTCCATCTCGCCGGATTGGAAAAAGGAAAAACTTACACAGGCAAATATGGTGTTCCCGCTCAAGCTGAGTATTCCTTTGAAGAACTGAACAGCGAGGATTATGATGGAATTCTCGTTCCGGGCGGCTGGGCGCCGGACAAGCTGCGCCGTTATGATAAAGTGCTGCAACTCGTTAAAGAGATGAATGCGGACAAAAAGCCGATCGGACAGATCTGCCACGCCGGATGGGTGCTCATCTCTGCCAAAATCCTGGACGGCATTACGGTGACTTCCACACCGGGAATCCGGGACGACATGGAAAATGCCGGTGCAATCTGGAAGGATGAAGCGGTTGTAACCGATGGCCATATTATTTCCGCCCGCCGTCCTCCGGATCTGCCGCCGTACGGCAAAGCCTTTTGCGATGCTCTGGCACAGCAAGGCTAAAGCTCCCCTGCACCACACAAAAACAGCCGCTCATTTCACCAAGAAGTGCTCCTGGTGAGATAGGCAGCTGTTTTTTATATGAATATAGCTTGTCCACTCAAAAAAGAAACATGAAAAATTGGAACGTTATCCTAGAAGCCTTTTAAGAGGCTGTGCTGTCCGTACCATTCTTTCCGTTCAGATAACTGCTGCGTTCGGCAAAGGCGCTAAGGCGCTCTTCGACAGCGTCGCTGGTACGCAATTTGAAGCAATCCGCTGCCTCCCCCTTCGCTTCTGCCGCATTGGTATTCAAGATGCGATGCTTCACGCGAAGCAAGGATTGCGGAGACATGCTTAGATCCTTAACGCCAAGCTCCAGCCATATTGGAATCGCCCGCTCGTCCCCTGCCATTTCTCCACACACGCTGACCGGTATGCCTGCCTCATGCGCAGCCTCCACCGTCGTCCGTAGCATACGCAAAACCGCTGGATGAAACGGATGGTACATGTGTGCAATCTGCTCATTCATGCGATCCACCGCCAGCACATACTGAACCAGATCATTGGTCCCGATGCTAAAGAAATCGGTCTCCTCTGCCAACAAATCCGAAATGGTGACTGCTGCCGGTACCTCAATCATAATGCCAACCTTAATGTTCGGATCGTACGCTATGCCGCGTTGGTCCAAATCGGCCATCGCACGCCGCAGCACGGCATTAGCCTGCCTGACTTCCTCTACCGAGGATATCATCGGATACATGATTTTGACGTTACCGAAAGCACTGGCCCTCAGAATAGCAGACAGCTGGGTCTGGAACGGCTCTGTGCGATCCAGACTGATACGAATGGCGCGATACCCCAAGAAGGGGTTTTCTTCTTCCGGCAGCCCGAAATAATCAAGCTGCTTATCGCCGCCAATGTCCAGCGTACGGATCACGACCGAAGCCTGACCTGCGTTCTCGGCAACCAGCTTATACACTTCAAACTGCTCTTCTTCCGAAGGAAAGTTGTGGCGATCCATATATAAGAATTCCGTCCGGAACAATCCAACTCCCTGCGCGCCGTTCTTGAGCGCAATCTCCATTTCTTTTATGGAGTTCATATTCGCGGCCAGATTAAAGTATGTTCCATCCTTCGTAACCGCATCAACCGTTGCCAGGAGCTGCAACTGCTCTTTCTTTTTCCGTTGTTGCTCTCGGATCCCTTCATAACGCTCCACAATCAGCGTGTCAGGCTCCAAATACAGCAAGCCTTCATCTCCATCCACAACTAAATGCTGTCCGGTCTGGATCGGATGATCCAGCTTGTTCTCAATCCCGGATACGAGCGGTATGCCAAGAGCGCGGGCCATAATCGCCGAATGAGAGGTCTTGCCACCCGTCATCGTCACAATGCCAAGAACGTGGGAAGGGTTAAGGTGCACGAGCTGAGACGGAGAGAGCTCCTTCGCAACCAAAATATAAGGCTGCGTATCAGCCGGAAGTTTGACTTCCGGAGCACCGAGAAGATGCTTGAGCAGCCGATTGCCAACATCCTTAATATCCAGCGCCCGCTCCTTCATATACTCGTCGTCCAGCAAATCGAACATGGATACGAAATGATCGATCGCCTCTTTAACCGCCACCTCGGCAGCCTTGTACTGGCGCTCGATGATCCCTTGAATTTCGTTCATGAACACGGGATCCTCCAGTATGGCCAGATGCGCATCAAAGATCTGCGACTCCTCATGTCCCACCATTTCCTTGAATTCGTTCTTGATATATTCAATTTCATTCTTGGAGGTTCGTATGCCTTCATATAAGCGCTCGAACTCTTTGGCTAAATCGACAGCATCCATTTCGGAATCTGGAAGGTCCAGCTCCCAGTGAGGCAGTACGAAAGCCTTACCAATCGCTACGCCTGTTGCTGCGCCAATGCCTTGTATCATGATTCTCTACCCCCAGCATTACTCTCATTTAATACGACGGACATGACAGATGACTGTCCTCTCTTAACGGACTTGAATGGAGCAAAGCTCCAAGATCTTACTTTATCGGGATTCGTGATCACCATAGGTGTGGCCAGTGATGCGGCATGTGTCTTTAAATAAGCCAGATCGAACTTGACCAGCAATTGCCCCGGCTCAACGGTATCCCCTTCGCTTACCACAGCTGAAAACGGTCCTTTCAGTTGAGAGGTATCGATCCCGATATGAATCAATACCTCGAGTCCATCCGGCGTTGAAATGCCAATGGCATGCATCGTCGGATAGACATGCATCACGGTGCCGTATACCGGAGATACAAGTTCTCCTTTTTCCGGAATGAACGCCACGCCGTTACCGACAAGCTTGGCGGCAAAAATATCATCCGGCACTTCGTCAATAGGAAGCATGCGTCCCTGTACGGGCGCGCTGAACAGAACGCGCGGCAAATCCTGCTGCATCAGCTTATTTATCTCTTCGCGGATGAGCTCGGAATACGTCCCGAACACCACCTGAACGTTACCGCCGCCCAGCTTGATGATACCAGCTGAACCGAGCAATTTCAGTGCATCCGAATCAATCTGGCGGTCATTATATACGGTTAATCGAAGACGCGTCATGCAGGATTGAACCTGAACGATGTTGTCTTTTCCCCCAAGCGCCTCCAGAATAAGCGGTGCCTGATAGGGAATGTCTCCTGCCCGGCCTTCCAGCGCCGAACCTTCTTCACGTCCCGGTGTCGGGATTTCGAAGGTGCGAATGGCCCAACGGAACAGAAAATAGTAAACGATGCCGTATACGGCCCCGATCGGTATGATGATCCAGGCATTCTTGGACAAGTGAAAATTGAGTACGTAATCGATAAATCCCGCCGAGTACGAGAACCCGTGATGAATATCAAATGCATAGGTAAGCACCATCGCGAACCCGGCCATCAAGGCGTGGAGCACATACAGATAAGGAGACGCAAATAAGAACGCGAATTCAATCTGCTCCGATACCCCGGTCAAAAAACAGACAAGCGCGGACCGCATAAACGTTTTTTTTACCTTCGGCTTCAAATCTTCACGCGCTTCTTGAATAATGGCAAATGCAATCGCCGGCAGAGCAAACATCATAATCGGGAATAACCCGGCCATGAAGTCGCCTGCTGTTGGATCACCCGCAAAGAATCGGGGCAGATCCCCTTGAACGACGGTTCCGTCTTCCGTCTCGTACGATCCCAACTGAAACCAATACACGTTATTCAACAAGTGATGCAGACCGAATGCCGTCAGCACCCTGTACAAAATTCCGTAAAGGAATAATCCGAACGCCCCCATATGTACGGTCAGATCATAAAAAACATCTAATCCGCGCTGTACAATGGGGGCCATCCCCAGCATGACCCATGCAAATATCGTGGAGAACAGTCCCATGAATAAAAGTACAAATCGGGAGCCTCCAAAAAACTGTATCGCTTCGGGAAGCTTAATATGTTTGAACCGGTTGTAAACGTAACCGGACATTACCCCAAAAATAATACCAATCAAAGTCGAGGGCTGTACACTCCCGTCTCCCAGACGGGATATAACCTGATCATAGATGAACATGCCAGCCAGAGCGGCAAGCCCTGCGGGTCCTCCCTGATTCGAAAGTCCCCACGCGACACCAATGGCAAATAAATACGGCATGTAATAAAACACGCCGTGCCCCGCAGCCTGAGCAATCTCGCCCAAGGTTCCGAAGCCCCACGCCGACCATGGCAGACTTCCCACGCTAAGCAGGAGAGCTGCCGCTGGAAGCGCCATTGTAGGGAGCATAACTGCTCTGCCCAGCTGTTGTAATGATCCCAACCAATTCAAGGCGAGCCCTCCTTTCTATCCTTGATGGTAAGCGCTGCGCCTGTTTTTGTCAAAAAGAAATCAGGGCAAATGCCACAAAGAAAAGCAAGCCTCACAAGCAATACCTCGGCAAGACGGATCGTGTCCAGTCTGCCATGGCTGCTTTAACATAAGGCTTGCCCATACTTCCAATTCACCATTTAAATCTTAACGCCCGCCCAAAGCGATGGAATCCTCCACCTTAATGCAGCGGTCCATGATGGCGATCATGTCGCTCTTCTCCGCGATGGCCGCCGCCTCTTCACTGATAATTCCCTGCTGCAGCCAGAGCACCTTGGCGCCAATCTCGGCAGCTTCCCGCGCCACATCGGCACAGTATTCACTGCGTCTAAATACATTAACGATATGGATCGGCTCCGGAATGTCCTTCAGGGATGGATAACTTTTCTCCCCGAGTATTTCTGTTGCACCAGGGTTAACCGGGATAATCCGGTACCCGCGCTTTTGCATCGCAGCAGAAACCATATGGGATGTACGATCCGGCCGATCAGACAGACCGACAACAGCAATATTGCCTGCGTTGCGCAAAATATCCGCGATTTCTTCGCGCGTAGGATTTTCAAATGCCATGGTTCATGACCACCTTTCCATTCGTTATAGATGAGCAGCTTGGCCTATTCCTCTATTTTACCCATTCTACGTTGGCACCAAGCGCCTTCATATGATCAAAATACTGCGGATACGACTTGGCCACATGATGCGCGTCCTTAATCCGGATCGGCTGATCTGCGCGAAGCCCGACCACCGTCAGAGCCATGATCACCCGATGATCATAATGGGCATTGATCTCAACGCCACCTTCGACGCCTTCAGGACGGCCGTGAACGATGATCTCTGCCTGGCGTTCCTCAACGTTGGCTCCGGCTTTCCGCAATTCGTTCAAATAATCCGTAATCCGGTCGCATTCCTTATAGCGGAGATTCTCCACATTGTAGAATCGGGAGGTCCCTTCCGCAAACACAGCTGCCGCTACCATAGCAAGCACCGCATCCGTCGCTGCATCTCCGTCAAATTCCAATGCTTTCAGGGTACGATTGCCCTGTACATGGACATTTCCGTTCTCGTGTGTGAGCGGAACCTCCATCATCCGGAGGACGTCAATAATGGCCCGCTCTCCCTGCTTGCTGTCCTCTGACAGATTGCGGATGGTTACATCCGACTGCGTAACCGCAGCCGCCGCCAGGACGGCTGCAGAGCCCGGATAATCACCTTGAACCGTATAGGTCTTCGCTTCATAGGATTGACCGCCAGGAACCCGGAAGAATGTATAATCGTCCGCTGCATGAATGGTAATGCCCGCCTGCTCCAGCACTTCCAGGGTCTGACCGATAACGACCTTGGATTTCAAATCTCCGGTAACGGTAATCTCGCTGTCTTCAGCAAGCAGTGGCGTTAAGAACAACAATGCGCTTAAGTACTGCGAACTCACTTCGCCAGAAACAGTGAGCTTTCCGCCCTTAGGCTGACCGCCACGAATCGTGATCGGCAGTTTGCCTTCGTTATGCTCCACTTCCACACCCAATTGACCAAGCGTCTCAATGAGATCATCGTGAGGACGTTTGCCCAGTGAATCCGGATAGGTATTGACGAAAGTAACCTCTTTAGATAATGCCGTAACGCCCATCAGGAAACGCAATACGGCACCGGCATTACCGACATTCAGCTCCTTCACATCCCGGGGCGATTTGCCAAAGCCCGTAATAACCGCCTTCTCCTCGTCCTCCTCGATCACGGCTCCGAGATCCCGGATACAGCGTCTCATGGCATCGCTATCCTCGCTATGAGCTGGGTAATAGATCGTGCTTGTTCCTTCCGCAAGTGCAGCCACCAGCAGGTAACGGGTTGTATAGTTCTTGGAGGATAACGCTCCAATCTCTCCGTTTAGTATAGGCGTAGGCTTGACGATTACATCCATCGTATGTATCTCTCCTTGTATATATTATGTTACGATAAACCAACCTTGAAATCTCCCTTAGGATAAATTGACAGGGAAAGAACCGCTTGGTTATCATAGTTCATGTGAACTGGAAATACAGATCGTTACGATCTTAATCATTTATTATCAGAAAAGAGGTCTATATGATGAAACCGATCCCTCAAATGGAAACAACGGAGCTTAGAAGCCGGCTTCAAAACGGCGAAAATGTATACATGATTGATGTCCGCGAGGATGAGGAAGTTGCCGCCGGCATGATCAGCGGTGCCAAGCATATTCCGATGGGCGAGATCCCGAATCGCCTGGACGAAATTCCACGCGATCAAGAGGTTGTCTTCATCTGCCGCAGCGGCGGACGCAGTCAACACGTATGCGAATTTTTGAATCACCAAGGCTTGACTAATATAATCAATATGAAGGGCGGCATGCTTCAGTGGCATGACGATGAAGAATAAACCAGCTATGAAAGGTGAGGGATGATCGTTATCCCCGCCTTTTTTTGCTTATTCCAATCCGAATGCGATCCCCAGATTCACCCATAGAGACTGATTCAAAATCATCACGCCAAACCCGTTCGCTGACCATCTTAGCCGCGGTAATGCGTTAAAATGTCAGTCGCCACTTCCCCTGCAGATCGGCCAACTGTATCCACTATGACATCCGCAAAGAGGTATTTGTCCTTTCGTTCATCCAGGATACGCCGAACTCTATCTTCGACATCACCCGCAAGCAGCGGCCGATTGGCATCACCCCGTACCCGTTCGACGATGCTAGCAGCATCCGCTGTTAGAGCGACGACCCAGCCATCTCGTTTCATCTGGTCACAATTCTCGGAACGAAGCACAGCCCCTCCGCCGGACGCTACAACAATGCCTTTCCGTTGCAATACCCTGCGCAGTGCGACAGATTCAGCCTCACGAAAATACGGCTCTCCATCCGCTTCAAACATCTCGGAAATCGTTCTGCCTTCCATCCTCTCAATTTCCGCATCCAGATCGATCAGGGTGTAGCCGAGCGTTTCTGCCAGAAGACGCCCTACGGTTGACTTGCCCGTGCCCATCATCCCGATCAGGATAATGTTCTTACCTATCTTATCCAATTTGACACCCCATTTGCTGCTTCACTGTAAAGGTTGCTCATATCATACCACAGCCCCAAATCTTTCGACAATGGACCTAACTCTCTAAATTACTGTTAGGTTGCTGTTACGCGAGTAACCCCAAGTAATGCTCCAATTTTATCGAGTCTATCTGGTTCCCTATTGTCATATACTAATTACAAGAATACAAGATTAGAAGAAAGGAGTGAAATCCATTATGTCTTTTCGTCCAACTGGCCTCTCTTCCGCTGCCAAGCGCATCCGCAAGATCCTTGACCCATCCTACCCGCTATGCCGCGAAGATGTGATCTGGGTGCTTCATTTTGTCCAAAAAAAAGTGGCTCTGAAGGATCCTGCACTGCTGGATCTTTCAAAGCCACGTTTGCTGCAAAATTACAACAGTTATTGCGAAGCCGCGCTTCTCTTGCTCGGAAGCGGAAACCACATCCATACGAAGAACCACGACATCCGCACTTGTCTTTTAGAAGCCATGCACGGACTCCCTGAGCTGGCGGAGGCGCACTCCCCTTCTCAAGCCCGCACGGTTGAATCTCCGGCTTCTCCTCCGACGAACGGAATTCATCCTACCTCTGAGAGAGAAATTGACCCATCCAGCGAGGATGGTATTCATTCTCCCGTAAAAGAGCTGGATTAATTCATCCAGAGAGGATGGGATTCATACTGCCATAAAAGCAGAATTAATCCATCCAGGGAGGATGGTATTCATGCTGCCATAAATAGAGCAGAATTAATCCATCCAGTTATAGTGGAAGGTTCCTTCTTTGTCCACACGTTTAAACGTGTGAGCTCCAAAGTAGTCACGCTGAGCCTGCAGCAGGTTCGCTGGCAGGTTTGCGGTGCGATAGCTATCGTAGTATGCAAGCGCGCTGGAGAACCCAGGAACCGGGATGCCCAAGGATACTGCGGAAGCAACAACCTTACGCCATGCATCTTGATAGGATTCAATAATATTGGTAAAGAACGGATCCAGCAGCAGGTTCTTCAGCTCAGGATTGTTCTCATATGCATCCGTGATGTTCTGCAAGAAACGGGAACGGATAATGCAGCCGCCGCGCCAAATTTTAGCGAGGTTGCCGTATTGCAGGTTCCAGCCGTACTCATCGGATGCCACGCGAAGCTGTGCAAAGCCTTGAGCGTAGGATACGATTTTGCTTGCAAACAGCGCTTTGCGCACATTTTCAATGAACTCGGCTTTGTCGCCGTCAAATGCAGCTGCTTTTGGACCATTCAGGATTTTGCTTGCTGCCACACGCTCTTCTTTCATCGCGGACAGGAAACGGGAGAATACGGATTCGGTGATCATGGACAGCGGCACACCCAGATCCAGGGAGCTTTGGCTTGTCCATTTACCTGTTCCTTTTTGACCCGCCGTATCCAGAATCACGTCCACCATCGGCTTGCCGGTTTCTTCGTCATATTTGGAGAAAATGTCAGCCGTAATCTCGATCAGGTAACTATCGAGTTCACCTTGGTTCCACTCTGTGAAGATTCCGTGCAGATCCTTCGCATCAAGGCCAAGTACGTCCTTCAGCAATTGGTAAGCTTCGCAAATAAGCTGCATATCGCCATACTCAATACCGTTGTGAACCATTTTTACATAATGGCCAGCACCGTCTGGTCCGATATATGTACAGCAAGGCTCTTCGTTAACTTTAGCGGAAATGGCTGTCAAAATAGGCTCAACCAGCTTGTAGGCACTTTCTTGTCCGCCAGGCATGATCGATGGGCCTTTCAATGCGCCTTCTTCGCCGCCGGAAACCCCAGCACCGATAAAGTTAAAGCCTTTTTCAGCCAGTTCTTTGCTGCGGCGCTGTGTATCAGGGAAATATGCGTTACCGCCATCAATGATGATATCGCCTTTGTCCAAATGTGGAATCAGCTGTTCAATCGTAGCATCGGTAGCTTGTCCCGCTTGTACCATGATCAGGATTTTACGAGGTGTCTCAAGGGAATCCACGAATTCTTCGATCGAGAATGTCCCCTTCACTTGCTTGCCTTCGGCTTCCTTCAGCATGTCTTCCGTTTTTTGCGGAGAGCGGTTATATACAGAAACGGTGAAGCCTTTGCTTTCGATGTTCAGGGCCAGGTTTTTTCCCATTACAGCAAGGCCAATCACACCGATTTGTTGTTTTGACATCTGGTTCTCCATCCTTTGCTCCAATATATTTTTAAACAACCCATCCCTATCCGAGATGATTTGCAATAATCTTATATTAACGTTTTTCATTTGACAAGTGAACCCCTGTCACAAAATCAGAACACGCGCGAAAACACCCCTTCTGTTTCGGAGTGTTGTTCGTGCTTTAAACTTGTATCCGGATAGAAGTAGTTACCACTCCAGCCTCATCAGCTCCAAGGAAAGCTCACGGAGTCTTTGCTTGCAAGCCAAAATTTTGTCTTCGTTCCCCTCTTGCAGTGCCGCATGGAGCTTCTCAAGCTCATCGTCGGTTTCCAGTCTGGACAGCAGCAATCGCTGTTCCCCTACATCCGATTCAAACAACCGCAGCATTTCCTGCTCCGTCATCGGCGTCCCCTTCTGAAACAGCACCCGCTGCCGGTAACCGGATATTTCCACAAGCCTTATGACCTCACCGAACAAAATATTCTCGATCAATATTTGCCGGTCCTTGAAACGTTTCACGACAGCATGACCACGGGTATTTTCGATCAATTTCTCCATCCATTCCGCGAGTTTGGGATCACGGATCATATAATCGCCTACTAGTTTAAAACCGCTTCCTGTTCGTTGAAACCGCAGCTTTACCAGCTTGCGACCTGTTCGGATTGAAATGACAAACTGCGTATCATTCTCGCTCCAATAAAGCGAATATCCTTCCTGGATCAATTCCTTGATTAGGTCCTGGATATGCCGGCGATCAAACCGGAGCTCCAGGTTGCAATACTCCACTTCCTCGCTCTTATTCACGGCACTCCCTCCTCCGGTTTACTACCGATCATTAAACGGCGGTGAAGCTTTCCCCCATGGCTGCTTTTGATGTTGTCTTATCTATATCTTATACTCCATCTTATGTAACGGTAACTTGGTTTATTGACTATTTTTAGCCCACATGAACATACGGTGAAGCTTTTCTGGGTAATGCGTGATGTCCATTCGCCTTATGGTATAATAAGTTATCCAAAAACCGAGTTTAGTAACGATATCATCTACAACAGGGAGGCCATCACATCCATGACGGTTACCGGATTTACAGATCAAGATTTCGACGTATTCTCCGTTTCCGGGCTTGAAGCCCGTATGGAGGTTCTCATTGAACGGGTAAGACCCAAGCTGGAGGCGCTAGGGGCTGAGCTCGCCCCCTATGTATCCGTCTTGGCTGGGGAAGAGATGTTTGTGCATGTCGCCAAGCATGCAAGACGCACTGTCAATCCTCCCATTGACACTTGGGTCGCTTGGGCTGCCAGCAAACGCGGGTACAAAGCACTGCCTCATTTTGAGGTAGGCATGTTCGGAACCCATCTGTTTGTCATCTTCGCGATTATTTACGAAAGTCCCAATAAGACCGTGTTTGCCAGCAACCTGGGAGCCAAGCTGAAGAAAACAGCAAAGGCGCTGCCCAAAAATTTCTACTGGTCCATGGATCACATGAACCCGTCCGGCACCCCTCATCAGGATATGAGCGAGGAGGATTTCACGCGTCTGATTGAGAAGCTGAAGCAGGTGAAAAAGGCTGAAGTCATGTGCGGACTGCGCATCCCGCGCGAGGAAGCCGTCAAGCTTGAAGGGGACGAGCTGGTGCAAAAGGTGCAGGAGACGTTTGAGTCGCTGCTGCCGCTTTATAAAATGGCGTTTTAATGAGCAAGATATGTTGATGAAAAGGGCTGCTGGTGCAGCTCTTTTTTTAAGATTATAGAATTTATAAATTTTCAGCGAAGCTGAACAATTCTATAATCGCAAGAAAAACTTCCTTTAACCGCGGTCTGTCTTCTGAGAAAGTACGTCGATAGACGTTTTTCTTATGGATGATATTTTAATGAAGGAACGATGAAGATCTTGTTGCTCCTCCTTAATATGTCTAAAGTTTGAAGCGTTGCTGGACAAAGCAAAAAAAAGCCGTTCATTCTCCTTGCATTCCCCCCCTATTTTGCTATACTCAATTTTGTTTATATAAAAACAGAAATCAACAAATCATAAGAAAATAAACATAGGGAAAGGTTGTGACAACGTCCATGGACCACAGTCGTACACCGCTCTTCACCGCACTTAAAAAACATGCGGCCAAAAACCCCGTGCAATTTCACATTCCGGGACATAAGAAGGGCCTCGGCACCGATGCCGAATTCAGGGAATTTATAGGGGATAACGCCTTTTCTATAGATTTGATCAATATTGCGCCGCTGGATGATTTACATCAACCTACAGGCGTCATCGAGGAAGCCCAAAAGCTGGCCGCCGATGCATTCGGTGCCGATCACACCTACTTCAGTGTCCAAGGAACAAGTGGAGCGATCATGACTATGATCATGTCGGTATGTTCGCCTGGCGATAAAATCATTGTACCGCGCAATGTCCATAAATCCGTGCTTTCCGCCATCATTTTTACCGGGGCCAAGCCTGTATTCGTATCGCCTGCCCAGGATGCCAATGTGGGCATCGATCACGGCATCACCATCAGCTCGGTCCGGAAAGCATTAAAACGTCACCCTGACGCCAAAGCCGTATTGGTCATTAACCCGACATACTTCGGCGTAAGCGCCAATCTGAAAGAAATCGTGGATTTGGCTCATAGCTACAACGTACCCGTTCTCGTGGATGAGGCGCACGGCGTATTGATCCATTTTCATGAAGATCTTCCGATGTCGGCAATGGAAGCCGGGGCCGATATGGCTGCGACCAGCGTGCACAAACTCGGCGGCTCGATGACGCAGAGCTCCGTACTGAACGTGAATACCAAGAACGGATACATCAATCCTTATCGCGTACAGACGATCATCAGCATGCTGACCACAACCTCCACCTCCTACATCCTGCTGGCATCGCTTGATACTTCACGCCGCAGTCTGGCGCTGCATGGACGAGAAATGGCAGCAAGGACGATTGAATTGGCGCAATATGCACGTCAGGAAGTCAATAAAATCGAAGGTTTGTACAGCTTCGGTGAAGAAATATTAGGCGGAGAAGCAACATACTCCTATGATCCGACCAAATTGACGATCCATGTACGCCATCTCGGCATTACAGGATATGAAACCGAGAACTGGCTGCGGGATCACTACAATATTGAAGTTGAGCTCAGTGATATGTACAATATTCTGTGCCTCATTACACCGGGAGACAATCAGGAGGCCATCGATATTTTGCTAACAGCGCTCCGCGAGCTTTCGAATCAGTACATGCATGTGAATGAGATTAACGAGTTGGTTGTGAAAACACCAGAAATTCCGCAGTTGTCGCTTATCCCTCGCGATGCGTTTTACGGGGATACAGAGGTTGTACCTTTCAAGGAATCGGCAGGACGCATTATTGCCGAATTCATCTATGTCTACCCGCCAGGCATTCCGATTCTGCTTCCGGGCGAAGTGATTTCCCAGGAAAACATCGATTACATTATCGATCATGTCGAGGTAGGCCTTCCGGTGAAAGGTCCTGAGGACCGCAGTATCCAAAATGTTAAAGTCATCGTGGAAACGGATCCTATATTCTAAAATGGCAGCTGTAAATACAATAAACCCGGTGCGAGAGGTTCGCACCGGGTTTATTGCTTAGGAGTCTTATTCCTGGTTTGCAGCAGCGACCAGTTCGTTGTAAACCGCCTCTACTTCATTCCATTCTTCTTCGTCCTCAATATTGTAAAGAACCATTTCCTCGTTCTCTTCTTCCATACGTAGAATGACGCCGTCCGCTTCCGGATTTTCGCGTTCAAGCAAAAGCGCGTAGAGTTTCTCGCCGACATCAAATGTCTCCACAAGAACCATCTCTACTTCTTTTCCTTCTTCATCCGTCAATGTCAGCACAAACTCTTCATGTTCGTGGTCGTGGTCATGGTCATGACCGCAGCCGCAAGCATCTCCGTGTTCATGTTTGTGTTCACTCATTGAAAAAACCTCACTTCGGTTAAATTATCATACTTTCGTATCGTATCACGGATAGCTTCTCCAGGTCAATTTCTGCCAATCGCCTTAGGGCCCATCAATTTAGGGCAGTAATCACTTTTTCCGCAACTTTCACAAAACCGTCATCCGGTTTGACTTTTACATAAAAGCCTACCGAGTATTTTCCCGCTGTTTTAAAATCGTACGTGAAATCATAGGTTCGGAACCAGAAGTTATCCTTGCGATCCTTCACTTCCTGGGACTGAATATCCTTGATATTGCCCGAAGGATCCTCAATCGCTACTTTCACTGAGTGTATATCGTTGTTTAAGCTGTCCACCTGGCTAAAAACATTGAATTTCAGCTTACCCTTGTTCACGTTGCCGAATACAGTATCTCCTTTAAACAGAAAAATATGCACGTTCGGCTTGATGACTTGAACTTGTCCATTCGCGGGATTCCAATCCACAGCCCCGTCGAATTCCCGAACCGGAACATAGGTTTTGCCATCAATTAAATATCCACCATCCTTCAATTCATGACCGTTTAGCCAGACACGGACTCGCTCATTGACGGAATCTGCAAACAAAAGGGTGCTGCCACCCATTAAAGAGAGCACTAACATACATGCCATCACTTTTTTCCACTTCATATATTCATTTCCCTCCATTGGCTCATCTTGTTGTTATATGTGTATACTACATGTCAAAAAACAAGTTGCGGACAATTTTGCACTTTGTGGTAAAATTTTTTCCTCATGCAGTAAGGTCTGTGCCTATCAAGAATTATACTGCATTTCAGGGCCGATTCGATCATATAATCCGTGTAAATCAACGTGGAATTCGTTAAAATATACATTAGCATACTGGACTACATATCATATCATCAGGAGGTTTCATCCATTGACACTGAAATTACAAATGCTTGGCACCGGCAGTGCGTTTGCCAAGAACTACTATAACAATAACGCACTGGTACATGACGGGAATTTCACACTTATGATCGACTGCGGCATCACCGCTCCAATGGCACTACATCAGCTGAATAAGACATTTAACGATATCGATGCCGTGCTTATCACACACATTCATGCCGACCATGTGGGCGGACTCGAAGAGCTTGCCTTTATGATGAAAATGAAATACAACCGCAAACTCCCGCTTTACATTGCTGAATCGCTGGTGGAACCAATATGGGAACATTCACTCAAAGGCGGATTATATCAACAGGGACATATCTCCTCCCTGCATGATGTATTTGACGTACACCCTCTGAAACCGGGAGTGAAGGCCCATATTTCATCAGGCATCTCGGTAGAGCTGATTCATACGCAGCATATTCCCGGCAAGGACAGCTATTCGCTTTATCTGAATGATCGGATATTTTACAGTGCTGACATGGTATTCGATCCGATCCTGCTCAACCAACTGGTGAATGAGCGGGATTGTGAAGTGATTCTGCATGAATGTCAGCTGCAAGGCCCCGGCGAGGTTCATACGACACTGGATGAGCTGCTCAGCCTTCCTGAAGAAATTCAGGAACGCACCTATCTCATGCATTACAGTGATGAGGTCGAAGCTTTCATTGGCAAGACCGGAATCATGGAATTTGTGGAGCAGCAGCGGGTATACGAATTGTAGTTCAATATAGATGAATAGTTTATGAGGGTTCCCGGGAACACTAATTCCGGGAGGCGATCTATATGGATAATAAACAACAAGAAGTCGTAGGCGTCCGTAAAAATGGCGACGGCGACATCATCGAATTGAAGCTGGATAACGGTAGTGTCGTGGACTACAAGACTGCACAACAGATGGCCAAGAATAAAGAAATCAAAAACGTGAACGTATTCCGTGGACGTGACGGAGATGAACATCTTCGTTCCAATGCGGATGGCGATCCCAGCAACAACCTGGATAATATGCCAAGCTTTTAATTCATGCCTAAAAAGACCTCGAGTCGATACTCGAGGTCTTTCCTTTTAGAACGATGGGATCATCAGCCACCTTATAGTTAAGAAGATGCCTACAGTTCCTTTTTCATACGAACATGGGGAATGCCAGCATCATCAAACGGCTCGTCCGAAATCGTCTCATACCCCAGCTTGCGATAAAACGCCTCCGCCTGCACCTGGGCATCCAGCACGGAATACTGCAGTTTCAATTCACGCGCCTGCGCTTCCAATGCCATCATCAGCACACGCCCTATCCCTTTGGATCGGAATGGCTTACGTACCGCAATGCGCTGCATTTTGGCGGAGTCCTTATTGTAATAGGTGATACGTCCAGTTGCCGCATACTGTCCCTCCGACTTGATCAGGACATGATGTGCATCGGAGTCCAGACGATCGTAATCATCAATCTCCAGGTCAATCGGAACCTTCTGTTCAAGCACAAAAACATCCTTCCGAATATCCAGCGCTTGCTGCAACTGCTCTTCGGTTGATACATTTATGATTTCTGCTGCCAATTTCAACACCTCTTTATGTAGAATCAATTCCTTGTAATATCGCAGATCGAGCTATTATACAAAATAATCATTTTCCTGTATAGTATAAGCTAACGTTTTTTTGAAAGGAGCATTGCCTTTATGGGCATGGGAACCACGATATTTTGGGCTGTTATCATCTCAGCCATCATCATCTACCCTATCTTTTGGGCGATTAAAAAAGGTTATTCCCGGAAATGGGATGAGGAATAGCATCGGCCGTTTTACAGCAAATCGCCAGCTTGCCTGCCGGCGGTTTGCTCTGCTCGCAAAAGGTAAGGATATTGGTATGACCGATTTGTTATAGACGTTGCTGCACCCATTACGGATGGAGATCGCGTAAGGTATCCACCGAATTCATCGGGGATACCGGCTCCAGTGCTCCGCTTCCCTGCTTGGAATATACGTCCTGATCTATCGAACGTCCGTAAACATCAAGCATTACAGGCGCCGCAGGCCCATGTAGCGGCTCCAACTGCACCGACGTTCTCTCCGAGATACTGCAACCGCTCCCTAGTACAGATACCCCCAGCAACGAGAGCACCAGACTGGCTCGATTAAAATGATGGGATTTCCCACCTGCCATGCCATTCACACTCCTCCATTGGCATAATCATGCTGTATTTAGTCTGAACCGGAATGTGATTTTTTATAACGAGAAAACCATTGACAGCCACACTGTCTGCTGGTAATATATGAATTACCTTTTTAAATATTTCATGATCTGTTAGCTCAGCTGGGAGAGCACTATCTTGACAGGGTAGGGGTCAGTGGTTCGAGCCCACTACAGATCATAATCGAAAACCCTTGATGCTATTGGCGTCAGGGGTTTTTCATTTTCTAAACCTATTGTCTATTTGGGTTGACCGAGATTCTCAGCCATATTCGTTCCGTCAGGAAGCATGCGTTCCCCTTCCTTTCCCGGGTCTCCAGGACAGAATATTATGTTCATTAAACACCCGAGGTTTTCCAGTCTCCAGACACGTTGCCCGTATCCGATGATCCCGAATACTGTGTATCTGTATTTTCCGTTGGGTGATATTCCCTTTCCTGTCTTCATATATGATTTCTATGGTTTGCTCCAGGTAATTCTTAAACATCATGCCACCACCTCTAACCAGAACGTTTGTTTGTATTATATGCGAACATTCGTTCTTTTAGCAATGTCAATTTTACCCTGACTGCACTTGATTAAAGGAGGACGCAGCAATTTATAAATCCTGGTCATGATGACTACAGTTTAATTTGCATGATCATGCTTTGTTGATGTTGATAGTAAAAGAAAAATCCGGCACCTAGTAGGTACCGGAATTCAATAAACAGAATAATAATGGATTCATATTTAGAAAGGTTATTTCAAGAGCTCTTCGGGTGTATCACCACTATACACAAAAACAGGACTTGCAGTATTAACAAAGAATACAGCTACCACTGTAAGAGCAGATGCGATAAATGAAAATAAGCCATGCTTAGATTTGTTGATTACCGACACTTGGCTCACCTCCCTTCAAATGAATTAGGCTCAGTGCCTGGATAAAGAATACTATGGATAATGTTGGTGATTGAATGAGAAAGTTCACCCCAACAATAATACAGCTAATTAGACGAAGTTTAGGATAATGTTTTCTTGGTATTCTTGATTGCTTGGCAATCTTACTAGGGGCAAATAAAACGACTAACAAAAAACTTAGGATGTTCAAAATTTGTGTAGGCAGTTCGCCTAAATCAACAAAAGACACTGCAGTAAACAAAGCAGTAGTAATAACAATACAACCAGCGCCAGTCTTAACGTGGATTCCTCCAGAGAACTGTCTTAGCAGTGCAAAACCGATCAAACCTGTAATAGCCTGCTTCATATGTCCGGTATAAATGGATATTAATAAAGTAAATGTAACAATAAATAGTATATTTAATAGAATTGCGATCGCATGCTTTAAAACTCCAACAGATGAAGGGTGTTCAGGCACTTGTCGTTTAATGCCTTCCGATATCCAAAGGGCGGCTCTTTCAATCATTAATTGTCACTCCTTTGATTGGATCGCATAAAATAAGAAAATACCAAAAGTTATACCAAAAAAGAGAAGAAGAAGCCATAACCGATTAAGATAAAATAATATCGCCAATAAGATCAAAACGACTACGATGAGGGAGATTAGTAAGATGTGCTCAAATTTAATACGCAACTTTTCGAGATCATATGTAAAACCTATTGCAAACTTATAAATAATCCAAGAAATGAGTAAACCCGTCACTGACGATAATAGCTGAAGTACATAGCCATCTACTTCATTGTTGTGTGTAGCTTCGATTGAGCCATACAATGATAGCATGTAAAAGGCCTGAATTAGAGCATAAAACATATACCCCAGAATGGTACATATCGCCGACCAGATAACTGGGATCTTAATAATGGCAGAAAACAAGAAAACGAAGATCAGCACGGTAATGAGAGGGGCGAGAAAATCCAAGTGAAGCTCGTTGCGCATAACGAAACTTTGCAAATTGGCAAGGATCATGACAATCAACGCCTGCCATATGTACTCTGTTGTCTTAAATCTAAGCAATGTCATGATTAGTGAATAAATCGCCAGTGTTTCAAATGTTGAAAACACCATAAACCAGATAACTTCCATTCAAAGATTTCCTCCCTACACCATAAGAAATGGTTAAATGTGTGCTACGCCACTTCCCGATGTAACCTGATTACACTGATGGTTATAACGTCTATAAATAAACGATATACCGACAGACCCTCAGCTTCTATCGAGTCGTCCTAATGATGCATGTTCTTGAGGTCAATTCCGATGGCGCCTGCCACTTCTTATATGTCTGGAAACTGTGATGGAAAATGCAAAAACATTAAACGTCGTTTATAGCTCCGGCTTGGCTCAAAAATTCTAAAACAGAACAACTTAGAACTTCTTATACACCAAAACGAATTAAACCACTGAAATGTTCAATCCGTATACCAAACGAAAACCAAGCATTACTTATCAAGAATCCACGACCTTGTGAATATGACTAAGCCAGAATAAACTCAGATTCTACTATTTAACATCCTGACATCATCTAAGTTGATTATATAAGGCCCGGAAGGCATAACAACAGGTAATTAAATACATTAGTGGGGGAATCCATCATGGATTTATGAAGTGAAGAGTGAAATAGAGAGTTAATTTGCTATATCTCCATTATATACGAACCTACGTTCTTGTTCAACCACCTTTAAACGCAAGTATACAATGATCTGACAAAATAAAAGAAGAGGCATCCAATCGGATGCCTTCCCCAATTTACTTATACAGCTTGGTCCATGCCAAGCCATTCGCAACGAGCAGCGCGAGGATATAGGCCAACATACCATAAGGAATCGTGCTGCTTGCATAATGTAAACCACAGAGTCCACCAATAACAAAGAAGAACAACAATACCCACCAGCCGTCTTTCTGCTGCGCCATATTAAACGCTTGAGAGAACGGTGGATTGCGCAGAATTATCTTGGCTGATAAGGGAATCAACACCAAGCCGGTTAGGAGTATGATGAGAATATCCGGCATGATCCGAGTACCGAATACGATCAGAAACACGATCGCGTTCACAATGAACAGCGGCACGAACATTTTGACGGCAAGAGCCTTTAAAGCCCCTTTGTACAAAGGATTCATGCTTTGCATCGGGGCTGCGCCAAATAACCAGAAGGCCTTGGGCTTGCCGGAGAATTTCAGCATCATAACGACGGTGATAATCATGATGAGCATACTATGCAGTACATAGTACGACGATCCCTGGCTGATTTCCGCCAATGAGGAGTTACGGATCGTAGAGACAAAGAATAAATAAGGCAATAACACGGACAACCCAAGTGTAGGATACACCTTAAGCTTAAACTCTCTCTCGTTCTTCAGCATGCTGGCAGATAATCGGAAACAAGCCTGCTCCGTACGCGACCGGCATACCATTTTGGCCAAGAATCTGTCCAATCGCCCGCGCTCCCGCCCTTTCCCCGCTTCGCTGTGAGCCAGCTTCTCCAGATGCTGCTCGAACGAAGGAATATAACGGACATAGACGATCATAAACACAATCGGGACGAATACAGCCAGCATCGAGAGAACAGCCAGCCACCCGCTCCCCTCGCCAAACAACCACTCATACGGAGCCGCAAACCACACCGGCGGAAGCAGAATCTGCCACCAGGCCGGCTTAAATACCAAATGAAAATCAATCAGATCGAAGGAACGGATCACAAACTGATAGCCGATGGCCAGCGTGGCGGAAAGTCCAATCTGTACATAATTGATCAGATCCTTCAGTTTCTCTCCATCCCAATACTTGAGCAGCAACAGATAAACCAAGGAGGTGCTTACCAGAATGAGCATATTCATCAGTATTAACTCCAGGATATAGATCAGAAAGAACAGCACGCCATGCTTGATCAATCCCACGACCAGTGAGCCTGCTGAGAGCGCTCCGGTTAGCAGCAGCAAATAAATTCCTGCATGAATCGATCGCGCCAATCCGACCGTTCGACCGTCGATCGGCTTCGTCATCAAAATGCTGCGGTCTCGCACATCCAGCAGCACGGATGAGAAATCTGAAATCATGGAGCTCATAATCAGGAACATTAGGATCGCAGACAGGATGCTCATCGGCATTAAATATTCCGGATCGCTCCAGAACACAAACGGCGTCAGGACAAGCCCGATTAAGCCATACAGCCAGAGGGAGCTGACAAACAGGTTCTTGTCCTGCTCTTCTTTCTTCCGGTTGCTAGAAGATAATATGACGGGTGCGCGCCTCGAATCCATCAATAATTTGACATGGAGTATCCGGCGCAGCGTTTTATAGTCGACACCCAATCTCGAGATGATTCCCTGAAATCGATCCAGTATCTTCAACATCCGAAACGATGAATCCGATCCCGCCATATCAGCTTCCCTCCCGAACGATCGATACGAACCGTTCTGCAATACGGGCATGGTCATGGAACCCCGTCAGCTGATTAAACACTTCTTCCAGGGACCCCTCATGGGAATGCTGCTGCAATTCTTTGAACGTTCCGTCCGCCACTACCCGGCTGTCAGCGAGCAGAATGATCCGGCTGCTGATTTTCTCTACGACGTCCATGATATGTGAGGAATAAAAAATCGTCTTGCCCTGGGCAGACAGCTGGGCCAGTACTTCCTTGACTACCATCACGCTGTTCGCATCCAGCCCGCTTAAGGGCTCATCCAGGAACAATAGATCAGGATCATGCAGCAGGCTCGAGATCAGCAGCACCTTTTGCCGCATTCCTTTTGAAAACGTAGCGATCCGTGAGTGATATGCCTTTTCCATGTCAAAGCAATCCATTAATTGCTTCGCCTTATAATCCGCTGCATCATATGTAAGTCCGTACAACTCGCCTATAAAAGTCAAATACTCGGCTGCCGTTAACTGATCGTACAATTCCGCCACCTCAGGCACATATCCGATTCTCCGTTTATAATCGATATTCCCATCGGAAATATCCTGACCGAATATGCGCACTGTCCCCGTGTACCCCTCAACCAGCCCAAGCATAATCTTGACCGTCGTGCTCTTCCCCGCGCCGTTCGGACCGATATATCCAATCATCTCGCCGCGGCGTACTTCCAAGTCGATACCGTTCAGCACATAACGATTATCATATTTCATGCGCAGGTCTTGAATCAATAACACTTCATTTTCAGACATGATATAATTCTCCCATTCCCTCATTGTCTTCACATACCTACCTTATTATGGAAGGGAGGGAAAATCAACCTTTTGACGCATATACTCGCTCTGCAATATCCCCATGTGTACGATGTCATGCCAGACACCATTCCGGTACAAGCTCTGTCTGGAGCTGCCTTCCTGGACAAATCCGACTTTTTCATACAGTTTGATCGCGTTATGGTTGAAGGAAAATACCCGCAAGCTTACCCGGTGCAGATTCAGCTCCAAAAAAGCATAATCAAGCAAAAGCGTCATCGCTTCAAAGCCGTAACCCTTGCCCCAATAGGTCTTTTCGCCAATGTCGATGATACATTCCGCGTTCCGGTTCTTGGTATCGATATGAATCAATGACATGATGCCAATCGGTCTGCCGGTTTCCTTCAACTGGATCAGATAGCTCTTCGAGGAGGAAGAACCCAGGATCACCTGCTGAACGAAGTCCTTTGTCTCCTCCAGTTGAAAAGTATCCAGGTTGGGACTGGTGGATTGCATCACTTCTAGGTCATTGCGCCAGGAATGGTACAGCTCCGCGTCGTTTATCGTCATTTTTCGACAAGCAAGTCTAGCAGAATCAAATAGCATTCAAAAAACACCCTTTCCATCATCATGATTCTAGTTTTATAGGATTTAACATTGCATTAAGAGAATGTACGAAGGTTTCCAGCTGCTCCGGCACGCAAGTCACCATCGGTCCGAGTTGGAAGGTATCCAGCATCAGTCCGTTCAGAAACGAAATCATATAACGTGCTATGGCTTCCGGTTCCAATCGTGGCCGAAACTCCCCTTGCTCCTTACCCTTCCGAATGACCCGACCCATGGCCTCAACGGTCAGCTGATAACGTTCAGTTATATAGGGATACTCCTTCTTGGCATGAACATAAGAGGAAGACAGGAAAAATTCCGCCCTGGCCAATACAAGTGAATGCTGGATTAGCGAAATATCACCCTGCTGTTTCTGAACCCAGTCCCTCAACTGATTCCATATCGGATATTGCGGATCCGGTTCAAAAAAACCGAGCGTCTCTTGGTCGTCAAAACGCAGAACCTCTATAAACACATGCTCCACATTATCAAAATACGCATACACGGCTCCGCGGGACATGCCCGCTTCATCCATAATGTCCTGCATCACGGTGCGGGTGTAGCCCTTTCTGATAAAGACGCGCCTGGCTGCCGTCAATATTTCAAACTTCTTCTCCCGTTTATATTCCTCACTAACCCTTGGAGACATAAGTCATCCCCCTTTCCGCCCTTTAACATCAATTTCGATTCCATGAACTTCACCTCAATACAAACGACATAAGTGTCCTTTTTTAACTCATTTCATCATAAACGACATTAGTGTCGTTTTCAAGTGGTTGCTATAATGAACGCGAAAACCCTCTTGAAGAAATCTCTTCAGGAGGTCATTTGCGTACAGCCAAGCCACGATCCGATATTCGATAGAATGTCCCCTCCGCGCCATTATATCTCTCTTTGAAAACAACTTGTTCTATTTTTCGGCTTACGCACATTTCCGTCAACATTCGCGAATAGCTGCATATATATGGGGGAGAACGAAAAGAGGTGATCGGACATCATTAAGGGCATCAGCCGCATACTGATCTTCACCTTACTGCTGGTTTTCTTTTTCCCCGCCGTATCCCAAGGCGCTTCCGGACAGAAGCTGGACAGTAAGTACACCAAGTACGCACAGTTTATCGTCATTGATAAATCCACCAACAAACTGACGTATTATGAAAAAGGTAAGGTCATAAAAACATTTCCCGTCGCTACAGGCAAAAAACCCTCCTATACGCCGGAAGGCCTGTTCAGAATTCACGAAAAAGTGAAGAACAGACCTTACTACAAGGAAGGCATCAAGGGAGGAGACCCGCGCAATCCGCTTGGGGATCGCTGGCTCGGCATTAATGTGAAAGTGAACGGTAGAGTTAGCTACGCGTACGCCATACATGGAAACAACAACGCCAACTCGATCGGCAAGTACGTGTCGGCAGGTTGTATACGGATGCATAATAAAGACGTACGCTGGCTTTACGACAAGGTGAAAATGAGTACCCCCGTCCTCATCCAAAAATAAGAACGCAAAAAGCCAAACACATTTCATGTGTCTGGCTTTTTTAAATTGGACGTGTAGGAACCATACTCCGCTCCATTCCTCAAGTTCATTCCAATTCTTTGAATACCAGGTATGTAACCATCTTGTATAGGATAACTTATCATTATATTTGTTATCAACCATCTAAGGGGGGGATTCACATGGACATCCATTCGGAGGAATATAAAATTGCCTCACTCAATGGGAATGAAGGTACCTTGAAAGCGATTGAAGACGCCGAGACCAAGATTGCCGAGCTTACAGGCAAAGATATCACCCTGATTGCTTACGAGAAAGACCAAAACCAAGGGAAAAATCAATAATTAAGCCGAGTACAATAAAGAGCTGCCCTCCAGCCGTCCGCAAAGACCTAGGGAGAGCAGCCTTTTCATTATATATATTTCAGAGCGTTCAGGAATCTGCCTGTCATTAGGCAAGACAGTAAGGCCCGATCCCTGTAATTTCGGAATCGGGCTTTGCTGGACCGGGATGTACAACAACATTCCCAGCACTATATCATAATAAATGCTTACTTGACCGAAACTTTAACTCCCAGTGTTACGATTTCGTGAGGCTTAACCGGCTGCGTGAAGCTTCCATCGCCATCAAAGCTTTGAACCGCTCCCTCTACTTCCAGAATAGAGCTCTTATACACACCCTGGGAAGGTAGAGAAGATTTCAGCTTCAGCTCAGTATCCGTGCCTGCCATATTGAACCAGCGCAGCATCAGATCCCCGGTCTTCGGATTCACTTTCAGGGAAGAGAACGCAAGTTCTTCATGGCTCCATTCAAACGGTGCGGAAGTCGATGCGACAGCGCCGGCATGGACCCCGGTCTGTGTAACCGTCCATGGGATTTGGAATTGGTAAGCCTCGGCGTATGCGCCTGACTTCATGCCGTCGCCCTGATGCGGAATGACCTCCATACGTACCGTATGCACGCCGATGCACTGAGCTTCAGGCGTAGGGAAGTACCCCCAGTCACCGAGCTCGCCTACGGAACGAAGCAATGTAACAGCGATGGTATTCCGGCCGTCACGCAGGACTTCATATTCATTCAAGCCCTGGTTAGCTACCGTCAATCCTGCAGTAGCTGTCGAGACATCAACGAATGCCTGTTGATGAGCCGTATAGCTTGGATTCTCCCATTCGGCAGCAGGTTCATTATCCCGAGTTGCCACTTCAAACATGGAATCCACGTTATGGGACGATGCCAGCAGATCCGTTGGGAACAATGCACGCACCCGATGATCCTTCGCTTGATTATCCATTGTCGCTTCGATCTCCACGCCTTTACCGCTGCGGTTCAGACTGATTACGGTACGAATGCGCATTGGCACCATTTCGCTCGATCTTTGCGCTGTGCGGTTCGGATAATAGATGAGCTCATGCTGCTCTTCATCCAGCTTGCTGTCCGCCATAGCCGGAATGGACCAGTTATGAACGATTTCAATGGATGCGCGGTAAGGTGTATCTTCCAGAACCGAAACTTGGGCGGTTTGACCCTTCGTGGTCAATGCCGCTTCGCCATCCGGCTGTTTGTACATATATTCATTACCGATATCTCCGGTATTTTCATAGACGCCCAGATCCCGGTATACTTGTCCGTTCTTTTTATCCGTCAAGGAGAAGGAACCATCCTCAGCGATCTCAATCTTGATCAGCTCATTCTCCATCACATTGGACTTACTAATTAAGGATGCTACCTCGGCAGGCTTCACTTCGCTCTTCACCCAAGCATAAGTAGTTAAGCCCATTGCTGGGATCGCGTTTGCCTCGAAGGTAAGTCTCACACGGCGGCACATATACGGCTGGCGGAAACGATCGTCCGGCAGATCGTATCCGAACTGAAGACCCAGATCCTCAACGGTGCAAGGCACAGCTTGTCCTTGAGCATTAACCAGCACACGGCCGGACAAGTCGATTTCCTTCATCCGGCGGCTGGTTTCCTCCAAAGAGTAACCTTCCCGGAAATAAAGGCGTTTCGCGTCCAGCTCAATGCTGACCGTACCGCTGCGGCTCCATCCCGTCGTATTGAATACAACAAGCGGCAGCGGATCGGATCCCCATTGCTCAAAGGCGGTTGTGTCAACCGCATCTGCAATGACGCGAACACTGTCATCCACGATATTTTCGGCCACGTTCGCGCTTTTCTCAAAGCGGGTCACCATCTCGCGGTGAACTTCGTCCACGCTGCAGCCGCAGATGCTGTCATGCGGATGATTCTGCATCAGCGTCTTCCACGCATAGGTGAACAGATGATGCGGATACTCCTTGCCTAGCAGGCTGGCGTAGGATGCAAGCGGTTCGGCCACTTTTTCCAGCAAGGTCTGGCCGCGCTGGTTCATCTGCTTCAGGTATACGCGTGCCGAAGCGGTATTCACAAGTGTACCCCATCCATCGGTACGCTGACTGCGCAGCTCTCCTTTTACGGAGGAAAGATCTTGCGGCAGTTTCTCCCGAACGGCTGTCAGGTAATCGTCAAAATTGGAATGAATGAATTCCGTATCCGGATACAGCTTCTTCGCTGTACGGATGCCTTCCGCAAGATCGGTCTGTATCGGCTGATGGTCACACCCGTTCATATAGAGCAGCTCAGGTGTGGAAGCGTACTTCTCGGCATCCGCCAGCTTGCGGTCCCAGAATGCCTTCGCTTCCGCTTCATCAACGGGAACCTCGTTACCGTTACTGTACCAATTGGCAAACAGGATGCCCAGCACCTTGGAGCCGTCCGGACCTTCCCACATCAGCTCTGAGAATGAAGACTCATAGCCGCTGTCGGAGACGGTATTGTTAAAGCCCGTTGGCTTTACGCCCCGACCGAAGAAGGCATTATCAATGCCGGACTGCAGCATCAACTGCGGAATTTGGCCTGTAAGTCCAAATGTATCCGGGAAATAACCGATTTTGGCAACCGTGCCATATCGCTCGGCATCCTGGTGGCCTATCTGCATATTTCTCACGTTAGCTTCACTGCTCGTGAGGTAGGCATCCTGCAAAATGTACCATGGACCGATAATGATACGTCCGTCCGTGATCAGCTTCTCAAGCTGCTCTTTCTTCTCAGATCTTACCTGCAAATAATCTTCGATAATAATCGTCTGGCCATCAAGGAAAAAGCTGCGGTATTCCGAGTCCTTCTCCATCGTCTCAAGCAAGCTGTCCATGAGCTCGATCAGCCGCACATGGTGCTTTTCATACGGTAAATACCACTCGCGGTCCCAGTGAGTATGCGAAATAATATGTGCTTTTCTGGATTGATCCATCTCTGCTTAGTCCCCCTTATGTTAGCCCTTCGATACTGTGATTTCGACCTCATCCGGGCGGTACACCGATAACAGGTCACCGCTCGCATCTACTGCAAACAAGATCGAACGATCCGCTTCCAGCACGAATGAATAGATGAGTCCTGTTGAAGGATCCTTTACCTCGACGTTCGTGTCCCACGATTGCTCCGAGCCGAATACGAAGAGTGCTCCTTCTTCAAACGTTACCTTGCGTCCATATACGCCGGAATGTTCTCCGCCTTGATTCCAGATGAGCCCTGTGTCGGCAGCAGATAGCTCCAATGCATACCGATATAAAGCCGAAATGGTGTCGATTCGATCATTCAATTCAACAGGAAGCGGGCTCCAGAGAAGACGTCCTGCACCAAGCTTCACATCCACGATGGAATCGCCAGCCATATCGGCCGGTTTCGCCCCGCTGCCTGCCGGAATTTCTTTGGTCAGCTCGGCAATCTTCCGATGTCCATACGATACAGACCATGTACGGTCCCCAATGCGCAAGCTTTCTTCCCGGCGCACATTCGCCAGCTTCCGCTCGCCCAGCTCCTCTGTCATTCGATCGACCTGATGCCAATATGCATCCAGACCGATTGGACCCGTCAGAAGCAATGTAGCTCCCGTTTCCTTCACGATATCCATCAACTCAGCAAACGCCTGGTCATCGACATTGTGCGCGCTCGGCAGAATGATGAATTTCACCGGATGGTTACGCAGCGAGCTTAAATCATACTCCCCGACAGCACGGAACGGCACGTTCAGCTCGTAAGCAAGCGCGCGCGTCGCCTTGGTCGTCGCTTCAAAAGCGAGCTTCCGGTTCGAGAAATCATTCGAATAAGGGAAAATGACCGCGGTTTCTTCCAGCTTCCGGCCTTTAAACATGTCCCGGATGTCTTCCATGAAGGCACCGAAATCATACGACACATCCGCTTCCGGTTTCTCCGTGCCGTCAGCGCGGACAGCTCCGATATGCGATTCATTAGCATTATCCATGTAGAAATTCGTGTTCCAGATCCAATGAATGGCTCCAGCGCCTCCTGTGGAGAAGGCGTAAGCATACTTGCGCTCCAGCAGATTCCGAAGCTCGGCTTCGCTTCGCTTCGCCCGGCCATCCGGTGTCTCCACGTACATGATGCCTGTTTCCTGAATCAGGTTCGGTTTATCCGGCGTTTTGGCAAATATGCCGTCCCAGATCAAATAGTCGTTGAACCACCAGGAGTGAACCGTCGTATAGTCTACGGCTTCGGCATAGAAGAACGGAGATGGACGCTGTGCCCCAAGGGCCTCGTCCTGTCCAACGGTAACCATATGATCAGGGCATACCTCTTTGATATCGTCATATAATTCCTTGGCCCAGCGGTTATGCATGTCCATCGAGAACAGTGCATAATCGAGCCATTGTGTGCCTTTTTTCCCTTGATGCATGTCTTGAACATCAAAATTAATGACTTGAGGTTCCGGCGGAACCACGGAGTCAAAACCCGGCAGCTGATCCGCTGTCATATTCCAACGTTCCTGCAGACGCTCAATCGAACCATGACGCTTTTTCAGCCATTCGATATAAGCTTGTTTCTCAAACGGATCCTTCGCGGAACGCGGGCCGTCCGAGAAAATCTGCGGCGGATCGAACATGGATGGCTCGTTAATCAGATCCCAGTCCACATTCTTCGTATCTTTATGTCTACTAATGATGGAACGTATGAAACGCTTCTGCGCTTCCACGCTTCGCGGATCGAGGTAAGGATTTTGGCCCTCCCAAGTCTCCGGCGTGAAGGAGAAGAACGTGAATGTTACCTGCAAATCATGCTTCTTCGCCGTTAACAGGAAGGCGTCAATCGAACGCAAAACCTCTTCGGATGCATGCCCGTCCACCTGCATAATATTGCGGTACGCGGTCCAAATCCCGGTACGAATCCAATTGATGCCCGCACCCCGCATTTGCGCCATATCGCGATCCCACACATCCGTATTCGGAAGGAACAGGAACTTACGCGCTACATCGGACGTCATGTAAGTCATCCCGACAACAGGCAGTGGGCGACCATCCTTGATGAAGTAATCCCGATTGCAGGTTACAGGCGTACCCGCCTGCAAAAGCTCGGAATCCGCTCCCCAGAACCCTTGTCTCAGCCTGCGGATTTCTCCATCCGGCCCTTCGGCTTCACACACCACCCGATAAGACCCCGGCTTGATATCCAGCATAACCGGAATGCGCTGTACATGAAATTGTCCGGTCACATCCACCTTCACGGAATGATTCCATGATAAGGATTCATCTTGGTCGTGTTGGACGGAGATGCGGAACGTCCAGCTCTGCGGCTCTTGTTCGGAAAGTTTCCGGCCAAGCCGTTGTGCCTGCAGGGTCAGGATCGCACGCTCGCCAGACTCGTAGGTCGCATAATTCGGCTTGATCCACAGCTCGGTAATCCCCTTCGCACAGAATGCCGCCCAGCTGCGCACCTCTTCGCCTCCATCCTGTTCCCAGAATGAAGCAGAGAGAGGCTGATTCACAAACAGCCAGCGTCCGCCCAAGAATGGCCCGCCGACATTTTCCCACAGAACGACAGGAGCCGCGACTTCTCTTCCCTTAGCTGTGCTCCCCTTAAGGAGCGGATAAATCCGCGTATCCATCGGCCCGGCCGATCCCATCTGATGCGGCAAATCACTGCTTTTGGTGACATGTGGAACCAGGTTCCACGTATCGTTTATGGATAACCGCTCCCGGCTGCTCTCCATAAGGGGAATAACGTCACTGGAAGTCAAATGGTCGACGCGTCCGCTGTCCACTGGCAGCGCTTCATGTATGTGGAGCTGCTGATGGTATGCCGTCTGTTCGTGCTCCACCACCCAAGCGCCGTCCTCCATGCGGACAGGACGCTTGAAAGGTGCGCCGCCAATGCTGACCAAGCCGCCGCCATTTCTCAGAAAGTCCAGGATCGCTCTCCAGGCGCTTTTCGGGAAGTAAGGCGCATGCAAATTGACAAAGCTTGCGCCCTGTCCTCCTGCAGATTCCAGTGCTTCAGCCAAATCTTCAGCGCGGCACACGACATCGAATGCATTCAGAGCCGCCGCGCTAGCCGGCAAACCGGCAGCTTCTGCTACCGGAAAGGACGGATCATAAAATACAATCAGACGCCCGCTCATAGAATCCCTGCTTTCATCGCCTGATACACCAATTGCGAGAAGAGGCTGTTGGACCAGGCAAACCATGATCTGGTGAAAACTTTCGGATCGTCGGCATGGAAGCCTTCGTGCATAAATCCGGTATCGGCATCGGTTGCTTCCAGCAATGCAATCATCTGCAGCTTCTCTTCTGCCGTTTGTGCCGTAATTCCCTGCATGGACAAGGCCATATGCCAGATATAATCCGGCGGCGTATGCGGACTGCCGATTCCTTTGGCAACAGCGCCTTCGTAGTAGAAAGGATTTTCTTTGCTTAGCGCAAACCGTCTGGTGTTTTGGTAGATCGGATCATCTGCAGAGCAATAACCCAGATAAGGAATGGACATCAATCCAGGTGTTCCCGCATCATCCATCAAGCAGTAATTTCCGTAACCGTCTGTTTCATAGGCGTAAATCGGTCCAAACTCCGGATGACGGTAAATGCCGTACAACTGAATTCCGTGATCCACGTCAGCTTCGAGTCGTTTCAGTTCATCCAACAGCTTCATATCCCGGAATACCCATTCCGCGAATTCCTGCATTTGACGCAGGGCGACAACGGCGAACATGTTGCCTGGAATATTGTAGTGGAAATCGCAAGCGTCATCACTTGAACGGAAGCCGGACCAGATCATGCCCGTATAATTCACCGGCATGCCGAGCCCGTTATTACGCAAGGAATCCGTTGGAATTCCGTTATCCCGTGTGAAACGGTAAGGCGATTTCTCGAAATGGTATTGTTCCGTTTTAAACAGCTCAATAATCTTGATCATAGCCGACTTGAAGTTGGCGTCAAACACATCCGTAAGGCCGGTTTCCTTCCAGTACAGGTAGGCCAAGCGAACAGAGAAGCATAGCGAATCAATCTCAAATTTGCGCTCCCACACCCATGGGGACATTTCAGTTTCGTCGGTTGTGTTCCAATGCCAATCATTCGCCGATTCATTAAAGGCATTGGCATAAGGATCGATATGAATATATTGAAAATGGCGTTTGATCAATCCGCTTAAAATCCGCTGCAGCTGCAGATCATTCTTCGCAAACGGAATGTAATGGATCACCTGTTCTACCGAGTCGCGCAGCCACATGGCCGGGATATCACCGGTAATCACAAATGTTGTGCCATCCTCCATCAGTTTGGTTGTTGTCTCCAGCGTGTTCGGGAAACAGTTCTTGAACAGCTGAAGCAGCTTGGGACGGTGCGCAAGCTTTTCTTCAGCCTCTTGCAGAACTGCCTGAATTGATTGCGGCAGCTCAAGCTCCGGCATTGGTATTTTGGGGAGTCTGAATTGTTCCATGGTTGTTCTGGCTCCTTTAGTTAAGTATGATGTGTAGTCAATTTGATGGTTTTGATCTCATACGGCATGAATCGAAGGGTTAACCTTCCTTCTGCGGTATCCAGTTGTTCGAGTTCTTCTTCCAAGGCGTTGGATAAATGGACGCTTTCATAAGGATAAGGCCAGCTCAGTGCTGCATTATCTCTGCCTCCCGCAGATTCGTACATCCGAAGGATATACCCTGAACCGTCTTCTGCGGGTTTGACCGTATCCAGGATTACATGATGGCTCTCGAACGGAATAAATGAATGAACAGCAGGCCGAGTACCCTGATTCGAACTTGTTCTTACGCAAGGAAGCTCATGATTGAGCTCGGCAGCTTTACGGACGATTCCGGCACTTCTCCAGTCTCCGTTATGCGGGTATAAGGAATACGTGAACTCATGCTCACCCAAGTCTGCCGTGGCATCGGGCCATTTCGGTGCGCGCAGCAGGGATAACCGGATCGTGCTGTCCTGAATGTCATACCCGTACTTGCAGTCGTTGATGAGGCTGACGCCGTATCCATGCTCCGACACATCCGCGAAACGGTGGCCACAGACTTCATATTGCGCCTGTTCCCAGCTTGTATTACGATGGGTCGGTCTCTCGATGGTTCCGAACGGAATCTCATACGTAGCCTTATCGGCAACGACCCCGATTGGGAAGCCGACTTTCAGCAGTTTGTGTGATTCGTTCCAGCTGACTTGCGTCTTGAAGTCGATCCGCCGGTCATGATGATAAAAAATCATGTCCTGCATAATCTCCGAGTTATGGATACGCCAGCGGAAACGCAGCACATCCTGCACCTCACCCGCTTGCACGAGCTTCTTCTCGATCAGCTCCGCCTCTCCGGCTAATTGCTCCTCGTAACGGGTATCGATGTCCCATGCGTCCCACAGTGTTGGACGGTCATGGAAGAAGTGGAAGCGGTTTGCGGCTTCGCCCGGCTTAACCACTTCCCGATGAGCCTCTTTATCCCACAGGCTCGTGATTTCCCCGCGCTCATTAAAGCTGACCTTATAATAATCCGTTTCCCAGGAATCTGCGAACACTGTAGTAGAATTCTCCGCTACCGCCTTGTTTCCTGCCAAAGGCTTCAACCAAATGGTCTTGTATCCCAAAGACGGGATGCCTTGAACATGAACATTCAAGCGGTGAGAGGTTTTACTGTTTCCTTCTGTTTGGGCATCGTACTGCAGCAGCGCTCCATCCGAATCATACGGCGCAAAGCCCTGCTCTCCTTCAATCGAAATGACGGCTTCTCTGCTCCATCCAAGTCCGTTAAAGACGACATACGGAATACCTTCCCCTTCTGTATCGGCCTGATCCGCCAATACCTGAAGCCCAAGACGGAGGCTTTGATTTCCTTTTTGGAACACCTCTGCGTATTCCTTCTCAGAAGTAACGTAAGACTCCGTAATGGCAGAGCCCGGGATAATATCATGAAATTGATTCAGCAAAATCAACTTCCAGCCGTCATGCAGCTCGCTCATTATCGCCTGCCGCTGCTCATTGTCCATCGACGGAAATGCCACCGAGTTCCATAGCTCCGCCTCGCGGTACAGGATTTCCGCTTTCCGGTTATGACGCTTGTTCCGCGCATGCGTTGTATAGGTGCCGCGATGAAGCTCGAGGTACAAATCCCCGCGCCACTGAGGCAGCTTCGGCTGTGCATCCTCAATCCCGCCGAAAAACTCGGCAGCTGTGCTATACTCGCTGGCCGGTTGACCGACCATAAGCTCGGCACGGTCGATATATTCCAACATTTCGCGGGTTACGCCGCCTCCGCCGTCACCGTGTCCATACAGCAGCATCTGCTCCGGATGAACGGCTCTTTGGCGGTATGACTGCCAATGCTCGTGAACATCTTTGGGCAGCGTGTTCTCGTTCACGCCATGATTGAGATAGGATAACATCGGTGTTCCATCGATCCCAACCCAATGGAACAGGTCATAAGGAAACACATTCGTATCGTTCCAGCCAAGCTTAGTTGTCATGAAATAACGAATGCCGCCATGCTTCAAGATCTGAGGCAGCGATGCACAATATCCGAATGTATCCGGCAGCCATTCAATATGAGATGTCTGGCCAAACTCTTCTTGATAGAAGCCTTGCCCGTATAGCAATTGACGCATGAGGGACTCCCCGCTCGGAATGTTCAGGTCCGGTTCGACCCACATCCCGCCGACAAGCTCCCAGCGTCCTTCCTTGATTCTAGCCTTCACTCTCTCGTACAACTCAGGATCATGATCCTTCAGGAATTGGTATAGCAAAGGCTGGCTCTGCGCGTACTTAAATTCGGGATATTCATTCATCAGCGCATCCATGGTGGAGAAGGTCCGGCTTGTTTTACGTACGGTTTCCCGGACGGGCCACAGCCAAGCGATGTCAATATGCGATTGACCCACCATATGCTCCATGCCTTCAGCATGGCCGCCAATGGCAGTAACGCTCCGTTTCAGATCATGCTCAATCCCGGTTACCTGAGCGCCGTCCCGGATGGCGGCGTCATCCAGGCTGACTAAGCGGTCCATCGCCTGATACAGCGCCTCCATTAAGCGGATGCGCCGCATATCGCTATCCGGCAACAGGATAAGTGAATCCCGAATCACGGTCGCGGTGTACATCAGGCTCTGAACGGACACGTTCACCTTGACAAGCAAGCTTTGCACCTTAGTAATCGGAGGCTGAATGACAGCCTGCTGATTCAGCGGGTCCACCGGCTCCGGAATTGGATCGTATAACTCGATCTCAAGCTCCATATTCAAGCCGGTGCGTTTCGGATCAAGCTTGACGAAGGTATGATTACGATCCAAACCCTGATAAGATACTCCGTTTATGCGCAGTAAGCCCTCGCCCCCGGAGTGGAACACAAGTCCGATCGCTCCGTCCACCCAGTGTGTGGGCCATTCAAGGTTCCTCCGAAAGAAATAGGTTGTCCCCTGTGTGCTCGGGAATCGGTTGAAGTCTTGTCCTTCCGTATAAGGGGCTTTATCTTCATACACGCCCGGAACCATGTACGTAGTTCGGGTAATGTTCCACTCTCCAAGCTCTACTGACTCGAGCCACTGCCGCTCCGAAAGTTCGCGTATAAAACGTCGAATGCGTTCCATTCCTTAACCCTCCTGTACAGTCAGATCTGCACTCAGCGTATCGTTCACATGTCTGCCAACCATGATACGGAACAAGCCAGGTTCAACCACTTGCTTGTAATTTTGACCGATATATTGAAGCTGTTCCGTACCGATGGTAAATTCCACCTTGCTCCGCTCTCCAGGCTGCAGAGAGATTTTGCGGAAGCCCTTCAGCTCACGGGCCGGTCTCGTATATTTGCTGGCCACATCGCTCACATACAATTGTACAACCTCGGATCCTTCCCTGTCGCCACTGTTTGTAACATTCACGGAGACAACAGCCGTTTCTCCCGTTCTAATCACTTCCGGGGTAATTTGAATATCCGAATAACTGAACTCGGTATAGCTGAGCCCGTATCCGAACGGATAACGCGGCTGGGAATCCTCTTCGAGGTAACGCTTACCGCGCGACCGCTTGCCGTTATAGTAAACCGGAAGCTGTCCGACATGCTTCGGTATCGACATCGTCAGTTTACCGGACGGATTCACATCGCCGAACAAAATGTCCGCTACCGCATGGCCGCCCTCCTGGCCCGGATACCATGCTTCCAAGATGGCATCCGCATGCTCGTCGATCCACGGCTCCGCAATGGGCCGACCGTTGATATACACAACGATCATCCGCTTGCCAAGCTTATGAATCTCCTGAGCCAATTCCAATTGAACGCCGGATAACTGCAGCGTCATCCGGTCGATGCCTTCACCGCAATCCATGTCACTTAAAGCGTCGTCCGTGACCTTCGATGCTCCTGTTCGCAAATCGATCGTGCCTTCGCCAAAGTCGCGTGCGCTGGAACCACCCAGTACCATGACCACGGTATCGGCCTGATCCGCACAAGCTAGTGCGAATTCAAAGCCTTCCCTGGAGTCATCCTTAATGCGGCAGCCCGGTGCATATAATACACGTTCAGCTTCATCCTCCAGTTTCGCGCGGATTCCACCCAGTACGGTGGTCACGCTTGCCGGCGGCTGCGGAGACGTATAATCTCCAAGCTGATTGTATCCTTTATCTGCGTTAGGTCCAATGACGGCAATCACGCCGCTTTCGTTGGATAACGGCAGCGCCTGGCCTTCATTCTTGAGCAGGACGATGCCTTCCGCCGCAAGCTGTCTGGCAAGTTCGACATGCTGCTGGCTGCCGATAACTTCCTCCGCTACCTGCGGATCCACGTAAGGCTTCTCGAATAATCCGAGCTTGAACTTCAAGGTCAATATTCGGCGAACGGCCTCATCCAGTACGGCAACCTCAAGCTTGTTTAACTCGATCGCGTTCAGGAGATGCTTGCCGAACATCTCGCCTGACATCTCCATATCGATACCGGCACGAAGCGCCTCAACAGCGGCATCCATTCCGTCTTCAGCAGTATCATGGCCGCTGGCCAGCATATCGATGGCACCGCAGTCGGTAATTACCATGCCGTCAAAACCCCACTCCTTGCGGAGAATGCCGTCAAGGAGCTCGGTATTAACGGTGCAAGGCACACCGTCAATTTCATTATAGGCCGGCATAATGGATGCAGCTCCTGCCTCCACGGCTTTCTTGAAAGGCAGCATATCCACTTCCATCAATTCACGTGTTCCCATATGCACGGGACCCGCATTTCTCCCGCCTTCGGAACTCCCATAACCCACAAAATGCTTCAATGTCGCAGCAACACTGTTCGGGCTGTCCAATGAATCGCCTTGAAGGCCTTCAACCGATGCGACCGCATATTCGCTGATCAGGTATGGATCTTCGCCGAAGCATTCCTCGGTACGGCCCCATCTTGGATCGCGCACGACGTCGAGGACCGGGGAATAGGTGACGGCACCGCCTTGGCTGCGCGTTTCGAGCGCCACGGCACGGCACATATCCCGGTACAAATCCACGTTCCATGTGCTTCCAATGGACAGCGGGACCGGGAAAACCGTGCCGCCGATGGCCATGTGCCCATGCGAGCATTCCTCCCCGATCAGAATCGGAATACCCAGACGTGATTCCTCAATGGCGTACCGCTGGATGTGATTGACGGCTTCTGCTCCTTCACGCGGAGAAAGACCGGTCTCAAGTGTTACACCGGTCCATGGATCGGCGCGCAGGGTCCCGTAAAGGGATCCGACGCCGCCATTTTTCACTTGCTCTTTAAATGAATCCGTTAATGTAATCCGACCTTTATTCACTTCATAGGTCTTCCAGCCGAACGGCTGAATCAGCTGCCCAACCTTTTCCTTCAGGTTCATCAGGCCAAGAAGATGTTCCACTCTTTCCGTAATGGGTTTACTGGAATCTTTATAAGTCATCTCATACCCTCCGGTACATGAAGAATTTATTCTTTAACCGCGCCGATGGTCAGACCTTGAATGAAATAGCGCTGGAAGAACGGATAGGCCAGAATAATCGGTCCGGTTGCCAGAACGACCATCGCCATCCGCGAAGTATCCTGCGGCATGCTCTGCAGAGCGGCCATGCTAAGGGATGAATTCTGAGAGTTCTGCAAGATGAACTGCATGCTGGTCTCAATCCGCATGAGCATGGATTGCAGTGGAACCAGGTTCGGATCATCAATGTAGAGCAATGCGTTAAACCAGTCATTCCAATAACCCAAGGTGCTGAACAACCCGATGGTTGCCAGACCCGGCAAGGATAGAGGCAATACCAGCTTGTAGAAAATTTTAAACTCGCTCGCACCGTCGATTTTACCGGATTCAATGATGGCATCCGGAACGCTGGTGCTGTAGAACGTACGAAGTATCATAATATAGAAGGCGTTGAGTGCCAATGGCAGGATCAAAGCCCAGATGGAATCTTTCAGACCGAGCAATTGTGTTGCAACGATATAAGTCGGTACCAGACCCCCGTTAAACAGCATCGTGAAAAACGCAAAGAACGCGAAGAAGTTCCGATATCTGAATCCTTTACGAGAGATGGCATAAGCATACAACGAGATAATAAACAAGCTGATCAACGTCCCCACTACCGTTACAAAGATCGTAACGCCATAGGAACGAAGGAGTGTATCGCCCGTTTGGAATACATATTTATAGGCTTCCAGACTCCATTTTTCCGGCCAGATTTGATATCCGTTGCGGGCAAGGGCGCCTTCATCCGTAAATGAAATGATCATGACGAACAAAAACGGAAATACACACAGGAACGAGAAAATACCGGCAATCAGGTTGAACACGACATTCCACCCGGATGAAAGCTGATGGAAATCTTTCATCTTGCTTTTAGATTTGAACACGTCACATACCCCCTTCTTGGTAGATTGATCGATTAGAACAATGCATTATCCTTGTCATATTTACGAACGATATAGTTCGATACCATAACGAGAATAAATCCGACTACCGACTGGTACAGACCCGCAGCAGTACTCATTCCGATCTCGCCTGTTGTCTTCAGACCACGATATACATAGGTATCGATAACATTCGTTACGGAATACAAGGTTCCCGAATCCCTTGGCACTTGATAGAAGAGACCAAAGTCAGCGTAGAAGATTTTACCGATCGCAAGAAGAGTCAAAATGGTCATCAGCGGTTTCAGCATCGGAAGCGTGATGGCTTTAATCTGCTGCCATTTGTTCGCGCCGTCAATCATCGCCGCTTCGTACAAGGATTTGTCGATCCCCATAATCGCCGCCAGATAAACGACACTGTTATAACCAACGGATTTCCACAAACTGATTAACGTCAGGAATATCGGCCAATACTTGGCTTCGGAATACCATTGAACCGGCTCCATGCCAAACCATCCCAGGATTTGATTCAACATCCCTTTATCCATGCTCAGGAAACTGAATGCAAAATAACCTACAATAACCCAAGACAAGAAGTACGGCAGAAACATACCCGTTTGATAGACTTTCGCCAATTTCTTATTCACAATTTCGGACAACACGATAGCCAGTACTACGGATAGAATGAGACCCAAAATGATGAACACGAAATTATAAAGTACGGTGTTGCGCGTAATGATGTAAGCATCGTTGGTACTGAACAGGAATTTAAAGTTTTGGAATCCTACCCATTCACTATTAACGATACTTGCCCAGAAGCCGTCCCGGCTAAAGCGGTATTCCTTAAATGCAATAATGGTCCCGAACATGGGCAAATATGAGAATAAGAGAAACCATAGGGTCCCCGGCAAAACCATGAACAGCATGGCCTTATTCGTCATAATATTTTTGAAAAACTGTCCGATCGCTCTCACGCTTACCCCTCCTCGTGATGTGCATGAATGAACAAAAGAAGGGCGGTGAACATCCGCCGCCCCGTCCTTGTTCATACTGCAGCGGTTTTTGCTGTCCTTGGGACAAGAAAGACCGCTTCATGCATTGTTATTACTTGCTTGCTTTCCAAGCATCAATTTGGCTTTGTGCTTCAGCGATGATCTTGTCCAGACCAGCGGCTTTCAGCTTTTGATTCGCTTTTGGCAGGAACTCTTCAGGATTTACGGTACCTGTCATCAGCGGCGCCCAGAACTCTTCTTTTACGTTGTTGACTGCTGCGAGCTCTGTGGATACTTTGGTTGGATCAAAGTTGAAACCGAGAAGCGGAGCAGCCTGGCCGGACTCGTTAAACTTCTTGAACTCTTCCCATTTGTTCTCAGGATCCTCAGGATTCAAGTAAGTCAGCATGACATTACCAAGCGCGAAGGTAGGCATGTCGTAGTTTTTCGATTCTGGCAAGTTTTCCATTACGTTCTCGCTAAGCTTTTTGTAGTGTACGCCTTCGATACCGGAGTCAACCAGGTTACGAAGATATACGTCTGTGTTCAGCAGGTTCAGGAACTCCATGGCTTTCTCAGGGTATTTCGAGTTAGCGGAAATCGCTTGCATCGAACCCATTACCGACCAGTTGAAGATCGTTGCATCGCCAGCCGGAGTGGACACTACCGGATAGCCGTAGCTTTGGCTCCACAGATTATCTGCGAATGGCTGCGTTGCCGCACGGTCTGCGAACCAGTTGCCGGAAGTCATCAGATCTTGCGTCGAAGTTGTTGTAGCTGCTTCTGGGGAAATGTATCCCGCTTTGTAGTACTTGTTCATCAATTTAAGCATGTCCATTGTTTCTGGCATTTCGAGGAAGTTCACAACTTTCAGATCTTCCTTGTCATCCAGGTAAACGGCCATTGGCATTTTTTCGATGATGTAGTCAAACGGAAGCAATGGACCGAAGTCTTTGCTCAGTGCCAAAGGAACGACGTTCGGTTCTTTTTCCTTGATCGTTTTCAGCAGTGGCTCCAAGCTTTCCATCGATTTCACGTTCGAAATATCGAGATTGTACTTATCAAGCAATGTTTTATTAAAGCGCCATGCTTCTTGAGCAGGAAGCTCTTTGTTTGCCGGAATCGCATAGTTGTGACCATCAACCTTGGAACCTTCCAGGAACGCAGGGTCAATCGCGTCTTTAATGCCTTGTCCATGACTTTCAATCAGCTCGTCCATTTCCATGAATGCGCCTTTACGTGCATTTTGCACATAGTCAAACGCCCATGAGCTTGTGAACAAGATATCCATCGGTTCGCCGGAAGCTGCCATTACTTGCATCTTCTGGTTGTAATCACCGAAGTCGATCATTTTCATGTCAACGGTTACACCAATCTTCTCAGCAGTGTATTTATTGATTTCTTCCTCAACCTTGTCAACATCCTTTTGAGGTGTTCCGATGGTGTACCAGATCAGCTCAACCGGTTTCTCGGCAGTTCCCCCGCCGTTTCCTGCACTCTCTTTGTTGCCCCCGCATGCCGACAACAGCATGGATGCGGACAATAAAAGCGTTAGGGGCAGGAGCCATTTCTTTTTCGATTTACTCATGTTTATCCTCCCTTTTGAATCCTTGTGTCTCTACACTTATAAGATTATCCCATGAAAGCAGTTTCACATAGGCGAAAAATTAAAGGTATTATGGTGAAAATAAAGAAAAAAACTCTGATTAAATCAATCAGAGCATTCCTCGGAAATCCCTCGGCGATACGCCGACAAATTTTTTGAACTGTTTATAGAAATAACCGGTTTCCCAATAACCTACATTTTTTGCGATATCTTGTACTTTCGTTGAAGAGTTTCGGAGCAACTCCTTCGCTCTTTCAATCCGGTACCGGTTAATATACTCCGTAAAATTCTCTCCCGTCTCTTTATGGAACAGATGCCCCAGATAGACGGGATGAATATGATACTGAGCGCCCAACACCTTCAGCGACAAATCCTCATTATAATGGTGCTGGATATGATGCAGAATCTGCTGGATGACAGGGCTCTTCACATCATTGTTGAGCGAATCAACCAGCCCGCCTACCCCATCCTTCACAGCCGTAATCAGATCGTCGATCGACACGGAATCCATAATGTCCGTAATCGTATTTTTCACAAAATCAGGGGCAGCCGTGTATTGGATATCGTTCAGCTCCAGTTTCAGGCGAATGACCATCTCGACCGCGATGCTCTTGAGTGTCGTCGGGATCATCCCCTGCGTATGGCGAAGGCGATCAAAATCACTATCGATCAAATCAAACAGCACCTGCTTGTCCCTACCGGCGATGCCTTTGGCATACTCGGGCCACTGCACGGAATAGGATTCCGCCGCTTCCCCCTTCTTTGCTTGAACATCAACATAATCCACGTAGGAGGGCTGCTCCAGAACAAGATAGTATTCCTGCGCCTCCTTGGCATGAAGATAACTGTTCTTATAATTTCCGCCGAGACTTTCCACGCTGCCAAGCGAGATGGACAGCTCCTCTTCATAGCATTGCTCGCGCACCTGCTGCAGCAGCCGAATGGCTCTCGCTTTTTCCGTGTCCGGATCTTTCATCATAAAAATCACCACGTGATCGCCGTCGTTGTCTCGGAAATACAGGACACCCGGCTCCTGATCCATTAATTGATACAGGCTATTCTCCAGCGGCGTGAAATCCGCTCTCAGGATAGACGCCATGACATACGGCAAATTCAGATTCAGCCCCAGAAGGGTCGTGCGCTCCTCCAGTTCCTCCGGCTCAATCCGGTCCGTGATCCAGCGGTACAGGATATTGCTCCGCAATACGTTAATGTCGTACTCGTCCAGTCTCATCTCTCTTCTGGATTTGTTCATTTTATCCGTTGTGCTGGCAATCGTTTCTTCCAATTCCTTCAGATTGATCGGCTTGAGCAAATAATTCTCGATCCCCAGACGCATGCCTTCCTTCAAATAGGCAAAATCGTCGAAGCCGCTCAGGATGATTACCTTCAAATTGCGGTTCAATTTTCGTGCGCCTTCAATCAATTCAAGTCCCGTCATGACAGGCATCGAGATATCCGTAATGAGAATATCAACCGGAATGACCGCCATCTTCTCCAGCGCCTGACGACCATTCTCCGCATGCCCCACCACCTCAATGCCATACTTCGACCAATCCACGACGTCAACCAATCCTTCTATAATAAATGGCTCATCGTCCACGATAAACACTTTATACATCGTTATTCAGCTTCCCTTCTGCCACCGGAAATTTGACTGTCACCGTTGTACCGCTGCCCGGCTCACTCTGGATGTCCATTCCGTACGAACTTCCAAACGTCAGCTTTAATCGCTCATTCACACTCCGCAGACCAAATGATTCTTCACTCGACTCGGCCATTTCCAGCCGGGATTTGATCTCCTCAAGCTGCTCTGGCTCGATCCCTTTCCCGTTATCCTTGATCTCGATTACGACATCATCATCCTGCTGCGACGCGTTAACCGTTAGCCAGTTATCATCCTGGTCGCTGCGCAGCCCATGAACGATGTAGTTTTCAATCAGTGGCTGCAGCGACATTTTCATCATCGGCACATGTTTGATTTGTTCCTCACAGTGCATTTTATAAATATACTTGTCCTTATAGCGAATTCGAAACAGCTCCAGATAGAGCCTGCACGCCTCCAGCTCATCCTTCAATGTGTAGTGGGACTTATGCTGAACGATATTCTTGAACAGCATCGACAAGCTGTAGATCATATCACCGACATCCTGAGCCCCCTGCGAAAGAGCTCTCATCCGAATCACTTCAAGCGTATTGTATAAAAAATGCGGGTTAATTCTCGCTTGCAGTGCAGACAGCTCCGCGTTCTTCTGGTTAATCTCTGCCTTATATACCTTGTCGATATACCGGGAAAGCTCATCCAGCATCTCATTGAAGCTGCCCGCAATTTGCCCTAGCTGATCCTCCTTGGTATCCTGCATCCGGGCAACGAATTCCCCCTTCTCTACCTTGCGCATAAAACGGATAATGTTATCGGTGCGCTTGGAGTAATTCACGATTGTCAGCGAAGGAATGAATACCGCAACGACAATACATAGCAGGGCCGCAATGATGATGGTGTTCTGCAAACCATGGAAGGACTCCGATATCTCACGTTTGGGTGTGATTCCGACCACCGTATACCCTGCCTGATTGTGAGCCGCTGTTGTAATGTACGATTCCTCATCTAGGTTCACGGTATCTTTGGAATTCAGCAGCCGGTCGGCATAAGGATACTTCTTCCCGTAATATTTGCCCGAAGAATCAAACATCACACGGCCGTCACCCGACAAGACCAGCACGGATCCCTTCAGGGGATCTTCGCCGCTGTTCAGGACAGCATCCAACGCTTCCGTTCGGTATAAAATAACCAACTGCCCCAAATTCTTGTATGTGGTCATATCATTGATCGGGCTCCGGATCGAGAATAACGGCAAATTCACATCTCCAGCCAGCTTACGTACCCAGAGATTCGGCAGCGTGACGCTCTGGCTCTCCATCGCCATCACATCAGGAATGTACGAATGCGTGGCATTCGCCTGATAGAGCCTTGTCATGCTGCCCTGCTTGTATACATATACATATTGTTTCTCGGCACTATACAGCATGATATTCTCAATATCCGGGTCGTCGTCCAGCCTTTGCTTGAAGTAAGCAACCACACTGTCTGAATTGGACTGCCCGCCGCCCGCGATCCGATCCATTCGCTTGGCCATGTACTCATCAAACGAGTTCATGAGGAAATAGGAAGTGTCAATCCCTAGAGAACTGTTGCGGTACAAGTCATTTACATAGGACTGCTCATTCTCAAATTTTTGATTCAATTGCCGCTCCACCCGTTCAACCGCTCTTCGCTGAATGTCGAGTTCGCTGCGCACGGCCGATTGAAACAAGAAGTAATACATGAGAAAAGATAAGGTGACGATGGTAACCACCGCAATCAAGGAGATTAGCAGCAGCATTTTGGTAAACATATTATTTTTAATATATTTTTGATAAAACTTAGCAGGAGACATTGGTTTCCCCTTCCTGATGTAAACGTTGTTACTGCTTAACCTATTAAATAATAACATCAGCAGAGCGTTATCAATGGATGAAATTTCTACCAGCATGAAGATGTAATTTGCCTATTTTAAGTTGATTTAGGGGTCGCTCTTCCCGCTAATTCATAGCATAATCAGGAAGGAGATGAATTAAGATGCCCCAATACCGCATTATTGTCGATTTATCCAATTTTCAGCTGCACCTGCTGGATGGCGACACCGTGGTACGTACGTTCCCGGTTGCCATCGGTAAAATGGCTACACAGACGCCGCCAGGCAATTACACCATCGTCAACAAACAGCCAAATCCCGGGGGGCCTTTTGGAGCCTATTGGTTAGGGTTGTCCAAACCCCATTATGGCATCCATGGCACGAATGACCCTTCATCCATCGGCCGCTACGTTTCCCATGGCTGCATTCGGATGTACAACGAGGACGTCATTGAGCTTGCCTCCCTCGTGCCGATTCATACCCGGGTCACCATACGAAACTGATAAGCATAAACTAGTGATTTCAAATCCCTCCAAATTGGTTAAATACAAATGTTACATCGTACCTATGTATTTACCTATTCGTTGTATGGAGGGATTGCCCATGATGCAGAGCAAATATTTCAGGACATGCTTTGGCATAATCGCACTGCTCTTGATCATTTATCTCGGATCCGAAATCAGCTTCTTGTTCCGGCCAATCGTCTCCATGTTCAATATGCTGATCGTTCCCGTCGCGATGGCCGGCTTCTTCTATTATCTGCTCAGACCGATTGTGGACTACCTGGAGCGGCGGAAAATCAAACGATCCATTGGCGTCCTGATGCTGTATTTCGTGTTTGCCGGTCTCTGCGCCATCTTCGGCATTGTGGTGTGGCCGACACTGCGCGAGCAGATCGAAAATTTTATCAGTAATGCCCCCTTTCTGGTAGAGGGTGTGCAGCAACAGATCGACCAGCTGCAGCAGAATCCATACTGGTCACGCTTTATACCAACGGAATCCGAGTTATCTACCTCACTGACGGAATACATGAATCGGATCATTACCTGGATCAGCAACTCCATCAATAACCTGATTGCCGTTGTATCCAGCGTTGTCGTTATTATTGCTACGATTCCGATCATTCTGTACTACATGCTGAAGGAAGGCAGCAAGCTTCCGCCCAAGCTGCTCAGTGTCCTACCAAGACGATACCGCCGTGACGGCAAGGAAGTGCTGGGTGAGATTGATACAGCACTCAGCAATTTTATTATCGGCAAAGTGATCCTGAATCTTATACTTAGCATCATGATCTATATCGGATTTCTGATCATCGGGCTGCCTTATTCTTTGCTCTTGACGGTGATCTCCTTCTTCTTGAATTTCATCCCGTATATCGGAGCGCTGCTGGCGACCATTCCTGCCGTGATCATCGGTTTTATCGAATCTCCTTCGATTGCGATATGGTCTGTTGTCGTTATTGTCATCGCACAGCAGATCCAAGATAATATTCTGACACCGGTCATCTACGGGAAACAGCTGGATATTCACCCGTTGACCACGATTGTCCTCATTCTTGTAGGCGGCGACTTCTTCGGGCTGCTTGGCATCCTGCTCGCCATTCCCGCTTACATGATCGTCAAAATTATCGTGGTACGGATTTACGAACTGTTCCTTGCCGAAAAAGTAGAAGACGCATAATGAACTCGAGTTACTGGAGACATACAACTGCCATTTGTACAAAAAAGGATGTCCCCGCCAACTTCACGATGGCTGCTGGGGACATCCTTTATTTAAAGAATCACGCATTGCCGCGCAGAGATCGAACCACAAAATCATGCTCATCCTTGCGCAATATCATACCATTTGACAAGGTAACGGTATCCTCATCGTGAGTAGTCAGGATGGCCTGTGATAACACCAGTCGATTGCCTCGCCATATCATCACGGAAGATCCAAAATAGATGGCGTTATCGAATTGAATGGTATGATTCACGACATAACCGATGGAGTTCAAGGCAGGGTATGCGTTTCTTGGCATAATTCTATGAATGGCGCGAAACGGTATAACAAGCTCACCCGGACCTAGAATCACTTTTTCCTGAACGGGATCCCACCCTTTCAGCACACCTTCAACCGTGCTTTTCGCCCCGTCTAAACGCTGAATGACAACATGACGACCAATCCAATGCTTCATGAAGGTCACCTCTCGCGGATTATTCATCTCCATCGCCCGGTGTGCTTGGGATGTCCCAATTCACCGGATCCATACCCTTTTGCATTAAAAAAGCATTCGATGCTGAAAATGGACGACTACCGAAGAATCCTTTATGCGCTGCAAATGGACTCGGATGACTGGACTCAAGCACTTTGTGCCGGCTTCGGTCTATGAAGGAACCTTTCTTCTGTGCGTAACTGCCCCATAATATAAAAACCATTGGCTGATCACGTTCATTCAGTTTCGCAATAACCGTATCGGTGAATGTCTCCCACCCGATCCCTTTATGCGAGTTCGGCTCGCCTTCGCGAACCGTAAGCACTGCATTGAGCAGCAGTACTCCTTGATCCGCCCACGATTGCAAGGAACCGTGACGGGGAATCGAGATTCCCAGATCCGAAGCAAGCTCCTTATGTATATTTCGTAAAGACGGAGGAATCGTAACTCCGGGCGAAACGGAAAAGCTCAGTCCCTGCGCCTGCCTACGACCGTGATAAGGATCTTGTCCCAAAATAACGACTTTTGTCGATTGGTACGATGTTTGCTGAAGAGCCCGAAATATATCTTCCTTGGGGGGATACACCGTGCTGCGCCGGTATTCCTCGTCCACCCGTTCCATCAAAGCTTGAAAATAAGGCTTATCCATTTCTCCCTGCAGAATAAGGTCCCAATCATTGTTAAACATCCGCATGTCTCCTCTCTCCTCTCACACAGGCCAGCATGGAATCATAAAAGAATGCGATTTCTATAATCGGAACACCATAACATCTTCCGTTCAATTTGAATCCAATAACAACGCTCATCATGAATTGACCTTATGTCGATTTAAAAAAATAAGCCGGCACCCATACGGGGGCCGACTTATTTTGCATCTTACCAGACGCTGTTATAATGCCGAGGACGGGGGTCGAACCCGTACGGTAGTCACCTACCGCAGGATTTTAAGTCCTGTGCGTCTGCCAATTCCGCCACCCCGGCATATTTATCCGCGCATGTTCCTAGCGTCGTTCACGTTCACTTACATAGCCGAAGGTACGCGTGGGAATCGCAATATATTGCGATCTCATTCCGATATCTAGGTGTGCACATTTCGTCTTAGCGACAAAATTGATAATACCATGTCCAACCATGTGATGTCAATATATGAAACTCATAATTTTTGGCATCACCTTACTTAATAGCTTGAACCACCGCTTTAATTCATCGATTCAAAGGCTTCCGTATGCCATAAAGAATAATTTTACCGTTATCGCCAAATGATAAATAGGCTTGCATTGTCATATGCGAAGACTAGAACAGCCGAGAAAAGGATACCCCTCACCATGAAAAAACTCTCAACCGTCGTATTAATCGCTCTCTCCATTTCCCTTTGCTATCCGAAAGTTGTTAACGCCGAGCATGCACCATCCGCTTCCAAAGGCAGGGATTATTATGAGGAACGCGGCGAGATTGTATGGGAAGTCCCAACACAAAACAAAGTAATTGCCCTTACCTTTGACGATGGTCCGGACGAAAAGAATACCATTCAAATTCTGGATCTGCTAAAGCAATATGACGCTAAAGCTACCTTCTTCGTTGTTGGCAACCGGGTGGAGAAACACCCTGAGATCGTAGCGCGAGAGCTGCAGGAAGGACATGAGATCGGCAATCACTCATACTCCCATCCTCCCTTTCACAATATTAACGTCAGCAAGTTAACGAGCGAACTGAACCGTACGCAGGATGCGATTTTTCATGCAACCGGCATTCGAACCGTTCTGTTTCGTCCACCCGGAGGCAGTTATAATGATGCGATTGTCCGCACAAGCAAGGACTTCGGTATGCTGACCGTATTATGGTCATGGCACCAGGATACGCTGGACTGGCGAAAGCCCGGCGTTAATCGGATTGCCAAAAAAGTGCTGGATAATGCCCATAATGGAGACATTGTACTAATGCACGATTTTGTGCCGGGTAGTACACAGACAGTTGAAGCCCTCAAAGTGATTCTGCCGGAGCTGCAAAAGAGAGGCTACGAATTTGTGACCGTTTCGGGGCTGCTGTCCTATCATGAGAAATCGCGTAAGTTCATTGAAGTAAACCATTAAAGGGAATGAATCAACTTCTACAATAACCGCTACCTACTCATGGTAACGGTTATTTTTGGGAAACCGATTGGATCCGATAACACAGAGTTCAATTTCGGATCCCCCTCGAGTGGAAATATCTTGCTAGAGCGCCGGCTGAGCAATATGGAGCTCCTCCTCTGCGGAATGACAATATTCGTACCCAGGTTACGGAGCAGGCCGCTACTTCCTTTACGCTCAAGGGCGATATCCTGGAATTAAAAACGCACCCAGTGGAGGTCTCCAGCAAGAGGTCTTGAATAAATTAATTGTATTTGGTAAGATACAGAACGAACGTTCAGTATATAAATTTTGAAAAGCTCGCAAAGGGTATAAGGGGGTGCATGCGTGAATAAAAAACAACAACAAACGGAAGATACCAAGCGACGCATAGCCGAAGCCGCCAAGGCGCTTTTTATGCAGAAGGGTTACAAATCCACGTCCATTGAGGAAATCGTTGAAGCCACCGGGAGCAGCAAAGGGAATATCTATTATCATTTCAAGAGCAAGGAAGGGCTGTTTCTGTATCTGATCGAGGAATGGGACCTCGAGTGGGAACAGAAATGGAACAGTAAAGAGCAGCATTACACCACCACCGTTGACAAGCTATACGGAATAGCGGATCAATTGGTGTTTGATGATCTGAACCACCCCTTCTCCAAGGCGCTTGATGAATTTATGAACAGCAATGGAGATGTTACCGAGGAAGTAGAGCAGCGAATCGTCCAGATTATTCGGAGCCATTTGGAATTCGATCAAAGATTGCTGCAGCAAGGGATTGATCGCGGGGAGTTTGAGAATCATAATGTGGAGCAGCTATCCGTCATCTTTGAGAGCCTCATTGTTGGTTTAAGCCAGATGTCCCGCATAACGAAGGTGGAAAATGCACTTTCCCTTTATCATGCCGCCATCAAAGTATTTCTGCATGGTATTGAAAAGAAATCATGAAAAACAAGACTCTTTTTTCATGCTCTATTACAAACCGAACGTTCAGTATATAAATAATCGAATTACCATCATTTTCATTATGTCATTATTATATCGTCTTTTATTTTGGAGGAATCATCATGTCATTACTGATGCGAAACAATGGAGCCATCCTGCTCCTCATGTTCAATATATTTCTAGTCTTCACCGGCATCGGGCTCGTCATACCTATTATGCCAACCTATATGACGGAACTGCATATCAGCGGAAGCACGGTAGGCATGCTCGTTGCCGCTTTTTCATTAACACAGCTGTTATTCTCGCCACTTGCGGGTAGATTGTCGGATACCATGGGTCGTAAAAAAATCATCATCTCCGGCATGATTGTGTTCGCTATATCGGAATGGTTGTTCGGAGCTGCCAGCACACCGCCGCTCCTGTTTGCATCGAGAATGCTCGGCGGTATTGGCGCTGCGCTCATTATGCCTGCTGTTATGGCCTACACGGCTGACGTGACTTCGAATGAGGAACGTGCCAGGGGCATGGGGTTCATTAATGCTGCGATTACGACAGGTTTCATCATCGGACCGGGTATCGGAGGGTTTATCGCCGAGTTTGGCATTCGCGTTCCTTTCTACGCTGCGGCTGTTGCGGGAGGAATTGCCGCACTGGTAACGCTGCTGCTGCTTCCGGAATCATCCACCAAACAGGAAGCACCTACCGTGCTGGGACGGAAGAAGGAGAGCATGGTTGTCCAACTGGTACGTTCTTTCAAAGAACCTTATTTCTTAAGTTTGATCATTGTATTTGTGCTCTCTTTCGGCCTTGCCAATTATGAAACGGTGTTCGGCCTGTTTGTGGATCATAAATTTGGGTTCACCCCTAAAGATATTGCCATGATCATCACATTTGGATCGATTGCGGGTGCCGTCGTCCAAGCGACGATTTTCGGTTGGATCCTGAACCGGTTCGGTGAGAAAAGAGTCATTACGCTCAGCTTGCTTACCGCAGGAATCTGTATCCTGTTAACCCTGTTTGTGCATAAATACTGGCTGATATTCCTTGTTACCTTCCTGGTCTTTCTGTCGATCGACATCTTACGTCCCGCTATCGGTACGCAAATGTCCAAGCTGGCGAAGGATCAGCAAGGCTACGTGGCCGGTCTGAACTCGGCCTATACCAGCCTGGGGAATATTGCAGGACCGCTGGTAGCAGGGTATCTGTTTGATTTGGACATCAACTTTCCCTACATCTCCGCGTCCATCGTCCTCATCCTCTGCTTCTTCCTGGCCATGCGTGCTGGCAGAGCCTGGGCCGCAACAGAGGCTGTCATGAGTGAACGGTAACGAAGGATAACTTCGTTCCTCAACGTTTATAGCCAATCATTAAACAAGACACCGCCGGAAGCTTCTGGGGGTGTCTTGTTTTTGGTTATGTATTTTTAATATGCCACCAGGACGATCATCGCCAATAAAGCCACAAGCGCAAACAAGAGAGCCCATCCCAATTCGAACCGTCTTTTTTCTTTATATGCCTTAAAGGCTTTCCGTGACTCAAATACGAATACGACCATCAAGAAGGCAAGCAACACAGGCAATCCCCACGACTGATTTAACACCCACTCTGACACCTTAATCCCCCATCCTATATCTAAAATGAGCTGCATCCAAGCAGCAGCAGCTGTATAAATAAGCGTATCCCCCAATGATTCTATTAAAATGTACCGTATGTCGCCCCCGATTACAAATCTCGCTTAAAATATATATCGAAAAAGACTCCACCGGCATTTGGTGGAGTCTTACGTTAAAGTGAACCGCGGGGAGTTTTTCGCTTCGGTTATGTTTGTTTCGCTGATCATGCCGCTCAGCTTCACTCTACGTCAATTGGATGTTGTATCTTATCCTTATAAAAATCGAGATACAATTGACCGTCCGTTCCCTTAACTGCATAAAAAACATCTTCAATATTTTTGTTCCGGTCTTTTAATTTATCATGAACCCAATCGGGGGAGAGATCATTTACCTTTAGATTCTTCTCTAAAAGTTGTCCATCCATGATAAGCTCAATCGGAAACTGTTGATTCCCTTTCATTCCCTTTTTCATATCTTTTAAAGTTACATTCTGGTATTCCTTTTTCTTCATCACAGATATCATTCCATTGATCTCTAATACGCCGTACTCAACTTCCGAGATATCAAAAATATCTTTTTGTCGTAACATCTGATTTACTGTATCTAATGTTAATTTATTTTTCTTTAGATTCTCTTCAAGAATCTTCCCACCCTCTATAAGTATACTCGGTGTCCCTTCAGCCCACATACGGAATTTACGGTTCTTCACAACGAGCTTTGATAAAAGATAGGATGTAAATGTAAAAACAGCAAGCGAGATGAGTAGTTGTATTACCTGCAATTTTTCATTGAAAGCAAAATTCGCAGCAATTGCACCCAAAATAACGGCGGTAACAAACTCATGAAAATTCATATTAGATAACGTTTGTTTTCCCAAGAATCGCGTAATAATCAACAAAAGCACAAATGCAGATATACTACGAAGTAGAATTATCATATGTTCATCCATGTGAGCCCATACACCCCATTTTCATCGTATAACATATATATGGGCAATTTTCACAAAAATAAACCGATAAGGTCATAATAAAATTATACTTACTTGCATGTTTAAATTCGTCTGTTAAAATCTCAAATACCATGTCCCTATAGTACCTGTATGGCATCCCGGCTCTATTACGGTATTTTTCCACTACCCTTAATTCACCCATTAAAGCTTTCTCTACTCCCTCTATAAATGAATTCAGTCGTCGGAGCCACTGAAACTAAATAATCATAAAACAACTCGTCTTCTCGCTCGCCTGAAACGGCTTGTTCAATTAATGCAAGTGCCTCATCTAACGATTTATAAGAAGTTGCTCTATGGACAAAAAATAACCCCACCAGCCTAAGCAGTAGGGTTCTTCTGCGTGTTTCCACTCATAGTGGAGTTAAGTAAGTGCATTGTGGAGACATCGATCATTGAACAAGATAACCTCCTCAGGTTAATCAACACGGTTAATAAAAATACAGTCTGTTCCGCTGCTTGGAGTATAATTATTTTTAATGAGGGGTGACTGCTAATGAAAAAAGCAATCGTTCGATGGGTTATTGTTCTGTTAGCTTTGTACATCATTGGGCATATACTATTTGATTTTGGCGAAACACGGTTGATGAGAATCATTACGGGTTCGATTGGCCCTGCGCTATTTGTAAGCATACTAATTTACAAGAATATGAGAAACGAGGACGAAAAATAGTCGTTTTTTAAAATTTAAAAAAGAACCCTACATTTAAATTTTCACCATAATATTTTTACTCAACGGAACAGCCCTATGAACAGCAAAAGACCCTTGCATCGCAAGGGTTTTCGATAAAGTGGGCCCTGAGGGACTCAAACCCTCGACCAGTCGGTTATGAGCCGACCGCTCTAACCAACTGAGCTAAGGAAAACGTTTTTGCGGGGTACAGCCAGTTTAGTTACTTCATTATATATAGGTTTAGAACTGCAAATGTTTTCGTGTGTTTTTATGTTTCGTCAGCAATTGCGTTAGACCACTAGCCGTCAAAGTTTATAGTTTTATAATTCCTATACGAGAGGTGATTGAATCAATGTCGTAAAATTGAATTGGTGTACGTGACCATCGTTTAATGTAGTGTGCCGATCTGCTCCTTCTTCAGCCAGCTTGGTACTACCTTCAAATTCATGTACATGTCTCTGTACCTTTACGCGTCTCTTCACCTGTTTTGTAGATGTTATTCTAACCTTCTTTATTGCTGGCCGTTTCATCTGCATTCGTTGTGTGCCTCCTTAAATTTAAACGACTTACAACATCCTATTTAGACATACATGGTTATGTGCAAGGCCATTATTAGGACTACTCTAATAGTTTTTATAGTTCATCCTTCTGGCAATTCGATATCTATTTCAACCAGCTTCTTAAGATCATCCACTGTCTTATTCTCGATCCGGCCGTCCTGAAAATCCTTTACCCTTTTGGCTATTCCGGCTTTGAAGAGCTCGTGCAGCATTAGCAAATTCTTACTCTCAAGTGTTCCCATTGTCGTTCCTCTCGGCGTTCAGTTATGATGGAGTGCGAGATAACGGATGTCAGCTAAATTGCTGCGCTCGGCGGGCCGCTATCTCAGCCGGGGGATACCCTGGACTAAGGGGAGGACGTGTCAGCGTCCTCCTTTTAATATGTCTTGGCATAAGAAAAACCGCCCAATCATTAGGCGGTTTGTTCTAAACTATAGTGTCCCATTTGCTCAGTCAGCTTAGTACGTCGATGAGGAGCACATCATTTAAAAAAACTCGGTCATCAAAAAAGTCGTCTACTCCTCAACATACCGGTTGCGGCGAATTAAAGTCGAACATGGCGATGATTACGACATCGGCAACGTTATAGCGTTCGCAACCGATTGAACTTAGAGCTACTACCGGACTAATTTTCTAGTCCAATTTCGATACGTGCAAGGACACCTGCTGGATTATCTCCGCTTCTGTTTGCATTTGACGGGAAGTTAAAAGCGGCGATCACAATATCATTTGTACCTCTCCGAAGGAAACGCCTAATATTAAACGATCTTCCCGGATTAAAGAATGAAACATTGTCCTGCGGATTGTCGATAACTACCGGCCGTCCATTTATTAAAACGATGGCAAAGTTATCAACGGACAGGAATAAGCTAGCTCTCTCAATATCGTCTCTAATCGTAAATCTTCTGGCGACCACAGCAGCAGGACCGTTAGGGTCATTTCTTCCCCAAACGTACGATTCACCAGATTGCGGCGCTACCCATGCCGGATTTCGCTCGATTTCAAGTGCGTTTACCCAGTTTCGATTCGTACTTATTCTCCTAGTTCTTTGACTAATAACAACCGGATTTTGTGCATTCAATGATCTTTGTGCGGCAATCATCGTTCTCATTGCCTTTGCAACGCTACTCGCCCGGATTCCGTTAAGTCTTCTAGGCGCTTGTAGTTGTTTGGCCGTACTATTTGCCTTTCCTAGTACTGTTCTTTTGTGCATTTTATGCTTCCTCCTTTTTTATCAACGAATCTTAACATATATATGAGTCCATGGATTTAATGGATCTGGACAAATGATTAGTCAAATCGCTCAATTTCCTCAAATGAAAATAGCCCCCCGTAAAAACGGAGAGCTGTCTCACATTTTGCTTGGTGACCATAGAATCAAACCAGCTACATAGAGTTCTTGCCGATCATCCAGGTCAACAACTGACACCTCCAGCTCTGATAGCCCAGCTCATGAACCATGATCTTATACCGTTGATGCCCTGTTGGTTTCTATATATGGATGCACGACAAATAAGGGGCACACGCCAACGCTGTGCCCCTTCTCTACTATTTTCTGCCCTTGTCACGATATCATGTTCGCAGACAAATAAACATGCCTTACAGCACTGATCTCCTCGTTGTTTGATGTTCAGTTTATGTACAATGAACTTAATCAAAAACGGGGACGGAAAGTGGCCGTCCCCGTTTACCGAATTGGGGATACCGCATGGGTGCAGTATCGTAATTGGTGAATTAAATTAATTCAATGAATGCTTCATTCAGGTGCTTAGTTAAATCCAAAAAGTTCCCAAGATAATAACCAAGAGAATAAATAAAACCAGAACAGTACCTACTGGATTCCCGTATCCGCCATAACAAGATTTTTCGTAACTCACCGATATTTACCTCCTTGCTTTGTGGAATGGTACAGTTTATGTACATAGACGGACTTAGTCTGGACATTTCGGCAATCATGATCAGAATGTGCTAATGTACCATAAATAGGACTGGGAGGGGTTCTTTACATCGCGGTCTACTTGAAGAACGGACGTATTAGCCATACTCTCAGTGCCTTCAGCTATCTGAAAGTCGCAGTTGAACGCCTTGGAATGACCACAGCAATGTTCAATGAACGATACTGTCGATCAATAGCTGCCGTTAGCAAATGCGTTTTTCACCATAGTTTTTCACTCAACTAAACAGCCCTATAAACAGCAAAAAACCCTTGCATCGCAAGGGTTTTCGATAAAGTGGGCCCTGAGGGACTCGAACCCCCGACCAGTCGGTTATGAGCCGACCGCTCTAACCAACTGAGCTAAGGGCCCTGAACATACATGTACACATAAACATAAGGACGTCATACATACATCGTTTAAAAATTGGTTGCGGGGGCAGGATTTGAACCTGCGGCCTTCGGGTTATGAGCCCGACGAGCTACCGAACTGCTCCACCCCGCGTCAATGCTGTATCAAACAGCGACAAGAATAAATATACACCATTTCCCTATAATAAGTCAAGTGCTGTTTTAATGGAATTTTCTCAAGGCATAAACCGCACGCCATAGCGACCCTTTTTGGAACGGTAAACCTCCACCATCCGCGGATCATGGTACCCGAACAGCCAGCCATCCTGCTCCAAACGTTTAGCGAAGCAGCCCGCCTGAAATTTGCTTGTATACAGCTTTCCGTAATATACCCAGTTCATCCTATGCGACTCCTTACCCGAATGATAATGTAATGCTGTCATATTATATCCAAACTTCCACAAAAAAACCGAAATCCAACAAACTTCTTTTGCGGCTGCTCAAGCGCCAGAATTTGCTTGCGACCGTAGATCACCAGCTTCTTCTTGCCTTCTTTCAAAATGACAATCGATCCGTTTGGCAGCTGCTGTTGTTGTTGCGTCATAATTATCCTCTCCTTTTCTTGCTCCTCCTGTGCGGTGCCGCAGGCATACGGCCCCGGTTCATTTTGTTCAGAAACGCGGCGTTCCGCTGCTCCTTCGGCAATCCCAGTACGGGATAATGAGCTTTCAGCTTATCCATATTGTTCTGGATGAAACTTAATGCGCTCAATCACCGCGCCAAGCTCCCGTATGATTTCCGTTACCGTGGCGCCCCAAATTTGATCCTGTTCGCCTTCATTGCGAATCAGCCAATTGGAATGCTGTCCTCTCAACAGTTCGATTCCCTGTATTCGGCAGTTCAGATCCGGACAATAGTACGCTGTAAAGGTAGCGTATCTCTCCGGATGGATGACACAATCGGCCAAGGCGGAGACAACCGATTCCGGGTAGCCTTGGGCAAGCAAGTACTTGCGAGGCTCCTGCTCCCCTTGCTCGTCACTCATCCATTGCTGAAACCAGCCTTTAGGCATTGCCAATGGAGCTGTATCACGGTTCTTCCGGTCCTCCAGCTGCAGATGATTGATGATTTTAAGCCAAGCTTCCGAAGGGGTTCCCAGCGCTTCCAGCACATAGACTCTCTCACCGTCAGGCTCGCTTTCAATATCGGCCTTTACCACCAGACTTGAACTGTAATAAATGAAACACTCCTTCGGCTCCTTGTCGGAACCGGACACCCTCATATGTATCGTTAACAGGGTCCGGCTGCATACTTCTATGTATTCCAGCAGTTCCTGCACAAGAACTGGCTCGCTGTCACCCGTATCAATCAAGTCTTTCTCCTGCAGCTCCTGCTCAATCTTGGCCACTTCTATGGGCATCTCCTCGGTCAACGTTCCACGAAAAGGGTCCTCTAACCCAATAACAGCCCGCGCACCGACAATGCCAGTTAGTACAAAGAATTGTTTGCCGGTCAGTTGGATCCTTGACGGAATTTCCAAAGATCTCTCCTCCTTACGGTCAGCCCCGCCTATTTTGTGTTAAAATCTGAAGTTATCATTACTATTATAGGTGAGACATCTCCTTGCCCTCTACCAAGTCGTGGCCCTAAATTTATAGGAACATATACTCAAATCAGCCGATTTTCAAACTGCTCAACAGTAAAATTTCATAAAAAAACATTCCCGGGTCGAAATCACCTCTGGAATGTTCTTGTACTCATGTTAGATTAGACGGATCTTCCTGCTGGATAATACCGTGATAAAGAATCGTCATCAGCTGTTCACTGATCACGTTCAGGCTCCCCAGACCATGGTACCATTCGTTCCGGGCTGTAAATTCCTTGATAAAAGTAAGGAACGCAACCAATACCTGGGGAGAGATGTCTTTCCGTATCTGTCCAAGCTGCTGGCCTTTAAAGATCAGCATTTCAAATTCCGGAACAACGAATTTCTGGTTGAATTGGAGCAGCTTGTCCATCTGCTCCGGGAATTTGGCCAGATCCGCCACAAATTTCTGCGAGACAAACGCCGAAAATTTGTGCTGATCCTTGTAGAAGACGGTTAACGCCTCAAGCGGATCTTTTGCCTGGTCCATCATATCGCGGTAAATCGCCATGAGCTCGTCAACCATCCGGTCCACGACATGATCCAGTAAGCCCTCTTTGCTCTGATAGTAGTTATAAATCGTCATCTTGGAAACGGGGACCGCTTCGGCAACCTGCTCCATACTCGTCTGTAAAATCCCCTGCTCCAAAAACAACCGCTTCCCGGCTTCAAGCACTGCTTCTTTCTTAGCATTCATCTGTTAGACTATATCCCTTCTATATCAGCATAAGGACACCGATGGCTGGCTACCAGCCGCGTACAGTCCTAATGTAACGATCCAGCCTGCCGCTGTCAACCCGGCACCCACCATGGATTGTCTTCGCCACATTACAATAAAAAAAGCCGTCGCTCTGCGATAACTCACAAAGACGACAGCCTGATGATCTTAGCTGGTATAAGTTGTTTACACGCCAAAGGAAGTTGGATTCGATCTCCAGGATTGAAGAAGCTCCACATCCTGTTCCTGAATCCGATTCTCGGATAGCGCAACATCAATCAGCGCTCCGTAATTGGACAAGCTCTGCAGCGGAATACCGGCTTCAGCGAAAGCTTGTACCGCTTTATCCAGCTGGTAGCTGAATATAGCCAATACCACCAGCGGCTCTGCCCCTGCATCCTTGACCGCTTGCGCCGCTTTGAGCGAGCTGCCGCCCGTGGAGATCAAATCCTCGATCACAACCACCTTCTGACCTGGCTTGATCAAGCCTTCGATTAGGTTTTCCTTGCCATGACCCTTTGCTTTGTCCCGAATATAGGACATGGGCAGGTTCATCTTCTGGGATACAAAGGCTGCATGCGGAATACCGGCTGTGGCCGTACCGGCAATGGCCTCGGCCTCCGGATATTGCTCCCGGATGACGGCTGCGAACGATTCAGCAATGTAGTCGCGAATCTCGGGATAGGACATCGTCAAGCGATTGTCACAGTAGATCGGGGACTTAATTCCCGACGTCCACGTAAACGGCTGGTGAGGTCTAAGAGAAACGGCCTCAATCTTCAGCAAATAAGATGCGATCTGATGTGGAATATTCGCGAGTGTACTCATGCTTGAATCATCTCCTCAATAATCTGTTTTGCAGCTTGTCTCGGGCTCGGGGATTCCGTAATGGGACGGCCGACAACCAGATAATGACTGCCCTTGCGGATGGCTTCTCCTGGTGTAAGGACCCGAGTCTGGTCTCCGATATCCGCACCGGCTGGACGGATACCCGGTATAACGGTCTTAAACGCTTGGCCGCATGCGGACCGAATGGCCTCCACTTCAAGCGATGAAGCGACGACGCCATGCAGTCCCGCTTGCTGAGCCAGCTTCGCATATCGTACGACCGCATCCTCTACCAAACCCGGGATGCCGATTTCGTTATTCATGACATTCTGACTCGTACTAGTCAACTGGGTTACCGCAATGATCGTAGGCATGGCAAGACCCGGGGTGTCCGCCACTGCGGCCTCCGCCCCGGCTTTTGCCGCCTGCATCATGAGAGCGCCGCCGCTGGCATGAACATTAAACATGTCCACACCCAGCCGCGTTACGCTGTTCGACCCACCTTTTACCGTGTTCGGAATATCATGCATCTTCACATCCAGGAACACGGAATAACCTTTTTCTTTTAATTCTTTAACAAAATCGGGACCGGCAGCGTAGAACAGCTGCATACCGACCTTCATATAACACGGGATACCCTCCAACTGCTGCACTAATGCTTTCGCGCGCTCGGCATCGGGGTAATCCAGGGCCACCATCAGGCGGCCCGCCATTTCATTGTAGCTGGCGTTCACCTATATCCCTCCTTCTCGATTAAACCGGCATCGCTTCAGAGGAGAAGTTGATGGTCTCCAGCATCGTCAGCAGCTCACGAACCGTATCGAGCGAGGTCATACATACCACACCGTTTTCTACCGCTTCACGGCGAATTCGGAATCCGTCACGCTGCGGCGTTTTACCCTTGGTCAATGTGTTGAAGACGAAATTCGCTTCGCCTGTGCGGATCATATCCAAAATGTTCGGTGTTCCCTCGGACAGCTTATTAATGGTGGTCACGTTAAGCCCCCCCTCTTTCAATGCTGCAGCCGTGCCGCCTGTGGCGATGATTTTATAACCAAGCTTATGGAAGCCTTTCAGCAGTGCTGTAGCTTCAGCTTTATCTTTATCTGCGATGGTAGCGATGATCGCACCCGTTGAAGGAATTTTCATGCCTGCACCGATCAGACCTTTGTACAGCGCTTTGGCATACTTCACGTCACGGCCCATAACCTCACCGGTGGATTTCATTTCCGGTCCAAGTGTAGGCTCAACGCGGCGAAGTTTAGCAAAGGAGAAGACCGGTACTTTAACCGATACATGCTCGCTTTCCGGCCACATGCCTTCCTCGTATCCAAGATCCTTCAACTTGCTGCCCATGATCGCCTGTGTTGCCAGGTTCGCCATCGGGATGCCTGTTACCTTGCTCAGGAACGGAACCGTCCGGGAAGAACGTGGATTCACCTCGATCACGTACACTTCATTTTTATAGATAACGAACTGGATGTTAACAAGTCCGCGTGTATTCAGCTCTTTGGCAATTTTGATCGTAATTTCGGCAATCTTGTCTTTCAGCCCTTGGGACAAGTACTGCGGAGGATATACCGCAATCGAGTCACCGGAGTGAACGCCCGCGCGCTCTACATGTTCCATGATGCCTGGAATCAGCACCGTATCGCCATCGCAGATCGCGTCTACTTCCACTTCTTTACCCATCATGTAACGGTCGATCAGAACCGGATGGTCCGGGTTAATCTTAACCGCCTCTTTCATGTAACTCAGCAGCTCGCTGTCGGAGTATACAATCTCCATCGCGCGTCCACCGAGTACATAAGATGGTCTTACCAGAACAGGATAACCCAGTGATTGCGCAGTTTCTACAGCATCATCAACTGAAATTACAGTTTTGCCTTTCGGTTGGGCAATCTCGAGTCTGGACAGAAGCGCTTCGAATTTTTTACGGTCCTCAGCTTCGTCAATGCTTTCCAAGCTGGTACCGAGAATCTTCACGCCCGCTTTGCTGAGCGGCTCAGCTAGGTTAATTGCTGTCTGCCCGCCAAACTGTACGATGACACCGATCGGTTTCTCCTGCTCGATGACGTTCATGACATCTTCGAGGAAGAGCGGTTCGAAGTAGAGTCGGTCCGACGTATTAAAGTCAGTGGAGACGGTCTCCGGGTTGTTATTAATGATAACCGCTTCGTATCCCGCCTTCTGGATCGCCCATACAGCGTGCACTGTGGAGTAGTCGAACTCGATCCCTTGACCAATCCGGATCGGTCCGGAGCCCAGCACGATGACCTTCTCCTTGGCGGATTCGATGACTTCATTCTCCGTTTCGTACGTCGAGTAGTAATACGGCGTCGTTGCTTCAAACTCCGCTGCGCAAGTATCCACCATTTTGTAAACCGGGCGCAATCCATGCTCGCGACGCAGGAATCCGATCGACTCCTCAGTTGTATGCGTGCTGGCATTGCCTTCTGCGCGAAGTTCGGCTATCGCACGATCCGTAAAGCCGAGTCGCTTCGCTTCGTACAGCGTTTCGTAAGTCAGTGACGCTTCGCTGCGAATGTGATCTTCGTATTGGATCAGGCGCTCGATCTTGTCCAGGAACCACCAGTCAATCTTTGTCAGGTCCTGAATCTGCTGGAGTCCATACCCCCGGCGGAACGCTTCTGCAATCAGGAACATCCGCTCATCGTCGGCTTTGATCAGACGCTGCTGAAGCACTTCATCGCTCAGCTCATTAGCGCCCTTCAAGTAAAGGCGGTGCACGCCGATCTCCAGAGAACGAACTGCTTTATGGATCGACTCTTCGAAGGTGCGGCCAATCGCCATCACTTCGCCGGTTGCCTTCATCTGAGTTCCCAACTTCCGGTTTGCGTGGATGAACTTGTCGAATGGCCAGCGTGGAATTTTGCTGACGATATAGTCCAGTGTAGGCTCAAAGCAAGCATAAGTCTGTCCCGTTACCGGGTTGACGATCTCGTCCAGGGTGTAACCCATCGCAATTTTTGCTGCCATCTTCGCGATCGGGTAGCCCGTTGCCTTGGAAGCAAGGGCAGAAGAGCGGCTGACCCGAGGGTTTACCTCGATGACATAATATTGATAGCTGTTTGGATCCAGCGCGAATTGCACGTTACAACCGCCCTCAATGTTCAGGGCGCGGATGATTTTCAGCGATGCGGATCTGAGCATTTGATACTCGCGATCGGACAGAGTCTGGCTTGGTGCCACGACGATGCTGTCGCCAGTATGAACGCCGACCGGATCAAAGTTCTCCATGTTACATACCACAATGCAGTTGTCGTTCGCGTCGCGCATAACCTCATACTCGACTTCTTTCATACCTGCGATGCTCTTCTCGACCAAACATTGCGTGATCGGGCTGTAACGAAGTCCGGAGCTGACCGTTTCACGCAGTTCCTCTTCGGTTGCGCAGATACCGCCGCCGGTGCCGCCCAAAGTGTATGCCGGGCGCACGATCAGCGGATATCCAATCTCATTTGCGAAGTCAAGCGCCTCTTCCAGAGTCGTTACAATCGTGCTTTCCGGTACGGGCTGGTCGAGTTCACGCATCAGCTCACGGAACAAGTCACGGTCTTCCGCTTTCTCGATGGACTCCAGCTGCGTTCCGAGCAGCTTCACATTCTCCTGCTCCAAAATACCTGCGCGTGCAAGCTCAACGGCCATATTCAGGCCCGTTTGCCCTCCAAGCGTCGGGAGCAATCCATCCGGACGCTCTTGACGGATGATCTGTGTAACAAATTCGAGCGTAATTGGCTCGATATATACTTTATCCGCCATGTTCGTGTCCGTCATGATTGTCGCCGGGTTGCTGTTAATCAGCACAACCTCGATACCTTCTTCTTTCAATGCTTGGCAGGCTTGGGTTCCAGCGTAGTCAAATTCCGCTGCTTGCCCGATGACAATCGGACCGGAGCCGATGACGAGAATTTTTTTCAATGTATCATTTTTAGGCATATTAATGAGCTCCTTTCACGGCTGCGGCCAGAACCGCTTGGCGCGGTTTCCGGATTTCATTCTGTTTATGGTCTCTTATCATCTCAAGAAATTGATCGAACAGATAGCTGCTGTCTTGCGGACCAGGTGCAGCTTCAGGATGATATTGCACGGAGAAGGCCGGGAATTTCGAGTGCTTCAAGCCTTCAATCGTTTTATCGTTATTGTTGATATGTGTAACTTCCAGATCCGTCCCTTTGACGGAATCTTCATTTACCGTATAGCCATGATTCTGGGAAGTGATGTAACAGCGTCCGCTGGCAAGCTCTTTTACCGGGTGGTTCCCGCCGCGGTGGCCGAATTTCAGCTTCTCGGTATCAGCGCCCGCAGCCAGTGCAAACAATTGGTGGCCAAGGCAGATGCCGAAGATCGGATATTCGCCAAGGAGTTCTTTGACCATATCGACCGCATACGGAACGTCTTTCGGGTCCCCAGGGCCGTTGGACAACTGAATGCCGTCCGGGTGAAGTCTGCGGATTTCATCGGCCGTCGTGTCATGCGGAACGACCATCACGTCGCAGCCGCGGGAAGTCAGTTCGCGCAGAATTCCGCTTTTTGCACCGAAGTCCACCAGAACGATCCGCTCCTTGGAGCCTGGGCTTGTAAACATTTGCGGCGTTGAGGTTTTTGCCACCTGGTTGCGGAGTTCGGCGATCGTCGTATCACCGAGCATCTCCTTAAGCTCTTCCACTGGCTTGTTGGAAGTGGTCAGAATCCCCTTCATCGTACCGTAGTGACGAATGATCCGGGTCAACATCCGGGTATCAATCTCGCTGATCCCTGGAATACCGTATTCCTTCAATAAGCTGTCAACGCTATATTCTGCACGCCAATTGCTAGGAACAGGCTCATGACGACGAACAACGAATCCGTGGACGAACGGCCGAATGGATTCAAAGTCATCCCGCGTGATGCCGTAGTTTCCAATCAAAGGATACGTCATGGTCACGATCTGTCCACAGTAAGACGGGTCGCTCAGCACCTCTTGATATCCTGTAATCCCTGTATTGAAAACAACCTCTCCGGTCATTTCAGCATCCGCGCCAAAGGATTTTCCGCTGAACAGCGTTCCGTCCTCCAGTAACAATCTTGCCTGCATCCCGATCACTCCTGTCATCTATGTGTAATTTATTTTATAAGTCTTTTGCCTAAGTGTTACTTAAAATCCGTGCTGCTCCGACCATTTCACTTCGCCGTCCACCCAAGTCATCACAGGCCAACCTTTCAGCTTCCAGCCTGTAAATGGCGTGTTGCGGCCTTTCGTTGCGAACTCTTCCGGATTCACTTCTTTCTCTGCTTCGAGGTCAATCATGGTCAGATCTGCTGCTTTACCAGCTTCCAGCACACCCGTTGCAAGACCAAATACTCTTGCCGGGTCGCTGGTCATCCGCTTCACCAGCAAGCCAAGATCCCATTTGCCTGTAGCGACAAATTGGGTATAGAGCAGTGGGAATGCTGTTTCGAATCCTACAATACCGAATGGTGCAAGCTCCATGCCTTTCGCCTTCTCTTCCGCGCTGTGCGGCGCATGGTCCGTTACGATCATATCGAGCGTTCCATCCAGCAGACCTTCTATACAAGCCTCCACATCACGCGGGGTGCGCAGCGGCGGATTCATTTTCCAGTTGGCATCCAGACCGGGAATATCTTCGTCAGAGAGAACCAGATGATGCGGGCATACTTCGGCCGTTACCGAGATGCCTATTGCTTTAGCTTGGCGGATCAAGCGTACGGACTGCTCTGTGCTCACATGGCATACGTGGTAATGTACGCCGGTGGCTTCGGTAAGCAGAATGTCCCGTCCGACATGGATCGCTTCCGACTCATTGGGTATACCTTTCAGGCCGTGCTTTTGAGCGAACTTGCCTTCCGTCACGCAAGCCCCTTTTACCAGCGAGTCATCCTCACAATGAGCAATGACCGGCATGCCCAGCGCCTTCGCTTTGTTCATGGCATCTTTCATCATCTGTGCGTTCTGCACACCAACGCCGTCATCCGTAAACCCGATCGCACCCGCTGCCTTCAAGGCCTCAAAATCCGTCAGTTCGCGGCCCAGCTCGTTTTTGGTAATGGCTGCGTAAGGCAGCACCTTGGCCAGACCCGCTTCGCTAGCCTTATCCAGTACAAGCTTCACCGTTTCCGGCGAATCGGTCACTGGTCTTGTGTTCGGCATGCAGGCAATGGTTGTAAAGCCGCCTTTCACTGCCGAGCGGCTGCCGCTCTCGATCGTTTCCTTGTGCTCATAACCCGGCTCTCTCAAGTGCACATGCATATCGATGAATCCCGGTGTGACCAGTTTGCCCTCGGCATCGATTAGTTGAACGTTATCGTCCATTTCCGGCAAAGCTGCGATATCACTTGCAACCGACTGAATCAATCCGTCTGCAATGACGATATGTTTATCTTCGAGCTGTCCTCGTTCATTGATCACTTTGGCATTCTTTATCACTTGCATTTGCATCTTGATTCCCTCCGCAGCAGAAGCACCATTCGCTTCTTTGTATATTGTATAATAAAAATTCACTTTTGTGTATAAATATTAGCGCATATTCATTCTATACACCGTATATCACGTTTTCCAATCAGCCCATCGCCCGTTCCATAACCGCCATGCGAATGGGCACTCCGTTCGCCATCTGCTTGAATATCATCGATTTAGGACTTTCCACGACCGCATCGTCGATTTCAACATTGCGATTCACCGGTGCCGGGTGCATAATCATCGTGTGCTCTGACAGCTTGGCCGCCCGTTCTTCCGTCAAACCATACTGCTGCCGGTATTCCGCGCTGGATTTGAATGCACCTTCGCTATGGCGTTCCAGCTGAACCCTCAGCATCATCACCACATCTGCCTTTAGTGCCTTCTCCATTGATACATAGGGCGCATACTGAGCCAGCTCTGGAGCCTGCATCGTTTCCGGTGCGCAGAATTGCACATGGGCTCCGAACTTCTGCAGTGCCCACAGGTCCGAACGCGCAACCCGGCTATGCTTGATGTCTCCGATAATGGATACCGTCAATCCTTTAAGCTCTCCGAAGCTTTTCTTCATCGTATACAGATCGAGCAGCGCCTGGGTAGGATGCTCGTTGTTGCCATCACCCGCATTAACTAGCGGGATCGAGATCCGCTCCCCAAGCTCCTGAAGCACTCCGGAGGGTTTCAGCCGGATGACGCCAGCATCGATCCCCATGGATTCCAGTGTTCTTACGGTATCGTAGATGGACTCGCCCTTCTCGACGCTGGAGGCTGCCGCTGCAAAGTTCATGACCTCGGCGCCGAGTCTTTTCTCAGCCATTTCAAACGAAAATCTCGTTCTGGTGCTGTTCTCGAAGAACATATTAACCGCAAATTTCGATTTAAGTACCGGCACCACTTTCTCGGACTGTGCTTCCCAATATGACGCCCGACTCAGGATCGATCCAATCTCGTCCCTGCTAATATCCTTCAAACCTAAGAGGCTACGTTCTTTCAATGAAATGGCTGTTGTCATGATTATCGTTCCTCTCTTTGGCTAATGGTCACTTCGTCCTTGCCGTCGAATTCGGTTAATGCAACCGTAATCTCCTCATGTTTGGAGGTAGGAACGTTCTTACCGATATAATCCGGCCGGATGGGCAGTTCGCGATGTCCGCGATCTGCCAGAACCGCCAACTGTATCATTCTAGGCCGCCCGCAGTCCATCAGGGCATCCATCGCAGCCCGAATCGTCCGTCCGGTGTACAGCACGTCATCGAATAAAATGACTTTCTTGTCATGAATATTCAGGTGTTCCAGACTGCGCTTGGCTCCCCGTTCTGCAGTGGCTTCTTTACTTTCACGGTCATCGCGGTAGGAAGTCACGTCGATCTCTCCCCATGGAATCGGCGTACCTTCAATCTCACTCATTCGCTCAGCGATTCGCTGAGCCAGGAACACGCCGCGTGTGCGAATGCCGACCAGGACACAGTCCTCAATCCCTTTATTCTTTTCCAATATTTCATGGGCAATTCTCGTTAGTGCGCGGCGGATGGCCGTCTCGTCCATAATCACATGCTGTTCGTTGCTCATCCTTAAATCCTCCTTCTAAACGTTTAATTAGCCCTCTTTAGTTCAGACGATCCGTGAGTTCATTACACACAAAAAAACTCCTTGCCCGGCTGGACAAGGAGTTGATCTCATAGAGATAGTGTCGAAAGCGCAGCATCTATCCGCAGACAGAGCCATGCCTCCTGTTAATGAACCTCGGTTCACGTTACCTTGCCAGCCTCACGGGACTGATTTAAAGGTGCTATTCGATTGATCCCATTATGACAGACCCTACAGGAGATGTCAACAGCAATCATGTCGAGTAATGTCGTGTGCCAAGCGGAGTTTATATGGTGTTCATTAGAATTCAAATTCTACATCGCTAAGTCTTCTGCGAATTTCGGAAATGACGCGTTTCTCTTCTTCCTCGCCGTCAGCAATAAAGGTTACGGAGAAGCGTACGAAGTGTCCCGCATCATCCCATGGTACGGTGGAGATCAATTTCTCGCGAATCAGATATTGTGAGAAATCTTCGCCGGATTCAAAACGGCGTCCGCCTTTAACGCCTTTTGGAGCCTCAACGTAGAGGAAGAAGGAACCCTTCGGCTTCTCGGCCGTAAAACCAAGTCCGTTCAACACGTCTACCAGCATGTTGTGGCGACGGGAATACTTCTCAGCAATCTTCTCCGTAATTTGCGGATTGTCCAGACCGTATGCGGCAGCTTTTTGAATGGCTATGAATTGTCCGGAATCGTTGTTGTCCTTCACATCACCAAAGGCTTTAACCACTAGCGGGTTACCGGCGATGAAACCAATGCGCCATCCTGTCATGTTATAAGATTTGGACAGGGAGTGAAGCTCTACCCCAACATCTTTCGCGCCGGGGACGGAGAGAAAGCTGAGCGGCTTTAAGCCATCGTAAGTGAGCGCTGCATAAGGAGCGTCATGGACAACAACAACGCCATACTTGCGGGCCCACTCGACAACCTCGGTGAAAAACTCGGCCGTTGCGCTGGCACCCGTCGGGTTGTTCGGATAGTTCAGGTAGAGCAGTTTGGCGCGGCGCGCAATGTCCTCAGGGATCGAGTTGAGATCCGGCAGAAATCCATTCTCTTTTTTCAGCTCCACATTGTAAACTTCGCCGCCCAAGTACTCGGTATGCGTGCCGAGTACAGGATATCCGGGAACCGTCATGATGGTGATGTCCCCAGGATTAATGAAGCAGGACGGAAGCATGGCCAGTGCCGGCTTGGAACCGATGGAGTGCAGAACTTCTGTAGCGGCATCAATGCCTTCAACACCAAATACATTCTTCAAGTAGCGAACAGCCGCTTCCTTGAACTCCGGAATTCCGTTATCCGCATAACCGCGGTTTTCCCGCTTTGCCGCTTCTTCTGCCAGCTTCGCCACGATGCCTGCATCCGCCATCTCATCCGGCTCGCCAACTCCCATATCGATCAGCTCCGTGCCAGGGTGTTCCTGCTTCGCAGCTGCCTTCGCTCTTTTGATCTTCTCGAATTTATAAATGGCTGTATCTTTGCCATAATTAGCACCGCCGATCCGGTTGGCGAAGCTCTGTTGAATGTACGTTTCCTGATATTTATCCATACTCATGATTTGTATTCATCTCCTACTCAAGCTTTCATACTCATCCTAAATATGCAGGAAAATCACAACTGGAGCCATGCATTATATATCAAATGATTTGTACTTTTTCGGCTGGGCGGAGCTTAAGTCAGCTCCAGCCATTCCGCAAGGAGCTCGTCACGACTCGCGGATAGCGACTCCCGCTCGTTCCATCGCTGCTCGAGCAGCGACAGATCCGTATCCTCGTGTAAATCATCGCCTTCCGTCTCGAGCCAGTCGTCAAGCTGCCGGATGCGGAACTCTATACGAGCAATTTCCTCCTCCAACCATTTGGACCTTACGGCGGAAGAGCGATCCGCGTTTACGCGTTTGGAAAGCGGAGCAGGGCTATCCTTCGCTTGGGGCTGCTGCGCCACCTTCTGTTTGGTAATACCTTCACTCCCCGCTGATAGCTCCCTTCCTATCAATGCCGCTTCAAGCTGTTCTTTCTTAGCTCGGAAATCATCATAATTCCCATGATAGACAGTCAGCTTCCCTTGATTCAAATCCCACACTTTGCGAGACACTTGATTCACGAAATAACGGTCATGGGAAATGGCAAGAACGGTCCCCGCATAATCCTGCAGTGCGTCCTCCAATGCTTCACGGGAGGCAATATCCAGATGGTTCGTGGGTTCATCCAGAAGCAGCAGGTTCGGCTTCTGATGGATTAGCAGCGCGAGTCTCAATCGTGTCCATTCCCCTCCGGACAACTGCTCCACCGATCTGAACACGGCCGCACCATAGAACAGATACCTTGCCAATATTCCTCGAGCTTCTCCCTCTTCTACTCCAGCCTTCTCCCGGAAATATTGAAGCACCGTTTCCTTCGGATTGTCCGGTTCCTCCTGCTGAGCGAGGTAGCCTACATCGACACGCGAACCCCATTCAAGCGAACCGGAATCGGGCGTAAGCTCGCGCAACAGCACTTTGAATAGCGTTGTTTTCCCGCTACCGTTCGAGCCCATCAGCGCAATTTTCTCGCCAAATTCGATTAGACCGGATGCTCCCCTCAGCACCGACTGATTCCCATAAGAAACCTCAACTTGCTCAAAGTATGCCACGCGGCGACCGGAACGATCCTGAGGATTCAGTTCAAAATCAGCCTGTCTTCGTTCCAGCACGGGCCTCTTTACCCGCTCCATCCGCTCCAGCGCCCGCCTCATGGAAGCCGCGCGCTTGAAAAACTTCTCATTGCCGCCAATCCGGCCGAACTCTTCAAGCTGCTTGATGGATTCCTTCATCTTCTTGATTACTTTCTGCTGCTCCTGATAGTCTGCAAACTGCTGCAGCAAACGCTCTTCCTTATCTTTCATGAACGCGGTGTAGCCACCATAGGCAGTAAAAGCTTCGCCATCTTCAAGTTCAATCGTTTTGGACACGACCCGATCCAGAAAATATCGGTCGTGGGAGATTATGACGCAGGTTCCCGGATATTCGCGTAAGAATTCCTCCAGCCATTCCGTACGTGCCAAATCCAGATGGTTGGTCGGTTCATCAAGCAAGAGCAAATCCGGCTGTACGATCAGCTGCGATGCCAGCGCGACACGGGTTTGTTCTCCACCGGACAACGAGCCAAAGGTCAGTCCGTACTCGCTCTTGGGTATTTGCAGCCCGGTAGCGATTTTGTCGATGCTCGCTTCCAGCTCATAACCCCCCTCTGTTTCAAACCGCTCTTGAAGTGATGAGTATTTCCGCAGCACTCGATCGAGCAGTTCCGGATTTCCAGCGGTGTCCGGGTCACTCATTTTCTCCTCAAGCTCCGTCATTTCCGCTCGGTAATCCTTCAAGTGACTCAACCCCTGTGACAATACATCCAGCACCGTCCAGGTATCCATATGGCTCGGAATCTGCTCTAAATATCCGATTTTTGCCCCCTTCTTTATAGCCAGCTGCCCTTCGTTTGGCTGATCCAAACCGGCAAGCAGGCGCATCAGCGTCGACTTCCCGCTGCCGTTCCTTCCAATAAGCGCAACCTTCTCGCCTTCCTGTATTTCAAACGATATCTGGTCCAGTACCAGATGAGCACCGTGGTATTGCGTCATTTTCTGTACATTGATTATATTCATTCTAGGTTTCCTCCTGTATGCTGCGAACATTCAACCTGTTCGAAGAGCGTATAGATTAGGGAGAAGACCCGGACTGCAAACGCAAAAAGGGCCCACAGAGCAAGCTCCGCGGACCCTTCAAGAATTGTAAGCCTAAATAGGCTTAATCCGTGCAGGCAGGCAGGTGACTTCTCGCGATGGTACAAACCGTATTGGTAAAATTGGACAGACCTCTCCCGTTGTAGAGAAATGCATGAACAATGCCAGCCATAGCTAAAGGCAGCTGGCTAATACGGTTGTTAGCCATCTCGATATTCATCCTGCTCACCTCCTTCATCAAAAGTTATCGTCACTATAACATATCCCGGGATGAAATGGCAAGAAAAATAGCCCCACAAAGTGGAGCTTATGCTTCGATGCTTACTCCAAATACTTTGCGGTGACCCCAAAACATATAAATGCAAAAAGGAACCGCTAGCGGCCCCTTAGAATCGTCAAAAGTTCTTCCATATCATTCGGCATCGGCGCCGAATACTCCATATACTCACCACTCGAAGGATGGACAAAACCCAAAACGGCTGCGTGAAGGGCTTGGCCGTCCAATTTTATGCCCTTGCTCTTGCCGTATACGGGATCCCCCACGAGAGGATGGCCGATATACTTCATATGCACGCGGATTTGATGCGTACGCCCAGTCTCCAGCTTCAGCTCAAGAAGAGTGTAATCGCCGAAGCGTTCTATGACGGTAAAATGGGTTACCGCATGCTTGCTGTTCCGGTCCGTGACCGTATACAATTTACGATCATGTGCATCCCGCCCGATTGGCGCGTCAACGGTCCCTTGATCATGACTCATATTGCCATGAACCAAAGCCAGATAACGACGGTTCACGCTGTGATCCTTCAACTGAGCCGCAAGAGAAGCATGAGCTTTATCATTCTTCGCTGCCATAATAAGACCAGTTGTATCTTTATCAATCCGATGCACGATGCCAGGCCGGAGTTCACCGTTAATGCCTGACAAATCCTTGCAGTGAAACATTAATGCGTTCACAAGAGTGCCCGAGGAATGACCAGGAGCCGGATGAACAACCATCCCTCTTGGCTTGTTCACAACAATGACGTCTGCATCTTCAAACGCGATCTCAAGCGGGATGTCCTCCGGAATAATCTCTACTGCCGATGGCTCAGGAACCTTCAGCAGGATGCGGTCACCCTGACTCACTTTGTAATTAGACTTAACCGGACCTTCATTAACGATGACATGTCCATCGGTAATCCATAACTGCACCTGGGAGCGTGAAACTTTCTCACCGAGGTTCTCTGTTATGTATTTATCTATACGGGTTTTGGCAGATTCTGCATCCACCGTCCACTCATAGGTTTCGGATTCGTGCCCTGTTTCGCCTGTCCATTCCGTATCTGTATCCATACCGTCTTGCAACATTATTCATTCCCTTCTGTGCCAGAAACTTCACTTGTTGTCTGTATCTTCTCGCGTCTTCCTTCCAGAAGCGTATCCAATATGATCAATCCCACACCGATGACAATACAAGAATCGGCAATATTAAAAATCGGGAATGTGTAGCTGCCAAAATTAAATTGCAGGAAATCGACAACCTCTCCCATCACCAACCGATCGATGAAGTTCCCAAATGCCCCGCCAAGTACAAGCGCAAGAGCCGTAGGCAGCAGCTTACGTCCTTCTTTCGATACCTTCCGCAGGTACCAGACAATCCCGCCCACAACGATTAGCGTCACCACTATGAAGAACCATAATTGATCCTGCAGTATGCCAAACGCGGCTCCCCGGTTTCGGCTCGAGGTAATCAGGAAGAAGTCTCCGATCACAGGGATCTGTTCATAAAGCTCCAGCTTCGAGGCAATCAAGTACTTGGTTCCCTGATCGATAAGAAATAAAACAAATGCAATCAAATAATACACCACTTGTTTATGTCACTCCGTTCTTGTCTTCTCCAATCTTGCGATCACTTCGCTGATCGGTCAGTAACTCGTCTTATTGTAGCACAGCGGCTCAGAAACCGTCCATTCCTGTCCAGTGGCGAGAACATTTTCCGTCAGTAAAACCATCTCAATGGGTGCACTCTATACATATGAACCAGAAGGTCAACTTCGGACCATGAAAGGAGCCTGACATGTCGCATCTAACTCAGGAGCAACTCAATAATTTACAACAAAAGCTGATGGATCGAAAGGTTGAGCTTGAACGGCGCATGGTATATAACGATCAACATGGGCTGGGGGAATCGGAGCGAGATATGACCGGCGAGCTGTCCCATATTGATAATCACCCTGGGGACTTGGCAAGCGAGATGTTTGAAAGAGGAAAAGACCTCGCCCTTCAGGATAGGGTGGATCAGGAGCTGCAGCGAGTTATTTTTTCGCTTGAAGCGATTCATCACGGCCGTTACGGCGTGTGCCTTACCTGCGGCCAGCCGATTCCGTACGAGCGGTTGGAGGTTCTCCCGGATACGCAATATTGTATAAAAGACACGCCTCGTGAACGAGTCTCCCGTGATCGTCCGGTTGAGGAGGAAGTCCTTGCTCCCGCTTTTGGAAAATCCAGTATGGATGAGCACGAGTATGCTGCGTTTGACGGCGAGGACGCCTGGCAGATCGTCGAAAGCTGGGGTAGCTCCAATTCCCCTGCTCTGGCGGAAGGCAACGAAATTGACAGCTATAACGAGATGGATATCGAGAATGGCGATGATCAAGGCGGATTTGTTGAAGTGTATGAAAATTTCGTTGCAACCAATATCGATGGCTCCGAAGTGTTTATCGTTCGAAGTCCGCAATATGTCGATTACCTAAACCGGGGCGAAGGAAGTTACCTGCTGGATCCCCATGCCGACCCTGATGATGAATCTTTAAGTTAAATAAGTCTTTACGACCGGCAGCATAAAATTGGATGCAGTGCTGCCGGGCATTACATACAAACTCACGTTAGTTCAAGCTGACGCTGAACGATCCGAACAATATCCGCAATGTAGTCGCCGATAATTGGCAAGTTCAACGCGCCAAGCGCCTGCAGGACGTATATAATGGTCGCCGCAAAAAAGGTAAAGCCAATCGCGATTCCCACACCCCGGGCCGACCCGGCCAGCAGATTGGTCCATATCAATTTCCATGGGCGGTTCAGCAGCTGGGTGTATTCAGCGATTCGGGCCTTCTCCAGCTGCTCTGCAATGTCCGTGGTCATGCGGTGTATAGCGCTCAATTGGTCCTGCTCATCCTCCAACGGCTTTTTTTGTTCAGTTGACACCCCAGCATCCGGCTTCTCCGCCATGTCCACCGCCCCTTTGCCTAAACTAATCGACATCAAATAAATGAGATCAAGAGCAGCTCCATCACCATGTGTGCTCGCAGCCTGTTTATCATTACTTTTGATTTCGCTGATTATTATGCATCAATTGGAAGAATCCCATTCGTTCGTGAGAATCACCTATGGAAAACCGATACTTTTTTGAACACGAAAAAAACACTGCCCCTTGTAGATAAGGGCAGTGTTGTATAACCAATTTATTACTTATGAGATTTGGATGCCTATGGTTTTGCCACCAAGCTCAACCCGCTCCATGCCTTCGCTTTGTCCGAATTGCAATTCGTTAACCAGGACATTCTCGCGCAGCACATCTTCAAATGCAGTGATCGCAACTGTAAGCTCATCATCTGTATCCAGTGTCAGATTGACCCGCTTCTCGATCGGAAGGTCCAGCTTCTTCCGCGTATCCTGTACGGCACGCACGACTTCGCGAACCCAGCCTTCTTGCTCCAGCTCTGGCGTGATGTCCGTATTGAGCGCCACGGTTAAACCATAACCTGAAGCAGATGCGAAACCTTCCTTCGCCTTCTTCTCCACCAGCAGCTCTTCGGACGTGATCTGTAATTCTTCACCCTCCGGCGAAGTAACGTTCACACCGCCCGTATGCACCACCTTGCGGGTCTCGTCACTGCTCATGCCTTTCAGGAACCCTTGCAGGAAACCGATATTTTTACCGTATTTCTTGCCTGCGACCTTCAGGTTCATTTTCAGTGTAAAATCGACGAACCCACTATCGCTGGTCTCCACCTCAATCACTTTAACATTAATCTCATCCTTGATGATGTCTTGATAACCGGAGAGATCAAACTCACGATCCATCGACACAATCAGCTCAGACAGCGGCTGACGCGTTTTAATCCCTGTCTCGTTGCGGACGTTGCGCGCGAGCTCTACAATCTGTCTTGCCGTCTCCATGTCCTGCTCAAGCGCCTTGTCGATCAATGTTTCGTCGGCTTGCGGGAAGTCGGCCAGATGCACGCTTTCTCCTCCGCCCAAATTCACGAAAATGTCTTCAGACAGCATCGGCGTGAATGGGGCCATCAGCTTGGAGAGGGTCAGCAGCACATGTGTAAGCGTTCCATAAGCCGCCAGCTTATCTTCTCCGAGTCCGCTGCCCCAGAAACGGTCACGCGAACGGCGGATATACCAGTTGCTCAGCTCATCCACATAAGCTTCGATTGCTTTTGCCGCATTCAGGAAATCATTCACAGCCAATCCCTTGTCAACCACTTGAATCAAGCTGTTCAGGCGGGACAGAATCCAGCGGTCCAGCTTATGGTCCGATCCCTTGAAGTCATGTTCCTTCGGATCATAGCCGTCAATACCGGCATACAGCGTCAGGAATGCATGAGTATTGACCAGCGTATCCACAACCTTGGATTTGGCTTCGCCAACAATTCCTTTCGAGAAGCGTTTGCTGTTCCATGGCGCACTGTCAGCCAGCAGCGCCCAACGGAACGCATCCGTGCCGTACTCTTCGATGATTTCCCAAGGATCGATGACGTTGCCTTTGGATTTGGACATCTTCTGTCCGTTCTCATCAAGAATATGACCTGTGGCCATAACCGCTTTATAAGGCGCTTTACCCGTGAAGAGCGTTGATACGGCGAGCAAGCTGTAGAACCAGCCGCGCGTCTGGTCAATCCCTTCGCAGATCATATCGGCAGGATACTGCTGTTCGAATTTCTCCTTGTCCTCGAACGGATAATGGTATTGCGCATACGGCATCGATCCACTGTCAAACCATACGTCAATGACTTCCGAGGTCCGCTCCATCACGCCGCCTTCACAGTGAGGGCATTTCACTTTCACTTCATCCACATAAGGTTTATGCAGCTCCAGATCCTCCGCTACCTCACCTACCGCGTTGGCGCGAAGCTCCGCAATGCTGTGCGGCGAGAATTGTCCTTCACAAGAATCGCAGACCCATACATTGAGCGGCGTTCCCCAATAACGGTTCCGGCTGATGTTCCAATCGACCAGATCTTCAAGGAATTTGCCGAAGCGGCCGTCGCGCACATGGCCCGGATACCAGGTAACCTCATTGTTGTTCGCGATTAGTTGATCCTTAACCGCTGTCGTTTCGATAAACCAGCTCTCCATTGCATAATAGAGCAGCGGGGACTTACAGCGCCAGCAGAATGGATAGCTGTGCTCGTATTTCTCCTTGCTGTACAGCAGTCCTTTTTCAGACAATGCCTTCACAATGTCCAGATCGCAATCCTTGACAAAGCGTCCGGCAAAATCCGTCACTTCATCGGTGTAACGGCCTTGGCCGTTCACGACACTCACAAAGCTGATGCCATTCTCGCGGCACACGCGATAATCGTCTTCACCGTGTGCAGGCGCCATGTGTACAATCCCCGTACCGCTTGCATCGGTAACAAAGGATGCGCCGACGATGAGATTTACTTTCTCGGCTTGTACATACGGGAACGGAGGATCGTAAGTCTTGCCGACCAGTTCAGAACCTTTCAGCGTCGATAGAACGGTAAAGTCGCCCTTCATGACATCCTCTACCAGATTCTTAGCCACGATATAGATGCCATCCTCCTGCTCGACGCGAGCATAATCCATATCCGGATTAAGGGCCAGCGCTACGTGGGACGGAAGCGTCCAAGGCGTCGTCGTCCATGCCAGTACATACTCTCCGCTGTCATGCAGCTTAAACTTCGCCGTTGCACTAAGGTCTTTAACATCCTCATAACCCTGAGCCACTTCGTGGGAGCTGAGCGTGGTCTGACAGCAAGGGCAGTATGGGCTTACGCGGTGACCACGATACAGAAGGCCTTTATCATGAATCGTCGCCAAAATGTTCCATACGCTCTCGATATAGTTGTTCTCGAGCGTGATGTACGGATGATCCAGATCGGTCCAATAAGCGATCGCTTCAGTCAGCTCGCGCCATTTATGCTCATATTCAAATACGCTGGATTTACACTTTTTGATAAAAGCTTCAACGCCATAATTCTCGATCTCTTGCTTGCCGGAAATGCCAAGCTGCTTCTCTACGCCAAGCTCCACCGGAAGTCCGTGCGTATCCCAGCCCGCTTTCCGAACGACATGGAAGCCTCTCATCGTCTGATAACGGCCCACAAAATCCTTGATAACCCGGCCGAGCACATGACCGATATGGGGCGCGCCGTTTGCGGTTGGGGGACCTTCGTAGAATACATAGTTCGGCTTGCCGGCCCGCAGCTCGATTGATTTCTTGAACGTATTCTCCTCATTCCATTTGTTCAAGATGCGCAGTTCTCTTGCCCGCGCCTTCTCCTTGACGTCTACTTTGTTCATGCAGATCTTCCTTTCACTCTTTTTCGAGGTTGTTCAAAAAGTCCGATTTTGAACTCGCCCTTTTTCGTAAATGTTCTGTGAAAATAAAAAAAGGCCTCATCCCCCAAGGGACGAGAACCTGTTCTCGCGTTACCACCCTAATTTCGCTTAACCGACTTTTCGCTAAAAAGCCTGCGCAAGCGACACCTCAATGTCCATGCCTGTATGTAATAGGCAAGGTCCGATGTAACGTTCGGCTGACGGTTCAGCTTACGCACGCGGTTAAACGCTTCAGCTTCACTTCTCCGGGATGATCTTCTGCTTGGTCTGAACGCCGGGCTTTCAGCAACTGCCGGCTCTCTGAGGGACAGATCCTTCGCGTACTATTCCCATCAACGAATTCTTGTATAAATCAACAATATGTTATTAGTTATAGACTCTTTCGCGAGAAAAGTCAACTGGATACCCGCCTAGTATACCTCTTTAGGTTCAAGACTCGGTTCACGGTTCTCCAGCGTCTCCCAGCCTTCTTGTTTCAAAAGTTCCAGCTGCGCCTCAACCAAGGAACGGAAGCGGGTGCGGTAGATGGAAGCCTGCTTCTTCAGCTCTTCAACCTCAAGCGCGATTTTGCGGGATTTACCTAGCGCATCGTTAATGATCCGGTCCGCATTCTTCTCGGATTCCTTAATGATCAGCTGAGCTTCCTTCTTCGCGTTGTTCTTCAGCTCATCCGCCGCCTCCTGAGCGACAATGATGGTCTTAGACAAGGTTTCCTCAATATTCGAAAAATGATCCAGTCTTTCTTGCATCGTCATAAGCTGGTTACCCAACTCTTTGTTCTCCCGGATCACACTTTCATAATCCTTAATAATCTGATCCAAAAACTCGTTGACCTCGTCCTCATCATAACCCCGAATTCGACGGGCAAATTCCTTGTTATGTATATCAAGCGGCGTCAATGGCATGGTGTGCACCTCCTAAATATATGGGCCTTACAGGACGGTTCATCCGCTGTGTTAGCCAAACCACCCGTCCGTGAAGACAGTAGCGGTCATTTACGATTTATCGGTAAATCCATTGTAATTTTGAATGTTACTTTGTACTCATTCGACAAAAAAACGGCAATTCCTTCAAAGGTCAGGCATATTTCCCAACCTTGATACGGTACCGCCCTTTTTTCGTCAGGCTTCCTGTCTCCAAAACTTTAAACCGTCCAAATCCTTGGATGGAAACGACATCGCCTTCTTTTAAATTCGTTGAGGGATCCTCTTCCACTTTCCAGTTCACGCGGCATCGGCCAGCCTTGATCGGCACCACGATTTTCGTACGGCTGATGCGGTATGCATCACTGGCGATCCCGTCGAGTCTCATGGAAGATACCGTAATGTCCATCGTTTCAAAATTCGTGCGGACAACCTGAAGCTTGTCCAGCGGCAGCAGTTCCGTCATCACATGCACCCGGTGGACCTGGCTGAGATTCAGATGGAGGAACGCGCTAATGTCGTCGGCAACGACCGCATGGCAGCCGTCCGCGAGCACATGGATGTCACCGATCTTCGATCTTTTAATGCCAAGACCCAATATCGAACCCATATAATCGCCATGCTCCAGCTCCAGAAACTTCTGATCTCCGGAAGAGATGCTGAGCACCTTCATCTTGAAATCCTCGCCTTCAAGCGCTCGGTAATCCGGAGCGATCAACGCTCGCGAGCGTTCTGCATCAGCATGTCCACCATCAAACATAGCATGCACATCCGGATGACGATTAACAAGCGATTCCAGAATGAATCGCTGCCGAGGGTCCAGGAAATCCGTCAGTTTTGCTTCATGGTATTGTCCGGCATTGACAACCCACTCCCAAGCCCGGTCCACAAATTCCCGTTCATCCTTGTGAAAATGATCATAGATGTCCAGTCTCATCGCTGATTCACCTGCTTACAGGAAATATCCGAGAATAGCGTACACGCCGCGCTGTGCCAGTTGAAGCACAAACAGTGCGACGATCGGGGAAATATCGATCATACCCATGATCGGCGGAATGAAGCGGCGAAAAGGTGATAGATACGGCTCCACTAACTTGCCAAGCAGCTCACCGATAAAGCTTTCTCTCACGTTCGGAAGCCATGACATTAAAACGTAGACCAAGATCATATAAAAATAAATTTGGAACAGCGTTCCGACTATACTGTAAATTTCGTAGGTCAAAGCCTAAATCACCTCATTCTGTTATATTCATGCTCGTCCGCTAGAATCTCCGAGATTGAACCTTGGATCTCCACGGTGTCCGGCGTGCATAGGAAGATGTTCCCGCCCACCTTTGAAATTCCGCCGCTAAGCGCATACACGGTTCCGCTTAGAAAATCGATAATGCGCAGCGCTTGATCATTCCTCACACGCTGCAGATTGACCACAACGGTTCGGAAGGAGCGCAGATGATCTGCAATCTCCTGTGCTTCATCATATGAACGAGGCTCCACTAATACCACCTTAACGTTCTTCTGTGAATGAATGCTAACGATATTGCCGCTCTTTTGGTTCTTCCGATGATCAAACGGCGTTGCCTCCACCGGCTCTTCCTGCGAGGCCAGAACCTCGCGTTCCACAACTTCTTCTTCCTCTTGCAGTCCCAAGAAATTCATAAACCGGTTCATCACGCCCATCGTCAATCCTCCTCTTTCCCTACTAAAATCGAGCCGAGACGCACCCAGGTCGCCCCTTCCTCTATGGCTACTTCAAAGTCATTGGACATGCCCATGGACAATTCGGTCAATGGCTCCGCCGTAAGCGCCTGTGCATTCAGCTCATCTCTTAGTTGTCTTAAACCACGAAATACAGGACGCGTCTGCTCCGCCGACGATTCGTATGGAGCCATGGTCATGAGTCCGGTCACCTTTACGTGTGAAAGACTGTTGATTTCCTTCAAAAACTCGGCTGCTTGCTCAGGAGGCAAGCCATACTTGGATTCCTCACCCGAGATATTGACCTGCATAAAGGCGGATACCTGCAGATTCAGCGCAGCAGCCCTCTTCTCCAGCTCATGGGCCAAGGACAAGCGGTCGAGCGAATGAATATATTGAAATTTATCAATGACATCCCGGACCTTATTGGTCTGAAGATGGCCGATGAAATGCCATGTGCCGCGATCTCCAAGAGCTTCCCACTTCGCCTGGGCATCCTGCCAGCGATTCTCGCCAATATGCTGCAGACCCTGATCCAGTACCGAAGCTGTCATATCCAAGGAGACATATTTAGTAACCGCAATGATATTTACATCATTTCGGTCCCTGCCACTTCTTGCGCAAGCCTCCGTTATTCGCTGTTCCACTTGATCGATACGTTCCTTCAAACTCAAGGGACGACTCACCTCTTTCTCATCCCGATCCAACTCGCCATACGACCCGTCGTCCCTCCATCTTTACGATAGGAGAAGAACAGATCGTGATTGCAGCTTGTACACCATGATGTACATTCGATATGTTCCGCCAATATTCCTGCTTTAATCATAATGTGTCTGTTTATTTCTTTCAAGTTCAGCATGTATTTCCCGTGTCCCTTGTCGATATAAACAGCTGAATTTGTAACTTCCTCGGATATAAACTCCCCGATTCCAATATCACGGACACGATCCATGACCCGATCATCTACCTCGTAACAGCACTCGCCTATGGATGGACCAATCGCTGCGTGAATGTGCTGAGGCAAACTTCCGTATTCCACAGCCATCCTGTCGACCATATTCTCAGCGATGCTTCTCACGGTCCCCTTCCACCCGGCGTGTGCCAAACCAACAGCACCCGTAACCGAATCCCAGAAATACAGCGGCACGCAGTCCGCGTAGAAGGACGTCAATAAAACGCCGGGAACATTGGTTACAAGTCCATCCGTGTCTTGAAAAGCCGAGGCTCGGTCCAAGCTCCCTCTGCCCCTGTCCTTATCATGAACCACGCCAATCTGAACATCATGGACCTGTTCACCGCAAGTCCAGTCTTCCAGAGAAAAGCCAAGCGCCGCAGCGGTCCGTTTCCGGTTCTCTACAATGTCACCCGGCTCGTCTCCGACATGAAAGGCTAAATTCAAACTATCATAGGGGGCCTGGCTAACGCCGCCATGCCGGCCTGTAAAACCGGCCGTGAGTGCGGCGCTTCCCGATCCCCCACTCCATTTTTCGAGCACAAACAGACTCGGTGTCTGCTGATCTTGCCTAACAAACGGTTCCATGAGCATCCCACCTCTATGACCAGTGTAACAGAAAACCTACGCCGGAGACACATTAACCCATCTGTCTGTTTAGAAGGATCGCCGGTCCGGTCGTTCAAGGTATTCCACCGATTCCGGATCATCGGGCGTTCTTCGCAATTCCTCCATTTTGACAAGGACGACATCCGAGCCAATCTTGACGATATTCCGCCACGGAATGATCAGGTCGCTCCCTCCGCCGAACAGCCCCATGAATTTACCGTAACTAGGCACCACAATCGCTTCAATCCGGCCCTGCCTCAAGTCCAGCTCCAGATCGCTGATCTGTCCGAGCCGCTTGCCATCAATGATATTAATAACATCCTTCGTTTGAAAATCGGAAATTTTCATCTTTTTCCCCACCATTTGATTATCAGGTATCATGCACATCACACCTTAGATGTATTTGAAGGTTAGCCGTCCATCCGTTTTTATTCCATATCCCTCTGTTCAATATATGAGCCGATTGGGTAAAATAGCTTATTTAAAATTAAAAAAACGATCCCATGAACGGGATCGTTATCTGTTCGATTGATGGCTGGTCTTCTTACGTTTTGACGTGTTTCTGCATCTGCTTGATCGCTGACTTCTCCAGGCGAGACACTTGAGCTTGGGAGATGCCGATTTCATCCGCAACTTCCATCTGGGTCTTGCCTTCATAAAAGCGCATGGATAAAATCATTTTCTCGCGTTGTCCGAGCTTGTGCATCGCTTCCCGGAGGGCTATTTCCTCAATCCAGGACACATCTTTGTTCTTATCATCACTGATTTGATCCATCACATATATCGGATCGCCACCATCATGATAAATCGGCTCAAACAGCGAAACGGGATCCTGAATAGCATCAAGTGCAAAAACAACGTCTTCCTTGGGCACGTTCAGCGCTTCGGAAATTTCAAAAATCGTCGGTTCACGCGAGTTCGCATTTGTCAGCTGATCCCTGACCTGAAGCGCCTTGTAAGCAATATCACGCAGTGATCGGGAGACGCGAATCGGGTTATTGTCCCTTAAGTATCGACGTATTTCTCCAATAATCATCGGTACAGCATACGTGGAAAATTTAACATTTTGCGATAAATCAAAATTGTCAATGGCTTTCATCAATCCGATGCAGCCTACCTGAAACAGATCATCAACAAACTCTCCCCGATTGTTAAACCTTTGGATGACACTGAGCACCAGTCTCAGGTTGCCGTTCACCAGTTTTTCTCGAGCAGATCGTTCATTGTTCTGCTGCAGATTATGAAACAGTTCCCTCATTTCCACATTCGTCAGAACAGGCAGTTTTGACGTATCCACACCACAAATTTCAACTTTGTTTCGCGTCATGATGACTAACCTCCCAAGGAGAAACATTACTGTACATTATCTCCGAGGGGGGCTATTTTATTCCTTACGATTTCCAGTTACACCATCTTGTTGAATTCTTTGCGGAGCCTCTTTATAATTCTCTTCTCCAATCGGGAAATGTAGGATTGTGAGATTCCAAGCAGATCTGCCACATCTTTTTGCGTCTTTTCCTCGCCGTCCTGAAGGCCAAAACGAAGCTCCATAATCATGCGTTCCCGGTCGCTTAATTTATCGAGTGCTTTTTGCAGCAGCTTCCGGTCGACCTGCTCCTCGATATTACGGTAAATGGTGTCATTCTCGGTACCCAATACGTCGGACAGGAGCAATTCATTGCCGTCCCAATCGATATTCAGCGGTTCGTCAAAAGAAACCTCGCTGCGGGTTTTGTTATTCCGGCGCAAATACATCAAAATTTCGTTCTCAATGCAGCGCGAGGCGTATGTAGCCAATTTGATTTTTTTCTCCGGGTCAAACGTATTCACCGCTTTAATCAAACCGATGGCACCAATCGATACCAAATCCTCGATGTTAATGCCGGTGTTCTCGAACTTGCGGGCAATGTAAACAACCAGACGCAGGTTACGTTCGATAAGCATGGCACGGGTGGCCGCATCGCCTGTAGGCAGCTTCTTGAGCAAGAACTCCTCTTCCTCTTTTGTAAGCGGCGGCGGGAGCGCCTCGCTTCCTCCGATATAGTAGATTTCCTGACTCTTCAGGCCTAGCAAAAAAAGTACGCGATAATACTGCAGCTGCAATGCTAATCTCCATTTAACGGGCATCTCTTATCCTCCTAAACGTTTTCCCGTAGGGATAACTGACTTCATAGCGTAATTTTCATTCTTCTAGTTCGGCATCCATTGGAAATGTCATAAGGGTTTTCAAAGACTTATCCATGCGGTTCGCTGCAAGGACGGCAGCATGCAAGCACTATGAAAATGGCTTCACGTTCTCATCCTGCATACTCGGCTTCACCTGATTCCGGACCGGTTCCTCCATTGAGCGATGAAGCGCCCATTTCGGTAGAATGTCCATTCATCTTCGGGGTACCTTCTCCTTCCGTCAACGCCGGATGTATGATGGCCCTGTATGCCCTGTCACCCGAGAGCGTCCCGCTATCAAGACCAATCAACACCTTGGATGCCGAATATTCAAATCCTCCTAGTTCGATCCGTACCATGTCGGGCTTTAGCGCGAGCATGAAGGCAGCCCCCCGGTTAACACCGCGATACGGAACAAGCCGCAGACGGTCTTGCCATTCAAATTCCTCTGCCGCCAGCCCCATGATTAATTTGTCCGGTTCCCCCTCCATCAACTGTTTACTCCATCCCTGGGGCAGGTGAGCTTCCCACAGTGCTGCTTCCATCACCATAACCGGCGTACGCGTTAAGGGATCACTCAATTGGTTACCTGTATCCAGAAGCCCCACACAGCATATTTTGGTGCTGCCGATCCATACGGACACCTCTCCCAATAAGGCTTCCCGGTTCTCGGTTTTACGTTTCGTGGTCTGAACGGCTTTAAACGCGAATACAACTACAAAAAAGGTAATGCACGCAAACCAGAATCCCACCTTCAATTCAAACGATAGCCCTCCCGACGTCGTATACCATATCCCGCTGAACAGTTCTCCCGAATTTTGGACCAAGTAATGAACACCGATAATGCCTCCGGCCGCGGCAAAATTCACCATATAAAATGCTCCCAAATTCCGCAGATAACTCTGTAAACTTGCAAAGCCGAAAGCTATCCATAACATGATCAACGAAAGTCCAAATTTGATGAGAAAGGTAAACAAAAATGACAGCTGCGGGACAAACATCATGACGACATACAGTGCGCCTACCACAGAGGATAATGCAAGTCTCCACCACCTTGGCCGAACCCTGCGCATCCAGGCGGTCAAAGCCAGCAAAATGCCGTCAATGACGAGGTTTGCCAAAAATATGAGATCAATATAAACAACCAGGTTGTTCACCTGCCTAGTCGAAGAATCACTTCGGTTATCCTTCTGTTGTTTGCTGGGCAATGGGAGATGTTACTAGTATAAGAAGAATAGAATTCAAAGTCTGTCTAAACCTGTGGGCGGTTTATAGACTTTTTTTGTCGATGAAGGGCAGTTTTTAAAAGACCCGAACCAAGAGCAGCCACTTGGCGTTATCAGTAATCTCTATCTTGGAAGGAAAGCTTGGGGAATATCCTTAAATTCTACGGTATTTACCCATTGGCGGGTTCTTATTCGTGAAAGTGTGACAGCATTAGCTGTATGATCCTACAAATGAAACAAAAGGAAGAGAACGAGGTTTGAATACAAAAATAAGCCTGTCTTCATCATGATGACGAAGCCCAGGCTTATTTATATTAATCATTATTGCGGGAACGATTGCGAAGGAAAGTGGGAATATCAAGCTGATCATTGCTGTTCTGGTTGCCAAATGGCTTCAGATTCACATTACTCTTGTCCGTTGCTGACTGCTTTTGTTGTTGCTGCTGTTCCTCTTGAGGCACAGGACGACGTCCAGGAGGGATTGGAGCAGGCTTGCCTTCAAAGCCGGTAGCGATAACCGTTACTTTGATTTCATCCTTCATGTTTTCCTCAATAATCGCACCGAAGATCATGTTCACTTCCGGATCGGAAGCTGAAGTTACGATCTCGGCCGCTTCATTTACTTCATACAAGGAGAGATTGGTTCCTCCCGTAATGTTCATGATCACACCACGCGCACCTTCGATAGAGGTTTCCAGCAGTGGGCTCATGATCGCCTTGCGGGCAGCTTCAGAAGCACGGTTCTCACCGGTAGCTTCTCCAATACCCATAAGAGCTGAGCCACGTTCTGTCATGATCGTTTTCACGTCGGCAAAGTCAAGGTTGATCAGACCCGGCACTTGGATCAGATCAGAAATGCCCTGAACGGCCTGGCGCAATACGTTATCAGCTTCTCGGAACGCTTCCAGCATCGGTGTCTTCTTATCCACGATCTCCAGCAGGCGATCATTCGGAATGACGATGAGTGTATCCACTTTCTCTTTCAATGCTTCAATGCCAAGCTCCGCTTGGGAAGCACGCTTGCGGCCTTCGAAGGTAAACGGTCGAGTCACCACGCCTACGGTCAGTGCGCCGCATTCCTTTGCGATTTCAGCAATGACAGGTGCAGCACCCGTTCCGGTTCCGCCACCCATACCGGCCGTAACGAATACCATATCGGCACCCTTCAGGGTGTTCATGATCAAATCGCGGGATTCTTCCGCAGCCTTCTTGCCTACGTCAGGATTGGCGCCGGCACCAAGACCGCGAGTCAGCTTATCCCCGATTTGCAGTTTATGTTCTGATTTGGCAAGGTGGAGTGCCTGAGCATCCGTATTGACTGTAATAAATTCAACACCCTGCACACCATTCTCAATCATTCGGTTAACGGCGTTGCTTCCGCCGCCACCTACTCCGATTACTTTTATTTGAGCTAAGCTCTCCATTTCAAAATCAAATTCCAACATCTAATCCATCTCCCCCTCAATGTGCGTGGATGGCACGTCCACAGTCGAATGAATCCGCTATATAAACTCGCTGAACATCTTTTTCAAGCGTTCAATAAATCCCGGCTTCTGGCTGGTCTCCTGAGTTGCTGCGACAGGATTTTGCTGCTTAGCGCGGTTCACCGGTTTCTTGCTATTTCCGCTGCTGTTGTTGCTTCCTCCTGTATTGCGTACACGTACATTCCGGATTGCATTATGGAGGATGCCGACTCCGCTGCAGTATCCCGGATCACGAACACCGATGAAATCGGGAACCGCAATCCGTACGGAAGTCGCCAGCTCATTTTGTGCCACCTGCAGCACACCAGGCATGGACATAGTGCCCCCAGTAAGTATATAACCACCAGGAAGCTCACTGTAACCCAAGCGCTTAATTTCTTGGCGCACCAATTGGAAAATTTCCTGAACGCGAGGTTCTATGATAGCTGCCAGATCTTCTTGGGTGAACTCCTTGTCCACATTGCTTCCAATTCTCGTTACTTTAAACGTTACTTCGTGTGCGGCACTCTCGATCAGCGCGCATCCGTACTTCAGCTTAACCTTCTCTGCTTGATCCGTTAGCGTTCGCAGGCCATAAGCGATATCATTCGTAACGAAATCTCCACCAACCGGGAGCGTCGAAGTTGCGGCAATACTGCCTCCCTCGAACACAGCCAACGTGGTTGAGCCCGCCCCGACGTCAACCAGCACCGAACCCATCGTTTTCTCGTCCTTGGACAAGGATAGCTGTCCGGCACCAAGCGGAATCAGCACCAGATCCTTTACTTTCAGGCCTGATTTCTCCACACAACGTAACAGGTTATGTATTGCCGTTTTGGCGCCAGTAATAATCGTCGCTTCAACTTCCAGTCTTACGCCGATCATTCCTCGCGGATCAGAGATTCCTTCCAAACCGTCAACTACAAACTGTTTAGCAACCACATCGATAATTTCACGATCCGGAGGAAGCGCCACGACTTCCGCTGCTTTCAGCACGCGGTCGATGTCCTCTTCACCAATTTCGCGATCCTCGTTCGATACTGCCACAACTCCATGGCTGGATTGAAGTCCGATATGATTTCCAGAAATGCCGACATATACTTCGGATATTTGAATACCGACCATACGCTCCGCATGATCAACAGCGCTGCGAATGGATTGTACGGTCTGGTCGATATCTACAATTGCACCTTTGCGAATTCCCTCCGAGTCGGCAGATCCAACTCCAATAATATTAAAGGTTCCATTATTAACTTCCCCAATAATAGCACGAACTTTGGATGTACCGATGTCCAAACTAACAATGATGTCATTGTTGCTCAAGCCCTGGCACCTCCTGTTTTTAGCAAATTAATTTTGATAATAAAGAATACATTTCTACTTATTCAACACTCGCAGGTCTTTCCCTCTTTTTTCAACATTTTTTTTACTGCCAACATTTGCTATAACAGGCCGTAAAAGTCATTCAAAAAAGAAGAGCCGAAACAAGTTGTCAATACATTCAATTGTACCATTTATTCCAATCCCTGAGTAGGGGGTTATTGCCCTTCTTCCGCGTCTTCTCCAACTTCTTCTACAAACGGCACATAAGAGTCCGCTTCCAGCATCGTAATCATACCCGGCCGCTCCATTTCGGTCACCTGGTTCAGGTACTCTACTTTGTCACGGAGCAAGGAAACCGAAGTGATGACTTCGAACTTGGAACGTGTATACATCTTGATCCGATCCGGAAAAGATAACGTCGGAGACGGCATGATTTCCGAGATATCGGAGGTCAGGCTGCCCGAAATCTCCGCAAGCACCTCGCTAAGCTCGGCCTTGTTGGGATCGTCCGGAGCCCAATTGGTCAAAATCGGCTTCTCAACGGCAATACCGCTCGCTGTAACAGGAACTGAGGTGCCGCTGGCCAATATGGCTTGAAGTTCCCCGCTTTCGGACAACTCGTAGGCCACCGTAGGATGCTCCGTCACCACGATGCTGACTTCGCCCGGAAAGCTCTTGACCACTTCAGCCGACTTAATCGTTCCCAGCTTCATCAGGCGTTCCTGCACATCTTTCGGCTCAACGCCAAAGTACTGGTCTCCGATGTGGAGTCCGCTTTGCTTGATAAGCTGCTCATTTGTATTAAACGTATTGCCTGTAAAATGAATCTCGGTAACTTGGCTGACTGACGACCGGAAAAATAGAATCGTCAACAGGGCTACGAATAGCAGCAAAAGTATCCCTATGATTTTTTTGGCTGTTTTCGGTTTGGGCTTGTCCTGCTTAAGGACAGGCATATGTGTCTTGGACATATCCACTCTCTCCATAAAGACCTGTTATCCCCTCCTTTTCCGGAGGGGAAGCACAGGACCTCAATTGGCTAAATCAAGCGGTTTTGGCACCGGAGATTGACGATAGATCCGAGCGCCTAAACCTTGGAACATGTTTTCAATACGATCATAACCGCGATCAATATGGTGAACTTGCTCCACCACGGTTGTTCCCTGCGCGGCCAAACCGGCGATGACGAGCGCCGCTCCAGCCCGAAGATCGGTTGCCTCCACCGTAGCTCCATAAATTCTCTGAACACCGCGTATAAATGCATAGTTCAGATCCGTGGAAATGTCCGCCCCCATACGGGAGAGTTCCTCCACATGCTTGAACCGTCCTTCGAATACCGTCTCTTTCATTACGCTAAATCCGTCCGCCAAGGACAGCAAGACCATGACCTGGGATTGCAAATCAGTCGGGAACGAAGGATACGGTGAAGTCACAATACGTTCCACCGCTTTAGGTCGGCTCATACAGCTTATGTTTATTATATCATTGCATATACTGGTTTGAACACCGGCGCGCTTTAGCACATGTATAAGGGAAGTTAAATGAGATGGATTGGTCTTTGTAAGCGTTACACTACCGCGGGTGACGGCCGCTGCGATCATGACGGTGCCGGCTACGATCCGGTCCGGTATGATCTCGTACTCGCAAGGCTCCAGACGCTCCACGCCATGGATCGTGATGGTATCCGTTCCTGCGCCGATAATGTTCGCTCCCATCTTGTTCAGGAAATGCTGAAGGTCCTGAATTTCAGGCTCTCTGGCGGCATTGGTGAGCACCGTTGTGCCAAACGCCGTTGCTGCTGCCATCATGATATTCTCCGTTGCCCCTACGCTGGCAAAATCCAGATGAATATCAGTCCCGACCAACCGGCTTGCCCTGCAATGGATCTTATCGTTACTCTCCTCGATTTCCGCACCAAGCGCCTGCAATCCCTGAAGATGGAGGTCGATCTTACGTTCTCCGATCGCGCAGCCTCCGGGCTGATAGATCGTCACTTCACCAAAACGGGCCAGCAGAGGTCCCATCAAAAAGATGGAGGATCGCATCTGCTTCATTAAATCTTCCGGGACATGAAACGAATTGGCAGACGAGGTATCCACGGTAACCGTCTCCAGCTCATGCTTGCATTTGGAGCCAAGACGGCTGAGAATGCTGAGCATCACTTCAATATCCAGCAGATGCGGGACATTGCTTAATCTTACCGTTCCTTCTGCCAGAAGACTTGCCGCTAGAATAGGTAAAGCTGCATTTTTTGCGCCATGGATACGAATGGTTCCTGATAGGGGCCTTCCACCCTCAATCACCAATTTGTCCAATGTATCACCTCCGAGTTTACCGCTCGCCCAGAACGTACACCTCAGGCACCATATGAATTCCGTTCTTTTCCGAGATGGTTTCCTTGATGCGTTCCATCAAAGCAAGCACGTCCTCTGCTGTCGCTTGACCGGTGTTCTCAATGAAATTGGCATGCTGTAAAGAAACTTCTGCTCCCCCGATCCGTAGGCCCTTAAGACCGGCAGCCTCGATCAACCTCGCGGCATGGTCGCCGGGCGGGTTGCGAAACACACTGCCTGCCGTTGCGGATTGGAGCGGCTGTGTACGCCGGCGACGGTCCTTGTAGGAGGCCATAACAGCTGAAATTTCTTTGCGGTCTCCTTGTCGGAGCCCAAATACCGCTTCAGTCACAATCCCTTTTCGTTCATGCAGAATGGAGTGTCGGTAATCAAACGCCATATCTTTCGCAGCATACGTAACCAATTCCCCTGTTTCCAGTACAATGTCAGCGGACTTGAATATGCGTGACACATCTGACCCATGGGCACCTGCATTCATGTAGACGGCCCCTCCGACCGATCCAGGAATGCCTCCGGCAAATTCAAGACCGGATAATCCTTCTTTTCCGGCCAGAACACTGAGCTTGACAAAAGACAGACTGCCGCCTGCAGTTACCGTCTCTCCCTCAAAATGAAGCTCCTCAAATCCCTGGCCCAGCTTGATGACCGCTCCCCGAATGCCTTTATCGGCAACCAACATGTTTGAACCGCGGCCCAGTTGTGTCCAAGGTATGTGATGGGCATGGAGAAGAGTGACCAGTTCCCTGAGCTGTTCCTTGTTCTCAGGAATAATCAGGCAATCGGCTGGTCCGCCTATTTTCCACGTCGTGTATTTTGCCAGCGGTTCATTCCATAATACGGTTCCGACATTGGCCTCTGATAGTAGCGATTTCCACTGCTGCATTTAAATAAACCTCCCCTTGACTTTCAAAACCAAAAGGCCATTCCTTCAACTAGATGAAGAGATGGCCGCTGTCAGTAATGCCGGCCTCATGGGTGTGTCACGATTATAGAGTATCTTATGTCAGGCTCCATAGGTGTGTGACAATCGCCCAGCCGTTTTAGCGTTTACCGGTTAACCGGCGGATTTCTTGAACCATGACGGTAGCCGAATCCGGTTTGCCGAGCTTTTTCGAAGCCGCGGACATCGCCTCTCTGGTAGAGCGACTGGTCATGATCTCCTCAAGCTTTCGAAACAGCGTTTCAGCCGTCAAATCCTTTTCAAGAATCATGCTGGATGCGCCCGCTTCCTCCAATTGCCTCGCATTCGCCTCCTGATGGTTATTGGTGACGTTAGGTGAAGGTATAAGTACAGATGGAATGCCCAGCGATGTAATCTCCGCCAGGAATGAAGCTCCAGCACGATTTACAATCAACGAAGTAGCCGCAAGCACTTCCGGCATATTATGAACGTAAGGCACGATATGAAGATGATTCGGCATAGTACCGAGCTGCGACAGGATGGATTCCCGTGTGTTCTCAAAATACGTATCGCCCGTCACAAACACAAAATGTACGCCTGAGTGCTTCTGTATGAACGGTGCCATCCCGATCATCGCGTTATTGATCGCCTTGGCTCCCCGGCTTCCGCCGACGATCAGCACGACCTGGCTGTCCACCGGAATGCCGAGCGTAGCAAATCCACGTTCACGATTGGCGGATAATACCGTTGTCGCACGTGGATTTCCTGTATATACCGTTCTTTTGGCTTTAGGAAAAGAGGACTCCGATCCCTCAAAGCTGACGGCAACCGTATCCGCATATCGGCTAAGGAACTGGTTGGTGAGGCCCGGGATTGCATTCTGCTCATGAATCATGGTCGGTATTCCGAGCTTGGCCGCTGCATAAACCACCGGACCACACACATAACCTCCGGTACCGATCACGACATCGGGTTTAAACTCCTTCAGGAGGGCCTTCGACCGCTTCACGCCTTTGAAAAAACGCATGATCGTCTTCACGTTATCCAGCGACAGCTTGCGCCGGAACCCCGTGATATCGATGCTCTCAAACGGCAGCTTCTCTTGGGGTACCAGCTTGCTTTCGAGGCCCCGCTGGCCTCCGATATATAAAAACTCCGTTTTCGGATCTTCTTTTTCACATTGTCTTGCAATGGCAACGGCGGGGTAAATATGCCCCCCCGTTCCGCCGCCGGTCAATACGACACGCATACCCTTCACCTCGCATAACGGGAAATATTTAATAGAATGCCCAGCGCCGTCAGCATCAGCGTCAGCGAGCTGCCTCCGTAACTGATGAGCGGCAGCGTAATCCCTGTCACCGGCATTAAACCGATAACGACACCGATATTGATAACGACCTGTATGGCGACCATGCCTACGATACCAACAGCCAGCAGACTTCCAAAGCCATCGGATACGGTCATGGCCACCCTCATGCCCCGCCACACCAAGGCAGCGAACAAGAGCAGGACAATCAAACCGCCAATAAACCCAAGTTCTTCGGCCAAGATCGAAAAAATAAAATCTGTCTGCGGTTCAGGTACATAAGCGTACTTCTGACGGCTCATGCCAAGTCCGAGTCCGCCAAGTCCCCCCGGCCCTATGGCATAGAGGGATTGGATGATCTGATAGCCTGCGCCAAGCGGGTCGGACCACGGATCGAGAAATCCAGTTATCCGCTTCAGCCGATAGGGGGCTGTTAGAATCAAACCAATGAAACCGGCTACCCCGCCTAATGCGAGAAAGCCCAGATGCTTCATCTGTGCCCCTGCGGTAAAAACGATCATCATCGCAGCACCCAGCATAACGGCACCCGTACCCAAATCAGGCTGCAGCATAATCAATCCGAATGCCAGTCCGATCAAACCAAGCGGCGGCAAAAGCCCCCTAGTAAAAGACGTAATATCATAATCTTGCTTACTAAGCCAGCGTGATAGAAACAGAATCATCCCCAGCTTCATAAACTCGGAGGGCTGAATACCGAACGAGCTGATGCCGAGCCAGCTTCTGGCCCCGCCGCGAACAACGCCAACCCCTGGAATAAGTACGATAATCAGCATAAAAAAGCAGACCAGCAGTGCAAGCTTGCTGTATTTCTTCCAAACCCGATAGTCGGTCTTCGATGTGAAATACATTGCGGCAAGCCCCAGACAGGCAAAAAACAGCTGACGCTTCACAAAATAAAACTTATCGCCATAGTCATGAAATGCGAGGACGGATCCTGCGCTATATACCATGACGATTCCGATGGCCAGCAGGGCCAAAATACAGATAAGCAGCCACAGATCGGGCGCCTGGCGGTTCTTGTTCATGGAAAGGCCACCTCGTACATCCTAAGTAGGGGCTTATCCACCCCCCTACTTAAAGGTTATGCACCGCCTCTTTAAAAATGCGTCCTCGTACCTCAAAGGAAGGAAACATGTCCCAGCTTGCACATGCGGGAGATAGAAGAACAATATCCCCGCTCTCTGCCAGCCCGGCAGCCTTCTGGACAGCCGAGGTTAAAGTCGCGGCGGCGTCCTTTCCATTATCGACGAGGAAGATGTCCTTTAATCCGGCTTTGGCAGCAGCATTCGCGATTTTCTCCTTGGTTTCGCCAAGAAGCACGATGGCTTTCACCCTTCCTTGCATAGAAGGAATCAAATCCTCGTAATCCGAGCCACGATCAAGCCCGCCAGCGATTAATACGATAGGCTCCTTAAACGAAGTCAACGCCATATGCGTCGCCTTGGAGTTCGTTGCCTTCGAGTTATTGTAATAGGATACACCCTTAAGTTCGGCTACGTATTCCAGGCGGTGCTCAACGCTGCGGAAGCTGGACAAAGCTTCTTCCAGCTTATCGGGGGCAACGCCGGCCGCTATGGCAATTGCACAGGCTGCCAATGCATTCGCTACATTAAATCTTCCGGGCAGTCCGATGTTCTCCACACGGATGATCTCATGCGTAAACCCTTCGCCATCTGTATAAATCACGGTACGCCCTTGATCGTCTTCGTCCGAGTCCTGGGCACCGACAGCATACGGCGGCAAGACGTGAACCCCTTCACGAAGGCTCTCACTCATCGAAAAAGGCACGATGCGCGCCTTGATATACGGAACAAGGTTTCTGCACACGGGATCATCCCAATTGAGCACAGCGGTATCATCCGCAGTCTGGTTGGCGAACAGCTTGGCTTTGGATGCAGTATAATCATCCATTCCGCCATGGTAATCAAGATGTGTTTCCGCAACGTTGAGAAGGCAGGCAATACGCGGTCTGAACGCCTGTGTTCCTTTTAACTGAAAGCTGCTCAGCTCAACGACCATCCAGTCGTTTTCAGTTGCTTCTGCTGCAGCCTCAGATAGAGGCGTGCCGATATTACCGGCTACAATCGGGGAAAGACCTGCGCTTTCCAGCAGCTTGCCCACCCAGGTGGTCGTCGTTGTTTTGCCATTCGAGCCCGTAATGCCGATGATCGGAGCTTCACACAGGTGATAGGCGATTTCAACTTCGGTCACGACAGGAATCTCAAGCTCAAGCGCTTTTTGAACAGGCGGGACGGAATACGGAATTCCGGGATTTTTGACAAGAAGCGTCACACCGGGATGAATAAGATCATCGGGATGTCCACCGCAAATAACAGAAATACCCAAAGCCTCGAGCTCCGAAGCTTCAGGACACTGTTCTCTTTCCTTTCTATCATTTACAATGACGAAAGCCCCAGCTTGATGCAGCACTTTAGCTACCTGTACTCCACTTTTGGCAAGGCCCAATACTACGATATGCTTATCCCGATAGTCATCTAGCTGCTTCATATGTTACAACCCCTTGTTGATATAAAGTCCGAGTCCCGCAAGTATCAGTCCCACGGCCCAAAATGTAAAGACGACGCGCCACTCCGACCAACCGGATAATTCGTAATGGTGATGGATCGGGCTCATTTTGAATATTCGTTTGCCCCGGGTTTTGAAAGAGATCACCTGAAGCACAACAGATAGCATCTCGATGACGAAGACTCCGCCAATGATCAGGAACAGCAGCTCGCTCTTGGTTACGATAGCAATGGCGCCAATGGCACCGCCGATTCCTAAAGAGCCTGTGTCTCCCATGAACACCTTGGCAGGATGAGCGTTAAATACCAGAAAACCGAGAACCGCACCGATCATCGCTGCTGCACAGAATGCCGCCGCAAACGAGGTAGACTGGATCGCCACAATGGCATAAGCACCAAAGGCAATTGCACTCACACCGGACAGAAGACCATCCAATCCATCGGTGAAATTGACCGCGTTGCTGATCGCAAGCATCATGACCACGATGAACGGATAATAGAACCACGGCCCCCAATCAAAGGACCAATCCATTCCTGGAACGCTTATTGCCGTGCTATGGCCGTTGGAGATCAATAACCAGCACATAATACCGGAAAACAGAAGCTGTCCAAACAGCTTCTGTCTAGCCGTGAGTCCTAATGATCTGCGAAATACGATCTTAATATAGTCGTCAAGAAAGCCGATCAAACCAAAACCGAGCGTGGCTACGATCATTACATAGAAATCAGTATCGACAGGTGAAAATTTAATATAAGTCAGTGTAAAAGCAAGCAAAATTACAACGCCGCCCATCGTGGGCGTCCCGGCTTTTTTCAAGTGACTCTGCGGACCGTCGCTCCTTACCTGCTGGCCGAACTTCATCCTCCGCAGCAGCGGAATGAGCAGCGGAGCCGATATCACCGCAAGCACAAACGCTACACCGATTGTCAATAACAGCAATTGAAAGTCCATCAGCTCACCCCCTCACTCCATTGTTGCCGCCAGGCAGGGCCTTCAAGGCGTCAACCACGTGTTCCAGTCTCATGCCGCGCGAAGCTTTCACCAATACGATATCCTTCTCCGTTACCCGCTCCAGCAAAGCCTCGATCAGCTGCTCTTTATCCGTAAACGGAAGCACAGCCCCTTCAGGGAAGCGATCTTTCGCTTTCTTCGCCGTGTGAAGCGACAATGGGCCGAAGGTGAACACAAGATCCGCATTGTCCGGAGATAAATAATCTCCAATCTCGGCATGGAATTCCTCTTCCCGCTGACCAAGTTCCAGCATGTCCCCGAGAACGGCAATCCGTCGGTGGTAGCCTTTCATATCTCCAAGCACGTCCACTGCCGCCTTAACCGCGGTAGGACTGGAATTGTAAGCATCATTCAGCACGGTGACCCCGAACGCAGTCTCCACAGCTTCGATCCGCATACTCGACAGCTTCAGATTGGCAAAGCCGCTGCGAATGGCTTCATCGCCGATTCCCAAATGGGCCGCTACAGCCATCGCTGCCAGCGCGTTGACTACATTATGACGACCCAGAAGCGGTAAGCTGAAGCCTTCGCCCGCATGCCGGTTCGAAGTGAATATGATGCCTCTTGCATGGAACATGAGTCCCGTCGGATAATCATCATTGGTTTCTTGATTGCCGAACGTAAACGTTCGCAGTCCCTCAGGCTTCACCGTAGCTTCTTCAGCAAGCACCTGACGGATCAACGGTTCGTCCCCGTGATAGATCAGCAATCCGCCTGGCTTCATGCCGCTGATGATTTCAAGCTTGGCGCGGGCGATTTCTTCGCGCGAACCTAGCTGAAGCATATGCGCTTCCCCTACGTTAGTAATCACCGTCATATCCGGACGCGCAATGGTCGAGAGCAGTTCAATCTCGCGACGTCCGCTCATGCCCATCTCAAGCACGATCACATCGGTATCTTCCTTCATCGCGAGTACGGTTAACGGAAGGCCGATATGATTGTTGTAATTGCCTTGCGTCTTGTGAACCTTAAACGTGGTTTCAAGCAGTGCGGACACCATGTCCTTCACTGTCGTTTTCCCGTTGCTGCCGGTAATGCCGATCACCTTTGCACGGCTCTCGGACAAATAGGCCGCAGCAAGCGACTGGAGTGCCGTTAACGTATCCTTAACGAGAATGAGCGGCAGGTCGTCGGGAATCGGTTGATGATCTCTCTGCCAGAGCACTGCGCCTGCTCCGCTGGCAAGCACGCTCTCGGCAAACGTATGCCCGTCAAATTTCTCGCCGACAATCGGAACAAACAGATTACCCGGCTGTATGGTTCGGGAGTCGGTACCGACCCCTTGAATGATAATGCTGTCATCTTGGTTACGTGAGAGCGTCCCGCCGCACATGTCGGCGATGCTCTTTAATGATTTATGGATCACTATTGTCTGCCCCTTATCGCGTCTTTGGCTACGATGCGGTCGTCAAAATCTAGCACTTCGCCCGCAATCAGCTGGTAGGTCTCATGACCTTTCCCCGCAATCAATACTACATCGCCCGGGCTTGCCATTTCAATAGCCTTTTCGATCGCTTCCCGACGATCGACGATGAGCTTGTAGCTTTCTGTTGCCACTCCGTCCTCAATCAAGCCGGCTTCGATATCCTTCAGGATCAAATCCGGGTCTTCGGTACGGGGATTATCGGAAGTCACCAATACAACATCGCTATATTTTGCGGCAATTTTACCCATGATCGGCCGTTTGGTCCGATCCCGGTCGCCGCCACAGCCGAATACCGTGAGCACCCGTCCTTCAGCAAATTCATTAACGGTACGCAGCACATTTTCGAGTCCGTCCGGCGTATGTGCATAATCCACAATCACAGCGTACGGCTGACCCTCATCCACGACCTCAACGCGGCCGTCGACTCCGGGTACGGATTCCAGGCTGTTCTTGATATCCTCGAGCGGGATTCCCTCAAGAAGCGCGGCAGCAATCGCGGCCATAGCGTTATACACGTTGAATTTCCCTACCATTCGAATTGAAATATCCGCACTGCCGCGGAATGTATCCACATGGAACGAGGTCCCTTGAGCGGTGATCGAGATGTTGCTTGCTCGTATATCCGCATCGTCTCCCAAACCATAGGTAATCACTTCCGCTGCCGTCTGCTTGGCAAAATAAGCTGAAGCCTCATCATCCGCATTCAGGACAGCATATTTGCGCGATGATTCTTCCTTGGCAAAAGCGTTGCCCAGCCGGGAGAAAAATAGTCCTTTTGCCCCGCGGTATTCTTCCATCGTATGATGATAGTCCAGATGATCCTGCGTCAGGTTTGTGAATATGGCCGTCCGGAAATCCGTTCCCTTCACCCGCCCCTGTTCGAGCGCATGCGAGGATACCTCCATCACGCAGCACTCGGTGCCTGCGTTCGCCATATCGTTCAAGTAACGCTGAAGCTCCAACGCCTCGGGCGTTGTTCTCGGCATCGGGAACGAACGGCCGTCGTATTTCATTTGAATCGTGCCGATGAGTCCGGTCTTCAGACCGTAATCGTTCATGATCGACTCAATCAAATACGTTGTCGTGGTCTTGCCGTTCGTTCCGGTTACACCGATCATCTTCATGCGGGAGCTTGGCTGATTAAAAAAGGCATTCGCCAAACCCGCCATCGCAAAACGGCTGTCCTTCACGATGACTTGCGGAAGGTCTACCTCAAGCTTACGCTCAACGACCAATGCCGCAGCGCCTTGGTCGGCAGCCTGGGCTGCAAACTGGTGCCCATCTACCGTATGACCCGGCAGACAAATGAACAAATCCCCCGCTTTCACTTGTCTCGAGTCTGTTTCAATCCCCGTTATTTCAACATCTCCGGATCCTTTGATAACAGCAGCAGCCAATACGGATGATAATTGCTTCAATTTCATTGTTATCCCTCTCTCTATATATCTGCATCATCCGTCCCGCTCGTGAACCAGATGATGCCTTAATGTTCGTGCTTGGATTCCTCCGGGTCTTCACCCATATAAATCCGAATGGTAGCCCCCCGCTCCACCCGGCTTCCCGGCTTCGGGGCCTGGGAAATCACCGTGTTGCCGGTCCCGGACTTGGCCAGCATGAAATTCATATTCAGATCCTCATAGAGATCCTGAATGGTCGCTCCGACCAGATTCGGCACAGTCACGGTTGGCGTCTCGCCATATTTATACTCGCGGGCAAGCTGATCTTTACGCGGTGGAACCTTCATATAATGCAGCGCATCCTCCAGGATGTTCTGTACGATTGGAGCAGCTACGACACCACCGAACTGAATGCCCTTCGGATTATCTACCGCAGTGTACACCACAATCTCAGGATCATCGGCAGGTGCGAATCCGACAAACGATACAATATGCTCGGTCGACGAGTAGCGGCCGTTAATAACCTTCTGGGCAGTTCCCGTCTTCCCTCCGACGCGATAACCGTCAATGAAGGCCGGACGTCCGGTCCCTTTGGCGACAACGCTCTCGAGCGCCTCGCGCACTTGCTTGGATGTTTCTTCCGAGATCACTTGTCTGACGAGCTCCGGCTTGATTTCCTCAACCGTCTCTCCCGTCTCCGGATTGACCCACGCCTTGGCCACATGCGGCTTAAACAATTTGCCGCCGTTAATGGCCGCGGACACTGCCGCAACCTGCTGGATCGGCGTAACTGATACTCCCTGCCCAAATGCCGTTGTGGCTAACTCAACCGGACCGACGTTAGCGAGTTTGAACAGGATGCCATTCTCTTCCCCATTCAAATCGATGCCCGTCTTGGCCCCAAAGCCAAAATCGCGGATATACTGGAACAGGCTTTCCTTGCCCAGCTTCTGACCTAACGCCACAAAGCCCGGGTTGCAGGAGTTCTGGACAACCTCCATGAAGGTCTGGCTGCCATGTCCGCCTTTTTTCCAGCAGCGCAGTCTTGCTCCACCGACCTCTACCGCCCCACTGTCAAAGAAGTGATCGCTCTTCAGATTAACCTTGTCCTCTTCAAGGGCAGCGGCAAGCGTAATAATCTTGAACGTCGAGCCCGGTTCATAGGTCATCCAGATCGGCAGGTTGCGATTATACGTCTCGGCTGAAAACTGCTGGTAATTGGCAGGAGAATAACCCGGCCTGCTGGCCATCGCCAAAATCTCGCCTGTCTTGGGATTCATGGCAATCGACCAGGCCCCGTTCGCCTGATACTTCACCATGGCTTGGTCAAGCTCCCGCTCCATAATGGACTGGATCGATTTATCGATCGTTAGCTCCAGATTCAAACCATCACGAGGCTCGACATACTTCTCCGAGGAGCCCGGCATGATTCTTCCGCCTGCATCGGACAGATAGGATATTCCGCCTTCGAAGCCCTTCAGCTTGTCGTCATGCATGGCTTCCAAGCCGGTAAGTCCCTGACTGTAGGCCCCTGTGAATCCCAAAATATGGGCTGCGAGATCGCCATAGGGATAATACCGTTTGTAATCCTCAGCAACAACGATACCCGGCAGCTTCAAATCACGAATTTCCTGAGCCAGCTCCATCGTAATTTTTCGTCCACCGGGATTTATCCGTTCCAACCTCGAACGTTTCGTAATGATTTTCTTGATATCGGTTTTGTCCATGTTGATAAGCCCAGCCAAGGTTTCGGCCGTATGGTCCGGATCTTTGATTTGTACAGGAATCGCCCAAATGGTCGGTGTCGTTATATTCGTAACCAATGCGGTTCCGTTACGATCCAAAATTTCACCACGCTGTGCCGCAAACGGAATGTCGCGGCGCCAGAGATCCTCCGCCTTCGCCGACAGCTCCGTTCCTTTTCCAATCTGCACGTAAGCCAATCTGATGATCAGTGCCGAGAACAGCAGGAGCAGCAGCAGCAGGCTCCAGAGCAGTCTTCTCCGCTGCGATACCTTGGATACTTTCACCTAAGCTTCCCTCCCTGTTTGAACCCGAAAGCTCATGATTATGCGTTCTTCACATGAGTATTCGGGACAAACCCGGGTTAGAACAAGCTATTCCCCTCCTGCGCTGCCTGTTGTTTCAGTTTCTTCATCGGTGGATTCTTCCCCGTTAGGATCTTCGTTGCCAGCGGATGATGTTTCATCAGAGCTGCTGCTTCCCGTTATTAACTCTTGCGCCGATTTCAGGGTTAACTGCACGATTCGCTGGCCATTCTCCTTGGCTTCCAATTGCGAAACAACGTAGCCCTCACCTTGAACATTAACCTTTACTTTCATCAAGGTGAGCACTTCCATGGCGTCCCTGAGCGATTCACCCTCTAAATTCGGGATTTTCATCGTTGGGCTATCCTCAGTAAGAAGATAGATCCGTTGCCCTGCACTAATGATTGCATTTGCAGGCGGATATTGCTCTTTCACCGTGTTTCCGTTGCCCAAGGTCTCAAATGCCACTCCATCCTTCAGCAGCTTGGCTTTTACGTCACTCAGCTTCAGCCCCGTAAAGTCTGGTGCTTTCAGGGAATCCTTCTGCGTCGTGCCTGCATTCGATTTTTCTTTATCCTGAGCCTCATTCGATTTGGGAACGCCCCAATAATTCAAGGTCTTGGAGACGATTTCTTTGAATATCGGTGCTGCCAGCTTACCACCGCCCTGTTCCACGTTTGGTTCGTCGATAATGACCAGCACGGCAATCTTCGGATTCTCGACGGGAGCGTATCCGATGAACGAAACCACTTGTTTCGAACGGTCTTTATATCCGCCGCCGGATTTTATAGCGGTACCGGTTTTACCCGCAACCCGGTAGCCATCAATATACGCAAGCCTACCTGTACCAATGGATTGGTCGGCTACTACCTGCTCAAGGTAAGTCCCTGTTTCTCTTGCGGCCTTAGGAGATATGACCTGGCGCACGACTTCCGGCTCGATTTTATCAACCTTACCCGTGTTAGGGTCCTCGATCTGCTTCACCATATGAGGCTTCATGAGCTTGCCTCCGTTGGCCACTGCCGAAATAGCAGCAATCTGTTGGATAGGCGTTACGGATACAGCGTAACCGTAGGTCATGGTTGAAATATCGGAATCATAAGTCATATTCAAGGTACCCAAAACTTCGACTGGGAGGTCGATCCCCGTTCTCTGAGTAAACCCAAATTCCTTAATATAGTTGGTAAATCGTTCCTTGCCAAGCATTTCGAATCCCAATTTGACAAAAGCAACGTTACTCGACTTCTTCACGCCTTCCAAATAGGTGATAGGCCCCCACCCTACGCTGTTAATGTCCCGGTGAGTTCTTCCACCCGCTCTTATGGATCCGGATTGATAAATAGCACCCGGGTTAAACAGCTTCTCCTGAACTGCACTGGCCAGCGTTACAATTTTGAAGGTCGATCCCGGCTCATAGGTGGACCGCACGGCATGATTGTTAAAATTCTTTTGATTCCATTCCGAATATGTATTGGGATCAAAAGTCGGCATATTGGCCATCCCCAGTATTTCCATCGTGTTCGGATCCGCTGCGATTACCGTCATACTGATTGGTTTATATTGGTTATACGTGTCGCGCATCGCTTCCTCGATATAATACTGGATTGTATCGTCGGTCGTCAGCACTAAATTTTTCCCATTTATTGCAGGCTGATATAAATCGTTCTCACTCGGCAGCTTGACCCCCTTCTTGTCACTCTTGTAAGAAGCGAATCCGTCAGTTCCCTTCAGCTCGTCGTCATAATATTGCTCAATGCCTCCGACACCTTTACCCTGACGATCGGTATAACCCAAGATATGTGCAGCCAATGTCTCTTTGGGATAGAATCGTTTTGACTCTCGCTGAAAGCCGATACCCGAATCGGGAACCTTACCGGCAGCCTTTAATTTTTGATTCAAGCTTTCACTAAACTCTTTAACCTCTTCCATCTTCTCCTGGTCAATCTTCCATCCTTCACTGCGGACTTCACGGCCTTTGAGGTATTCCCCTTTATCGTCTTTAGCTTTAACCAGCTCACGAAGTTCGCCCTCATCCTTGTCGAGAATCTCATGCAGCCCTTTAACGACCTCATTCTCCATGCCGTTAGCCTGAATGACCGCAGGGTTCACAATGACCGTAAAGGCAGGCGCATCCATGGCAAGAATATCGCCGTCCCGATCCATAATCGTCCCTCGTGTGGCCGGAAGATCCTGTTTACGCGACCATTTCGATAAAGCTTGTTCCTTCCAGAAGTCGTTATCGATTACCTGCAGCCAAAAGACCCGTCCAATCAATAAAGCAAAAAAGAGGGTTATACATCCCCCTATTAGCACAGTACGCAATTTGATTTTTTTTATCATCGGTCAAAACCTCACACTTCAATCATTTTGTCCCGAGTCCGAATTCTGTGTCCCGGATGAACCCGAGACGGGTGATAGATGGATCGTATTTTTATCCTCAATAGGCACATAACCCAACTCTTTTGCCTTGTCCAATATTTGCGTCTCCAGTGTTTGCTTTTCAACCTGAAGCTGATCAATATTTCGTTTCGCTTTGAGTATATTATTGTCGGTATCATGAATTTGCCGATTTAAGTCATAGGAATGAACATGACTCATGCCAATGACGCCCATGACGGCAACCACAAACACCACGGACAACATATACAGCAGCTTTTCTTTTTGCGGAAGCTGGGAACGACGTTTGACGACTTTTGTCTTCTCGAGATAAGCGGACTGCTGCGTTTCCTTCTGTCTCTCCTGTACGGCTAAATTGCCGCGTGTGTAGGCCATGGCTGATTCTCCTTCTTCAGGGATTTGATGTTTCTACAGTTTCTCCGCAATCCGCAGCTTCGCTGATCGTGCCCTTGGATTACTCTCAATCTCTTCCGCAGAGGGCATAAGCGGTTTGCGGTTCACCAGTTTCAGATCACCTTGGCCGCCTCCGCACACACACATCGGAAAGTCTGGAGGGCACGTACACTTGGGAATGTAGCTGTTAAAAATCTGTTTGCATATCCGGTCTTCGAGCGAGTGAAAAGTGATTACTGAAACTCTTCCTCCTGGTGCAAGACATCTCACGGCTTGGTGAAGCGCATCTTTGAATGCGCCAAGCTCATCATTTACCGCAATCCGAAACGCTTGAAAACTTCGTTTCGCCGGATGGCCGCCCGTTCTCCGAGCTGCGGCCGGAATCCCTTCCTTAATCATTTCGACAAGCTCACCCGTTGTTTGAATAGGACTCTGTGCCCTTCTTTCAACAATGACCTTGGCAATTCGTCTTGAAAATTTCTCTTCGCCGTATTCATACAATATTCGTGCGATTTCCTGTTCTGGCCATTCGTTTACAATCTTGGCTGCGGTAAGCTCAGCGGACTGATCCATCCGCATATCAAGCGGGGCATCATGGTTGTAACTAAAACCTCTCTCCCCTTCATCGAACTGCGGAGAGGATACGCCCAAATCGAACAGTATACCGTCAACTTGCGGCTGCCCGTTCTCATCAACCTCCACTTCGTTTCGGAGCACCTCCTCCAAATCACGAAAATTGGTTTTGACAAGAGTGATCCGGTCCACATAAGGCTTCATGACTTCCCGGGCATTATTCAATGCCCAGTCGTCTTGATCCAGTGCGATTAACCGGCCCTTCGAACTTAGTTGGGAAGCAATAAGCGAGCTGTGCCCTGCTCCCCCGAGCGTACAGTCAACATATATACCGTCTGGTTTGATGCGCAGCCCTTCTGTTGCTTCTTGCTTAAGCACTGTGATGTGATGGAACAAAGCTGCAGCCCTCCATTGTGTCTCATTCATGATTTTTAAGTGTAACTTGTCCATTTCAATACGATGTTCCTAGCTGGTTATAAATCAAAATCAAAGTCTACCAGCTTCTCAGCAATGTCGTTGAATGCTTCCTCCGACTGCTGATAGTAATTCTGCCACTGCTCCTTGCTCCAGATCTCCACTCGGCTCGATACGCCGATGACAACGCATTCCTTCTCGAGCTTGGCGAACTCGCGCAAATTGCCCGGCAAATTTACCCTTCCCTGTTTATCCCATTCACATTCTGTCGCCCCGGAGAAAAAAAACCGAGTGAATGCACGTGCATCCGACTTCATGAGTGGCAGGGATTTGAGCTTCTGCTCCATGATGGCCCATTCATCTTTGGGGTATACAAAGAGGCAATTGTCCAATCCGCGGGTTACGATAAACGAGGTGCCCAGGAGGTCACGAAATTTAGCAGGGATGATGATTCTCCCCTTATCGTCGATGCTATGTTGAAACTCCCCCATGAACATCAGGCACTCCACCCCTTAACCCCGATTCCCCACTTTGCACCACTTTCCACCACTTTAGGATAATAGATTCGGCGTCAAGAATCAAATACCTTCTAACGAGCATTTGTTTTTTTGGAACTTTCTCTCAGGACATTCGCACAAAAAACCTCCTTTCATCCCACTCGGGGATGGAAAGGAGGTTTGCAAATGATCTAAAGCTGCTGCTGTTTAGTGCTGAGCCCAGCTGTCCAAGTAAGACTTTTGCTCAGCGCTCAGACTGTCGATTGTAATACCTAGACTTTCCAGTTTATATAAGGCAACCTGTTCATCCAATTCGTAAGGAACATTTACTACGTGGTTACCGATGTTCTTGTACTGATCATTCACGTGTTTGAGAGACAAAGCTTGAAGCGCAAACGTCATATCCATAATTTCTGCCGGATGTCCGTCACCTGCCGCCAGATTCACCAAACGGCCTTCGGCAAGCAAATAAATCTTACGACCATCTTTCAGATGATATTCTTCAATATTCCGCCGAACCGTGCGAACCGATTGAGACCGTTCTGACAAATCCGGTTTATTGACTTCCACATCGAAGTGACCGGCATTGGATAAAATGGCACCGTCCTTCATGACATCAAAGTCTTCCCCACTAATGACATCGCGGTTACCCGTGACGGTGACAAAGAAGTCTCCCAATTTGGCTGCTTCGTGCATTGGCATGACGCGGAAGCCGTCCATATAAGCTTCAACGGCCTTAATTGCATCAATCTCGGTCACAATGACGTTGGCACCAAGACCTTTGGCACGCATGGCGACGCCCTTCCCGCACCAGCCATACCCTACGACAACGACGGTCTTGCCTGCAACCACCAGGTTGGTCGTCCGGTTAATTCCGTCCCAGACCGATTGTCCAGTACCATAACGGTTATCGAATAAGTATTTGCAGTATGCATCATTCACGGCAACCATCGGGAAGTTCAGTGAGCCTTCCTTCTCCAAAGATTTCAGGCGCAGGATGCCTGTCGTTGTCTCTTCCGCACCGCCTCGAATTCCTTCAAGCAGATCCGTACGTTCCGAGTGAAGGATCGTTACGAGATCCCCGCCATCGTCAATGATCAGATCGGGTCTGGTCTCGAGTGTTGAAATGAGGTGCTGCTTGTATTCTGCAGGATCCGGGTTATACTTGGCAAACACCGTGATCCCGTCTTCTACCAATGCGGCACACACATCATCTTGAGTAGACAACGGATTACTGCCCGTAATTGTCACTTCAGCTCCGCCAGCCTGAACGACTTTCGCCAGATAAGCGGTCTTGGCTTCCAGATGCAAGGAGATGGCGACTTTCAACCCTTTGAATGGCTGTTCTCTCTCGAATTGTTCACGCACCCGGTTTAATACCGGCATATGCGCTTTCACCCAATCAATTTTCAAATGACCTTCCGGTGCCAGTTTCAAGTCGGTAATATTGCTGGTTTGTATTGATGATGAGCTCATTTAACGGCCTCCTATGATCTGATGATTGAATTCCTGATCATTATACGTAAACGACCCTGTGAATGCCCGAAGCAACATATGGGATTTCCATCAGGCGATCCACCAGATTCAATCCATAACGATTCATGTATTCCAGGATATTATACACCCTCTCCTGAGGTTTCCCTTCCGGCATCAGTGTCTGTTCAATGCGTTTCCACTGTGCCAGTGCGGCCTCATGCTGCTGTTCCAAGGCATTCCGGGATTTACTTAACAGGTAATCCATCTGCTCCAATATTTTTTCTTTATTGGTTAGACCTAATTTTAACAGTCCACTTTGCATTTTGCCAAGATCTTCTATTAAAGGCTGATATAATGCTTCAAATTGTTCCCGGGTTTGACTGAATCGTCCCTCAAGATTCAACTCATCCTTGCTGGCAAGCCAAGCCTCACGCTTCTCAGACAAACGGAGGTGAACATCCTCGAAGGACAATCCATATTTCTCCATAAGCTTATGGACGGTTCCATCAACGATGGAGAATGACATTCTCGGGATGATCAGTGGCATCTGCAAACCTAAGTCGGAAAATGCATAGCGCGTAATCGCCCAATAAGAAATCTCGCCTGGACCGAGTATCGTTCCGAGCACGGGCAGCAGCGAATCCTGCATAATTGGACGGGTCAGCACATTGTTGCTGAAGCGTTCAGGATGCTGATGCAAATCCCGAAGCAGTTCTTCCTCCGTGAGCGTAATGATGCCTTTCCGGTCTGAGAATACACGTCCTTCTCGGTAAAGCAGCAAGCGTCTGCCTTCATGCAAGTAGAACAAGTTGGCCCCATTCTCGGATACATCAGCCTGCACTTCATAACCCAAACCTGCGATATCCCTTGCTGCCTGCTGGTACGAAAGTCCCATTGTTTCGTTGCGGGTAATCAAAGATTCGAATACGGGCACTTCCAACGCCCGCAGTCCCGGATCTGCAGAATCCAGGAGTATTAGCCCATATTTGCCGAACATACAGCTGATGAGTTTAGCAAATGCCTCGCTGAGTCCAGCCGAACCGTCAAACGATTCCCTGGCCATCTTCAGCAGATCCGCCTTATATTCGCTGTCTGCCAGTTGAATCTGGAGCTCTGCCAGCATTGCATTCCAATCTTCTTCAGCAACGTCAGTATAACTAACCGACGTCCTGAGTCCGTCCTTGGCATCAAGCTTGATCTTGGAAAGCTGCTGATCCTGACTCAGGAAGTACGTATGATTCACTTCATCCCAATCATGATCCTCCCCTGCGATCCAAAATACAGGCACGACAGGACGATTCAAGCGCTCTTCCGCTTCGCGGGCCGCTTGAATGACGGTAATTGCTTTATATATGACAAGCAGAGGTCCGGTGAACAAACCGCTTTGTTGTCCACCAACCATGGTAACCGTTCCTGGCTGCTCCAGAAGTTGGAGTGATTTATGTACAGCGGGATGATCATTGTGTTTCTGATTATACGTCCGAAGGCAATCTGCCAGCGCTTTACGCTGAATTCGTTTGTCTTCCGAAAGATCCAGCCATTGTACCCGCTCTGCATAGCTGTGCTCGCCGCGGTAATCTTCACCGTAGAACCCGCTTACCCGGTCGAAGTGATGAATATAATCCTGAGCGAGACGCGAAGCGAGGGATAATGGTTCCGGAACGATATTCATGAGGTATTCCTCCTATTCTACGTCGCAACCAAATCTAGATTGTGCATGAAATTTAATTTATTCTATAACATTTTGCCTTTCTTGATTGTACCGAATGTTGGCATTCTGCGTCAAAGGAAAAGAATAGCCGCCGGCACGATGCCAGCGGCTATTCTTGAAGCAGCTTTCTCATATTCAGGTCCGCTTGTTCAAGCGTAGGCTTTTGCAACCCAGTGTCCTTTGGACACTTCGACCAATTCCGAATCCTTCACATCCAGTTGAACCGTTCCGTCTTCGCCTTTGGCAGCTGAAATCGGCCCCTGCATATCGTTTTCCAGCTTGAGACGCTTTTTGTTTGCCTCAATTTCTGGATCCGGAATCGGAATTGCGGACAACAAGGTCTTGGTATAAGGATGGATCGGATTTGCATACAGTTCTTCACTGTCTGCTAGTTCCACCATTTTACCCAAATACATAACCGCTACCCTGTCACTGATATGCTTAACCATGGACAGGTCATGCGCAATGAAGAGATAGGTCAAGCCCAAACGGTCCTGCAAATCCTTGAGCAGGTTGACAACCTGCGCCTGAATCGAAACGTCAAGCGCCGAGATTGGCTCGTCGCATATGATGAATTTAGGGTTTACCGCAAGAGCACGAGCAATCCCGATCCGTTGGCGCTGACCGCCGGAGAATTCATGAGGGTAACGCGTCGAGTGGTCACTATTCAAGCCGACCATATCCAGCAGCTCCTCAATCCGCTTCTTGCGTTCGGCGCGGCTGCCGGCCATACCGTGAATATCCAAAGCTTCTCCGATAATATCCGACACCGTGAATCTTGGATTCAGCGAGGCATACGGATCCTGGAAGATCATTTGCATATCGCGGCGCATCGCCTTCATCTTGCCCGGAGACAGCTTGTAAATATCCGTTCCGTTAAAATTAACGCTGCCGGCCGTAGGTTCATAGAGACGAAGAATCGTCCGTCCTGCTGTTGATTTACCACAACCCGACTCTCCCACCATGCCAAGCGTTTCGCCTTCACGGATATAGAAGTTCAGGTCGTCAACTGCTTTAAGAATCCGGCCTTTGCCTACGTTAAAATACTTCTTCAAGCCTTTTACCTCAATCAAGTGGTTATCCTTCATGAACCCTGCGCCTCCTTCGCCATCGGATGCAGATTCCAGCAGCGGGCCATATGCGTGTCGCTAAATTCCGTTGCGCCCGGATCCACCCGTTCACAAATTCGCATAGCTTCATCACAGCGAGCGGCGAACGGACAGCCTACAGGCGGTTTGATCAGATCCGGTGGTGTTCCGATAATTGGAATAAGCGGTTCGTCTTTCTTCTGATCCAGACGAGGCATGGAGCGAAGCAAACCTTTGGTGTAAGGATGCTGCGGATTTTTGAAAATCTCCCATTTCGTTCCTGTTTCCACCACTTCACCTGCATACATTACGATGACACGGTCACACATGCCGGCAACAACGCCGAGGTCATGCGTGATCAGAATGATCGATGTGCCCAAGCGTTCCTGCATTTCCTTCATAACGTCCATAATCTGTGCCTGAATGGTCACGTCGAGTGCCGTTGTCGGTTCGTCCGCAATCAGCAGCGTCGGCTTACATGCAAGCGCAATGGCGATCATCGCACGCTGCCGCATACCGCCGGAGAACTCATGCGGATACTGATTGAAGCGCTCCTCCGCATTTTTGATACCCACCAGCTTCAGCATTTCTATGGCGTGTTTTTTGGCTTCGGAGAAAGACATCCCCTGGTGCTTGATCAGCACCTCCGTAATTTGCTTACCTATTCGAATGGTCGGGTTTAGCGACGTCATTGGATCCTGGAAGATCATCCCGATATCCTTGCCGCGAATCGCTTCCATCTGTTTATTTGTTTTTTTGAGAAGGTCTTGTCCTTGGAAAATGACCTCACCCTTTTTTATTTCTGAGGGCGGGGACGGAATCAATCGCATAATGGTCTGGGCGGTAACACTTTTACCGCTTCCGGACTCACCGACGATGGCAACCGTCTCCCCCTTGCCGACTTCAAAATTCATGCCGCGGACTGCTTTTACTTCACCGCCGCGAACACGAAACGATACGTTGAGGTCCTTTACCTGCAAGATCGGTTCCATACCTTCCCACCTCCTATTTTTTCAATTTCGGATCCAGCGCATCACGCAATCCATCACCGAAAATGTTAAATGCTAACATCGTCAAGCTGATAAATAGAGCAGGGAACAACATCCGCCATGGATAGTACATCCATCCGGACAGGGCATCATTAATCATGGAGCCCCATGAAGCAATTGGTGCTTGAACTCCAAGACCAAGGAAGCTCAGGAAAGCCTCGGCAAAAATCGCACTTGGAACCGACAGGGTCAAGGTAACGATAATCGGACCCATCGCATTCGGAATCAAATGCCGGAACAACAGGCGCCCGGTTCCCGCACCCATCGAACGTGAAGCGAGGACATATTCTCTGTTCTTAAGCTGCATAATCTCGCCCCGCACAATCCAGGACATGTTAATCCAACCGGTGATGGTTAAGGCGAGTATGATCGTTCCTAAACTTGGTTCAAATACAACCAACAGCAAAATCGTAACGAGCAGGTACGGAATGGAATACAAAATTTCGGCAAACTTATTCATAAACTCATCGATACGGCCACCGAAATAACCCATGATGCCGCCATATATTACACCAATCATCAAGTCAATCGCAGCTGCTGCAAGACCAACGGTCAAGGAAATCCGAGCACCCATCCAAGTACGAACAAAAACGTCGCGGCCCAGATCGTCGGTTCCAAACCAATGTTCTGATGAAGGCGGCATATTCGTATTCATCAAATCATTCGTTTCATAATCATAGTTAGAGATCATCGGGCCGATAATGGCCATGATGACAATCAGGATCATAATAATCAAGCCGGACATAGCAAGCTTGTTCTTGCGCAATCTTTCCCATGAATCTCTCCAGGAGGACAAACTTTCACGCTGTATTACCTCGGATTGTTTCTCATCAGGACCAATCTTCTGAAAATCTTCAGGCTTCAAGTTTAGTGCCGCAGGATGAGGCATACTTTGTTCTTTCTCCATGTCTACCCCTCCTTCCCGCCGGTCAATTTAATGCGTGGATCCACAAATACATATACGATATCTGTAATGAAACGCGCCAGCATCAGCAAGATGCCGTAGAATATGGTAATCCCCATAATGACTGTATAATCGCGGTTTGTGATACTTTCCACAAACTGCTTGCCAATGCCGCCAATACCGAAGATCTGTTCAATAACGACCGAACCGGTAATGATGTTCGCTGTCATTGGGCCGACATAAGTTACGACCGGCAATATCCCGTTTCGGATCACGTGGCGGAACATAATAGCGAACCAGTTAAGACCCTTGGCCTTCGCCGTCTTGATATAATCCGAATGCAGTACTTCCAGCATGCTGGATCGCGTTAATCGCGCGATAAATGCAATCGGCTGAGCAGATAGAGCCATAACAGGAAGCACGTAGTCGAGCGGTCCTTCAAAGCCCATAACATTGAAAATGCCCGCTTTCTCTGCGAGAACGAATTGCAACAATGATGCGAGTACAAAACTCGGTACCGCGATCCCGAGAACCGAGATAATCATGGCGATGTTGTCAATCAGCTTGCGGTGATACAGAGCTGCAAGCATCCCCAGCAGGACACCCACAATAACAGATACTACGATCGCGACAAGACCCAATCGAAGTGAAGGGCCAAATGTATCAACAATAATATCAGTGACGGATTGCCCCTGTTTTTTCATAGACAAACCAAAGTCACCCTGAACGATATTGCCCAAGTATTTCGTATATTGTTGAAATACCGGTTTATCTAAATCATACTGCTCCATCAGCCTCGCCAAAATTTCAGGCGATGGCTTTTTCTCTCCCATAAACGGATCGCCCGGTATGGCTTTCATAAGAAAAAAAGTGGCTGAGATCAGTATGAACAACGATACAAGCATATAAAAAAACTTACTCGCCACATACCTCAGCATTTCGCTAGCCTCCTGATCAGTTGTTCTAAACCAAGCCGTCTATATAATTGTATTATTCTAGAACGGACCTGGCATCCCTTAACTTTCACCAACGGACACAAGATTTGGAAACCTTGTGCTCATACAAAAAAATCGGGATATATATGAGGTTTGAAGTGCCCCACATATATATCCCGAACTGTAGTCTTTTATAAATGGTTTACAAAAGACTACTCGATATATGCACGTGTGAAATCGATATCACCCTTATAATCCAGATGAAGATTCTTCACCCATGGTTTAACCAGGGACACACTGGAGTAGTAGTAGATCGGCATAACAACTTGGTTGTCTTCAACGAGAATTTTCTCAGCTTTGGACATCAGCTCCATGCGTTTAGCGTTATCGCTAGTTGCATAAGCATCCTTCACAAGCTGGTCATATTCTTCGCTCTTGAAGCCAGTGTCATTGTTGCCGCCGTTGGATGTCCACATATCGATATAAGTCATCGGGTCGTTATAGTCTGCTCCCCAACCGGATCGTGCCACTTGATAGTTCAAAGCATCACGGTTCTTCAGGAATACGCCCCACTCTTGGTTTTGTACCTTCACACTAACGCCGAGATTGTTCTTCCACATATCTGCAATAGCAAGCGCAATTTTCTTATGGTTGTCATCGGAGTTATGAATTAAAGTAACTTCCGGTAATGTGGTATAGCCTTTTTCCTTCATACCTTGCTCGAGCAGTTTCTTAGCTTCTTCAAGATTTTCATCGAAATAAGTATCCGGTACCTCTTTACGGTACTCGTCGGACTCACCCTTGATACCAGGAGGAACAAAACCATGTGCAGGAAGTTGTCCACCTTGCGTGATTTTCTCTACGATCGCCTGACGATCAATCGCCATTGCGAAAGCTTTACGGATGTTCACATTGTCAAATGGTTCTTCTGTTGTGTTAAAGATATAGAAATACGTCGATGAAATACCTTTAATCATCAGTTCATCGCCCAATTCCTTCTTGATCGCATTCAGCTGATCCGTCGGAATATTCCCTGTTGGATGTCCTGCATAATCCAATTCATCGTTACGATAGCTTGAAAGTTCAGTTGCAGAGCTGTTCACGATACTCATTTGAACTTTTTCAAGTTTGATTGCATCCTTGTCCCAATATTGGTCGTTCTTCACAAGCTCGATCTTTTGACCTTTGGTCATTTGTGAAACTTTGAACGGACCATTACCAATCAATGTTTCCGGTTTAGTTGCCCAAGAAGCATTACCTTCAACGGAGTTGTGAATCGGGAAGTAGGTTTGGAATGACATCAAGCTGAGGAAGTATGGCGTTGGGTTTGCCAGCGTTACTTCGAGCGTATAATCATCGGTTGCTTTTACGCCGACTTCATTGGCGTCTTTGATCTCTCCAAGATTGTAAGCTTCAGCGTTCTTAATGTAATAGAGCTGATACGCATATGGTGATGCTGGAGTAAAGTTCGGATCAAGTACGCGTTTCCATGCATACTCAAAATCTTTTGCCGTTACTGCATCGCCGTTACTCCATTTGGCATCTTTGCGAAGGGTGAAGACATATTTCAATCCATCTTCAGAAACATCCCATTTTTCGGCTACGCCAGGCTCTTCTGAGCCGTCTGCACCCTTCCGAACCAAACCTTCAAACACAGCACTGATTACTGTATTCGACGTGTTATCCTGAGCCAAGCCCGGATCCAATGTAGGAGGGTCGGAAGCAAGGTTCATACGGAAGACTTGCTCTTTAGGCTTGTCCGCCGTTCCGCCTTTATTGGCGCCATCGTTCTTGTCAGCTCCACATGCTGCTAAAACTGAGCTGAAAGCAAGAATTAACGTCATTAGAAGCATTAATTTCTTTTGTTTCTTCATCTTGCGGTATCCCCCTCATAGATTTTAGGTATATGCTTATCGATTATACAACCAGTGGTCAAAAAAATCCAGAAATCAATAAATTGAAAAATCTGCCTGACCCAAGGATCAAACAGATTTATCATAAAATTCTAGTTATTAGATTGTTCTTACATCATCTTAATTATGTAGGAGAGGACACCAAAAAATGTGAACATGATATACCCGAAACTCATGCTGACAAACCCGAGACGCCACACGGCGCGCAGCAGCCTTTTACCGTTAACCTTGCCTTTCCAGCGGTTCTGCGCACTGCCGATCAGCCCCGCTGCAATGAGCAGCATGAGGAGTATGAGATAGAAACCGAATTTGGACTGGAATGTATTATTAAACAAGGCGGAGACCGAAAACAGCATAAAAAATGTGGTGACATCCATGGCCAGCTCCAGCGCTTGCTTTCGATTTTTATTTCTTTGCAAGACAATGAAATAAACCAGTAAAAACGGAATGAACGGAAAAGAACTTAATGTTTGAAACAGCCCCTGCAAGAAACCCATGCTAAGACCCCCTATGTATTCATCCCCTCGATGAGCTGTGTGACCAGCTCGTGTGTTGGAACAGAAATGCCATATTTTTGGCCCAAACGGACAATACTTCCGTTAATCCAGGCAACTTCCGTCGTTCTGCCGTCCATTACATCCTTAAGCATGGAGGACGTGTTACCTGAAGTCGATTGGCAGACGGATATAATCCATTCCCACAGCCCGCTTCCGTAAGGAATTCCGCCCGCTTCATATACGGCGATGCCTTCATGATATAACTGCTTCATGAGCCTGACTCGTTCAGGGGAAGATAACAGCGCTCCGTTAGGAATCCGCCACAATGCAGTCAATGGATTAATGACTGCGTTCATCAACAGCTTGCGATAAATCATCTCATCCATTTGATTCGACAAAAAAGCTTCAAATCCTGCTCTATTCAGCTGTTTAACCAGTTCAATTTCATGATTTTCTTGAGAGAAAGGATCTAATGGGCTCCCAGCGGGCATCATTTTGCCGATTGTCGTCGTTCCATGACCGGCATGCAAAACAGAGACGCTGCTTGAACGATTGGCCCCTTCCGTAGTAATGGCAGCGTAGATCGTCCATACCGGCAGCAGGTCTTGAAGCCGCTCCAAATGGCCTGTACCGTTCTGAAAACATATTAGTCTCCGATGTTCTTGACCATATTGAGCCAACATCTCCGTTGCCATCTCTTCGATCCCTTGCTGCTTCAACATGAGGAAAAGATAATCCGCATCGCCAGCGCCACCCGACTGCGCAAACGTTGACCATGAACAGACCGAGAACGCATGGGCGTCAACGACCTGGTGCTGCCCCTTCTCCTCGATGGTTATGCCGGAAGCCCGAAGCTTGTCCGCCTGCTCCTCGCTTCGGCTCCATAACGTGACACGGCACCCTGAATTCGCAAGTTTACCCGCATATAATAGCCCCAATGAGCCAGCTCCGATAATATGGATATTCATCATAATCCCCCATTATTGTAATCAACCACGAAGTACTAGTCCTAGTATATATCAGAATAATCCTCGATACGCACAAATAACCCGCCAAAGCGCATGGAATGCACTAATGCGGGTTACGGCTAGAGCAAGATAACCTTTACCTATTCGATTCGTTCCAGATTACCGTTTGCGTCCATTTTGAAGCGTGTTTTAAGCTCCTCGTCTTCTTCATTTAAGAAAGCAAGTCTGCGTGCCCGATCCATGATCTGAATCAGTGCCTTATAATCGTCATTGACCACATGATAGTCCGTTTTCACTTCGCTGACTTCCTTCAATAACCTTTGATTCTCACTGCGGAGTCTTGAAAGCTCATCCTCTTTTTCACGCAAGTTCTTCTCAAGCAATTTATACTGACGTGAACTTTCCTGAAGCCCGCCCTTCCACTGACGAAGGAAACGGATAACGGCATCGATGGACAGTGTTTCTTCACTTGCACCATCATTCTTATAGACATCGTGCTCCAATTCCGGAGCAGCCAAGCCGGCAACCTGCGGTCCACTTACCGAAGGCTGTTTTTTATAATAACTTCTCTTTTGACGCTGAGATTTCGCCAAGCTAATAGCATCCTCATATTTCTTGCGAACGCAGCTATTCCAACGAAATCCACATGCTGCCGATGTCCGGCCGATTCTTTCTCCCACTTCCTCAAAGGCAGCCAATTGGGTGCTGCCCTCACGAATATGACGAAGAGTCACCTCCGCCAATATTAGGTCGTCCTCTGCACTCCATGCATCCTGTCTCACTGCTGACATACCACAAAACCCTCCTAACGACATCCTAAAATAACCGTCTTCAATACCGTAAATCGGCTGCTGAATAGGGTATAAAAACTGCTTAATTCATTTCTATGCCTCTCATAGAGTTCATAGAATCTATTTGATACTAAAATGTATTTCCATTTTGAATACAGATCATACTCATACGAAGGGAAAAGGGGGAGATTCGTCCAAATTATTCACGAATTCAATGTCTTACTTCTGGTTAATAATAAAAAATAAAGGGTTTTCTTGAGTTAGGCGTTTACACGTTTTTGCCATAACGCTATAATGTTGATAGCAGCATTATGTGCGTACATACGAGAGGAGGATATAATCGTGGCACGGATGTTTCGAGTCCTTGGCTTTTTCACCCTGACTATCGGGTTGATGGCCTTTGCCGGAGATCATATTGAAATGGCACTGCTTTTCTTCCTGCAGACTGCATTTTTCGTGATCCTGGGATATTTGAAATTCACGGAGAGAACCTATATTCTTCTCTTCTGGGCTTATATGATCGTGACCTTCACAGGCTTTAGCTATTGGACGGTCTTCATTATGGGCAAACCACTCTAACAGGTAAATGGTGCAAGCGATGCTTGAAATCCACCGGCGCTCAACCTGGACAAACAGAGGCCCGCTGGTGGATTTTCCTTGCAATTAGAGAACGAGAGTACTTAAAAGAGCGATCAGGTGCTTTAGCGGCCGGATCGCTTTTTTAGTGCCTGAAGGTTGATAATTAAGTCGTATACGTCATATATTGGTTAAAATGAAGGGACAGACAGTGGTTGGATTCCTTTCGACTAACAACCATTCAAGGAGGACTCCCGTTTGAATGTACGAGTAAAAAAAACTCTCCTCCCGGTCATGCTGTGTATAACCCTGTTATTCTGCTTCATAGGGACTCCCGCTCTGGTATATTCCGAGCAGGATGTAAGCCCGGTTATGCCTGATTCGGAAGAGGCACGCAAACTTCTGGAGGACAGTCTCTCCATCGTGGAGATCGACCATGAAATCGAACGGATAACCAAACGCATCGCCGAATTGCAGCTGCTTCAGAGCGAATTGCAAATCAAAATTCAGGATATGGGCTTGCGTATCGAAGACCGGCGCGATCGGGCTGGAGCTGTTCTTCGGTCTTATTACATGGGTGAACGTGATCATTTATTCTTTATGCTGTTGTCTGCAAAAGACTTAGCCGGTTTATTCCGGATCATGGACTTTTACGATATCATTATTCAAAATGATCGGGATACACTTGCGGTATATAACAATCAGTACCGCTCCCTTGCCTCCGCCCAGGCTGAAGCGGCACGCAATGCTTCTCAGCTCGCCGAAGTAAAGGACAGCCTTGTTAAGCAGCGTGAACGGGTGCTGGCACTTGAACAGCAGGTTGACGGAGCACTGACAGCCAGCGGCAACCCGGATGCCATGAAAAAGTTGATTGAGGAATTCACCCTTTATTGGGAGAACGTGGGGCTGTACGAAGTAAAGCGTCACTTCCAGGCTTTAGCCAGCGCCATGGAAAACTTGCCGCAATTTGTCCAGGGAAGTAAGAATATGCTGAAAACAAACGGCAAGGAGTACACCATCGATATCCATGAAGACGATCTCAACGCATTTTTAAGATCCGAAGATGAAATCTTTAACAGTTTTGCTTTCCACTTTGACGATGGAAAAGTTATAGCTTCGGGTGAGAGCGGAAATCTGTCGCTGCTGATTGAAGGAAAATACACCGTGATCAACGAACCGGAGAATGCCATCATGTTTCAAGTCGACAAACTTGTATTCAATCGACTGGAATTGCCTGACACCACGCGCAAAGCCCTGCAGGACGAATTCGACATGAATTTTTATCCTAAACAGTTGGTGTCTTTCTTAAAAGCAACACAGGTATCCAGCCAGGATCAAAGATTAGTGGTCAAAATGGAGCTGGATTTATAGAAAAAAGCTGCCCTTCACTTGGGCAGCTTTTTTAAGGTTGAGGAGACGAGTACAATTCCATATATTGTTGGATCGTGATTTCGCCAAGCAGCAATCGATTTGCTGCTTGGCTGTATGTTTGAAAACCTTCCGAATCACCAAAATTCAAAGCAGCCGGCTCATTTCGAGAGAGCAGCACCTGGGCTGGAACGGCCGCTTTTTGCCAAATGCCCCGATCACTTAGGTTTGTACCCATGACATACAACTCGGAAATAACGGGCAGCGTTCCTGCCGCTCTGCTCCATTCACGCTGCATCGCTTTGCCAGTCATATACGTAATCCATTTCATGGCAAGCGCCGATGATTCCGTGTGTGCGGCAACCGCAAAACTTCGAGTTCGGACAACCGGCGTATCCAGATGCGCCTTCCCCATTGCCAATGCAAGTGACACTCCAACGTCCTCTTGATTTGAAAAGCTCGAATACGGCCCAATGACCACGGCTGCTTCCACCTTACCGGAGATGGTCGACTCTTGGCCATTAACGTCTACCTCTGTCGATCCTTGCGCTGATTCTGTCACTCTTCCATGATTGCGAATCAGCATATCGAGCACCTCTTGATCCGGCTTGGAGGGATCACCTTCGAGCAAATGAACCGCCGCACCGAACGCATAAGGATCATTCCAGTCAAATGAGAGGACAGGGCTTACCTTATGCCGCTCCAAATATTCCTGCCACGCCTGACGGCTCTCTGGCACTTTAAATGGTTCGCCGCCCTTTCCCTTGGTCTGCCAAGTCATAATATAGGGGTCTATATCAAACGGCATTCCCCATTGATACCCGTTCCACTGCAGCGGCGGCAGAAGACCATTCAAGATATCTTCGCCTGGCATTGCGCCTTGAGAAGCATCAACAGGCAGTAAGCAGCCACTCATTGCAAGCGCTTTAATAAGGTGTGAATCCGTTAATACAATATCAGGTCCTTCACCAAGGGACATCTCGAGCAGAAACGACTCTTTCTGTGTTTCACTCGTTTCCAGAGGCGTGATTTCAATCTCAGCACCGGTCTCTTCCATAAAACGCTCATTAAGAGCTTTAAGTTGTCTCAGTTCATCCGGGTTTAACTGAACACCGACCTTGATCGGGCCCAGATCAGTCTCCGGTACCTCCGGTCTTTGCTGCGGAGGTTTCGGTTCATCCCCCGGGGGCTCTCGTCTAGTATGGTGAGTGAAGTCAAAGCTGGGAGATAAACTGGATAAAGACAACAGTAAAATGGCAAATAAGAACCAATATTTCTTCCGCTTCATATCCCATCTTCACTCCTTCAATAGTCGCACGCCCTTATTTTACCAAACTTCTAGTGCTCTTGTCCTATCTTTTTTGTTAATTATCTAGTCCAGATTTTACTAATTAACGATGGGAAGAAAAAAAGACTGTCCTATGAGTCTTGAACAGTCTTTATCATACAATTTACTTTGCGTTATCATTTCTCGGGAAATATATATTACAACAAGTCGGCAGCCAACTGAGCCAGCTTGGATCGTTCCCCTTTTGTCAACGTAATATGCCCGCTCAGATTTTCTTGCTTGAAGCGTTCAACCACATAGGTCAGCCCATTACTCACAGCATCCAGGTAAGGATGATCAATCTGCTCCGGATCTCCCATCAGGATCACCTTACTCCCTTCTCCCGCTCGGGAAACAATCGTCTTGACCTCATGACGGGATAAGTTCTGGGCCTCATCCACAATGATGAACTGACCTGGTATCGAGCGGCCCCGGATATAAGTCAGAGCCTCCACCTGGATGCTGCCAAGCCCCATCAATATTTTATCGATATCACCCGATTTTTTGGTGTCGAACAAATATTCCAGATTGTCATATATCGGCTGCATCCATGGTCTTAATTTCTCTTCCTTTTCGCCAGGCAAATAACCGATATCCTTCCCCATTGGAACGACCGGACGCGCAATCAGCAGTTTTTTGTATTTATGCTCATCCTCCACCTTGGAAAGGCCTGCTGCCAAAGCCAACAAGGTTTTTCCCGTTCCGGCCTTCCCGGTAATGGTGACTAGCGGAATCTCGTCATTCAGAAGAAGCTCAATCGCCATACGCTGTTGGGCGTTACGGGCGCTGATGCCCCAAACAGGTTCATTGCTTAAATGAAGGGGCTCCAATCTAGTTGCATCCTCATTTACATGAAGGAGGGCAGATTTCCCTGACCCCATCTCATCCTTCAGGATAACAAATTCATGGGGATAAAGTGGATAAGACAATTGAAGAGGTTTAATCGGCAAATAACGATAGCTGTAGAATTCGTCAATCACCGAAGGGTGAACCTTTAAGGTAGAGAATCCAGGATATAATTCACTGGGATCGGCTGTACGGTCCGATAGATAATCCTGTGCCGTTAATCCGAGCACATCGGCCTTAATTCGAACAAGCACATCCTTGCTGACCAGAACGACAGGTCTTCCGCCCTCCTTCGGCTCCTCCTCCAATTTATAATTTAACGCGACAGCCAAAATCCGGTTGTCGTTGGATGCTTCGCTAAATAACTCCTGTACCTTGACGAAGCTGCGATGATTCAGCTCGACCTTCAACGTCCCGCCGTTCTCCAAAAGAACTCCGTCATGAAGATGGCCTTGTTCTCTTATACCATCAAGTAATCGGGAGACCGTGCGGGCGTTGCGGCCGATTTCATCCGCATTTCGTTTCTTCGAGTCAATCTCCTCAAGAACCACCGCAGGAATGATGACTTCATGCTCATCGAATGCATAAATCGACTGAGGATCATGAAGTAATACGTTCGTATCCAGCACAAATATTTTTTTCATCTTATCCCTCCACTGCTTCTTCATCAGGTACACACATAAACCTTTCTGTCCCGGACATAATAAGCGTAGCGACTGAAGTCATTTAGTGAACTCTACTACGAAAGGACAGATCAATCCATGAGAGCTGCTCTATCCATAATGCTAACGGTGTTGTTGCTCGCAGGCTGCGGGACCGCCAATCACAATGCATCACCCTCTCCTCGTGGTAAAACCAATGGTACTACTGCTAACAGTGTTCACAACATGAGCGGGAACAGAGGTTATACCACTAACAATGTAGACGGCCGGACTCCGGATAACACGAATACGGGACGAGTTGGCAACGTAAATGATAACAACGGACGAGTCGACACTACAACCGCGAATCACCTGAAATCACTTGCCGAGAGGGTGCCCGGCGTTAAAAACGCGAACTGTGTTGTCATGGGAAAAACGGCTGTTGTTGGACTTAATGTAGATGGAAATTTAGATCGTGCGGAAGTCGGAACCATAAAATACACAGTCGCGGAAGCCCTTCAAGCCGATCCGGCAGGTGCCAATGCACTTGTTACGGCCGATGTGGACGTTGCAAACCGGATTGCCGATCTTGGTCGGCATATTCAGGAGGGGCATCCTGTTTCAGGACTTGCCAGTGAACTTGCTGACATCGTAGGTCGCATCATTCCTCAGCTGCCTAAAGATGTAACGCCGCGAGACGGGAATGTACAGCAAAACGGTACTCCCTCGGTTAAACCGAATAACCGAGGGAATGCACCAGCCAACCCGCACCATAATAAATAGACCTTCTTGAAGGTAAACTCACCAATCAGCAGAAGACAAATCCTGTCATAACTCGAGTTTGCCCGTCACCTAACCCCAAATTTCATACAAAAAAGCCCAGTGAAGCTCACTGGGCTTTTTTTAAGGTCATAACAACGCGACTAACGAGCATTTCTGCTTCGCCAGTGACATGACCCGTATCATATTCGGAGTTCTGTAGCCTGTTTGGTGTGAAATTGACACCCATGTCGAATGAACACGCCTGAGAAGACATGGAATCAGAAGGATGACATCTGAAAGGCTCCCATCCCCAAATGAAATCTGCTCGAACAAATGCATGGGCAGGTTTATCCGTCTGCCGATTACAGATCAATGGGTGTGTCGTATGCATCATAAGGTAGGACATGCCTTCGGCCTCCTGTACAATGATCTCCATCTGATACATTGTATTATAGCATACAATAAAACTTGCCTTCAATTGTCACGGAGTTGTTGCAGAATCCGCTTCTGTCCCCTGCTCGCCGGCGTTATGCTTGCCGGCAAGCTCATCTTGCAGCGCTTGTTTCGCTGCATCCAACTCGCTGCTGCTTATATACACATAAGGGCTCTTCCAATTGCCTGTAACCGGCATGAATTTCACATCATCTTTTCCGATATCATAATAAGTCGCAATCAAATTTCGAATCTGCTCCTGCTCGAAATCAGTGGTCATGTTATCGCTGACCGCATCTAGAGCATTGCCCACCTTCGCAACGCCTCCAAGCGTCTTCATCTTATCGAGCAGGGAATGCAATACTTCGCTTTGGCGAGCATTACGTTCAAAATCGCTTGACTCCTTCGTTTTCGGCGAACAGCTTTTACTCGATTTACGGTAACGAACATAATCCAGCGCCTTCTTGCCATCCAGTTTCTGAGGACCCACAGTGAGGTTAATGTCGGTCCCGTCGGCAGTATCGCGGTAACACATATTGTATTGAACGTTAACATCTACGCCACCAAATGTGTCCACCACATCACGGAATCCCTGGAAATCGATAACCGTTACATAGTCGATATTAACGCCAAGATACTTGCTCATCATAACTTTCATTTCTTCTTCAGCCGGAATGCCACTGCCCGGTTCCTTTTTCTCCGCAGCATTGTAGGCCGCTTTAAACCTTGGGTAATAAGCGTTCAGTTTACTCGCTTTGTATCCTTCGAGTTCAATCAGTGTGTCCCGCGGCAGGGAAACCAGCGTCGACGTATTAGTTTCCGGATGCATGGTGGCAACCATGACCACATCCGTCAAGTAAGTTCCCGTCTCCGGGCGATGATCCGTTCCCAAGAGAAGCACCGTAATCGGTTTTTCTTTTGCAGATTGTCCTGGAGCTACAGGTTTATCAATCCCGCTTTTCTCAATGATCTCATTACCCTTCAAGAGCAAGTACCCGGCATAACCTGCTGCAGAGATTACTGCGATTAACAAGACGATAAGAATGAATTTAAAAAATGATTTCCATGCGCTTTTTTTCTTTTTTGGAACTGGCTGTTTCTTGCCCTTCCCCCCATTTTTGGCTCTCGGAGGGAGATTGGTATGAGTAGGTTTCATATCATAACACCTTATTTCATTCAAATTAGATGAATGTCCGATAAACGCTTCAAATTTCGAAGCATTTACCGGACCTTGGTTGACTTCTCTCTCTTATAAACGATGGGGACTGACAAAAAGTTGCCGTATGGTTGTTACCTGAGTTGCTAAATTTCTACAAAGCTTATGACTTCGGCTCGGTTTGAGCCTTCTTCTTCTGACGATCTTCAACAAAATATCGAATACGCACCATCAGCATCAATGCCACAGCTACTAACAAGCACTGGATAATCGGCAGCTTATCAATCTGAAACACAAGCAGTATCGCCGAACCCAAGGCCATCAAGATATACAGGAGAATCTCCTTCAACAGAGGGAGCTTCTGCTTCACCCGGAATACCTTGTTATAAACGTAGGTGATCAGCACAAAAATCACGATATAAGAGATGAGTGGGTGCGAGGCAAACCATTCTTGCATGATAGGTTCACTCCTTTTGGACAAGTAGATCTCTATCTATTATAGATTTGCTTGCGCCATTTTACGATGCTTTTCTGCACGTTCGCGCTCACTCTTGTTCAAGATCTTCTTACGAAGACGAACGGACTTCGGCGTAATCTCGCAATACTCGTCATCGTTCAAGTATTCAAGCGCTTGTTCCAGTGAGAAAATAATCGGTGTTTTCAATTTAACCGTGTCGTCCTTCGTTGCCGAACGAACGTTGGTCAATTGCTTCTCTTTACAAATATTTACGACGATATCGTTATCGCGGGTATGCTCCCCGACAATCATACCTTCATAAATCTCAGTTCCCGGTTCCAGGAACAGGGTACCGCGGTCTTCCACTGACATCATGCCATAGAACGTTGAAGATCCGTTCTCCGTGGAAACCAGCACGCCTTGGTGACGTCCGCCCACTTGACCGCCAATAAGCGGACCGTAACTGTCGAATGCGTGGTTCATAATACCATAACCGCGTGTCAAGGTCAGGAAATGGGTACGGTAACCGATAAGTCCACGAGCGGGAATCAGGAATTCCAAACGCACTTGACCATTTCCGTTATTCACCATGTTCACCATTTCAGCCTTGCGTGTTCCGAGACTTTCCATAACAGAACCCATGCTTTCTTCTGGTACATCGATCATAAGACGTTCGATCGGCTCCATTTTGACGCCATCAATTTCTCTAACGATAACTTCTGGTTTGGATACTTGAAGCTCATAACCTTCACGACGCATATTCTCAATCAAAATACTGAGGTGAAGCTCACCGCGTCCCGATACGATATAGGCATCAGGACTCTCCGTCTCATCCACTCTCAAACTTACGTCCGTTTCCAGTTCTTTGAAGAGGCGGTCACGCAGCTTACGGGATGTTACCCATTTGCCTTCGCGTCCGGCAAAAGGACTGTTGTTAACAAGGAACGTCATTTGCAGGGTTGGTTCATCAATTTTAAGGACAGGCAATGCCTCAGGATTCTGTGGATCCGCAATGGTCTCTCCAATGTTAATGTCTTTGATACCTGCGATCGCCACGATGTCGCCACCACCTGCTTCAGCAACCTCGATCCGCTTCAATCCTTGGAAGCCGAACAGCTTCTCGATACGGGCACTCTTGGTGGAACCATCACGAAGCATAACGGTAACCGGTTGGCCTTGCTTAATGATACCGCGGTTCACACGGCCGACGGCAATACGGCCCAGATATTCATTGTAATCCATCAAGGTAACGAGGAACTGAAGAGGCTCGTCCACTTTCTCAGTAGGGGATGGGATATGGTCAATAATGGTCTCGTAAAGAGCAAGCATGTTATCATCTTGCTTCTCCGGATCCAGACTTGAAGTACCGTTTAGGGCTGATGCATATACAACGGGGAAGTCCAGTTGGTCGTCATTCGCACCAAGCTCAATGAACAGATCAAGCACTTCATCGATCACTTCTGCTGGGCGGGCGGCCGGACGGTCAATCTTGTTCACAACGACGATTGGAGTCAAGTTATGTGCAAGAGCTTTACCTAGCACAAACTTGGTCTGAGGCATACATCCTTCATAAGCGTCAACAACGAGCAGAACGCCGTCGACCATTTTCATAATACGCTCAACTTCACCACCGAAATCGGCGTGTCCAGGTGTATCCACAATGTTAATCAAGAAATCTTTATACGTAATAGCCGTATTCTTGGCTAGGATGGTAATTCCGCGTTCGCGCTCCAAATCATTGGAGTCCATCGCGCGTTCCTGCAGCGTCTCATGCTCCCGGAAAATACCGGACTGCTGCAGCAGTTGGTCTACAAGTGTTGTTTTGCCATGGTCAACGTGAGCAATAATGGCAATGTTGCGAATCTGATCTCTTGATTGCATAAATATATCTCAAATCCCTTCTGTTCGAATGAGCCACAAAGAAAGCGCCGGACGACATGCCGACGCTTCAACATACATCCTATAATATAGGTAAACGAGCGGGAAAATCAAGTCTTTTCAGAAAACTTCCAGCAACTTTTACCTCTTACTAATTACCAACCTCTGCTCCATTTATTATTGCGCCCGGAACGATTGCGGCCAAAGATCATCCAAATGCCCGCTGCGATTAAGATCAGGGCAATAATGTAGAACGCCCCTGTCTCAAGCCAGGTGAAGATGAAAATCAAAACGGAAAGCACCGTCAGTCCAAGCGCAACCGGCAGCGCTGCGCCAGGTCGCGGGCTCTCGTACAGATAATATTCATACAAGCCGACAGCCACACCGAGAATTAACACAGGCCATAATGAAGCCATCAGTCCCCATCCCCCGATATTACATATGAAGAACAGAAGGCCATATACCGTCAGAATACCGCCTGGAATAAGAATTGCGGCAGAGGCACGGCGACCAAAAAACATGATATGCAAAAAAATACCCGGCAGCAGCAGGACGAGCGGCCATAACGTTCTTCCCAGAAATCCAAACACACCAAGCTTACCGAGCAAAATAACGACTCCAGCAACAACGATGAATATACCCAACGCCAAATCTTTTCTGGAGGACATTTGATCACCCTCTCTTCAATATATGTATCACCAAAAATAGCGGTTTCTAAAAGAAGCAGTTACGTTAATTTTAGCCCAAACCGACAAAAAAAACCATATCCCGAGCTTGTTCCACTTGAAATAACCTAGGCCCGCCTCATATACCTGCATGAAGCTAACAAAAAATGGACAACTGTACAAGACAGTCGTCCATTTTTGGATTGAACACTCCCGTTTACGCGAATAGGCTGTTGAAGTAAAATCCCGTTACATACCTGGCCGTCTTACTGTCTGTAATCCGCCAATGAGTACGACAGCACCTCCAATAACAATGGGCAGCAGATTGTGGGCATAAGGCATCCAGTAAGCCAGAATCAGCCCTACGCGAGCATCCTGTATGAGCATTTCGCCTGCTGTAAAAGCTAGAATGCCGGCACCTATGTAAAGCAGCACGGGAAACTTGTGAAGCAGGTTTGAGATCATCCCGCTTCCCCATACAACGATGGGAATGCTTAATAATATTCCGATGACAATCAAGGAAAGATCGCCTTTTGCAAGCCCCGCAATGGCCAAGACATTATCCAGGCTCATCACGAAATCGGCAACCAAAATTGTATTGACAGCGGCCCATATCGTTGAAGCTTTAGCCAAGCTTGCACGGTCATGTTCCTTTTGCATCATGAGTTTGACTGCGATCCAGATCAACAGTAATGCGCCGCCAGCCTGCAAAAATGGGATTTTCAGCAGCAACACCGCCAAAAAAGTCAGAATACACCGTAAGAGAACAGCCCCTGCAGTCCCGATCCAGACCGCCCGTCTGCGATGTATTTCGGGAAGGTCTTTGCTGGCCATCGCGATAACCAGGGCATTGTCGCCACTGAGTACAAGGTTGATCATCAATATCTGTCCCAATAAAAAAATCGTCTCCACTAGAACAACACCCCCACTCTACACATATGTGGTAATGGTCCAGGCTATGCTTGCACAACGGGAAAAATAGGCCTATAATTAATCCACTTTGTTTAATGGTGGAACCGTATTCTAAGAGGAGTGACATTCATGGAAACTACAGCCGCTGAATTTTTTCTTGCACTAATCAACATTGTCTTTTTGGATCTGATCTTGGCCGGGGACAATGCCATTGTGATCGGTCTTGCAGCACGTAATCTTCCGAAGGAAACCCAGAAAAAAGCAATTATCTACGGCACTGCCGGAGCTGTTATTCTTCGTATCATTGCCACCATCCTCGTTGTCTGGCTGCTTAACATCCCTTGGTTGCTGCTTGTCGGAGGTGTACTCCTGATTGGCATTGCCTACAAGCTGATGACCGACGACAATAATAACCACGACAATATAAAAGCCGGTAAAAGCCTTGGTGCTGCCATTCGTACCATCATTGTAGCCGACGCTGCTATGGGTCTTGACAATGTCATTGCCGTTGCAGGCGCAGCCAAACACAATGTGATCCTTGTAACGCTAGGCCTGCTCATCAGTGTACCCATCGTGGTATGGGGCAGCACATTGTTTATCAAACTGATCAACCGTTTCCCATGGATTATCTATGTAGGCTCTGCGGTGCTTGCATACACGGCGTCCTCCATGATTACCGAAGAGAAGCATTTTCTGGGATATTTCGAAGCGCATCAGCTTATAAAATATCTCTTCATAGCTGCCATCATTATCGGTGTCCTGACTGCAGGACATCTGAGAAAGAGATCTGCCGGGCGCCACAAGTCATCTATCCAGTCATAATTGAAACTCCATAGGCGCGATAAAAACAACACCCCAAGGCTTCCAAGAAGCTTTGGGGTGTTGTTTATGTTGACCTTCGCTTGAACCTCGATTAGAACCAGTCTTCGTTTACCAAGGCCCCCGCATGCTTCTCGCCTAGCTCGCCGATTTTGCTATCCGGGGTTATGATCACAGTCTCCGTACCTTCAATCGCTGCCTGGATCCGTGCAGGTAGCTCGGTAATGGAAGCCTCCACCTTCTCGATGATCTTCAAATTCGGATTGGTGGTGGGCGATTTAGGCACAAACAACGTACAGCAATCCTCATACGGCAAAATCGATGTCTCGAATGTGCCGATGTCCATCGCGATATTGATGATGTCGTTCTTATCCATCATGACGAGCGGTCGCAGCAGCGGCAGCTCGGTGGCTCTGCCGATCACATTCATACTCGGCAGCGTCTGACTGGCAACTTGTCCGAGACTGTCTCCCGTCACGATAGCCAATGCCCCTTCCCGCTCCGCAAGCGAGGAAGCAATTCGTAACATCGCTCTGCGCATAAACGTAATGATCAGATTATCCTGGCCGATACCGACAAATGAAGTCTGTACATCGGTAAACGGAACCAGGTGGAGCTTGATTTTGCCGGTGAAGCCCGATAACAGCCTGGTTAGCTCCATTACCTTTTCCTTCGCCAGTTGGCTCGTGTAAGGGAAGCTGTAGAAGTGTACACATTCAATTTCAAGGCCTCTGCGCATGGCCGACCAGCCCGCTACAGGGCTATCAATCCCCCCCGAGAGGAGCAGCATGGCCTTCCCATTCGTACCAATCGGGTACCCGCCGGCGCCTGGGATTACTTCATAATACAAATACGTCTCGTTCTCCCGAATTTCCACGCGAAGCTCCATATCGGGCTGCTTTACCTTTACTTTAAGCTGGGGATATGTTCGCAGCAAAGGCGATCCGACGAAATGGTTCATCTCTTGCGAGGAGTGGGGGAATTGTTTCCACACCCTTCTGGCATTGACTTTGAAGGTTGACGGGTCAGCCAGTTCCTTCTGTCCCACAAAATCAATCGCTGTTTCGATAATGCGGTCAAGCTTGGAAGGACATACGCGAACCGGACTGATGGAAACAAGACCAAATACTTTTTTTAGAACTTGGATCAGAGCCTCGGGTGACTCCCCGTTAAGCTCGACGTACAAGCGGCCGTATTCCTTTACGATTTTTGCTCCCGGAAACGGTTTGAGCACGCTTCGAATATGATTTAATACCGATCTCTCGAATCGGTTGCGGTTTTTGCCTTTTAGGGTAAATTCGCCAAAGCGAAGCAGCAGTTTATCGTAAGTCATCTTCGGTTACCCTCTCTTTCTATAATGGGACGCAGGTTCCCACAAACTTTTGCCAAGACTTCGACTAGTCGCGCTGCATCGCCCAGCTGATGCTCTTTGCCAAGACTGATACGAATTCCGGAGGAAGCAACGTCCATGTCCTTCCCCATCGCTAACAGGACCCGGCTGGGTTCGCTTAATTTAGAGGAGCAAGCGGATTTGGTTGATACGAGCATGCCCATCTCTTCCAGAGCATGGACCATCACCTCGGGTTTTAATCCCGGATACGAAAAATGAAGGATATGTGGCGCACTCTGCTCACTGCTGTTTAACACCAATCCCGGAATTTTGTCGATGCCCTGGAGCAGAAGCTCCCTTAATTCCGTCATCCTTGCATAAAACTCGGGCTGGCGTTCTCTGGATAACCGCATGGCCTTCGACATCGCTACGGCTCCAGCAACATTCTCCGTTCCTGCCCGGTGCCCATTCTCTTGTGATCCGCCCGATACCAACGGGAACAACTGCACGCCTTGCTTAATGTACAGCACGCCCATTCCTCTCGGGCCATTGAATTTATGTGCAGACAGGCTGTATAAGTCGGCCTGCCACTGGGAAAGAGTAACCGGCAGCTTGCCAAATCCCTGTACGCCATCGATATGCAGCAGCGTTCGTGAATTTCGTTCCTTGACGATACGCCCCACTTCAGCCAGCGGCTGGACGGCCCCCGTCTCATTATTGACATGCATGATGCTGACGAGCACCGTATCTTTGCGCACAGCTTCCGTCAAAGCAGCCAGATCCACCACGCCGGCGGCATCCACCGGGAGATAGGTCACTTCCCATCCCAGCGTTTCCAGCTGTTTGCAGCATTCAAATACGGAAGGATGCTCGGTTCCGGTCGTGATGATATGCCGGCCCCGGCTGCTGTACTGCATCGCAGCCCCTTTAATCGCCATGTTATTGCCTTCGGTTGCCCCGGATGTGAATACGATCTCCGTAGGCTGAACGTCCAGCGCGGCTGCACACACCTCTCTTGCCTTCTTCAGCAGTTTAGCGGCAGCCTCGCCTGAACGATGGAGCGCTGACGGATTAGCATAATGCATTTTCATGATTTCAGCCATCGTGTCCACTACTTCATCATAGGGAGGGGTCGTTGCGGCGTGATCCCAATATATCAAGGTAAATTCCCCTTTCCATCATACGCATTGCACGTTGTAGAACTTATTATTCCAGACCTTTATATTTACACAAAAAGACCAAACGGTAAAGCCGCACTCCATCTTAGATCGGACAAAGTGGCGCTTATCGTTTGATCCTCTATCAGGTTACTATTTATCCCCAAGCGGGTTTATAAAGTGTATTTTGATTGAGCGTTCATGACTTTACTAATGTATGCCTGTGTTTCCTCAGGTAATTCATGAGCAACAGACATCAGCTCTTCATCACTGGATACACCCATATTGGCGATACGGGTTGGACCTGCATTATACGCTGCAAGTACCATAGCCTTTTCTCCGCCAAACCGCTGAATCAGATTGGACAGATATTTAGTACCACCTTCGATGTTCTGAGCCGGATCAAATGGGTTGCTTACCCCAAGTCCCCTTGCTGTGCCGTCCATCAGCTGCATCAGGCCCTTGGCTCCCGCAGAGGACACCGCATTCGGATTAAAGGAGGATTCCGCATCAATGACCGCTTTAATCAGCGATACCGGCACTCCATACCGTTCCCCTGCCGCTGTAATTAAATCCTCAAAGGTTGTTGGCTTTGTTGCCCCCGTGTCATGCACGACCCCCTCCATTGGTATAGACGAGGCGGATTCATCTACAGCTCCTAGCTGCTGCCACAACAGTCCATCCTTAAAGGTTACTCCCGGCGCAAGCTGTGTCATGGAACGTTCAATCGGCTTGGAGGTGGAATCTTCGGCAAGCAAGCTGCTTAGCACATTGACAAATCCGGTTGCCGACTCGGTGGAATTCGTATTCATCTGTGGTATATCCGTCATTTGCTTCCATGATATCGGGTCTATTTGCATCGTTTAACTCACTTTCTGCAGCAAAATTTCAAACTTGTCCTTTATTTTATCATGGAACTGGAACAATCTGCTAGACCTATTCGGCAAAAAAATAAGCGAATCAACCACTCACTGGTTGACCCGCCCATATTCACCTCATTACAAAATGAATTACCTACTGAAAGGAATCAAGATAAAATAACTGAGGGTTGCCAATATGCCGAGTCCGATCGACCACGCGCCTGTCGTTCTGCTGCCTTTGCTGTACGCGTAATATCCAACAACCGCTGCGATGGGCCCCAGGATAACCGACCACATGAACAAGGAGGCGATGCCCAATACCAAGCCCACATATCCGACAGTACGTCCGGTAGAAACGTCTGCCTTATCATCGTCTGCTCTTCGTGTTGAGGCATCCATAGGGGGAGCAACCTCAGTTGCATATTCTTCACGATGATCTTTGCGCGGGAAGTCTACCCTGTTTCGCTTGCCTTCAACAACCTTCATTTTGTGCTTGCGATGTTTTTTATCCATAAACGTGCTTCCTCCATTTCCATCATCCTAAAGTGCCCAGCACCCGGACTTTATCCGGCTTTTTTCCTGTTAGCCCTTCGGCTTAAAGGTCAAACAGCAGGTCTCGGAAGACTTGTCAGCAACATCCTGATGGTCGTCTACGTAAGGCTCTGCTCCATACTCTTCATTGAGTTTCACATTCGCATGACGGTCAATTTCAATCATAATCATCTCGGCATGACATAAGTTTTGTTCTCCCCAGTAATGGCAATTGCTGACACTGCACTTCACTAATGGTTTGGCTTCGTTGGCCATTTTAGCATCACCTCGTCAACATTTTTTCCTTAGTTTACTGCCGGTATGCACAAGAACGATTGTCAGTTGGTGCCTAAGCAGCAAAACGCAAAAAGAGATGCCAATGGTTGGCATCTCATGAGTATTCCTTAATATGTTAAGCGTGACTTTTCTCTGATTGCATACGGCGCTCCGTCAAATAATCGCTTTCGTAATAAGCAAGATCATCACGTAGCTCTTCATAAATCTTGGTAATGTTCATAATGACATCACGGGCAGGACGAACCGGCTTCTTCCGGAAACGGATCGCATCCTGTCCGGTATAGGCGTAACGACCATCTTCGGAATAGCTTTCATTTTTGGGATAGAAGAAACTGTTAACACAGCGGTGATACAAATTATACAAAGCCTTCTCGGCAAAATCGATATCAAAATTAGGGCGACGCTGTACAACACCTAGCTTCTCATAGGAAACTTCAGAAAACACAAGCAAATGGCGAACATCCGACAGAAATCCTTTGTAAAAATGAACGGTTTCCTCGTCCTGTTCCGTTACCAATTGGGATAAAGCATGTTCGTTCAAAAACGTTTCCATAATCGAAATAGCAGATTTCAACTTTTCTCTGGACTCTGAGCATAATTTCTGAAGATTGTCTGCTGGCATTACGATAGATCCCCCTTAAATGGTCGTGACCCTACAGGTCATATAACCTGGCGGTCATTATAATATGTACTATCCTAACACAAATTTTGGGATAACGAAATCCCTATCATGAATACACTTACACGGTTATTTTTAGTACATTTCATTTTGCGAACTCACATCCGTTTTATCACGAAATGGAACGCATAAAAAGGATTCACTCTTCCCACGCTAAGACTACTTAAATCATGAAATGCGGCGAGGAGGAAAACTTGTGAAATCTCGTACCCTGTGGAGCATCCTAGGTGCAGCGTCAGTTCTTGGCGCGCTTCTGATCTTACTGTTCATCCCCGGTTCGAAACAGCCTGCTCCAACAGCTGAACCGGCACAGCCTTTAAGGCCCCAAGAGGAGAACAAGGCTAAGCACTTTACTATGCAAAGCGATATCCAGGCAACGGATCAACTAAACCGTATTGATGCAAAAGGTCATCTGCGCAGGATGCTGAACAATAACGCTTTGCGCAGCCCAGGTCAAATAAAAGCCTATACGCAAAAAGAACAAAAGTTTCACAAGCATTTTCAGCAAGTACGGTGGTATAACCTTAAGCAAAACACAATGACAGATATACAGGGTCTGCTTCCCAAAATGAGCAAAAAAGATAAAAAACTGATTACCGATCATTTCCAAATCGCGCAGCAGAAGCTTAAACGGGGAGAAACTTATGATTCACCCAAGTTCAATGTCGCGGGACAGCCTTATTTTGTTGTTGCCGAGCCGTCCAAGGATGGCAAATATGGCGCCGCTGCTTTGGTTAATCAAGGCATACTACATGAAGTAAGCAATCACCAGAAGCGGAATCTGCGATTAATTCCGTACCCAAAGGAAGGAAAATTCAAGGTCGAATCCATTCATGCGGATACCCTCTCCGACATCACCGTCAAAACCGGACATGATAATGAAAAGGCCAGTCACTTTTACGAAAATGAAATTGTGGTGTCCTTTCAAAATGAGCCGTCACAGCAGCAGCTCCACGATATCTCTAAGGAAATATCGTGTGAAACTCCGAGGAAACTTGGCTATGCTTATGTTTTCCGTTCCAAGGATATGGACTACCTTAAACTCCGCTCCTATTTCGAGCAGAAGTGGAAACCCAAATATACCGAGCCTCACTACATCTATTTAACCAATGATCGCATCCATCAATCCAGGGTAAGCTCGGATTCCTTACCGGATGGAGCGAACGCGCAGGTCAATATCCCGAATGATTTACTGTTTTCTGAATATCAGTGGAATTTACCCGTCATTGAGACGAACCGGGGCTGGGATTTGTCCAGGGGCAGTGAAGACGTGATCATTGCAGTCGTTGATACGGGAGTGGATCTTCAGCATTCCGATTTGAATGGGCAGTTGGTGGAAGGGTACAACATCGTAGATAAGGACAAGCAGCCCTTGGATGATGTTGGTCATGGAACGCATGTGGCCGGGATCATCGGCGCCCTGGTCAATAACGGTGAAGGTGTTGCCGGGGTAAGCTGGTACAACAAAATCATGCCGGTCAAAGCGCTTGACGGATCCGGATCCGGAACAACCTATGCCGTCGCAGAAGGGATTATTTGGGCGACAGATCACGGAGCCAAGGTGATCAATATGAGTCTAGGCAACTATGCGGACTCCCAGTTCCTGCATGATGCCGTGAAATATGCTTATGACCGTGACGTTGTCCTTGTTGCCGCCTCAGGCAATGATAACACGGAGCGCCCTGGTTATCCTGCCGCCTATCCGGAAGTGCTGGCCGTCGCCGCAACGGATTCCAATCAGAAGCGGGCGGAATATTCCAACTACGGCGATTATATCGACGTGGCTGCTCCAGGGACCAATATTGCAAGCACCTTTCCAGGGAATCAATACGCGGCTCTATCCGGAACCTCCATGGCTAGCCCCCACGCAGCTGCCATGGCCGGTCTCATTCGTTCCCTTAACCCTGACCTGACCAATCAGGAAGTCATGGACGCCATGATAAACCAAGCGGTCGATCTTGGCGATAAAGGAAAAGATAAATATTACGGTCATGGTCAGATTGATATTTTCCAATCCTTGAAATCTGTTGGCGTGCCCGAAGTCCCACTCCAAATGTGGCCAGGTCAAACGCTTCGGAATCTGGAGCGGGAGCTTCGCAAATTAAACAGCTCAAAGGAATAAAATAATCGAAATAAAGCAGCTTCCGCCTCGCTAGCGTTAGCTGCTTTATTCATACTCAGAGGCAAAGCGCCGTTACATTTATTTCTTGAGGCGGGAACGGCTAGCACGTGCTGCAGCTTTCTTCGAACGCTTGCCAGATACGGTAACTCCGCCATAGCCTGCCTTCTCGGATACGACTTCTTCTTCGCTGTACGTATATAGATGTTTTTCTACAGGTACACAGTGAATCTTATCCACCACTTTAATCGGATGAATAACGGGTACAATTTGCGGTACATAGTGGTCTCTAACAACAACGATCGGTTCGCACACTATCGGTGACACAGGAGGACATGGATTTTCGTTATAACAAGACATGTTTTTTGCATCTCCTTTCCGTTGATGATTATAGCTTATTACCCAAAGGGCTATTTGGTATGGACGATTATCCTTAAAGGGCGGATGAACTCCCAATATTTTCACAAAACCATAAGAAAAACGTCTATCGACGTACTTTCTCAGAAGACAGACCGCGGTTGGAGGAAGTTTTCTTGCGATATCAGGAAGACCCAAGCTTCGAAGTTTATACTTTCTAATATCTAAAAGAAAAACGTCTATCGACGTACTTTCTCAGAAGACAGACCGCGGTTAGAGGAAGTTTTTCTTGCGATATCAGGAAGACCCAAGCTTCGAAGTTTATACTTTCTGATATCTTGAAAAAACGCGCATTTCCTTTACACACCTGATGAGGAATGTAAAGAAAATGCGCGTTTGTATCATTGCAATATCCATAAAGCAATATGTTGTTCAGTTGGGAAAGCTTTCCGTAAGCCGGGTTCTGTGCTCTTCGTGGTCATAGCGGGAACTACCCTGCCACCATGAGCGACAATCATCTATCTAGGCCGATCATTACTAATCGACTCAAGCGACCAACCCGGACGCGCCTCGGGCTAAGGCTGTCTCCTCGAAGGAGACTGCGTCCCATTAGGTCTTGCTCCAGGTGGGGTTTACCAGGAACGAAGTCACCAGCGTTCCTCGGGGTCTCTTACACCTCGGTTCCATCCTTGCCTGTGCCACCCTAAGGCGGCCATCGGCGGTCCATTTCTGTGGCACTATCCTTCAACTCGCGCTGACTGGACGTTATCCAGCACCCTGCCCTATGGAGCCCGGACTTTCCTCTCGCGGCTTTGACGCCGCCAGCGATTGTCTGTCAAACTTTCCGGACAACATTATATATTATACAGTGATTTGAAGCGGTACACAACCCATTAAACATTAACAGCAACTGATTAATTTCCCAGCTTGGACGACGTAATGTTCATGGTCACGTGTTAAAAAGAGAACCCTTTTCCATGCCTTACAATGCTGTTCTTTAAACGAACTGGAACGGCTCTGTATTGATGCGGGAAGCGACAACCCGGGTTTCGTACTTATGCTCCTGCAGTTTCTGCTCCATCCACTCGGCCACTTTGACCTTCATGATCTTCTCGGCATTATGACCCGGATCAATGATCGTAAGTCCCGCTGCAAGGGCATCCTGTGCTGTATGATAATCCACATCTCCCGTGACCAGCACATCAGCTCCTCGGAACAGTGCTTTCATCATGTAGCGTCCTCCGGAGCCCCCTATGACGGCCGCCTTGCGGATGGTTCGGTCGAGGTCACCTACGACACGAACATGAGGAACCTCCAGTTTCTCTTTTACCACGTCTACCAGCTCAGCCAACGTCTTAGGCTCCTTTAGCTTACCGACCCGGCCAAGACCAAGGGATCTACCCTTAAGATCCATCGCATACAGATCATAGGCAACCTCTTCATAAGGATGCGCCTTCAGCATGGCCTGGATCACTTTATTCCGGATGGCATGAGGAACAATCGTCTCGATCCGAACCTCATTTGCACGTTCCATCTTGCCTTCCTTACCTAGAAAAGGATTACTGCCTTCTCGCGGAACATAGGTGCCAAAGCCCTCGATGTTGAAGCTGCAGTGGCTGTAATTTCCGATCCAGCCTGCACCAGCGCCTAGCACAGCATCCAGCACCTCTTGATGATGGCTCTTCGGCACAAATACCACCAGCTTGGACAACTGTTCATTATGCATATCATGAATAGGCGACGTATTCTCAATTCCCAAGGCTTCCGCCATCCAATCGTTCATCCCGCCTTCGGTTACGTCCAGATTGGTATGACTTATATATACCGCAATGTCGTGTTTGATCAGCTTCTCGTATACCTTGCCCATTGGCGTATCCGTCTGCAATTGTTTCAGCGGACGGTATATAATTGCATGATGCGCGATAATCAGGTCAGCTCCAAGCTCGATGGCTTCATTCACCACTTCATCATTGACATCCAGTGCAATCAGCACCGTGCGAATGTCCTTTTGCAATGTTCCAAGCTGGAGTCCGATTCGGTCATCGGGTTCGGCCACGTGCTTCGGGGCCAATTGCTCCATGTATTGAATTACCGTTTGTCCTTTGGCAAGCATGCCAGCACCTCCTGAATAAACTCGATATCTGATCGTATCTCACTCGCCTTATCGGCTGCCGTGGTGAGATCTGAACGGGAAAGCGATTGAAGAATATACCCTAGCTTCTCCATCTCCGACTTCCATTTATCGTAGAACACCGGACTCGGGGACTTCGTCAGCCAAGGTCCCATACGGAAAAGCCAGTCCGTGGATAGCCGGACTCCGTCTCCAAACGTTCTTTCCGTGTAAACCTGCTCATTCGTCATGTCTGTTGTATGCGAAGGCTCGGCGATCAGCACTTCGTAAATTTTGCCGTCTTCCTCTAGGATCAATTCCTCGATCAGCACCCAGCCATGGGAGTACAGCCATTTGCGCAAGATATCTTCTCCTACATTTGGCTGCAGGACCAGCCTGCGGACGCCTTCCAGCTTATTGATGCCGCGGTCCAAAATCGCTGCAATTAAGCTACCGCCCATACCGGCAATCGTAATGACGTCGGCCTCACCGGCTGAGAGTACGTTCAAACCGTCTCCTCTTCGCACGCTGATGACATCCGTCATCCCTGATTCGATGACCTGCTTGACAGCAGCATCATAAGGGCCGGGATTAACTTCACCGGCGATCGCTTGAATTGCAGCTCCGCTCTCTACGGCAGCCACAGGCAGCAGGGCATGATCGGAACCGATATCTGCAAGTCGGCTGCCGCGTGGAATCTTCTCCAGTATTTGCGTTAATCTTCTTGATAATTTCACGGTTGACACACCTTACCATTCCATATTTTCGTCCAAATCACGATCTATTCCTTACCCTAACAGAGACGATACCAAACTGCAAACCGGCAAAGCCGGTGAAAATAAGTTGTGCCAGGTCATTTGCAATGGGTCTGAAAAAGAGCTAAAATAAAGACCAATAAAACAAATGCAGGAAGAAATTCCATAACCAAGAAACTTATACATGCGATGCATGAATTCGAAAAAAAGGACCTGCTGCCGTTACTGCAGAAGGTCCGTGGATTAAACTATTCGAGAAAATCCTTTAACCGCTTGCTGCGGCTTGGGTGACGAAGCTTACGGAGCGCTTTCGCTTCGATCTGCCGAATCCGTTCGCGTGTAACACCGAACACTTTACCGACCTCTTCCAGTGTTCTCGTGCGCCCATCATCGAGTCCGAAACGAAGACGAAGGACATTCTCCTCGCGCTCTGTCAGCGTATCCAGCACATCTTCGAGCTGTTCCTTTAGAAGCTCGTAAGCAGCCGCATCCGCAGGAGCGAGCGCTTCCTGATCCTCGATGAAATCGCCAAGATGGGAATCGTCTTCTTCACCGATTGGCGTTTCCAGCGAGACCGGCTCCTGGGCAATCTTCATAATCTCCCGAACTTTCTCAACACTGAGTTCCATCTCTGCAGCAATTTCCTCCGGCGAAGGCTCGCGTCCGAGCTCCTGCAGAAGCTGTCTGGATACACGAATCAGTTTGTTGATGGTCTCCACCATATGCACAGGAATTCGGATGGTACGGGCCTGGTCAGCAATAGCACGGGTGATCGCTTGGCGAATCCACCAGGTTGCATACGTACTGAATTTGAAACCCTTTTTGTAATCGAACTTCTCCACGGCTTTGATCAAACCCATGTTGCCCTCCTGAATCAAATCCAGGAACAGCATTCCTCGTCCGACATAACGCTTCGCGATACTTACAACAAGACGCAGATTGGCTTCGGCCAGACGGCGCTTGGCTTCCTCATCCCCCTGTTCAATCCGGTTGGCAAGTTCAATCTCATCATCAGCTGACAACAGCGGAACCCGTCCAATTTCCTTCAGGTACATCCGCACCGGATCGTTAATCTTAATCCCCGGAGGCAGTGAAAGATCGTCGTCAAACCCAAAATCCTCATTATCATGGGATTCAGAATCTCCCGATTGCCGGTGAGTACCCTCTTCATCATTCTCATTTACTACATCGATACCCAGGTCGGCCAGCTGCTCATAGAACTCTTCCATCTGCTCCGTGTCCTGATCAAATGGCGATAATTTCTCCATAATATCTTTATAGCTCAATACGGATCTCTTTTTACCCTGTTCAATCAACTGATCCTTGACTTGATCCAGCGTAAATTCCGTTTCTAGTTCAGTATGCTGATCATTCGCCATCATTCGACTCCCTCCTCCCTAGAAACAGCAATGTGCGGGGCTTCATTGTCTTTCTAGGGCGATAATCTCACTTGCAATTTGTGCGGCTCGCAAAAAATCACCTGAGCGCTCCGCTTTTATCATCTCTTCTTTTTTCTGGTCGATCTCTCTCTGCTGCGGAAATTTCAGCACCTCACGTATGCAATCATCGAGCACTTGAACATTCCACTCGGCTGGTGCTTCCATCATCATGATCGAGCTGACCGTCATTTCCAAACGATCGTCGTGGAGCGATGACATGAAACGGCTGATATCCGGAGATTTACCCTGTGCGTAAAAAGCATATAGATAAGCAGCAATTGCCGCATGATCTTCAATATTAAACGCTTCTCCCAGGCGATCGCCAACGTATCGCGCGGCTTCCGCATCCTGCAGCATCAGCGACAGCAGCCGCCGCTCTGCAGCATGGTAAGCAGGCAGAAGTACCGGGGCGGGCTGGCGCCCTTTTTTATGCCTACCATTATTCCACCTTTTTTCCTTATTATCCCCATCGCCCATCTTTTTTTGCATCGATTGCCGTAGCAGATTGCAATCCTGCTTAAGACTTTCGTAGGAAAGATGAAGCTCGGAGGACAATTCCCTCAAGTAAACTTCTCGTTCAGTTGAGGAATTCAGTACTGCGATAATGGGCAATGCCTCTTGGGCGTACGCAATCTTACCATCTTCTTCTAGCAGTATATGGTTTTTCTTCAGATATATAAGTTTAAATTTTGTTGTTGAAACAGCTGTTTCTACTACATGCCTGAAACGCTCGGCACCGAATTTGCGGATGTAATCATCGGGATCCATTCCTTCGTTCACCAAAGCGATTCGTACTCTGAGACCAACGCCTTCCAGCATTGGAATGACTTTTAACGCAGCAGCCATACCGGCTTTATCACCGTCATAGACAACAACAACTTCTTCAGCCACCGATTTCATGATTGCTACTTGGTTTTCCGTTAGAGAGGTCCCCATCGTTGCCACACCATTGTGAAGTCCTGCTTCCCATGACGAAATGACATCACCGTAACCTTCGAATAACAGAATTTGACGCAATTTGCGTATGGATGTCTTTGCCTGGTGCAGGTTGTACAATGTGCGGCTCTTATTAAATAGAAGTGTCTCCGGGGAATTCAGATACTTCGGTTGACCGTCCCCCAGTATTCTGCCAGCAAAAGCAATGACCTTGCCGCTGCGGTCATGTATGGGAAACATGATTCGTCCGCGAAAACGGTCGAGATAGCCTTCTTGTTCATTTCTTGCGGATAATAAACCGCCCTTTTCCATCTCTTTCAAGTCAAAGGCTCGCTTCGTCAGGAACTGAACGAGCGTGTCCCAACGATCTGGCGCATAACCGATTTGGAACTGGTCAATCATTTTGTCGCTCATTCCACGGGATCGTAAATACTTCATGGCTTCCGTACCATGCTCCGTATTCTTCAACAGAAAATGGTACAGCTTGGCGCTAAGCTCATAGGCTTCAATCAAACGTTCTTTTTCCGGATTACGAGGAATTACGGGAACTCCTTGACCTTCCGGCAACGAGATATCATTCTCTTCTGCCATTGTCTTTACGGCTTCGGGGAAAGAAAATCCTTCGATTTCCATTCTAAATTTAATGGCGTTTCCGCCCTTACCGCAGCCATAGCAGTAAAAGATTTGGCGTTCCGGTGTAACCGTAAAGGAAGGAGTCTTCTCTGAGTGAAATGGGCACAAGCCCTTCAGGTATTTCCCTTGTTTGGTAAGATGCACGTATTTGCTGACCGTGTCCACAATATCGCTTTTGGCCAGTACTTCCTCAATGACATCATCCGGAATATTACCTTGTCCGGTACTCATCCAAACCACCTTCATCTCTTTTGGCACGTAAATAGTATTCGCTACGGGTGGACATTCTCCTGCAATTCATGCAAAAGTTTTGTCAGTTTATGTTGAAAAAAACTCCGGTCTTCGTCAAGCAGTTTTTTGGGCCCTTTGCCATACTTTCCTTGCTTCCTCGCCTTCGCCTGATGGTGACGGGAATCCAGCATGAAATCGATATCCGCATTATGGAAAATACGACCACGAAAAGATATCACATGGCATGATTTGGCAAGCGCAAGTGCAGCCAGTCCACAATCCTGGGTCACCACGATATCCCCCCTGGATATGTGGTTAGCGATGTATAGATCCGCACTTTGATCACTCCGATCCACCTGGACCGTCGTAACCCCTTCTTCTGCCTGCTGCAGATGATCATAGGAAGAAACAAGCAGTACCGGCACACGAAATGTACGAGCAGTCTCTGCGATTTCCTTCTTGACTGGACATGCATCACCGTCAACCACGATCGAAATGGAGTTGCTTTCGTTCATTTGCATCACCGGCTTTTATCGTTAATCTTGGGATTCATCTTTATGCTGTATATTATTATATACGTCTTTGGCCGATTAAAATCCTGCTTATAAGAAAAACGTCTATCGACGTACTTTCACAGAAGACAGACCGCGTATAGCGGAAGTTTTTCTTGCGAGATAAGGATGGTAAACCTCTGAAGCTTATACTTTCTTATCTCATCAAATAAACAATGACCCTCACTTGCTTGATTCCGTCCGTTCATAGCGAAAGCGCCATCCCGTGCATAATCACGGGCTGTCGCTTTCACTGAACAATGCATTATAACATTAGTAAAATCATGCTGTCACTACTACCACACTAATTTTGTGAAATCGGCATAACGCTTCAAATCTCCATCAATACCGGAGAGCAGTGCGAGACGATTGGCCCGAACGGCTTCGTCCTCAGCCATGACCATAACGGAGTCGAAGAACCCGGTAATCGGTTCTTTGAGTCCACCCAGCAAGGACAATGAACGTTCACCGTCAGCAGCTTGCAGCGCGGCATGGTAATCTTCGCGGATCGCGCTCCAAGCTTCATAAAGCTTGCCTTCTTCCGTTTCCGTAAACAGTTCAGGATTGACCGCAGCCTTGCCGGCCTTGGCAGCCAAATTGCTGACCCTGTTGAAGGATTCCACCGTCGCCTTGAAGTCCTGGACATGATCCACAGCATTCATCAGCGCGTGACCGCGGGATACAACCGACACCACATGATCAAATCCAGCGGTAATCACGGCATCCACCACATCATAACGCTGATCTTCGGACAGCAGCTTCTTCACGCGAAGCCCGAAGAACTCTTTAAGGTCCTTACGGATTTCATCCGTCGAGCGCTTCAATACGCGAATGTTCTCATGAACCTCCAGAGCCACGCCGAAGACGTCCGATAACGTCACCGGGAATTTGTGCTCCAAGATGATCTGAACGATGCCCGCAGCCTGACGGCGAAGTGCGTAAGGATCCTGGGAGCCTGTCGGAATGATGCCGATGGAGAAGCATCCCACAATCGTATCGATTTTATCCGCGATACTTAGGATGGATCCCACCGAGGTAGAAGGCACTGCGTCACCGGCGAAGCGAGGCTGGTAATGCTCAAACACCGCTTTGGCGACCTGCTCCTTCTCACCGGCTTTTCTTGCATAATCCTCTCCCATAACCCCCTGCAGTTCAGGGAATTCATAAACCATCTGGCTCACCAGATCGAATTTGCAAATATCAGCTGCACGGCTCACAGAATCGGCTTCGTCAGCCGAAATGCTAAGCTTCGAGGACAACTGATCGGAAATCCGGCGGATTCTGCGGACTTTATCACCGATGGTCCCCAGCTCCTCATGGAAAACGATGCTCTCCAGCTTCGATAAGGCATCTTTGATCTGAAGCTTCTGATCTTCCTCATAGAAGAATTTGGCGTCCGACAAACGAGCCCGCAGCACCTTCTCATTCCCTCTTGCGATAACGTCAAGGGAACGGCTGTCTCCGCTGCGCACGGTTACGAAGAACGGAAGCAATTGTCCCTGCTTATCCAGTACAGGGAAATACCGCTGATGCTCACGCATTGAAGTAATTAATACTTCCTGCGGAATACGGAGAAATGAGGAGTCGAATGATCCATACAGCACAGTTGGAGTCTCAACCAGGAACAATACCTCTTCGAGCAAATCATCCTTGATGGCGATATTCCAATCCTTCTCTTTGGCCAATGCCTGAATCTGCGACACAATCATCTCTTGGCGTTCATTCACGTCTACGATGACATGCTGCTCGCGCAATACATCGCGGTAAGCGGATGCCTCAGGAATAACGGCTTCTCCACCAAGGAAACGGTGACCACGGGTCACGTTGCCCGCCTTCACGCCTGTAATTTCCAGATCAATCGTCTCACTGCCGAGCAAAACGACCATCCACTTAATCGGACGAACGAATTTAAATTCGTGCGCCCCCCAGCGCATATTTTTCGGAAATGTCATCGAAGTCAAAATGCCAAGAAGTCCTTCGGACAGGATCGACTTCGTATCCACGCCGACGCTGTTCTTCGTCACATAGATATACTCTACCCCGCCGAGCTCCTTAAACGTAAAACTCGCGGGATCTACGCCCTGGCTTTTTGCAAAGCCAAGCGCTGCCTTGCTCCACTGTCCGCTATCATCCAATGCGATCTTACGGGAAGGCCCTTTCACTTCTTCGCTGACGTCCTCTTGTTTGTCCGCAACGTTCTGTACCCATACCGCCAAACGCCGCGGCGTAGCATATGCCGTTACTTCGCCATGTCCGATTCTGGAAGCATCCAGCCATTTGACCAATTTGTCTTGAAGCTGTTCCATCGCGGCGCGCAGAAATCTCGCCGGGACTTCTTCCAGACCGATTTCAAACAATAAATCCTTAGTCATGGTCTGCGCCCCCTTTCTTAATCAGCGGGAAGCCCAGCTTCTCGCGCTCCTCCAAATATGTGGCTGCAACCTGACGAGCCAGGTTTCGCACGCGCATAATGTATCCCGTTCTCTCCGTTACACTGATCGCCCCTCTGGCATCCAGCAGGTTAAACGTGTGGGAGCATTTTAGAACATAATCGTACGCCGGGAATACTAAATTTTGGTTCATTGCTTTGTTCGCTTCTTCTTCATACATGTTAAACAGCGTAAACAGCATCTTCACGTCGGATACTTCAAAAGTGTACTTCGAATGCTCGAATTCCGGCTGATGGAATACGTCTCCATAGGTGATGCCGTCTACCCATTCCAGATCAAACACGTTCTCTTTATCCTGGATGTAGGAGGCAAGACGCTCCATACCATAGGTAATCTCTACAGCGACTGGGCTAGCGTCAATGCCGCCAACCTGCTGGAAGTACGTAAACTGCGTAATTTCCATACCATCCAGCCATACTTCCCAGCCAAGGCCCCATGCACCAAGCGTCGGCGCTTCCCAATTGTCCTCAACAAAACGGATGTCATGATCAAGCGGGTTGATGCCAAGACGCTTCAAGCTCTCCAAATACAGCTCTTGAATATTGTCCGGCGAAGGTTTCAAAATGACCTGAAATTGGTGATGCTGATACAGACGGTTCGGGTTCTCTCCATAGCGGCCGTCAGCAGGGCGACGGGAAGGCTCTACATAAGCCACATTCCAAGGCTCGGGTCCGATCGAACGCAAATATGTCATCGGGTTCATCGTACCGGCACCCTTTTCCGTGTCGTACGGCTGCACGATGATGCAATTCTGTTCTGCCCAAAATTGCTGCAGCGTCAAAATCATCTGCTGAAAATTCATGATTTTAGCTCCTTTACATTCTTTTTCTAATTCATTCCGTCATACGTATCCATTCTCTGTACAACAAAAAGCTCTCGCCCTACGCCTGTTGTACAGACATAGGGACGAGAGCTGTAGCTTCCCGCGGTTCCACCCTACTTGGCCCTGCTGCGTCGCCTACAGAATCTTGGTCTTCAGCGATCAACAAAACCCACTTTATCGTTTCATCATGCTCCCGGGTGCCCTGTTCATGAATATCTCCCACCAGGCTTCCACCGCCCCCGGCTCGCTATTTCTCGGATCGATCATTCACTACTTTCCCGTTCAATGCATGTCAGTATTCAAAAAACTAATAAACTGATAAATATAATACCTCATTCTATATCTTACGTCAAATATTGTACTTGTCCATTTGATCCAAAAAGTTTTGCGATTTCAGACGCAGCCCAAGCTGCATATCCATCAAGGCCCGCATGATTTTTTTGAGCTCGGCCTTCGTTTCGTCCTTTACATCCACATTGCCGAGCCGTCTTAAATCCAGCCGTCCAAACAGGCGGAGCAGCTTCAACGTTCTGGGCGAGATCGCCATCGCCGGCGGATCCAGATGTTTGCAGTAACGGCACAGGACGCCGCCAAGACGGGGGCTCACCAGCAAATCCTCGTCTTTTCTCGGCTGATTGCACGAGATGCACACATCCAGCTCCGGCCCGTACCCTGCGGCCTGCAGAATTTTCATCTCGTACAGATTGATGATAATTTGAGGATCCTTATCCTCCTGAAGAGCCTCCATACAAGCTTTGAGCTGATGAAACCAAAAAGCGCCCGTCTCCTCATCCTGCAGCACCCGATCCAAGAGCTCGCAAGCATAAGAAGCATAGGCGGCTTTCACAAGATCCTCCCTGAGCCCGTGATGAGACTCCATGATCTCACCGGCATTCAAGTTGCCGAGCCCCGTACCATTTCGGAAGAAAACATACTCTCCATAGGTAAATAGCTGTGTCAGAGCAGCATGTCGGCTTTTCACCTTTTTTGCTCCTCTGACCAGCACGCCTACCTTGCCCGATTCTTTGGTGCAAAGTGTAATGATTTTGTTCCCTTCACCGTAGTCCATGCTGCGGATGACAATCCCTTCCGCCCGATATAGCATGCGCTTTCCCCCAACCATTCCTGGAACAACCAATAATTACTCGTCTTCTTCATGCGGGGCCGCCTCATCTTCAACGGATGCAGCTGTAAGAACCGACTCACCCTCGGTTTGCTTATACAGCAAATACGCATCGACATCTCCAGTCATCGCAAAATACTTCCACGAAAAATCTCGCATTCGTATTCATCCTCTCTTCGGAAATGACGTTTCGCATCTACGAAAATTAGGATGTGCGCCTAGAGCAGATTTATGAAATGCAATTGTTGGCAGGCGGCGCCGTGTATGATTTGGCTCCGATTTGCACTACGGCTTTATTCCCCGCGGTGAAATCCGAGATCGCGAAGAACGCGTTCTTGGTTGCGCCAATCTTTTTTAACCTTCACCCAGAGTTCCAAGAAAATCTTGGACCCGAGCAGCCTTTGAATATCCTGACGAGCTTGTCTGCCAACTTCTTTTAACAGAGCACCCTGCTTGCCGATAATGATGCCCTTTTGGGAGTCACGTTCTACAAAAATCACGGCTGAAATATATACGGTTCCGTTCTCCTCCACCCGCATATCCTCGATGGTAACCGCAATGGAATGAGGAATTTCCTCTCTTGTCATATGCAAAATTTTCTCGCGAATCAGCTCTGCGCACACGAACTGCTCCGGATGATCCGTCACCTGGTCTTCAGGATAATACTGCGGGCCAGAAGGCAAATACTTCTGTATCTGTTCAAGTAGCGTGTCGACATTATTGCCGAGCTTCGCGGAAATCGGGACGATCTCAGCAAAATCATGCAGCTTCCGATATTGCTCAATCAGAGGCAACAGAGCGGGCGGCTCAATCTTGTCGATTTTGTTCATGACCAGGATGATCGGAGTCTTGATCTTCTGCAGCTGCTCGGCGATATAACGGTCTCCCCCGCCGATTCCCTCGGAAGCGTCTACCAGAAACAAGGCGGCTTCAACTTCGCCCAGCGTGCTCAAAGCGGTCTGATTCATGTAATCCCCGAGCTTGGATTGACGTTTATGAATGCCCGGCGTATCCAGAAACACCACTTGGGAATCGTTGGTCGTATAAACGCCATGAATTTTATTCCGTGTTGTTTGCGGTTTGTCCGACATGATGGCAATCTTCTGACCGATCACCTGGTTCATCAGCGTTGATTTCCCTACGTTTGGTCTTCCGATTATAGCCACAAACCCGGACTTAAATTGTTTTTTTTGCATACCATTCCTCCGCTACTGTTCCTGTATCTACATGTTGGGGTAAACCTTGATATGTTCCTGTTCATTTGCAAACTTACTGCTTGTTTAAATCCCAAGGACCAAACGCTCCCGGCAGCAGTTCACTGACGGTCGTCTCCTTGATGTCACCCTTCATATTTCCCATGATCACCTTCATATCCGGCTTGCACAGCTCCACCAGCACTTGCCGGCATACCCCGCAAGGCGTGCACGGGCCTTCCGTATCGGCAACGATGGCAATGGCCTGGAAGCTTCCTGCTTCATGACCATCGGCAATCGCACGGAACAATGCTGTACGCTCAGCGCAATTGGTAGGGCCATATGCGGCATTCTCTACATTACAGCCAAGATGTACCTCTCCGTGCGAATCAAGCAGGGCTGCCCCCACCCCAAATGCCGAATAGGGTATGTACGCCCGCGTACGTGCTTTAATCGCTTCCTGCATTAATAATCCTGCATCCATATCCAGTTCCTCCTATTGTTCAACTTGTCATTGATTGTATCCATTCCCATAGCGGTTCATAGAAGACCAGAATGCCGATTACGACGGCAAACACCGCTGCAACTAACGCTGCACCGGCTGCTGTATCCTTAGCCACCCGAGCTAAAATATGTTCTTCTGGCGAGATCAGATCGATAATGGCCTCTACTGCAGTATTCACCAGCTCCGCGATAAATACGAGGGCAATCGCCAATAACAAAAACAACCAGCTCATTCGATCCAATTGCAGCAAAGCTGCTGCGATGAATACAATCAAGGCAGCAGCAATGTGGATTTTCATATTGCGTTCCGTTTGTACAGCCGTCAAGATGCCGCGTATCGCGCACCCAAATGCCCTGTATAACGATTGTCTGTGCGGCTTCACTATCTTGTCAATCCTACTTCTGCAAGTACAGCCTCCTGCTTGCCCATCATTTCCGCTTCGCTCGCCTCATCCTGATGATCATATCCGAGCAAATGCAGAAATCCATGAACGAACAGAAAACCAAGCTCCCGTTCCAAGGAATGACCATATTCTTCGCTTTGCAGCTTCGCCCGAGGGACCGAGATAATGATATCACCCAGAACATCCGGCACGCTCTCCAGATCTTCTCCCTCTTCGATCTCATAAATGATCTCGAGCTCATCGTTCGTAATCTCATTCATTGCAAAGGAGAGAACGTCGGTCGGACGATCGATTCCACGATACTCCCGATTCAATTCATGGATCTGCTCATCATCGACAAAGGTCAGATCCACCTCTCCATCCGTTACGCCTTCAGCCTCTCCGGCCTTCTGAAGAATCACTTCAAGCAGGGCGATCAATTCCTCGCTAATCTGAAAATCCTCTTGTTCATTATTCCATGCCAGCTGCAGGCTCATTCTTATACGCTCCTTCTCTGTTCCTCACTCGTTGCGGATGTCTCGGAAGCAGTCGAGATATCGCCATTTGGTGCGGACGGCTTGGGACGCTTCACATCTTCCGGATATTCGATCCGGGAATGGAAAATCCCCATCACCGTTTCCTTTAATGTCTTGGCGATAATATCCAGTTCCTTCATCGTTAAATCACAATCATTAAACTGATGGTCATCCAGACGACCTTTGATAATCTTCTCGATCATCGATTCAACCTGTTCCACCGTCGGTTTACGCAATGAACGGACAGCCGCTTCCACGCTGTCGGCTATGCCGACAATCGCAGACTCCTTGGATTGAGCCTTCGGTCCTGGATAACGGAAATCATCTTCGGTGAAATCCGGTTCGATGCCCTGCTCTTCAGCCTGACGAACCGCTTTATGATAAAAATAGTGTAAAAACGTTGTGCCATGGTGCTGCTCTGCGATATCCCGTATCGGTTTAGGCAGCTTGTACTCCTTGAGCATTTCTACGCCATCCCTTGCGTGAGCAACGATAATGGATTTGCTCAACTTCGGTTCAATGGAATCATGCGGGTTCTCCATATTGTTCTGGTTCTCGATGAAATAGATCGGACGCTTCGTTTTTCCGATATCATGATAATAGGAACCGACGCGGCACAGCAGTCCGTTGGCGCCAATCGCTTCCGCCGCAGCTTCGGACAAATTTCCGACCATGACACTGTGATGATAAGTGCCCGGCGTCTCCGTCAACAGTTTGCGGAGCAGCGGATGGTTCGGGTTCGATAATTCCACCAGCTTCAGCGCCGACAGAATACCGAAGGTTACTTCGAAGAACGGCATTAACCCGATAACCAGGATGGCCGTTAACAAGCCGCCCGCGATGGCAAAACCGATCGAATACAGCGTTTCGCTCGTAGTCCATGTATCGTTATTGAGCAGCAGCATGATAAACACGATCAATGAGCCGAAGAGAGAAGCCATAATACCGCCCTTCAGCATCGTCGACCGCTGGCTCGCGCGGTGAATCGAGAAGATCGCCACGCAAGAAGTCACGGCTGCGAATAACCCGAACTTGAAGTCAAACAATTCGCCTTGGACGTTCAATATAACACTTGCCATGATGCTGAAAATGATAACGCTGAAATAGGCCAGCGAGGTTTCCAACAGCAGGGTAATCAGAATCGCGCCAATCGCGACAGGTGCAAGATATCCCACATACATCTGGGAATCGCTTTGCAGAAATGCGGTCAAATGCATGGGGATCAGCGTGATCACATACACCAGGACCAGCATTAGCAGCTGCGAGTTGTTATATTTGAATTTACCGGGTTCCGACTGCCGAATGAAATTGAGTATGCCAAGAGACAGCAAGACGGACAGAAGCAGAACGCCCAGCTCCGGCCAGTAATTGATATCGTCCTTCAGCAGGCCATTTTTACCAAGCAGCTCGTAAAGCTCCGGTGTGATCATCTGGCCCTTCGCTACGAGGATATCCCCTTGTTTGATAAATACGGGCGGGGTATTCTCTCTGGCCTCAACCTTCGCATTCTTCGTGGCAACCTCATCATAGAACTTGTTGGCCGTAATCGTTAAACTCGCCAATTCCTGAACGACTTCCCTGGCGGTCCGATCATTCAACGAGCTTGTGTTCACTCTCTCCGCCACGCGGGTACGAGCCGTATCGGCATCCACGATTTCGTTCAGCATCAGCCTGGATACAATCTCGCGAGCTACAGGCTTCATCTGAATAATATCTTCCGAATTCAACCTCGGTATCTTAATGAACGTTTCCTCAGGGATCCGATAGGTTTGTTCTTCGATAACCCGCTGCATTTCCTGAAGCAGCTCTTTGGAATAAGCTTCATTCGTGCTGTTGGCCGACACGAAGTTTTGCACGAATTCTCGGGCCATCCTCGGAATTTCTCTGCGATAAACTTCCACCTTTTCCGCAGAGCTTATATCCACGTCCTGATTCACACGTTCAATGCGATCAAGGATTTGCGTAACCAGAACGTCATTCCGCAGAGGAACGAGAGGGTAAATCGGCTGAACGTTCTCCGCCGCCGCCTCCTGTGCCTTCAGCGTTGCCTTGCTATCCTCAATTTGCACGGGCGCCACGATATTTTTTTCGCTTTTCGTATTGACCTGTATGTCATACCGCTCCGGCAAAAGCTTGGATGCTAGACTGATATAAAAGAGTAATGCAAGCAGCAAAAACAGAATATAGCGTGTTGCCACGCTATATTTCCATCCGCTGTTTTTACCCCATATGGACTTGTCCGTCGATGGTTCTTTGGAGGCCATTGCGACAATCCCCTTTAATCTTGGTTTTCTGCTGCTTTATCATAAGCGACGATGATTTTTTGTACTAAAGAGTGACGTACGACATCCTGTTCGGCAAAATAGACGAATCCGACTTCCTCAATTTCGCTTAATATCCTTTTAGCTTCGATAAGTCCTGATTTCTTGCCCCGCGGCAGGTCAATCTGGGTTACATCCCCTGTTATGACCATCTTCGAGCCGAATCCAAGCCGTGTCAGAAACATCTTCATCTGTTCCGGTGTGGTATTCTGTGCTTCATCCAAAATAATAAATGAATCATCCAGCGTCCGCCCGCGCATATAAGCAAGCGGCGCGATTTCAATCAACCCACGCTCTAGTGCCTTGGCCGTTTGATCCGGGCCCATGACATCGTATAGGGCATCGTACAACGGTCTGAGATAAGGGTCAACCTTCTCCTGCAGATCTCCCGGCAAGAAGCCCAGGCTCTCTCCAGCCTCGACTGCCGGCCTTGTCAGAATGATCCGTTTGACGGATCCTTCCTTCAGTGCGGCAACTGCCAGAACAACGGCCAAGTAGGTTTTCCCTGTTCCGGCAGGACCGATACCGAATACAATATCCCGTTTCTTGATGGTGGTCACATAGTGCTTTTGACCGATGGTTTTCACACGAATAGGCCTACCCTTGAAGGTTGTTGTGATTTCGCCCTTGTACAGATCCAGCAATTGATCCGCTCTCAGATCCTTGGCAAGTTCTACTGCATAAAGAATATCACGCTCGGTCAAAATGTAGCCGTTGCGCACAAGCTGGAGCAGCACTTCAAACAACTGCTGAAGACTCTCCACATTTCGATGTTGTCCCCGAATGGTGATGACCGCTTCCCGTGAATCAATCGTCGCAGGAATTTCTTTTTCGATTAATTTAAGAAATGTATCTTGTGGTCCGAATAAGGACAGACCTTCTGACGCGCTTTGAAGTAAAATCTGAATGCTGGTCGTTTGCTGTGACAAATAGCCTCATTCTCCTTGATCATATACTATGGGAAGTTCTTTCGCGATGGTCTCTTCCACCTCAAAAAGCACTTTCATATAAACTTTACCATTCTCTTTCTTATCATGCAAAATTTTTTGGCTCACGAATTTGGAATCCGCCCCATATTTCGCCAAAATATCCCGGCGTGCCCCCTCGATTCCTTCTTTCTTGGCTTCATCCTCGCTTATGGTCCGCTGGACCTCGGTAACCTCCATGATCTTTTCCGTCATCCAGCCGAGCGGCAGCACGCGCGTCCTCCAAGTAAGCGGATCATAGAAAGTCAAGGTCTCCTGCTGCGAAAACGGAATATCCCCGTAGCCCCACAACTGGACGGCCCGATCGCCAAATACGATATAGGAGCGCTTCTTCCCTTCCCCCGTATAAACTTTATGAGTCTTCACCAATGGAATCTCGATATCGTATTCATGCCATACAAGGCCTTTCACTTCCCCATTGGCTACAATTCGTTCCGAGTTTTCTTCATCGCCAAGGACACCGGAGATCAGAACGTCGCCCTTCTTTACCCGGCTGTTAATCCCTACTTTAGGAACCCCCTTCTCGGCGTAAATATGGGTGATGACAGCGTCCTGCGTACTGATCAGATGCCTTGGGCTCTGAAGCGGCGGTTTCTCCGGTACAGCCGCCTCTACGATCTGTATGCGTATGCGCGTCCCGTTGCGTTCCACCCCTACCCATGAAGTTCCCGGGAGGCGGGCCGTCATATTCCCGGACAGCTTGTCCAGCGATTGCAGCTTGAATATCCATTGAAACGGGTAGATCCCTTCCAACTTGGCCGCATCTAGCACATCTTCTGAAGCGATGGTTTCATTCCCCTCTACTTCCACGTTCCACACCATCGAGGAAAGCGTCAGCAGGATCATAAAAAACGCAACAACGCCGATAACAAACGCTTTGCGTTTCAGCAGGCGGCGAGCTTTGAAGGGGGATCCGTAGCGCCCCTTAATGCGCGTACGGCAGCCTGTCCGTTTTAACAGCGGACGGAGCCCTCTGAAATCCTTCAGCAGCAGCTTAAGCTCTGCTGAGTGAGCCCCTGTCGGTGTTACATCCCAAACCGGAATCCCCGCCTCCGCCAATGAATTGATGAATGCTTCCACATACTCACCGCGAACAGCGAGCTTCAAATATCCTCGAAGATGGATCATCGTCGGAATCTTCACGGTTTCTCCCCCATTCCTATGTATTGAATATGATGAATGGTGCCAATGATGGTCACTTCATGACTTTGAATAGCCTGAATCGCAAGTCCGGTTCCCGAAATCTCCAAAGAACCTTGCGTTAAAGACAACACAAGTCGCTCCTCGGAAAAACGCCGGACTCCGCGATGATTTTCGATATGCAGCTCTTTATTGCCAATCAGGGTCAACCGCGGCAAATCAAATAACAGGTCCTGTGGCAAATCAAGCATTTCTTGGGTCCATTTCTGCAGCTTGCGGCTGATGCGGGACATATGGAGACTTTCCCCCTTCCTGTACTGTACACCTTATGCCCCATGAAGATGTTTTATGAGATGAAAAGCAAAAAGACCGCCCCGTCAAAAAATCTGACGAGGCGGTCTCCCGCTTCTATGAATCTATTAACTGATCCAATTTAACGCCGAGGATTCATGGGGCGCTTGGCACGCGGAGTTCCGAGAATTTCGGCCCAAACAATGCCATTTCGAGCTTGTTCTGCAAGAAACGATCCACTACCCCTAGACTGTTCAGGATCTTCGTCTTTGCTTTCGACAACCGTTTCAGGTAATGCGATGGTCATCTGGTTCAAATTGGAGTGAATTCGGTTCAAATCCCTCTCCATCATCTCGAGTCTATGATCTATGCTATCAGGGTGAGTCTTCATCTCTTCCTCACGTCTGGCTCGATCAATCTCTCGATGTTCAAGAGAGTATCCGTTTCCGGTATCCGTCTCTTCTTCATCCATCCGCTCGATCCGGGTGCTTTCCTGAACAGGTGCCGGACGGGAGACTTGTGGAGTCGTCTGTACCCGTCTTGCTTCAGGCCGCTGCTGCCCCGGTCTTGCAGGACGGTCCCCTTCGCCGCCAAAGGACGGCATACGGGGGTTTTTCCCCTCCTCAGGGTTCTTGCCGCGTCTTCCGAGGGCGGAGATAATGAAGAAGCCTATAACAGCTACAATGTAAATATTATCGAATAACCAGCTCACTATAGGCTCACCTCATCGTTACTTGGTTTTGTTGTCACCAGGATTGTCATTATTCTCACCCATCTTACCGAAGGAACCCCTCATTTGGGTGTCGGCTTCGATATTCTTCAGGTTCATATAATCCATCACGCCCAGTTGGCCGCTGCGAAGCGCTTCAGCCATAGCCAGCGGAACTTGGGATTCCGATTCCACAACGCGTGCTCTCATCTCTACGACGCGAGCCTTCATCTCTTGCTCTTGGGCTACCGCCATCGCGCGGCGTTCTTCCGCCTTCGCTTGGGCAATACGCTTGTCGGCTTCCGCCTGTTCGGTCTGCAAGTACGCGCCGATGTTTTTGCCTACATCCACATCCGCGATATCGATCGACAGGATTTCAAATGCTGTTCCTGCATCTAGCCCCTTGGACAGGACCGTTCTTGAGATCAGATCCGGATTTTCAAGGACATCTTTATGCGAATTACTGGAACCCACTGTTGTTACGATACCTTCACCAACACGAGCAATAATTGTCTCTTCGCCAGCGCCCCCGACCAAACGGTCAATGTTGGCACGTACGGTTACACGGGCTTTAACTTTGACTTCAATACCGTCTTTGGCTACTGCTGCTACAACCGGCGTTTCGATAACGCGAGGGTTAACACTCATTTGCACCGCCTGCAGAACATCGCGTCCGGCAAGGTCAATCGCCGCAGCTCTTTCAAACTCGAGCGGAATATTTGCACGTTGGGCTGCAATCAAGGCGTTGACCACCCGGTCTACGTTACCGCCTGCGAGATAGTGACTCTCCAACTGATTGATGTTAAGGCCAAGTCCTGCCTTGGTTGCCTTAATGAGCGGATTCACAATCCGGCTCGGGGTTACGCGCCGCAGGCGCATGGCCACCAATGTAATAATCCCGATGCGCACGCCGGAAGCGAGCGCCGAAATCCAAAGCATTAACGGGAAGAAACTGAAAAACACGCTAAGCACGATAATCGCGACAACACCGATTAGAAGAATCGGTACCAATGAACCATCCAATTCCATATTCGTTTACCCTCCATTATTGAATATTGGCTTCATAAACTTAGAACTTTTAAAACACTAGCCCTTTTAATACTACACAATTACGCGGCGAGGTTCACCCTTTTTCTTCCTCTACCACAATTCTGGTGCCGTCCGTCTTGATGACGCGGACCGGGCGGCCGGAATCGATGAATCCTCCAAGGGTAACCACATCAAGTCGTCGTCCCTCCAGCTCCATCGTTCCAGCCGGCCGAAGCGGCGTAATCGAAGTTCCGACCAGACCGATAAGTACATCCCGGTCTTCATTCGGAATATACCCCTGCTCTTTGGATAAGCTGTCATTGAGTATGAACTTCCGCCATATTCCCCGTTCCTTAAATACGAGAGCAACCACGATGATAGCCACCAAAGCACATGCCGCTGCAATACCTAGGGACAGGGCAACATGTGACGTACTGTAGGCCGCCATTACGACGCCAGCAATCAAGCTGGCTGATCCAATGATGCCCAGTATCCCGAAGCTTGGTACAAACAGCTCCATCGCCAGCATCACGATACCGATCACAAACAGCAGCCAGGTCTCCCAACCGGCAAATCCAGCGACCTGATTACCAAAGAAATACAGTACGAATGCAACCACACCAAGAATTCCCGGCACGCCAAAGCCCGGAACAATAACTTCGATAATAACACCTGCGATACCAATGAAGAGAAGCAGCGTCATCACGCCAGGGTGCGTAAGAAAAGTAGCCAGCTTCTCTGAGAAGGTCGGCTCCATCCGAAACACATCCTCCGTGGAATAATCCATCCACGCAATGACTTCCTCTGTGCTGGTTGCAATCGTATCCGCATAACCTGTCTTGAGCGCTTCATCATGCGTCAACGATATAATCTCGCCTGGCTGCTTGGTCAAACCAATTTCAGGTATGTCTACCTTTAGATTGAGATCAGCCATTCCCTTGGCAATCTCCGGATTTCGACCTGAAGCTTCTGCAGCACTTGCCATGCTCGTTTTCCACCAGGAAACCATCTTGGCATCCTCAATCGGATTTCCTCTGGCATCCACCATATAAGCCGCGCCAATCATACTCCCCTTAGACATGGCAATCTTGTCTGCATTAAGCGCGATGTAACTGCCTGCCGATGCGGCGTCACCCGTAATGTAAGCCACAATCGGAATATCGCTGTCCTTCATCAAGGATGCAATTTTACCGGCTTGGTCCACCAGGCCTCCCGGCGTATCGATTTCCAGGACGATTAATCCTGCCCCCATCTTCTCGGCTTCCTTAAATCCACGCTCCATAAAGCTAGTTAGACCACGCTCAATTTGCTGCTTGACCGGAATAACATACACCGACCCGATGTTCGCAGCCACCGCGGATTTAAGCGGACCTACATACATTCCGATGGATATCAGCATCATAACAACAGCTGCCGTGAATGTCAGTAATTTGCGGATCGAAAACGGTTTGCTCAATCTGTTCCCCTCCTTTTCGACGTATTAAGCCATCTGAACCATTACTTCGACAAATAGGGTTCAGCGGCCTGCCTGTTGCATAAGCATATGTATCTACTTGCACTCATATGGTAGTTATTACGAATCAGAAACGATTTCGTTTCAAAAAGTATTCCCATTCTTAAAAAACCATCGCGAAGAGGCGGTCCTCGAAAGCATACCCACAAAAAAAAGAAAAAACACCCCTTGAGAAAACAAGGGGTGTTTCACTTATGTTGTTACAGAAATTGTTGAACAACTTGATTGACAAGCTTCCCATCTGCACGCCCTTTAACTTTCGGCATGAGAGCGCTCATTACTTTACCCATCTCGGCTTTTGAAGAAGCACCGGTTTCCTGGATGGTCTGCTGTACAATGACTTTAATTTCTTCTTCAGTAAGCTGTTCCGGGAGGTAGGCGCTAAGGAGCTCAATTTCTGCTTTTGCATCGGCGGCAAGATCGTCGCGTCCCGCTTTTTCAAATTCTTGGAGGGCATCTTTGCGCTGTTTGATTTCACGACTAAAAATATCAAGCACTTCGTTGTCATCCAAACTTCGTTTCAAATCTATTTCAAGATTTTTTATCGTCGAACGAACCATTCGAATCGTTGAGAGTTTGAACTTGTCCTTACTCCTCATCGCTTGCTTCATATCTTCGTTCAATCGTTCGCTAAGATTCATGCTAGTTCAGATCCTCCTAAAACTTTCTCTTACGAGCAGCCTCGGACTTTTTCTTGCGCTTTACGCTTGGCTTTTCATAATGCTTGCGTTTCTTCACTTCAGCCAATACGCCATCTTTAGCAATGGAACGCTTGAAGCGACGAAGTGCAGCATCAATTGTCTCGTTTTTGCGAACTTTAGTTTCAGACACCAGTTTTCCCTCCCTCCGACCAGACCGTCCAAGAGCATTAACACGGTTCATCAAACTTCATTATAGGGCAAACGGAAATAGGGTGTCAACCTTAGACATCTATTTTACGATAGTGGCAAGAATTAGAACAACCCCGCTGCGTCACTCCCGCTGCGAGGCTGATCTATTTCTTCAATGGCCTGATGTTATGTATGAGCGGGTGAAATGCCTGTTAAAGCGCCCAAACGGCGACCGCCCATCAGATGATAGTGCACATGAAACACCGATTGTTCCCCATCGGGTCCGCAGTTGTTAATTAATCGATAACCGCTCTCCGCAATACCCAGCTTCGCCGCTGCTTCTTTAGCTGCTTTGTGCATCTCGCCAATCAGCAGCAAATCTTCATCCTGAATATCATTCATGGATGCGATATGCTTCTTGGGAATGATCAGGACATGAACCGGTGCCTCCGGGTTAATGTTTTGAAAAACAAGCACCTTATCATTCTCGAGTACCTTCGTGGAAGGAAGCTCACCCTCTACGATTTTACAAAAAAGACAATCCATTACGGTTACCCCTTTCCTACGTTTACATACTTTTATCATATAAGAAATTAGGCAGTGCGTCCAATAGATGACAATTAAGGCATACTCACAAAAAAAAGAGAAGCACCCCTGGAACGCAGCTGTCCAGTAAGGAGGCGCTTGATCATGAGAGCAAGGAAAAAGATAGGAATCTCTCATGATCAAGCGCCTGCCCGGTGCTTCTTACATATGTCGGCTTATCTGTACTATAACAGTGCCATGTTGCTGTTTCCGTGATCTAGATCACATCATCCATGTTTCGCTATTACATCGATTCGATCGCAAGCTGCGATCCAGCTCCCGCTTGCTCCGCCGGCCGTACAACCAGCTTGCGCGGCAGACGCGCCCGAAGCTCGGGCACATGACTGATAATGCCAACGGTTAGCTTATCCGTATGGAGACGCTCAAGCGCGGTAATGACCGTCTCCAGCAGCTCCGGATCCAGCGTGCCGAACCCTTCGTCGAGGAAAAAGAACTGCAGTGGATATTGCCCGCGCAGTTGAATTTGTGCCGAAAGGGCCAAAGCCAAGGCCAATGAGGTCAGGAATGTCTCGCCGCCAGATAGTGTGGATACCGGACGCCGGACGCCGCCGTTGGCATCGTCCCGAATGACGAATCCTCCCCCGGAGTCCACCTCAAGTGAGTAGCGCTGCTTGGTCAAATAGCGAAGGCGCTGGGAAGCCGACTGACTCACCTGCATCAGCTGCTCCTCCGCAATGTATTCCACAAACGCGTTTCCGCGCAAGCAGGACTGCAATTTGGACAAGCGCTCGCTCTCTCGTTGAAGGCTAAGACGCTGCTCTTCCAATTCCATAAAACGGATGTGACGTTTGTTCAGGTCTTCCAAGTCCCGCTCAGCTCGAGCTCTCGCTTGAAGGGCCTCCTCATCGGCTGTACGGGCCGCCTGAAGCTCGCCTGAGCACCGTTCCCACTCCTCTTCATGAAAAGGGCTTACGCCTAGCTTCTGTTCGACGTCGCGAAGTCTCAGCGTCCATTCCCGCTGTCCTTCCCGATGGGCTTTCACTAATTGTGCACATCGTTCAATTTCTTCCGGGGTTAAACAGGCTTCCATGACGGCATGCTCCGTAGCGAACGGTGAGCCTGCCAGCTGGTTCTCCCAGGCAAGCTTGGCAGCTTGATGCTGCTCCTGTGCGGCTCCCTCAACCTGTTCTGCAAGAGCCGCTTCCTTGGCTGCATGCTGAGCCTTCTCCTCTGCCTTCCTGCACTCGCTTCTGGTTTGTTCAGCGGATTCATTCAGCATCGTCATTCTGGTCCGGCATTCGCCCAGCAGCTCCTCAGCCGACCGGTCACCGATCCATGCCTGAAGACGCTCTTCTTTATCCTTCAGCCCCTCCATCTTACCTTCACGCTGCGCATCCCATTGAATCAGCAGCTTCTCCAGCTCACGAAGCTGCTGCTCCAAGTGAAGGACGGCCTGCTTCTTCTCCTCGATAAATGGAACGCTGCGCTCAAGCCCTTCCTTGATCGACTCGGATTCCGCATCCTTCTCTTGCATGAGCTTAAAACGGCCGGCCGCCTCTTCCAGAGAGAAATCCGGCTTGACTTCCTGCCAGGAATTCAGAATACCCTCAGCTTCTGCTTCCAGTCCTGCAAGCTGATCCCGCAGCTGGTTCCATGTCATTTGACCATTCTCAAGCGCGGCGCTCTGTTTCATAAGCTCCTGCTGGCATGTGGAGAGACTCTGCTGTACCTTGGAGGCTTCCTGACGGCATGGTCCGATGGCAGCAGCCTGAGTTTCGGCTGCTTTTAGAAGCCATGCTGTATCCGAAGCAAGCCTTTCCACATCGTACAGTTTATCAGCGGTAGGTATGGCTGACACTGCCGCCTCCATCCATCCGCGTTCCTGCTCTTGCCCGTCGCGTTTGACGGCAAGCAGCTCGTCATCTGCGTACGACTCAATCTGCGAGCGCGTCTGGCTAGCCAGCGCTTCCGCTTCGTTAAGCTGCCCCCGCAGGGTTAATCTGGCCTCCTGGATCTGATGCGTGATCTGCGTCAGCCGATCCATACCCTCATCAAGATTATCTTCAGGCTGCCCTGATGAGGCAGCAGGGCGAGGATGATGTTCGCTCCCGCAAACCGGACAAGGCGCTCCTGCCTGAAGCTCGGCGGCCAGAGAAAGGGACAGGGCATGAAGCTGTTTGTCGCGAAGCGATTGGCTCATCGCCTGGTTTACCTGAGTTGCCGCGGCTGCCATCCGATCGGCAAACGATGAGGCCTCGGCTGCATCACGCTGCAAGCTGTCAACTTGCACGGAGAGCTGTATGTAGTGCTGCTGCAATTCTTGCTCCTGCTTCTGCAGGGCAATAAACCTTGCCTTTTGCTCCTTCAACTTGCTCTCCTGTGTCTTTAAATCGAGCTCAGCCTTCTGCTTGAGTCTGCCGGCTGACTCGAGGGCTTGAACCTTCTGCATCGCCATATGAAGCGCCTGCCGCTCACCAGAGCGGGTCTCAAGCCCTTTCAGCTTGGCTTGAAGCTCCTCCTGCCGCTTTCGCCCTCGTTCAAGCAGCTCCTGCTCCTTCTGCAGTTGGGCAGTTCCCCCTTCAAGCTCTTTGCGTGCATCCACTCGCTGTGCATCCAGCCTAATCAGTTCTTCCCGTAATCCATCACGTTCCCGCTGCAATATAACAGCTTGCTCCAGCTGCTGCTCCCGAAGCACCAGCTTCGGCTCCTCGGCCCGAAGGGCTGCCTGGGCAGCTTCATCCGCCTTTACGGCCTGTTCCGCCGCCTTCTGAGCGGATGCAGCCTGGGCGGTGAGTCCTTCGGCAATCTGCCGCCGCTGCTCCCAGACCTTGCCGGATTCCCGCCATGCCTCAAGTGCAGGGAGAACAGCGGCTGCCGCCCCTGTCAGCTCAAGCTTTCGTTCCAGCTCCTTCATCTCTTCCTCATGAAGGGCAAGCTCGTCCAGTTTCCCCTGCAGCCGCCGTTTTTCCATATCCAACTCACGGATTTTACCCATGGCTTCATGGGCTTCGATGGCGACCTGGAGATGATTCCGGCATGACACCGCGTGTTTCTTGGCATCTTCCAGCCTCGTAGTCGCTTCCGCCAAAGCTTCTTTGCCTGCACTGCCCAGCCCTTGCTGTTCAGCTTCGACGGATTTCAGCGAACCCTCTGTATCCTTAACGCGGCGGCTGAGCTTGATCGCAAGCTGGTCTCCGTATCGTTCCAAATGAAACAGCCGCTGAAGCATCTGCCGACGCTCACTCCCCTTCAGGGAGAGGAACTCGGCAAACTTTCCTTGAGGAAGGACAACCGCGCGAGTAAAATCATCCATTTTAAGTCCGATTTTCTCTTCTACGCAGCGGGTGACTTCGGCCAATTTATCCGCTATCACCTGATCCCCATCGGGGGTAACGTGGATAAATCGACTCACCGTATTGCTGATGGAGAGCTCGTTGACCCGTTTGAATCGGCGCTCTACCCGATATCGCTCCAGCCCGGCAGCGGAAGACAACTCAAACGTAAAGGAAACGGTCAAGCTGTCCTCCGAATGGTTCATGATGCCCTGGGTTCCGTTAACTGCGCGCTCCACCTTTCCATACATGGCTAGAGTAATAGCATCCAGCAGCGTGGATTTCCCGCTTCCCGTCGGTCCGAAAATACCGAAGAGTCCGGTTTCGCACAACGTCTCAAAATCAATCTCCTGCGTTTCTCGATAACTCTGCAGTCCGGATAACTTCAACAAGATCGGTTTCATCTTACGGCTTCACCTCCATCCCGTCAGACTCCTCTTCCTCTACAAGCTCCAGAAACAAATCGACCAGATGATCCTCGGGCTCCGCCCCGCCGGTTTGCCGCTGGTAGAACTTTCGGAACAGATCCGGCAGCGGCAGTCGGGACCGTTCGCTCTCCAGCTCCAGCGCCTCCATCTCCGGGTAAACCGGACGGATGTGAACAATGCCGTCCCTGCTCTTTCGAAGTCGCTGAATGTCGGCAAGCCCCATGGCCTCCGTTAGGGATACCTCCAGATCTATGAAAGCTTTGGGATCACGCCCCTCATCAAGCCATCGATACACCTCTTCCAAGCCGCCTTTGGCCTTCCAGCGAACAAGCGGGCGACCGCTGCTGAGAAACAGCTCTTCGATCACGGGTGCTCCTCCTGGCGATACGTCAACCAGGGTCACCGACTTGGCCTGTCCCGCTTCCGAGAAGCTGTAGGCCAGCGGTGAACCGCTGTAGCGGATGATTCCCTCCCCTTTTACTGCCTGAGAACGATGCAGGTGACCAAGCGCCGTATAAGATGCGCCTACAGAGAGTGCCAACGGATCAACCGTGTACGCTCCACCAACCTGAATCGGCCGCTCGGAATCGCTCTCGACGCCGCCAAGTACATAAATATGGCTCATGGCCAGATTGACCGTCTGCGGAGAAAACTCCCTTGCCATCTTCCTCATCAGTTGTCCGACTCTCTCGCTATAGGCACGCCGGAGCTGATCCTCATCTCCATCTATCGAAAGCAGCTCATTGAGCCTGGCCTCCGACGGATAAGGGAGTGCTGCAATCTTGGCCGTTTCTCCGGTACGTGCCGCTGCAACAGTGATCGCATCGGCGACGGGAGTCCCAATCAGCGTTATGCCCCTGGTTGCAACAAGCGGCGTGACCGATGCAACCCGTTCCGGCTGATCATGGTTGCCTGCAATGACCACCATAGGACGCCCCCCCTCCGTAAGTCTGGCGGCCGCATCATAAAACAACTGCTCTGCAGCCGCAGGCGGATTTACGGAATCATAAACATCCCCCGCCATGAGGATCAGATCGGCCTGCTCTTCATCTGCCAGCTTAACCAGTTCATCCAGAAAGCGCTCCTGCTCTGCAAGCCTGCTCCTGCCTTCAAGTGCGCGCCCCAGATGCCAGTCTCCGGTATGCAAAATACGCATCGCTAATCTCCTCTCCCGCTTCAAACTTCCCAATCAAACAAATCGAAATGACTATAGTTGAACGGCATGTCCCCCATCAAAAAAGTACAGCCATTTTTCATGAACGGGCTCGCCTAAAATATCTTCCAAGGCCTTTGCATATAGATCAAGCTGAAAACGATACTGCTCTGTTAAGGCCGAAACGCCGCCGCGATGCTCCAGCACCCGGTCCGTTTTATAATCCAGCAGCACAAGTCTACCGCCCTGCCTGAACAGGCAGTCCACAACCCCTTGGATCAGCACGGTTTCGTCCTGAAGGAGCTGCACATCCGGCGCTGCTTCGGCCGCTTGTTCCGAGAATTGGTCCATGAAAGCGAGTCCTTGATAAGCTTCAGCTGCAGGGAGTGCATATGAAAACGGCATCTCGCGCCAGACATCCTCTGCAGTCAGCAGCTGCTTCCCTACCTCGCAAGCAAACAGGCCGCTGATCTCCGTGGCTTCCACTACGGCTGCCTGCTCACCGGTTATGATTTCTTTTTCCACAAGGTAGCGGATCGTGTCTTCGATTTCCGGCGTCGGTTCCGCGGCTCCCTCCAATCGTTGAAGAGGCACATGCTGCATGATCGTATGATACACGGTTCCCCGTTCCGCAGGTGTCAGCTTCGTTGACTCCATAAATTTCGGCCGTCGCAAGCTTAGTGTGAAAGATGCACCTGCCCCGATATTTTCCTTGCTCTGACGTTTTACGGCCTGCTCCTCCAGTAGATCCAGGGAGGGGCTGTCCTGCAAGGCAAGCAGCTTCTTCATCTCCGTTACGGACGTTTTGGCGGAAATTTGGCTGACCATTTCATAACGATATTTCCAAGACAAGCGCTCATAGATTCTTGCACGTTGATCATCCGTACCCTTATCTTCCGCTTCGGCTATACTAGCCATCGGAACAACCGGCTCGAGCTTGCGCAGGGCATTCAGCTTATTTATCCGGTCATCGTTATCCGCCTGCACGTCATCCTTAATACCGATCATGCCCTGCGCCAAGGATTCCGGCGTCTCGATCGAAAATATCCATTGCGATCGATCTTCTCTCAACACGCGTGAGTTCGTCTCCCCGGATAAGCCCGCCTTCTCGCGGAGCAGACCTGCGGATGGATGGCGTATCACAGCCGGGCCGATCCAATCCAAGTAACTCCGGCCCCGGGCAAGGACGTAATCCGGCAGAAGAAGCTCCGGGTTAAAATCGGCTTGTGCCCACGCAGCCACCTTCTTCGGCAAATCCTTCACCGTGCCGACCAGAATCATCTTCTCTTTAGGCCGCGTAAGGGCAACGTAGAGCACACGCATCTCCTCAGCTAACAGCTCCAGCTGCGACCTGCGCCGGATCGCCAGGTTAGGCAGCGTGGGATAGCTAACGCGCATGCCTTCATCCACAAACTTCGGTCCAAAGCCAAGCTCCTTATGCATAAGGAAAGGGGAATTCAAATCCTGCTGGTTAAAATTTTTGGACAATCCCGCTACAAAAACAACCGGGAATTCCAGCCCCTTGCTCTTGTGAATGGTCATCAACCGTACCGCATTGCCCTGGCTTTCCGTACCGCCGGCAGTGCCGAGATCCCCGCCTCGCTCCCGGAGCCGGGAGATAAAGGTCAGGAAACGGAAGAGACCTCTGGAGGCTGTATCCTGTTCATACTGCACAGCCCGGTCATACAAGGCGGTCAGATTGCCCTGACGCTGCTTGCCGCCAGGTAGACCGCCAACCCAATCCAAATAACCAGTTTCGCTATAAATTTGCCAGATCAGATCACTCAAACTTCCTTGACGCGCTTCCTGTCGCCAGCGCTGAAGCCGATCCATAAACAATCCAAGTTTTGAGCTAAGCTCTGGAGATATTTCGATATTCTGACCTTCCGCTGATAGCGGAGCATCCGAAAGTAGGCTGCCTGCCACGAGCTCGTGACCTGCTGCGGCTTCGGCCAAACCTTCCAGCTCTACGCCCGGCGTCCATTTGCCATCCACGAAGCCCACAGGGCGCGCCAAATCCATGACCGACGGGGCGACACTTAACGCGACTGCAGCCTTAAGCGCATCGTAATAAGTCCCTTTGGCACACAGGCGTACCTGTGCCATCTCTTCCTCGGATAATCCGAGTATCGGCGAGCGCAATACGGAAGCCAGGGGAATATCCTGACGGGGATTATCAATCACCTGCAGCAGCGATAAAATGATCTCCACTTCCGTCGCCTGAAAGTACCCTTTGTTCTGCTCGCCGAACGCCGGAATCCCTTCCTGCCGCAGTTCCTCTATAATTAACGGTGCCCATACCATGGCTGAGCGAAGCAAAATAACCATGTCCCCATACTCCGCGGGCCGCATCGATTTCAGTCCTTTATCGTACACCATGAGCGGCTTCCCGTTTTCGCCTGTCATCTCACGAATTCTGCAGGCAATGGCGCGGGCTTCCAGTTGGGCGGTTTCCATCTCAAGCGCCTCAACCTCAAGATGAACCCCGTCCTCTTCGGAAGATGATTCTTCGGACTGCTCCTCCGTCCCTTTTCCAAGACGGTCGATCAGGAGCAATTCAGGCGTGTAAGGGTTCGTACCGCCCTGAACCTCCTGCTCCGGAAAGGATGCACCGCATACAAGCTCCGCTCGAGCATCATAGGCAATCTCGGCTACGGATTCATTCATGATCTGCCGGAACAACAAATTGACGGCATCCACCACTTCCATCCGGCTGCGGAAATTACGGGCCAGATCAATCCGGATCCCGGCTTGGGCCGTGCTTGCGTCGGAAGAAAACGTCTTATATTTATCGAGAAACAGTCCCGGCTCCGCCAAGCGGAACCGATAAATACTCTGCTTCACGTCACCGACCATAAACCGGTTGCCCGGCATTTCCCTGGAGATCAATCGTACAATGTCTTCCTGTACGCTGTTCGTATCCTGATATTCGTCGAGCAGCACTTCATCAAACTGCTCGCGGTATTCCATCGCCGCATCGGAAGGCATCATTTGCCCCGGCACGGAATCAGGGTGACGAAGAATATGAAGGCAGTAATGTTCAAGGTCGTTAAAGTCGACCATGCCTTTGGCCGCTTTGGCCTCACGATATCGCTCGCCAAAAGCGATAACCGTCTCGGCCAGCTCCATCATCAGCGGCGCTGCCGTGTGAAGTTCCTGCAAAAATTCCGATGCCGGACGGCCAAACAAGGCACTTTTCAGCTCATTGACGATTTTCTTCACGTTGTCGCGCAGTTCCTTAACCTGTTCCTGAAGCTCCGGCAGCACCTCATCCTTCCGAACGGATTTGAGCTTGCCGAAAGACGCCTCGCGAAAAATGCCGTACAACGATTCCCACGGCGAACTATCGATGGCCTCAAGCAGGGAGGCGACCAATCGCAAGTCCTCATCGAGATTGTCCACATACGGTGCAGGCCCTCCCGGCTGCATGGCGATCGCCCTGGCTTGCTGCAGCAAGCCAGCCGCTCCGTTCAAAGCCAGACGGGCATCAGCCAAAATGCTTTGAACCCATGGCGTTTGTCCGAGAGCCTCCGTATCTTGTACCTGGAAGCCGGCAGCCGTTTCCCTTAGCCAGTGTGCCGGCCAGGAATGGCTGCGGGAGAAATCATAGAGGCGCTGAACGAGACGGTACAGCGCGTCGTCCGTTCGCTCGCCACTGAACCAGTCCGCCAAATGAAGAAACCGACTTTCCTGGTCACCCTCGGCCTCGCCGTATTTCTCTTCAAACAGCTCCTCCAGCATATCCTGCCGCATTAAATCCGCCTCATGTTCATTCAGAATGCGGAATCCCGGATCCAGCGGTATTAACTGATAATATCGCCGAATGACTTCCATGCAAAAGGAGTGCAGCGTTGTAATTGACGCCCTACCAAGCAAAGCAAGCTGACGCCGGATATGCTCATTGTCCGGATCCCGGTCCAGCTCACGGTCAAGCGCTTCCCGAATCCGTCCCCGCATTTCGGCAGCCGCAGCCTTGGTAAACGTAGCTACAAGAAGCCGGTCTACGCTGAACCCCGCGGAATCGTCGAGGATTTTGCGAATGATCCGTTCAACCAGCACGGCGGTCTTCCCTGAACCTGCTGCAGCTGCAACCAGCATATCATCGCCCGACAGCGCAATGGCTTTCCACTGGTCGTCACTCCACATGCTGCCCTCGGGTTTTGCTATCATCTCTCTCACCGGCTCTCTCCTCCCTTCGGATGTCCAAGCATATCCCAAACCTGATCTTTACCCGGTTTACCCAGCAGCTGATATTCGCTGCCCTCAATTGCGTCGTCGAACTGGCATACAGGCCGGAAGGAACAGTACGTGCAGGCGGTCTCCTGCTGAATCCGGTACGGCACAATCGCGACATCGCCCCCCGTAATTCTGGAGCCGATATTCAGCATATTCTCCCGCACGGCGGACAACAAGGTCTCCCACTGGTCAGGTGTTGCCACGGCTGCGCTGCTGTAGAAGCTTCCGTCCGTTTTGACGGCGACAGGCAGAATAGCCGAGTGTCCTTTTTCAAGGAAAGAATCCATGAGGGAAACCGCTTCGCGGTCTGCCAGCAGCAAGCCCTTCATTTTGTAACGTTTGAGCAGCTCCTCTGCCGCCTGCTCCGGCGTCATGCCGTTTGCAGATTGCAAGATTGGATCATGAACGTGGAAATACAAGGTTCCCGCAGGCAAAGCCTGTTCACCGAGCCAGTCCTCCGCAAACGTCAGCAGCACGTCCAGATAGGTCAGCATCTGCAGGGATAATCCGTAATAGACCTCATGCAATCGCAGATCCTTCTGGCTGGATTTATAATCGATGACCCGAAGCATGATCCCATGCTCTCCGCGTGCCATGTCGACCCGGTCAATGCGCCCGACAATCTCCATCTTGACCCCGTTCGGCAATTCAAACGTCAGGGGTGGCAGCGGCTTCCCTGGACCGAAATCAAGCTCAAGGCCGATCGGCTCGAATTTGCCGCGCCTTGCTTGTTCACCCAGAATCACGGATGCTCTGCCCACGATATTTTTCAGCTTGCGCGAAATATATCCGTATCGCTTGGAGCTAAGCAGGATTTCACCCTGCAGCATGGGAGCAAGCCGATCGACGGTCGCTTCCGCCTCGCGCAAGCATTCCTCCGCGGTCAGGTCTCCCCAGCTTCGATGCTGGGATTGAAACTTCATGGCCATGCTGCTCAAGGCAGCATGAAATAACTGTCCGATGTCAGGAGCCTGAAGACGGTACAGCTGCCGTTCTCTCAGCTTCAATCCATGGGAGGCAAAATGGGAAAACGGGCACGCAACAAAGCGCTCCATCCGAGATACGCTTGTTCGCAGCTTCGTTCCATACAACTGCCTGCTCGTTTCCTGCTTAAGTGGCCGGGCTTCATTCCGGTAAGACAAGGACGAGAGCATCGAAGAAAGACGCGACCTTAAATTCGGCCGTTCCGCGTACCAATTGTACACATGCCACCAAATGTTCGGAATCTCCTCTCCATTCCTCCAGTCCCGTAGCCGACCCGTCAAGTAAGCCAACGTCTTATTAGGACGTGACGCATAATGCTCCTGCTCGCAGGCCGATTGCCCGGCATGCGGTCTTGGAAACAAAGGCACCTCTTCCATCTGAAACATCAGCTTCAAATGGCGGATGACCTCGGATGGCAGTAACGTCTTGCCTTCATCATCTGCCGCAGGATAGCTGACCCAAAGCTGCTTGCTGGCCGAAGTCAGAGCATTATAAATCAGGAACCGTTCATCCAGCAGTCTTCGGGATATGCTTGGAGCAAGCTCCAATCCGCGGTCTTCGAGCTGAACACGCTCCGGTTCTGTCAGGATCCCATCGTCCTTAAACTGGGCTGGGAGAACACCATCGTTAATGCCGAGCAGAAAAGCATATTTCACCCCGCCCGTCCGTGTCCGATCCATGCTGCCGATCAGCACTTGATCCAGAGATGGAGGCACCAGAGCCATTTTCATCTCCGTAAGTCCCGTACCCAGCACGCCCGTGAACAATTCGGTGCTGAGCTTCTCCGCACCCATCATCTCTACAATCTGGTCGAGCAGGTCAAGCACAGCCCCCCATACCTGGCGATGCTCCCTCGCTTCCTCAGGACGCCCGGCATCCAGAGCAGCGCGGCTTAACAGCTCCAGCTTTTCGGGAACAGCGGTTTCCTCCAGAAGCCGATAGACTGCAGTGCTCTGATCCATTGCACTCGTTGCCTTTTTCATCCGCTTCTCAAACGCATGCAGCGGCTCCGTAATCACCTTTCTGGCATACTCAATCGCCTGCATACCATCCGGATTGCGCACCTCACTCTCGCCATCCTCTAATGAGAGGCTTGGAATTCCCCTCCACGGGCGGCCATCCGTCCAGCGCGAACCCTGAATTCCGGAAGCCAGCACGTGATTCTCCAGACGATCCATGTCCTCACGGGTAAGCGAACCGTCCAGCGGCAGCAGCAGATCCGTCTTCACGCAGCGGAATACGTCCTCGTAACGCCAGCGGCGTCCAATGACATCAAGAGCAGATCGAATAAATTCGACCAGCGGATGGTGCAGCTCGCTCCGCTTCTGATCCAGAAAATAAGGAACACCGTGTTCCTTGAACAAAGGACCTATCAGGTGCTCATATTCTCCCATATTCCGGACAAACACGGCCATTTCCCGGTATCGTGCTCTTTCTTCCCGGGCGAGACGAACCATTTCACGTAAAGCTCCTTCGATTTCAGCCCGGCGGTGACTCGCAGAATGCAGAAGAAGACCTGTCCTGCTGCCGTCCGGATTGCTCACTGTATTTCCATCTCGGGCAGCTTCCGTCCAACGTTTCTTCCGATCATAACCGCGCTCGAGGTGGGCAAGCAAAGGGGATTCTTGAAACCGTGGAAGAACATCGGGTTGCAGAATACGATGCTCCATATCCAACCCCATCTCATCGGCAATGCCTTTAAGCTTTATGTACGTCACTGCGGTAGGATGAAAGAGATCCAGCTCATGCGGAACATTGCCGTTCGTATAAGGCTTGTCCAGTGTCAACGCAATCGTTACATGGTTGGCATGGGCCATAATTTCCCGGAGCACCCGGTACTCCTGCGGCGTAAAACCATGGAAACCATCGATCCAAATGTCGGCGCGCTTGATATAGTCCGATTGGGTTACGCCCGCTGCCAATGAGGCCAGCGTATCTTCCTCATCCATGTAGAACCGTGAAATCTCAAGCTCAAAATCACGAAAGACCGTTACGATGTCCTCCAGCTTGCGCCGAAGCATCGGTGAATTCCCGGAGCCAGATATCATCTGTCCCAGCTGCTCCTCTACGCAGGATGCGTCAATGCAATAGCGCTTCATTTCCGTATACAACTCGCTCAGCTTACCGACAAAACCATGCTGCTCTCCCGAAGCACCGAACAATTGGAGCTCTTCTTTGCGCCTCCGCAAAATTTTGTACAGCAGCATGCGCTTGCCTTCTTCACTGATCGCCACCTTTGCGGCCCCGCCGCTTTCCTGCATGACGCGGTAAGCCAGTCGACGGAAACTAAGCACTTGCGCGCGCATTATCCCGCGAATGCCTCCCGCATTAACGAGTGCATGCTCTGCTTCATAGGACCCTTGTTCGGGAACGATCAGTATCATCGGATTCCCCTTGGGATCTTGCTCCAATCGCCCGATCATCTCTTGGCGGATCGACGTGCTCTTGCCGCTGCCCGACCTGCCGATAACAAATTGAATGCTCATGCTATGCCCCCTTTACATCGTCTTTCGAAAGGGACTCCTTCACCCTTCAAAACAAGTTGCGCTTCCGGTGAAATCATGCCCTTGAATCTATTAGAGGTTGTTCAAAAAGTCCGCTTTTGATCACGAAGCGAATCAGGAAGCAGCTCGGCATCGAATCTTGAATTCAGCCGGGCCTTCCGGTGCTCACGTACCCAAATCGTACGCTCCGCTCCTGACGTCCCTAGCTTCATCCAACCTTCTCGGTGCTGAAAATCGACCTTTTTGAACACGCACTATTCGTCAAATGTATCAAAATTCATATGAAATCCACGTTTTGGTTCGTTGTCTATCAAAAAAGATGTTGATTACTAGTATAGCATAAGTATCGTTTGATGGAACATACGTTTGGATTTCATTCCCATTCCAAAATATTGCGGACATACAAAAAAGGATCCTGCCATCGTGGTTTACCCACCATGGCAAAATCCTTCGTCTCAACAGCTAAAGCTGTGGCAGTTTACAGCTTTGATTTGCTGCGCACTTCAAACACGGCAAATTTCAAATAATGCCCCTCATCGACCCCGAGAATTTGCGGGTGATCCTTGCCAGCCGCACGCCATTCCACGAGTCTTAGAATTTTGCCGGCATCTTTTGCAGCATCCTGAATCGTCTCCAGGAACAAATCCGGCCGCATATGGTACGAGCAGCTTGCCGTAACCAAATAACCGCCTTCATTCACCAGTTTCATTCCATGAAGGTTGATGTCCTTATATCCCCGGCAAGCTCCCTTGACAGCAGACCTGGTTTTGGCAAACGCCGGCGGGTCCAGAATGACCACATCCCAGGAACGTCCACCTCCCGCGGTCAGCGGTTTGGAGGTATCCACTTTCTGATCCCCTTGCGCACGCTGCTCACGTTCTTCCAAGCCTTTTACCTGGTTGCGCAAATATTGGAAGGCATCGTCCACTACAAACTCCACGCGATCCTGGAATCCGTTCAATTCCACATTCTCTTTGGCGCTTTCGATAGCATGCTCCGATATGTCAAGACAGGTTACTTTCTTGGCCCCATAAAGGCATGCGTGCAGCGTGAAACTGCCCGTATGCGAAAAGCATTCCAGCACCGTAGCACCGTCCCAATAGGGAAACGTGACTTTTTTTCCGCTTTTGTTCACCGGCAAGGACTTCATCTCACCGTCCCGTTCCACAGTCTGAAGCGTGATCCCGCTGCGGTCTCCCCAACCCTTCATTAACGGTTTTATGGATGCCCGGTTCTCGCGCTGATCAAAGAAATATCCCGTCTTCTGACCTTCTTCAATATCCACTTTGATCTTCAAGCCGTTCTCCGTCACCGTCACGTGGCGAGGACACTCCCCGTAGAGAATACCCGTGCGCTGTTCCAGACCTTCCAATTCCCGGATGGATACATCGCTTCGTTCATAGATTCCTTTTGGCTGGACCACCTCGACAAGCGCGTTCACGATATCCTCACGGCAGCGATCCATGCCCAGCGTCAGCAGTTGGATGACCAGTACGTCATCAAACCGGTCCACAATCAGCCCTGGCAGAAAATCCGCCTCGCCATATACCAGTCGGTAGGCGTTCTCATCTCCGATAAACCGTTCCCTGTGTTTCAGGCATTCCTGAAACCTGGCGGCGAAAAAGGCCTTGTCCATCGTCTCAACCGGCTCATACGAAACGGTGCGTACGGTGATTTGAGATTGCGGGTTGTAATAACCGGAAGCGAGAAAACGGCCTTGATGGTTTAATACCGATACGATATCACCCGGCTTGGGTTCACCCTCGACAGAGGCAATCTCGCTTTTATAAACCCAGGGATGCCCCTGCTCCAGTCTCTTTTTTCGACTGCGCTCCAAAATTACCGATGGCACTGTATTTCACTCCTTAAGTTATCCCCCTGGCCATTTCAATAGGCATGCATGTCCACCAAGGGTCATATACGTAATTAAGATAAAAGTCTATCGATTCGATGCTGAGTGAGTTCCTGATTCACTTCGTGTTAGATATAGAAAACCTACCTTTGAATCGCGGTCGCTCATCCTTGATTGGCCTCGATTGGTTTTCTTATCAAAAGAGAGCTTTTTGAACAACCTCTAAAAGGAGAACATCATGCTATCCTCACTCTGGTTTCCCATCTGTTATGGTCTTGTCCTGTTCCTGTTCGGCATGAAGGTCATGGAGGTTGCGCTCCAACGCTGGGCCGGTCCGCTGTTGCATAAGTGGCTCCATAAAGCGACATCCACGCCCCTGAAAGGCATGATCGCCAGTACAGCGGTCACGGCCCTGCTGCAAAGCAGTACCGCCGTTACTGTGCTGGCAATAGGTTTCGCCAATGCCGGATTGTTAAGCCTCGCCGGTACTTTGGGCATTATTCTCGGCACGAACATCGGCACAACGGTAACCACTGAGCTCATCAGCCTGCAGATTGGACAAGCCGCCATGCCTCTGCTTGTCCTCTCGCTCATGCTATGGGTCGGGGCCGTAATCGTCAGCGAGCGCGTGCCTCCGAGCTACGACAAGGTAAAAAACAATTTGATCCGCAGTCAGTTTTTATGCCTCGCTGTCGCCGGATTCTCACTGGTGCTGCTTGCTATACAATTCATGCAGTCTATTGGTCCGACTCTGCAAAGCCTCGGTTTATTCCAGTGGTTCCTGGATCACGCTTCGCGGAGCGTCCTCTGGGGTATAGCAGCCGGAACGATATTGACTGCTCTGATGCACAGCAGCGCAGCTGTCATCGCTATGGCTATGGGGCTTGCAGCCAGCGGTGCGCTGCCTCCGGAGATCGGCGTTGCCATCGTTCTGGGCTCCAATGTCGGCACCTGCGCAACAGCACTTATAGCAGCGATTGGCAGTACCCGAGCAGGGCGATTCGTGGCCTGGTCCCATATGGGGCTGAATATCGGCGGTGTTCTGCTCTTTACTCCGTTCATATCAGGCTTAACCACCGTATCCGGATGGTTAGCGGCGGATCCTGCTGGACAAATCGCCCATGCGCAAACCTTATTTAATATCGTATGCTCGCTTATTGCGCTTCCACTATGCTATCTGCCCTTCTGGAACAAGCGGGCACAGACCTAAAGTTTCATATCTTCATCCGCAGGAATGCTAACCTCAAGCAGCATTAGCGCTTTGCGCAGGATGATATCATTGTTGTTATATCCGTTGCTGCGCTGCTTCCTCCATGCGGCCAAAGGCTCAAACCAGTCCACGCCGTTGATTTCCTCGATTTGGGGTTTTAAGCTACCTTTTTCTGCTTTAACCAGATAGTAATGGACTTCCTTGTCCACCTGGCCGAATTCGGGATGATGGTATTTATATGCAATAATGTCCACTGGAGAGGTGATGGATCCGACTATACCTGTCTCCTCGCAAATTTCTCGAAGTGCAGTCTGCTCGATGGTTTCACCGGCTTCCATCTTGCCCTTGGGAAGCGAGGTTTTTCCATAACGGTCCAAAATAAGCTGGATCTGAAGCGCCCCTTCATGATGACGGTATACCACGCCGCCTGCGGAAATCTGTGTATATGTCATGTCCTATTCCTCCTTCATGTACAACAAGGATTCCACTTCCGGTAGCCAGGAAATGAAATCCTTGTCTGGTATGGCCGCTATTGGAATTACTGGGCAGCTGCCTTTAGTCCATGATCTATGACGCTGAGGAGTTCGCCCTCGCATTCATTTACACCGGCTTTGGTTACTTTTACGCGGCACAGTTTGCCTTCGAGATCAGGCGATCCGTTGAAAACAAGCTGCAGATAATTATCGCTATAACCCTGCATCTTTCCGCCATTAGGAGCACCCTTGTACTCACGCTCCGGTATCACTTCCAGAATCTGACCTACAAAACGTTCAGCATAAGAAAGCTGCAGCTGCTCCGACAAGTCAATCAAATCATGCACACGTGCATTCTTCACTTCCTCGTCCACCTGATCCTCCATCCGCGCTGCCGGCGTACCGGTACGCTTCGAATACGGGAATACATGCATCTCGGAGAACTGAATTGCCTTCATCAGGTCATAGCCGTTACGGAACATCTCATCGGTTTCGCCAGGGAAGCCAACGATAACGTCCGTCGTAATGCCCACATCGGGCATGGCTTGACGAATCAAGCCCATCTTGTTATAGAACTCTTCGGTTGTATATTTACGGCGCATCCGTTTCAGTACCGTATCATCCCCCGCTTGCAGCGGTATATGAAGATGGCGGCACATTTTACTGGAGCGATTCAACACATCCAGCATCTTCTCATCGATCTGGCTTGCTTCGATGGAGCTGATGCGGATCCGTTCCAAACCGTCTACCCGGTCAAGATCCCACAGCAAATCTGACAATCTGTAATCTTCAAGATCATCTCCGTATCCGCCTGTGTGAATACCGGTCAGCACGATTTCCTTATAACCCGCTCCAACCAGCTGATGCGCCTGCTTGATGATGCTCTTCGGATCACGGCTGCGTGACAAACCGCGGGACCAAGGGATAATGCAGAACGTACAGAAGTTGTTGCATCCGTCCTGGATTTTTAGAAATGCGCGAGTACGTTCCGCAAAATCCGGAACATCCATTTCCTCAAATACCCGGGTCTTCATAATATTGCGAACTGCATTAATCGGCTGGCGCGTCTTTTCAATATCATGGATGAAATCCATGATTTTATCGCGATCCTGGTTCCCGATCACAAGATCCACACCCGGGATATCCAGAATTTCTGCAGGCGAGGTTTGAGCGTAACAGCCCGTTACAGCCACGATGGCCTCGGGATTGCGGCGAACCGCACGTCTGATCATCTGACGGCTCTTCTTGTCCCCTGTATTGGTAACGTGACAGGTGTTAATCAAATAAACATCTGCGGTTTGTTCGAAGTCCACCTGGTCGTAGCCTTCATTTTTGAAGTATTGCCAGATGGCCTCGGTATCGTAAAAATTGACTTTGCAACCCAACGTATAAAACGCTACGGATGGCATGTTCAAACGCCCCCCATTTCTCCAGATTCATATAGTGTGCAGGCAAGCGCCGTCATGCCGGCAGTCTCGCAGCGAAGGATCCTCTTTCCAAGCCCAACGGATACGGCTCCTGCATCTTCGGCCGCTCGGCATTCCTCTTCCGTAAAGCCGCCCTCGGGTCCTACGACCAGCAGCAAGCTGGCCTTCTCGGCCGAATTCGGCAGCGCCTGCTCTACAAAAGGCTTCAGCACGTCCCTCAGCTGGGAGCCATGCTCTTTTTCATAACAAAAATATACGGCATCGTAGCCGGAAAATGCTGCAAGCAGATTTTTCCACGACAGAGGCTGTTCAACAGACGGTATCCGGTTACGATGCGCCTGTTCAGCTGCCTCCTTCGCAATCTTGCGCCAGCGTTCCAGCCGTTTTCCTTCCTTCTTGGCATCGTACTGAACAATCGTTCTGTCCGATAGGAAGGGCACAAAGGACACCGCGCCAATCTCGGTGCACTTTTGGATGACGGTCTCCATCTTATCGCCTTTCGGCAAACTCTGAGCGATGCTCACTTGCAGACGCGGTTCCTGCGTCATCTCCATGGGTTCAATCACAACGGCGATGACACTGGCCGCTTCGATGCTCTCAATCTCCACCATGGCTTCGCGGGATTCCCCGTCGCTTACAATCAATTTATCACCAAGTCTGCCTCGCATGACCTTGGTAATATGACGGGCGTCATCGCCCGTAATCTCAACACGGTCTCCCTCGAATTGTGCGGGAGTGACAAAATATCGCTGCATCTTTATCCTCACCTAACTCCAAAATCGCCAAATCCCATCATACAACTTTTCGTGCAAACTGACCAGAGAAATCCGCGCCATTATCCCCCGAACATCTTAATGAACAGATTCAAAAAGTCGATGGATAATGCATGTGCTGCATCATATAATGGCTTAATCGTATATCTCTGAAAGGTTGGCAGCAATATGATCAACAGAAAAATAAGTATCGACCACTGCTCGAACTTCTGAATCCTCGCACTGACGCGCGGAGGAAGCACATTCTCTAGAATCCGGTAGCCGTCAAGCGGTGGTAACGGAATCAGATTAAAGAGGAACAGAAAGAAATTGAGAAGTATGAAGGTATTGAAAAACAAATGTATCGCTTGATCTGTTTTGGTGACGCCAATCGGCTCGATCACACCGAACTGATAGAGTCCCGCATAGATCAGCGTTCCAAGTATACCTAACATAAGATTACTCAGCGGACCAACCGCCGCCACAATGATACTCATTCGGCGGGGGTTGCTAAAGTTCTCGCGATTGATCGGTACCGGACGTGCCCAGCCGAAACCCGCTATCAGCAAGAGAATAATCCCCAGAAAATCAAAATGCACCGCCGGATTCAGCGTGACCCTTCCCAGCAGCTTGGCCGTTGGGTCTCCGAATTTATTCGCAAAATAGGCATGCGAGAACTCATGCACGGTAAAGGCAATGATTAAAGCAATCAAATAAAATGGAAGTTGTTCCAGCGGATAGAATAACAGTCGATCCAAAAAATCCATAATCAGTTCTTCCTCGCCACGAAGGCAACCCAATCATCCTCGCGGCAGATGTCGGCAATTTCGAAACCGGAGGCAATCAGCGCCTTCTCCACGATCTCTTCTTTGTTCTTGTAAATGCCCGAGGCGATATAAGCGCCTCCCGGCTTGAGAGCCTGGTATACATCGTCGACAAACAACAGGATGACCTCAGCCAAAATGTTGGCCACTACAACTTGTACCGGTAGCGTCACGCCCAGATCCGATTGATCGGACGAATGGGTGAGTACCGAGAGCAGATCGCTTTCCTTCACCGTAATCCGATCTTCCAAGCCGTTAAGACGGGTATTCTCTATTGCACTGGATACGGCAACCGGATCCAGATCGAGAGCCAGTATCCGTGAAGCTCCCAGATGCGCTGCGCCGATGGAAAGAATACCCGAGCCTGTCCCAACATCTATGACTTCCTCTCCGCCCTTGATCACCATCTCCAGTGTGCGCAAGCATAAAGAAGTTGTCGGATGCGTTCCTGTGCCGAATGCCATGCCCGGGTCCAGCTCAATAATCGATTCTTGATCGGATTCTGGCGTGTACTCTTCCCATGTCGGCTTGATCGTTAACCGCTCAGACACGCGGATCGGTTTGAAATACTGCTTCCAGGCCGTTGCCCATTCATTCTCATCAACCGTCTTCATCTCATACCTGACTTCGCCTGTATCAATCCCAAATTCCTTCAGTTCATTCACGCGTGGCGCTATCTCATCACGGATCGCTTCTAAGGTGACCGTCTCATCAAAATAACCTTTAATAACGGCTTGACCTTCAGGAATATCATTAAAAGGAACGATCTCATCAAACCACTGTCCAAGGGATGTGTCCCGCTTCTTGTTCGTCGTACCGGATTCTTCAATCGAAACGCCTCCGGCTCCCGCTTCATGCAGGAAATTCGTAATCATCTCCACGGCTTCCTCCGTGGTATGTATCGTTAATTCATGCCATAACATGTGCTACTGTTCCTCCTCATTCATACATAAATATTATTGTACTATATAGAGGACCCCGGATACAAAGTTTGTACTAAAATACCATGATGACTTTTCTTACAAGTCGATCGAATACGAAAAACGTTATCAACGTACTCTCTCCAGATGACTGACCACATATGGCAGAAATTTTTGTTGCGAAATAAGAACGATAAGCCTCCAAAGTTTATACTTTCTTATGTCTTCAAAAAAAGCCCTGCTTACCACCTCCGTAACAAGAAAGGTAAGAGGACTCCTTCATCACTTGATAATCATAATGATCAATCTACATTTTTACTGGTTTCATCGAGGATTTTCTTCAATTGGCGTTCATCCGCTGCATCGCTTCTGCGCAGCGCCTCCACATCATCGTGGTCGGCTTCCATAGCCGAAAACTCGACATCCTCCGCCTTAGCGGATTGAAGCGCAATCATCTTTTCGGTTTTGCTCGAGATTTTCCCTTTTTTTACACGTCTCATCATGGGTGTTATTCTCCTTTCCGTATAAACGATCAAAGCTGTGCCTATAACCTCAAATCATGCCGCCGGATTCTTCGATTAACCGCATAGCTTGCGGGAATACGCCTTCGTCCAATACCACCGTCAGCAAAATATCCCGGCCCTCGGTTCCGTCCTGTCCGCCGCTACTCATCCCGCTGGCTGATGGATCCGCAGCCCCCAGGATTCCGGCCCCCGGCCCCGAAATATCCGCATTTAAGGTCAGCGTTGTTAAGCTTGCAATATTGCCTGTCAACGGATTCATCGGATTGTTAAGCTCCCCGCCGGGATCCGCGCTAAACCGGTCGATGGACATATCGGCAACGCGCAGCGACTGCAATTTACGGGCTGCATGCTGGGCATCTTCCGGACTTTTGAAATACGCCAAAATATTTTTCTCTGCCACTTCATTTCACCTGCATTTCCTATTCAAGATTGCATCTTCCAAAGATGGAGCTTCCCTAGGTTGCTTCATCATTAAGTGTTTTATTCTTGAGAAACGGGCCTGTTTAAGCTGGCAGACACTCCAACGGCTCCCAGAAACAAAAAAACAGCAAGCCAAAGGTTGATCACCTTTAGCCTGCTGCTGTTCTTTATGCTATGAGGGGTGTTTAGCCCCATAAGTTTGTATTAGTCACCGCGGAATGCTTTTTTTACACGGTCAAAAAAAGACTGTTCCTGTTCATGGGTCTGTTCGCCATCAAGTGAAGCAAACTGTCGAAGCAGCTCTTTCTGTTCATCACTCAGCTTGCTTGGCGTAACGACCACAACCTTGACGTGCTGGTCACCCTGTCCCATGCCGCGGAGTCGAGGCACTCCTTTGCCTTTCAGGCGGAAGAAGGTACCCGTCTGCGTGCCGGCCGGGATCTTCAGCTTCACTCTCTCCGTCAACGTCGGGATTTCAATCTCGTCGCCAAGCGCAGCCTGAGCAAAGGTAAGCGGCACTTCGCAATAAATGTCGTCCCCTTCGCGTTCGAAGAAGTCATGCGGCTTCACGCGGATGACGATATACAAGTCACCGGCCGGGCCGCCGCGGAAGCCGCCTTCGCCTTCACCTGTCATACGAAGTTGAGCTCCGTCGTCCACACCCGCAGGCACGCGAACATGAATCTTGCGCTGCTTCTTCACTTTCCCGTTGCCGTTACAGGTCGAGCAGCGGTCTTTGATGATCTTCCCTGTTCCGTTACAGTTCGAACAAGCGCGACGGTTTACCATCCGTCCAAACGGCGTATTCTGCACGACTTCTTGCTGCCCGCTGCCGTTACATACCGAACATGTGTGCGGCTGCGTGCCCGGCTTCGCCCCGGAACCGTGACAGGTATCACATGTCTCCGTTCTCGGAATGGTAATATCCGTTTCCTTACCGAATACCGCTTCCTTAAATTCAACTGTCATCGTGTATTGCAGATCGTTCCCCCGCTGAGGCGCATTCGGATCACGGCGTCCATTACCGCCAAAGAACATATCAAATATATCTCCAAAACCGCCGAAATCACCGGAGAAACCGCCTCCGCCCATGCCTTGGTTCGGATCGATATGTCCGTACTGGTCATAAGTCGAACGTTTCTGACCATCGCTCAATACGTCGTAAGCCTCTTTCACTTCCTTGAATTTGGCTTCCGCGTCAGCCGCTTTGTTCACGTCCGGATGATATTGGCGAGCCATTTTACGGTACGCCTTCTTGATCTCATCTTCCGATGCATCCTTGCCGACACCGAGCACCTCATAATAATCACGCTTATCAGCCACGGTTTCACCCCAATCTCTTTATTACTCTTTTACATAAGGAAAGCCAAAGTGCGAAGATGCGCAGCTTTGACCTTCCCATACAATCTATTCAGATTAACCTTTGTTTTTATCTTCGTCAACAACCTCGTAATCTGCATCTACGACATTGTCTTTATTAGCCGCACCGGAGTCGGCACCTTCAGCACCCTGCTGCTCTTGTGCTGCTTGCTCATACAGCTTCACGGACAGCTGCTGTACGATTTGAGTCAGCTCCTCTACCGAAGCGTTAATCTCTTCGAGGTTATCGGATTCAAGGGCCTTCTTCACTTTGTCTTTTGCTTCATTCGCTTTTTCCACTTCGGAAGCATCAACTTTGTCGCCCAGATCCTTGAGTGTTTTCTCGGTTGTGTATACGAGTTGGTCCGCATTGTTGCGAGCCTCTACCAGCTCTTTGCGTTTACGGTCTTCTTCGGCATGAAGTTCGGCGTCCTTCATCATTTGTTCAACTTCAGCGTCGCTCAAGCCGCTGGAGGACGTGATTGTGATCTTCTGGCTCTTGCCTGTACCTTTATCTGTCGCCGAAACGTTTACGATCCCGTTCGCATCGATATCGAAGGTAACTTCGATTTGCGGTACGCCACGTGGTGCTGGAGGAATATCTCCAAGCATGAAGCGTCCCAGCGTTTTGTTGCCGGCAGCCATTTCGCGCTCACCTTGCAGCACGTGAATTTCAACGCTCGGCTGGTTATCGGCATACGTGGAGAATACTTGGGATTTGCTTGTTGGAATCGTGGTGTTACGGTCGATCATTTTGGTGAATACGCCGCCTGCTGTCTCGATACCGAGGGACAACGGAGTTACGTCGAGCAATACGACGTCTTTAACGTCACCTGTCAATACGCCGGCTTGAACAGCTGCACCAAGCGCAACCACTTCGTCAGGATTTACGCCTTTATGAGGCTCTTTACCTGTCAATTTCTTAATCGCTTCCTGTACGGCAGGAATACGAGTGGAACCACCGACAAGAACGATTTTATGAATATCGTTAGCTGTCAAACCTGCATCGCTAAGCGCTTGACGAGTCGGTCCAAGCGTACGCTCTACAAGAGAAGCAGACAATTCTTCGAATTTAGCACGAGTCAAGTTGAGCTCAAGATGCTGAGGCACGCCGTCAGCAACGGTGATGAACGGCAAAGAAATCGTGGTAGTCAGTACGCCGGACAATTCCTTTTTCGCTTTTTCCGCAGCATCTTTCAGACGTTGAACCGCTGCTTTGTCTTTGCTCAAATCAATGCCTTGCTCTTTTTTGAATTCGGCTACCATATAGTCAATGATGACCTGGTCAAAATCGTCACCGCCGAGTTTGTTGTCACCGCTGGTTGCTTTTACTTCGAAGAAGCCATCGCCGAGTTCCAGAATGGAAACGTCGAATGTACCGCCGCCCAGGTCATATACCAGAATGGTCTGGTCTTCGGATTTCTCCATACCGTATGCCAAAGCTGCTGCTGTCGGCTCGTTTACGATACGCAGAACCTCAAGACCCGCGATTTTACCGGCATCCTTGGTCGCTTGACGCTGGCTGTCATTAAAGTATGCAGGAACCGTAATAACCGCCTGGGTTACAGGTTGGCCCAGGTAAGCTTCCGCATCGGATTTCAGCTTTTGCAGAATGATGGCGGAGATTTCTTGCGGCGTATAATCTTTGCCGTCGATGGATTCTTTATGATTCGTACCCATATGACGCTTGATGGAGATAATGGTACGATCCGGGTTTGTGATCGCTTGACGTTTTGCTGTATCCCCAACGACACGCTCGCCGTCTTTCTTAAATCCGACAACGGATGGGGTCGTACGGGCGCCCTCCGGATTCGGGATAACTACTGCTTCCCCACCCTCCATTACGGCTACGCAGGAGTTGGTTGTTCCTAAGTCGATACCAATAACTTTGCTCATGTAAAATTTTCCTCCTTATTCATTCACACGAATCCTCGCATGATCTTCATCAATTTTTATATGATAAACGACTATCGAAAGTCGCTTACATGCTCACTTTAACCATCGCAGGTCTCAATACTTTGTCTTTTAGCATATACCCCTTCTGCACTTCCTCAACCACGATGCCTTCCTCGTATTCATCGCTCTCCACCTGCATGATCGCTTGGTGATACTCCGGATTAAACGGCTCGCCTACGCTCTTCATCGCTGTTAAACCTTCGGTAGCGAGAACAGATTCCAACTGGCGGAAGATCATGTTAACGCCCTTGGAGAAGGATTCAAACTCCGGGTTTTCCTCGGATGCCTGAAGCGCACGCTCAAAGTTATCGATGACAGGCAGAAGCTCTGTAATCAGTTTGGAAGAAGCGTATTTGCCCAGATCTTCTTTCTCCTTCTGTGTACGACGACGGAAGTTATCGAAATCCGCTTGTACTCGCAGGGTACGCTGCTGGTGCTCCAGCACCTCGGCCTGAAGTTTCTCAAGCTCAGCTGAACCTGCATCATCCGCCGAATCCGTTACAGGAATCTCCTGTTCGGGATTTACGGCTTCCTCCGTAGACCCACTCTCACCCGAGTTTGGCGTGTTCTCCAAAGTTTCTTCCATCATTTCTTCTGTAACTGTATCTTGAACGGCATCCTTATGCTCATTATTCAAGACGCCTTCACCTCCTTCATATTCTAAAACAGACTGTCTGTGATTCATTTTATCCCGTAAGGGTTACTCGCCTATTTCTTTCATCTTGATGACGTGATGAATCCGCAGCACGGCTGCAGCAACTTCGCCGGCTGCTCGCAGGCCATGAAGTTTAACCGGAGCCGGATCCAGCACGCCCAGCTCCTCGTAATCAACAACCCGGCCGCTGTCGCAATCAATGCCCATGCAATCAGAGTCTGCACGGATTTGCGCAGCACGCACTTCTTCCATCTTCTCGAGCGGATTGTAACCGGCATTGAGAAGTATCTGCGACATCGGCTTGCGCAGCGCGGCCGAAACGGCTTCCATACCGAAGGCTTCCATGCCTTTCTGAGCCTCCCGGATCCGTTCCAATTCGTAGGACACCGCGAGTTCGCTTGTCCCGCCGCCTGGAAGTACCCCGCCGGAAACGGCAGCCTGCAGTGCCGAGGCCGCATCTCCCGCAATTCTGGCCGCCTCGCCTACGACTTCCGAAGTGCTTGCCGCAACAATAACCGTCACAATACGTTCCCGGTCCTGGCTGCCGCAGGCCAGCCGGATTTTCTCAATGCCTTCATCGTAAGCGACACGCGGGGTATCACCCAGAAGGGCTGCAAGCTCCTTCGAGTCTTTATGTAACGCCTTCCGGCGTATGGGAGTAGCTCCCGTCATGTCGCTTACCCGGCGAAGATCCGCACGTGACACGCGCGGCACAACCATCATGCCGTGATCCAGGCAAAACTGCTCTGCATCCGGATGGATGCCTTTTTCAAGCAGGATGAGTTTTACGGACAGTTCGGACAATCTCTCTAAATCGGAAGCGAACACTTTTCGGAGGTCCATATATTGGGCAAATCCGGCTTCGGTTGTGAGCGCCTCTTCATCGATCTCATCTGGTTCCAGGGAATCAAAGAGCACCAACACTTTTGCATCGTCATACGACTTGGACTCCCGGGCGAAGATCGGCCGCTGCCGGAGCAGAACCCCCTCGAACACTTCATTCTCGGCATTCTCCAGAGCAATTATACTGTCTGCGAGCGAGTAGGAAGGATCCTGAAGACGGGTGATTCCGGCTTTCCGCGCGGCTTGCATAATCAACTCCACGATGTCCTTCCGTTCACGCCCAGCTACGTACACCGTCCGTTCCAGAAGCGGATCATCCAATCCGTCAATCAGCCGAACCCGCTTTGTTAAGAGCTGCATCGACTTCTCGATCCCCTGACGCAGCCCCTCCACCACCTTGGAAGCAGGGACCCCGCGGGTTATGCGGGAGACCCCTTCCTGCACGAGTGCGCCTGCAAGCACGGTAGCCGTTGTGGTTCCGTCGCCGATTTTCTCCTGCTGCGCTCTTGCCACCTGAATGAGAAGGCGCGCTGCCGGGTGGGTGACATCCATTTTATCCAGAATCGTCACCCCATCATTGGTAATGACCACTTCGCCACGTGGACCCACCAGCATCACGTCGAGCCCCTTGGGACCAAGCGTGCCTTCAACAGCGGACGTGACGGCCCGGACGGCATTACTGTTGTTCAATAGCGTAGAATAACGTTCATCTCCGTCCACTTGGCTATGTTGTCCTTGGCTCATCTGTCTCACTCCTTTACTTGTACCAGTGTGACAGCAGCTTCGTCAGGTCATGGGATAACACATTCAAGATGCCGATCACCCGTGCATATTCCATTCTTGTAGGACCGAGAATACCAATCGAACCGAGCGCTTTTCCGTCTATTGAATAAGTCGCTGTGATCAAACTGCAATTGGAAATCGCCTCGTGCGTATTCTCCGTACCGATCTTCACTTGGACACCATGCTCACCGGGAGCGGGGGCCATGAGCTTCAACAGTGCGGGTGTCTGCTCCAGAAGCTCGAAGATTTCCCTTACCTTATCAACATCCTTGAACTCCGGCTGATTCAGCATGTGGGTCGTGCCGCTGAGATATATGCCGCGATGGTCCGGTTCATTGTTAAGGGCGATATCCAGCATACTCATGAGATCTTCATAATGTGAAATATGCCGCTGCATTTCCTCGCCAATCTCCGTATACAAACGGGTCTTGAGTTTATATAGAGGCACATTGACCAGCTTCTTGTTCAGAAGATTTACCACTTGCTCCAGATCCGAAACAGACACACCCTGCGGAATCGAAACAATTTTGTTCTCGACTTGCCCTGTGCTGGTGACGATGATGGCTACCGCTTGATCCTCATGGAGAGGAAGAAGCTGGAAATGACGCAAAGACGTATGAAAAACTTCCGGTCCCAGCAGGATGGAAGTGTAATTAGTCATCTGAGACAGAATGCTCGCTGTATGCTGTATCATCTGCTCCATCACGTTCAGCTTTTCTGCAAAAAAGGATTTCATCATATGCAGTTCCGCAGGGTTCAAGGAAAACGACGACGTGAGATGATCAACATAATAACGATATCCTTTATGTGACGGAATTCGTCCAGCTGATGTATGAGGCTGCTCCAGAAATCCGAGTTCCTCCAGATCAGCCATCTCGTTTCGAATGGTTGCCGGACTGTATCCGACATCCCCGCGTTTGGAAATGCTTCTTGAACCAACCGGTTCGGCAGAACGGATATAGTCATCCACAATGGCATTCAAAATCATGCGTTGACGATCTGTTAACATGTCGCTCCCCTCCTTGCTGACTGCTTATTTTCTCTTTCGTTAGCACTCATCGTCATCGAGTGCTAACCGATATAACAAAAATACCAAACCGACCTGAGGATTGTCAAGTCAGTTCAGTACTTTAAGAACAGCTATTTCGTCACAAGCATGCTGCTTCTTGCAGTGAACGCAGTCGGTCCACACCTTCTCGGGAAAAATCTCCTTCTCCACGACGGCAAAACCGTTTTTGATGAAAAAGGATACTTCATACGTCAAAGCCATCACTTTCGGAAGCTCACGGCGTTTCGCTTCCTCTAGAAGAGAATCCACGAGCATGGAGCCGATCCCTTGCCCTTTATAACCATCAGAGATGCCGAGTGAACGAATCTCCACCAAATCATTTCCCAGCTGACACAAGGAACCGCAGCCGATCACGTTCCCTTCGGATTCGGCCACAACGAATTCCCCGATTTGTTTCTCCAACACTTTTTTGGACCGGGGCAGCATAATCCCCTGTTCCGCATATCCCTGAATCATCTGATACAGCGGCTCGACATCTTCTAACTTCGCCTTTCTGCATACCGCCGACATGGTTGTCCGTCTCCCCTTTACACGCTCCGTCATGTTATGAATAAATATACAACAGAGCGCATATAAGTTCAATAGATTAATTTGCCGTCAAACTGCCTATAAATTCAGCGAACACATCGTTGCCGAACAGAATGCCTTTACTGCTCAGTTTATATCCGTCCTCCGTAGAATCAAGAAGTCCCGCACTCACCATTTTATTCAGCGGCCCGGCGAATACTTCTTCCATGGAAGTTCCGAATTGCTGCCGGAACCGGCTGCGCGAAACGCCATCCAGCACGCGGAGCCCGACCATGAGGAAATCCTCCATCGCTTCTTCCCTTGATACCTCAAAGCTCTCCAATCGCGGAAGTCCTTGATTCGCTGCTTCATTATATGGGTTGACGCCTTTGATGTTCACATGTCGCTGACGACCGACGTATCCGTGCGCTCCCGCGCCCAAGCCATAATAATCCTCGTTGCGCCAATACGTCATGTTATGCCGGCTCTCAAAGCCGGGTTTGGCAAAATTACTGATCTCATACTGTTTATATCCGGCAGCCTGCATCCGCTCCATTAATAGAAGATACATATTCAGCTCATCCTCCTCATCCGGAAGCGGCAGCTGGTTTCGCTGGTACATCGTATGGAACAGCGTATTTTCTTCAACCTTTAAGCTGTAGATTGAATAATGCGGAAGTCCAAGCTCTAGCGCCTTATCCACGCTTTCCGTAAGCATGTTCAACGTTTGGTTCGGAAGTCCGAACATCAAATCTATGGACATGTTATCAAAGCCTGCGGTTCTGGCGTTCTCGAGACTTCGATACACATCATCCGTATCGTGAATCCGGCCGATGCCGGTCAACAAGCTGTTCTGGAACGCCTGCACCCCGAAGCTGATCCGGTTCACGCCGCCTTCGCGCATCACGGACAGTTTCTCCAAATCCGTGGTGCCGGGATTCGCTTCCATCGAAAATTCAATGTCATCCGACCATTCCGGAAAATGGCGCTTCACGCTTTGCAAGAAGTATTCCATTTCATTTGGCTTCAGCACCGTAGGGGTCCCGCCGCCTACAAAAATGCTTTTGATTCGTCCCGGCGAGTTGGCCTGAACGGTTAGCTCCATCTCCTTATCCAGCGCGCGCAGATAATCCATCACCGGCTGATCCTTCAACACATAGGAATTGAAGTCGCAGTAAAAACATTTATTGGTACAAAACGGAATGTGAATGTACACTGCTTCCGTCCGTTGATCGTTTGCCGTCATTCTTTTCTTGCCCCCTCATGTAAACCTCTGGCATGACTTACTTAAAGTAACTTCTCGAAAGTTCCTTCTCTACTATAACGCTATGCCTCTTGGAATGAAAGAAAGGAAAGCCGAGAATCGGCTTTCCCATCATTTACTAAGGCTATACACGTAGGACCAGTCCAGCCCATTAACTCGTGGGCCTGCCATTCCTATGCAAAATTACTTGTCGTCAATTTTCAATACCGCCATGAAAGCTTCCTGCGGCACTTCAACGCTGCCGACTTGTTTCATCCGTTTCTTACCTTCCTTCTGCTTCTCAAGGAGTTTCCGTTTACGGGAGATGTCACCGCCGTAACACTTGGCAAGAACGTTTTTACGCATCGCTTTAACCGTTTCACGGGCCACAACCTTGGTACCAACGGAAGCTTGAATCGGCACTTCGAACATTTGACGAGGAATCAGCTCGCGCAGCTTCTCGCAAATCAACCGTCCGCGGTGATAGGCACGGTCCTTGTGCACGATAAAGGACAAGGCATCAACTTGCTCGGCATTAAGCAAAATATCCATTTTGACCAGGTTGGATCGACGGTACCCGGATAGCTCGTAATCAAATGAAGCATATCCTTTGGTGCTCGATTTCAACTGGTCGAAGAAATCATACACGATTTCCGACAACGGAATTTCATAGGTAATGGTGACGCGCGTTGTGTCCAGGTATTCCATATTCACGAATTCGCCGCGTTTATTTTGACAGAGTTCCATGATCGCTCCAACATAATCGTTCGGAACGATAATACCTGCTTTAACATAAGGCTCTTCAACATAATCGACCTTGCCGACCTCAGGATAATGAGACGGGTTATCGATCTGGATCTGCTCCCCGTTTGTCAACGTAATGCGGTAAATAACGCTCGGCGCCGTTGTAATCAGCGGTATATTAAACTCGCGTTCAATCCGCTCCTGGATGACATCCATGTGCAGCAGGCCTAGGAATCCGCAACGGAAACCGAATCCGAGCGCGCTGGATGTCTCTGGCTCAAAACTGAGCGATGCATCATTCAACTGCAGCTTCTCGAGCGCTTCGCGCAGATCATTGTAGTCTGACGTCTCGATTGGATACAGACCACAGAATACCATCGGGTTGATTTTGCGGTAACCCGGAAGCGGCTCGGCCGTCGGACGCTTGGCATCCGTTACCGTATCACCGACCTGCGTATCGCCAACACTCTTCATGCCAGCCACGATGAAACCGACATCGCCAACATTAAGCTCGTCCACGATGGACATGCGCGGCTTAAACGCCCCCACCTCAATAACCTCGAAGGTTTTGCCGGTAGCCATCATCTTGATCTTGGAACCGGCTTTGATACTTCCGTCAAGAACGCGCACATATACGATGACACCTTTGTAAGGATCATAATGGGAGTCGAAAATCAACGCTTTCAGGGGTGCTTCCGAATCGCCTGTTGGCGCAGGGACTTTCTGAACCACCTGCTCCAGAATTTCCTTGATTCCGATGCCCGCCTTGGCGGAAGCTAATACGGCATCGCTGGCATCCAGTCCGATGACATCCTCAACTTCCTGCTTCACCCGCTCGGGATCGGCGCTTGGCAGGTCAATTTTGTTAATGACAGGCAGAATTTCAAGATTGTTATCCAGTGCCAAATATACGTTGGCCAACGTCTGCGCTTCAATTCCCTGTGCAGCATCAACGACGAGCAGCGCGCCTTCACAAGCAGCCAGGCTTCGAGATACCTCATACGTAAAGTCGACGTGCCCTGGAGTATCAATCAGGTTCAATATATACTCCTCGCCGTCATCGGCTTTGTAATTCAGGCGAACCGCCTGCAGCTTGATGGTAATCCCGCGCTCTCTCTCCAGATCCATCTGATCCAGTACCTGCTCTTGCATTTCACGCGAAGTTAATGCACCCGTAAATTCCAATATACGGTCAGCAAGCGTCGATTTCCCATGGTCTATATGTGCAATGATACAGAAATTACGAATTTTTTGTTGTCTTGCTTGTACGTCTGTCATGCCTAACCCCCAACAACCACCAGATGTTTGAATCAACTTATTATACCAGTTGAGGGGATGCACAGCAATGATGAGAATAAAGGTGAATTTATTCCGCGATCGATCCGAACATCGACACGACCCAGCGGATGCTTTTGTCAGACAGCTGCTGGAGCAGTCCTGCCGTCTTGTCGGCAAGGACATCGGCAGGCGGTTGCGAGCGTTCGGGAAGCAGGATGTCGCTTGGCGTAGGCTCATATTCAGGTAGTGTCTTACGAGCATCTTGTTCTAGAACAGCGGACTCTGATAAGGGAGGGGTCTTGCGTGTCCCTCCCCATCCATTCCCTTGGGCAGCTCCGCCTTGCGGATTCTGAGCATGGTCTTGCTGCACAGTTTGCACGGCGCCTGTACCGTCTGTCGATACGGGTGCCTTTGCCCCGCCAAGCTGCATGCCGACCAATATGCCGATGCCTGTCCATATGATAAGAGCCACAAATCGTTTTCCCATTCTTGACATCACAGAGTCCCTCCCTGATTTACCCGCTCACTCTTGCTCCATCGTTGCCGCTGAAATGTTAGCCTGCTTTGGCTGCTGTGCCTTTTTTGCTTCCGCCCTTGGTTTCCGCGGAAACGGACTGCTTCTTCGTTTGATCATTGTCTTTTTTCACACTGGCTTTCTTCGCCTCTTGCTCCTGCCAATACACATCTGCAATGATGTCCGCCAACGCTTCAGCTGTCCGCTGCAATTCTTCCTTCGTATTATCGATGCCGCCGATTTCGATCAGGATGCTGTTCGGCGACAGGGATTGATTATATTCCCCATTCCCTTGATCCGCTGATTTACCCCACACTCCCCGAGACACCCCGGGATAGGACTGTTCCAGCTTGGCATTGATTTTGCTTGCAAACGCCTCGTTCTGTCTCCAGTTCTCGTTCGCATGTCCGATGATGAAGTAAACCTTGGCATAGTTGACGCCGTTTACGGTTGCTGTCGTTTTGTTATACCGCTGCGAATCCCGATGGATATCGATCAGATAGTTAATGCCGTCGTTCTGGGACATGGCCTCCATGACCATCTGACGCGAGTATTTATAAGAAAAGTTGTAATTATACCCTTCAATGGTAGATTGATAGTCACTTTGATCATGCAGGGTGCCAATCCCGTTGGCTTCAAGTCTTTTGCTCAGCAAACTGCCTACTAGCATGACGTTCTTGCTCGGGGATACCGCCCCCGGATTATCGGAAGGATGTGTCAGCAGCGGGTTATATGCTTCCTGCGGGTGTGAATGATAGATGAGAACGGCTTTCTTTCCATTCGTAGACTTTCCATCCTTGGAGGTGCTTCCAGGATCGTTCTTACTGCCGGGCTCGTCCTCCGTGCCCTGACCCGGGACATCCTCACCATTATCCTCATTGCCGATATCTCCCCGACCGCCTTGTGGCGGCTCTTCTCCGGCATCAGCAGGATCGCCCTCTGCCTGCCCCTCCGCGGGATCCGGCCGGTAATCCGCCGGTGCCTCCCCATCCTCGTTACCGGACCCATGAGACAGCTGTACCGGTTGATTTGCTTTCATGCCAGGCAGTTCTCCTGCAAGAAGGCTTTTTGGATCCCTCGGGTTCACACTCGTCAGCAGTTCAAAGACGAAGGTCGACATTTTCTCGCCGGAGAAGCTTGAGGTCTCTTTGGAAGCCGTCATATGCGGCATCTCCATGCCGATCATATCAATGAAAAAATGGCTGGATAACGAAGCGGCCAATCCTTTCATTGATGATACGGGCGAGGAATTCATCCGCTGTTCCGCCATCCCTCCGAGCCCTAGTAAAATAAAAAATATAAGAGAACCTAGCATTAGTATAATGAGCGTTCGACCCATGCTCAGACCTTCCATAACCTTCCGTTTCAGTCTGGCAATATTCCAGATTCGAAACTTGCGATTGTTCATAACGATGCCCTCCTCGGTTCGCCGGGAGCTATTTCGGCCATCATTCCGCCGTTCCCGCGACTTGTGTAATCTCTTATATTTCAAATCTATGAACCGGGGAGAATCGATAGAACTAGATCCATGAAAAATATAAAAGCTCCGATAGATTCGGAGCTTTCATGCTGGGTTAGTGCGTGTACGCACCTACATTGCCGGGATCCACAGCCTCATGCAGCGCTGCGTTCAGGCCGGTTGCCACGATATTGGCGATGTCCTCTATAAATTCGTCAATCTCCTTGGGCGTTACGATAAGGTCATGGCCCAGCGGCTCCAGAACCTCCTTCACCAGTGCGAGACGATCAGCTTCGGGTATATCATGGAGCATGCCCATAATTTTGCCCGTCTCCGGCGCACCTTCGCCAAAATGGGATTTCATGAGCTCAATGGCGTTATTAACGATGGTGGAAGCATAGCAGACGGTCGGAACTCCGATCGCAATGCAGGGGACCCCGAGAATCTCCTGTGTCAATCCTTTGCGCTTATTGCCGACGCCAGAACCGGGGTGGATTCCGATATCCGCAATCTGGATGGTCGTATTCACCCGTTCCAGCGAGCGCGAAGCCAGAGCGTCAATAGCGATGATCAGTTCGGGACGGGTTTGCTCCACGATGCCCTGAACCGTTTCGCTCGATTCAATGCCTGTCAGACCGAGAACGCCTGGCGCTACGGCACTAACCTGTCGATAGCCTGGCGCCACCCGATCCGGCATTAGCTCGAAAAACTGTCGGGTTACCATCACGTTCTCCACCACCAGCGGTCCCAGGGAATCCGGCGTCACGTTCCAGTTGCCGAGCCCGACAATGAGCACGCTTGCCTTGGGTCCGATCCCGATCCGGGACATGAATGCCTCAAACTCACGAGCGAAGACAACAGATACTTGATCCTGAAGCCCCGTATCCCCCTTGCGAAGATCGGGCACCTCCAACGTGACGTAATGGCCCTTTACTCTTCCAATTTGCTTAGAGGCTGCATCGTTCTCCACGTCCAGCCTTGTAATCTTGATTCCGTCCTCCTGCACCACATCCTCCATCACACCAGGAATGGGCGCGCCCCCTTTGCCTCCCGCCAGTTCTCTTGATTCCACCGCCAGGTCCGTTCGGACCGAGTATTTTTGCAGATCCAGATCCATCGAAATTCACACTCCTCCTCATATTGCTAGTAGTGTGCGAGAGTATGGGAGAGATTATGCAGAAGTCCGAATGAGTATTGCTTTTTGTCCACCCCCATGCTAAAATATTTTAAGTTGTGAATCATTTCGCTCTATTGAAATGCCTTACAGGAGGTGAATGTAATGCCAAACATTAAATCCGCGATTAAACGTGTAAAGACAAATGACAAACGCCACGCGCTTAACATTTCTCAAAAATCCGCGCTTCGCACAGCTGTTAAAACTGCTGACGTAGCGTTGAACGGTACAGAAATCGAAGCTGCTAAAGTTGCTTTCCAGGCTGCTTCCAAGAAGCTTGATAAAGCTGTAACAAAGGGCCTGATCCATAAGAACGCAGCTGCCCGCAAGAAGTCCCGTCTGGCGAAAAGACTGAACGCTCTTACGTCGCAAGCGTAAGTAACGTTTGTTGAATACGACATGGAAAAAGCCCTGAACAGTTCACACTGCTCAGGGCTTTTTGTGGTACGTTGATCAACGTGCTCTTCTCGGCAGACAACCACATATAGCGGATTTTTTTTCTTGCAAGATCAGGTGGGTAAGCCTCTGAAGTTCATGCTTTCTGATCTCTAAACAAAAAGAGCGTACGACTGCTCCCGCGGCCGTACGCTCTTAACTAGCCTGCGGATGTGTTAAGCCCCAAGCCGCAGCAAAAACAATTCGATGCCGAGCACCTTATCCACGGCCCCGGTCTTCATCTGGTAATCCAGATTCGCCAGATGGTTCAGAATTCCTTCAAGGCGTGCTGTCTCAAACTTGCGGGCTTGCTCGCCCGCAATCTTCACCGCATAGGGATGCAATCCGATCTGGGAAGCAATTTGCTGCTGCGAGTAGCTCTGGGTAGATAGAGTCTTCACCTGCAGAATAATCCGGAACTGTCTGGTGATGAGCGCCGCAATCTTGATCGGCTCCTCGCGCTGCTTCAGCAGCTCATAATAGATTCCGAGCGCCTTGTCCAATCGGAGATTCGCAATATCCTCTACAAGCGCAAACACATTCTGTTCCGTGCTGCGCGCCACCAGCATATCCACGGTTGCGACATCAATCACTCCGCCGGCACCAGCGTATAAACACAGCTTTTCGATCTCACCTGATAATGCCTGAAGACTGGTTCCCGCATTTCGCACGATCGCCTCCGCCGCACCTTCTCGCAGCGTGCAGTTTCCGTTCTTCACCTGCTTGTCCACCCAGCGAAGCAGATCCTCCCCGCCCAAAGGCATAAAGGACAAGGCAACCCCTGATTTCTTAACTGCCTTGACTACCTTTTTGCGTTCATCCAGCTTTTCTTGTCCAACCATAAAGACAATCACACTATAATCAGCGGGATTGGTCAAATAATCCAGCAAAGCCTCTGGACGATGATCCACTTTCCCGTTATCTTTTGCTGCGGTAAAAAAAGCCGTGTCCCTGACCATGATCAATTTTTTCTGAACCATAAATGGAACCGTCTCCGCTTCTTCAATGACGGTTTGAATCGGAACCTCCCCTAAATCCATATGAACAAGCGCAAAATCACGGTCTTCTTTTGGGATCAGCTGGGCTTCCAGAAATTCAGCGAATTCCTTCATTTGAAATTTCTCGCTGCCATACAACAAATAGACGGCAGACACATCTCCCTGCTTAACCGCCTTGGCCGCCGCTTTGGCATCCATCGGCGTCCCCCCTTTCTACTCTGTACACTATACCAAAAAAGAGTGCCTGAATGCGATAGACAACAAGCATAAAAATGAAATCATCCACACGAAAACAAAGAGACCTCGGCTTGGCAGCGGCAAGGTCCCTTCGTCCCAACACATCTATATAAACTCCGGCAAGTATGCTCTAGAAACACCTCGCCGTCGGTCATACGACGGTAGTTGGTATAATGCTCTCTCTAATATATAGTGTATTCATATCTCCCGGCATTGGTGCACCGATTGTATATATCTCTGAATATTTCTATTGTTTAGGCTGCTTCTGCCCCGTAGTCGCCGGAGGCTGAGACTTCTCAATGGAATAGACGGATTCAACCAATTCGTTATTCGTCTGCACCTTGTACTTAAACGTTAAGCCGTCCTCTGACCATTGACCGGATACCCAGCTTCCGCCGAGCGGAATCGTCTCAACCGTTTCAACCGCCTCAGGCGAGGTTTGGCTTCCCGATGGCAGGCGATAGATAATCAGATGGTCGGCCTCCAGCGAAGCTCGGTAGAGGCCGTCCGGGGACGACCACTGTTCCGGTACCTTCACCAGTCCTTGGTACGATCCGGTTGACCTGTCGGATGATTCGGTGCTTCCCGTGCCTGCATCGCCGGAAGGATCGCTAATTGGAGGCAGCATCTCTGACGAGGTATCTGGCGATTCCGTAGGCGAAGTCTGGGCATCCATGGTCTCAGAGTCCTGCTCAGGTTCACTGGCGGGAGGGTCAGACGGACTTGTGGTATTGTTTTTTGGTACCTCATTGTTGCTCGTTGCAGGTTGGTCTGACGCTTGAGGTTCCCCATTATCTTTCTTCTGGACCGAAGTATCGGGTGCTGTAACATCTTTCTTGGTGCCGTTAGCCCCATCCGATGGTTCCGGCGTTGCCTTCGTTTCATTCGGAGCTGACTTAGAATTGGCTTCCGATGACGATTCTGAAGGCGAACTCCGCAGATTTGCGGATGGATCGCTTCCCTCATCCGATGCGCCACCCGACTCCGTGCCGCCTTCGGCGGCAAACGGCTGAGCGATTTCCTGACTCTGCGTTGCAGCCGAGTCGTCATTCGCCCCGGCACTGGTCGTGCTTGCCTCTTCGTATGGAATCTCCGCATCGGATAGCATCTTCGGTTCATTATTTAAAATAGCTACGCTAAAAATAAGTACAGCGGCAGCGGCACCGATAGCCGTTCTTCCGCCAACCGTGCTCCACCAGCTTCCCGCACGTCGCGGACGCCGCATTTCCGGCATCATTTCGGCAGGCTCCTGGCTTTTCACGGCTGGAGGTACGACAAGGTTCTGGCGTTCACGGTCAATGGCATCCAGTCTAGGCATGATAGCGTCTACCAGACTGACAGGCGGGGTTACGGCCGGGAGATCCTCAAGCTCTCTGTTCAATGATTTCAATATATTAAAGGTCTCCGCACACATAGGGCACACGGCAATATGCTGATACATTTCGGCCGTCTCCTCCGAAGTGAGATCCCGGTCCAAATACCGGTGCATACGTTCCACCACCTCTTGGCAATTCATCCTGATACACCACCTTTCTGATGCTCTTGGAGCATATTCTGCAGCTGCTGCCTGGCCCTGAACAAATAGGATTTCACCGTATTGAGCGGGAGGTTCAGACAATCAGCAATTTCGTTGTAGGATAGATCCTGCAAATACCTTAAGACAATGACCGTGCGATGATGATCCGGCAGTTGATTAATGGCTTCCTGAATATCCTGAGCCAGATATCCCGACATCACTTCCCGTTCTACATCGAGATTATCCCGAAACACCAGATCATGTTCATCGATGGAAACCGTCGGCTTGGTCCTGCGGAATTTATCAATGCATATGTTGGTGACAATCCGCTGGACCCAAGTTTTGAACTGAGCCTTCTCCTCGTAGGAGTTAATCTTCGTATATACACGTATAAGTGCTTCCTGGGCTGCATCCATAGCATCCTGTTCATTGTTTAAAATGTAATAAGCAGTTCGGTAAACATGTTGCTCAATTTCTCGCAATAGGGTGATTAGAGCGTCGCGATCGCCCGATTGAGCGGCTCTTATGAGTCCCTGCTCCACCACAGTGGATCCCCCTCTCCCTGCATACATACAGACGGATAGAATTAAAAAAATGTTGCAGTATGTAACCTATTATTTTTTTAGGAAACTTCATCTAACTATACCAAATATAAAGATTATAGTCACCGCTGCATTTTCCTATAAAAGATCATACTACGAATCTATGTCCAAAGGACAGCGGGCTGTTTTTTCATGGAAGCTTCGTACGCGTTTCAATATGTCCATCCTTGATCCTCATCTGGATTTCACCGTGAAGGTTGGTCTGATAGATGAGCGTCGAGGAACGTTCCAACCGTCCGACCACATCCGGATGAGGGTGGCCGTACATATTGTTGACGCCAGCGGAAACAACCGCTGCCTTCGGCTTCCATGCATTCAGCCAGAGTGCGGATGTCGAGGTTTTGCTTCCATGATGGGCAACCTTCATGACATCGATCCGGTTTTCGGCAGCAGCGCTCCGTGAAACGAAATCATCCTGTGAAGAACGTTCCTCCAGGTGCAGCAATACATTATGTTCGGCAGCTTGGTCCGTGTCACCGGTAAATAAGAACCGGCTGCCGTTCATCTGAAGGACAAATACTAGTGAAGCATGATTCTGCTCCTTAATCAACGGTAATGGTTTTATGATTTCTCCACTTTCTGGGAAAATAGGCGCTAAAAATTGGATTTGCGTATGACTGTCAAGCTTCCATACTTCCCGATCAAATCCAGCCTCGTAAATGGGAATGCGCTGCTGAACGGCGGTTAACATCAGTTTCCGGAAGGAAGCGGAGTCGGTCAAGGTCCCATTGAATACAACCGATTTTACGGGGATTTCCTGCAGAACAGCCTGGAAGCCGCCGATATGATCCTGGTCCCCATGGGTCATGATGACAGCCTCAAGCTGGTGTACGCCCCGTTTTTTCAACAAGGGAACCACCACTTTCGCTCCCACCTCATACGGAGACTTTCGTTCTTTCCAAGTATCCTTTTCCTTACGAAAATTCACCGTGCCACCACCGTCAATGAGAATATGCTTGCCCTCAGGTGTTGTTACCAGTATCGAATCTCCTTGTCCTACATCCAGGAATTGTACCAGTCCCGCTCCGTGCATGGACGGAGATTGATAGCCGCCGTACAGTAAAAGACCCAAAGCTCCGGACAGCAGGACGATCGCGGATCTCGTTGCATAGCGTTCGATATAATCACTGGCGCGAAGAAAACCTCTCCATCGTAATGCACCGGCCCATCGATCCACAAGCGGAAACATGCCGGTCGCTCTAGACAAGCTTCCTCTACGATCCAAGGGTATCCGTCCTTCCAACGGAACTGTATCATCGGACTCGCTTCGCTCTCCCTCGCGATTTTCGGAACTCTTTTTCAAAATGGACAGCAATGCATACAGAAGAACAAAATAACACAGAATCCAGGCTATCGACGGGGATGGCCACAATGTCATAAACACGGATGAACCATTCATCCATTCAACGATTCGGAACGTCATTTGGTTTAACCATTCCGTTACAGCTGCCAGCCAGCCGGCTCCTCGCATCCACACCCACCCCATCAGCAAAGACACCATTCCTAGCGGAAGAACGACAAGGCTAATGACTGGAACCAGGAGCATGTTGGCGAAAACAGAAATCAGCGACACCTGGTTGAAATAATGAATGGTAAGAGGAAAGGAGATCAGCTGCGCTACGACCGTGACTCCAACGGTTCCCGCAAGCCAGCGGGGCAAAAATGTCAGCAGCGGCATCAGCTTCGGCACGAATATCATCAAGCCCGCAGTCACAATGAATGACAATTGAAAGCTGACGTTAACGAGAAAATACGGGTTCCACAGCAGCATGGCGAGCACGGCAACACTCAGAATATGCAGTCCATCCTTCAAAAGCCGACGCCGTGCGGCATACAAACCGATCATCCCCATGATGCCGGCACGGACGATAGAAGGGCTTGCCCCGGTAAGCAGGACGTAGACGGGAATCAGCCACATGACCACCGTCAGCGAGGTCTCCCTCGTCATTCGAAGGGTGGTACATATGAATAAAAGACATCCTACGACAACAGCCACATGCATGCCCGATATCGCAAGAATATGGGTCAATCCCAGCCGCGAGAACTCCATAAATGTATCGGGATCCAGATCATCCCGATTGCCAATGACAAGTCCCTTCATATAACCCGCGTGGATTCCGCCGTACAATTCATCCAGCTTGCCCCCAAGCTTATGGCGAACGGCATCCGTCCATCTTAGAATATGACTTAAATTCCAGCTGTCAGGCGGAGTGACCCCCACTTGTTCAGAGCCTTTCACTTTAATCATCCAATGAATTTTCTGGGTTCGCAAATATTGAGCATAATCAAATCCGTCAAAATTTCGGGCTTCTCCAGGTTTTTGCAACTCTCCCGTCAGTTGTATGCGGTCCCCGCGCTGCCATCGGTTAACCCTCTCCAGCTCCCTTTTATCCAGCAGTTTTACTTGAACCCTAACGATATCATCGGTCTTCAGCATGGTCCCGTTATCCGGATTCGCTTGTTTTTGCGGCGCTGGAGGCTTTGCTAGCATGAGATCAGCTTCATGCAGGACAACATTAAAATCCGCGCGGTCACCGTCCACTTCTATAGGGGATGTGATTACACCAAACGCAGTAACCGGAACGGTGTCCGTCGATGTCTCCCCGGGGAGCACCGACTCGAAATCACTTACATTTGCCCTATCATGCCATTCCCAGTAAGTACCCGACATACACAAGGAAAACAGCATGCAGAGCGTAAAAAGACGCCCCGCCCCCGCCCAATGACATACAGCAAGCAGTATGAGAATCAGCCCGGCTGCAATCAAAGCCAGCCTCCATCCATCGTACAGGCATGCAGCACCGCTGCCGATTACCCATAACACGGTAAACACAAGTAACGGCCTTCGCCTCATGATTTGAACAATCCCTTCATCATTAAATAAAAAAGAACCCTTGCCTGCAGATCGCAGTCAAAGGTCCTTCCTCTGTGTCTTCCTATTTACATTCTTCAGCAACCATATTCATAAATCATTCCGCTACCGTCATCAAGGTTTCGCGCGGCGGCTCATACACTTCAAGCTGCCGGAACAAAATACCCTTCTGTTCCATCATGCGGGACACCTTGCCCGAATCCTTCGGATAAGGACGGTGGAACACAACCTCGACAATGCCGCTGTTGGCAAGCATATTCGCACAGGTCCAGCAGGGCTCATCCGTCACGTACACCGTGCTGCCTTCACGATCAATCCGGTCCGTGAATAACAGCAGATTCTGCTCAGCATGAATCGTCCGGATGCAGCGCTGTTTCTTCACCATGCTCTCCTTGCCGTCCTGTACGACCAATTCATAATCCTCAGCGATCATACAGCCAGCTTCCGAGCAATCAGGCACTCCCATCGGCGCGCCGTTATATGCCGTTCCGAGCAGCTTCTTCCCCTGCACCAGCACCGCTCCGACATGACGCCGCGGGCATTGAGAGCGGGTAGAAACCATAAAGGCAATATCCATGAAATAAGTATCCCAATCTTTACGTTGATCTGCACTCATCATCTATCACCTGTTCCTTATCAATATTCCCTTTATTGTAGCACATAGCTAAAGTCCAACGTAAGGCTTCATCTTCTCCAGCATTTTGGGACCGATGCCCTTTACGTTCATCAAGTCCGCCTGACTTCGAAATGGACCAAACTGATTTCGATAATCGATAATCGCCTTGGCCTTGGCCTCGCCAATGCCAGGCAGCTCCATGAGCGTTGCGGCATCCGCCGTGTTGACATTAATCAACCCGGATGAATCTGGAGCTGCTGATTGCTGCGCTACACTGTTAACAGGGGCTTGCTGCTGTAACTGCTGACCGACACCTTCAGCCTGAGGTGGAACCGAGGCCGAAGCAGATTGGCCAGAGGTTGAAGATGGGGCGAGATGATCTGCTGTACTGCTCCCTGCCGCTCCTTGGTCTTGGTTTGGCATGGGCTCCTTCGCGTTATGTGCAGGCTCGATCTGCCCAGCCTGAGCGGTCTTTGCAGCATTTTTCACGTCCGCTTCGGGCTCAGCAGATGCTCCAGCCGGTTCCACGTCCTTATGCCGGGAATCAGCCCCAGATGTCTTCACACCCGCATTCTCTTCGGCAGCAACCACCTGCTCCAGCTGATCGTTTAGCGGCTGCCAGCCCTCGATCCCCTGATTCGTACCGCCAGCAAACAAGATGAACCCGCAGCCCGCAATCGTTGCGGCAAGACTCCAACCTAAAGATACTCGTCTCATCTATGATCTCTCCTTAACATCAAAGTTCATTTGGTACAAACCTATGAATATTCTTCGGTTTCCCTACCGAAATCGCATGAAAAACCGTCATGAATCGGCATCTTCCCCGCATACATTAAACGTAAGGACGGTACATTTCTGCCGTAAAGCGCGAAAGGAGGGGACATACACATGAAGGTCGGTTTTATCGGTACGGGCAGCATGGGTAGTCTGTTGATCGATGCCTTCATACAATCGGGCGCACTCCTGCCTGAGCAGATTCGGGTCAGCAACCGAAGCCCTGAAAAGCCGCTGCAGCTGGCAAAACGTCATCCCGGTCTGACGGTATGCAGCTGTAACATGGAGACGGCTTCTCAGAGCGACCTGATATTCCTATGTATCAAGCCGCTTGAATTCAAATCGGTCATCAGCGAAATCAAAGACAGGCTTGAAGCTCGGCAAATCGCGATATCTATCACGAGTCCGGTCCAATTGATCCATCTGGAATCAACGCTGCCCTGCAAGGTGGCGAAAATCATACCGAGCATCACCAACTTAACCGGAGGCGGAGCATCGTTATGCATGTATGGTTCCCGAATAAAAGAAGAAGACAGGCAGCTTATAGAAAGCCTCCTGTCTTATATCAGCAGGCCGCTCGAGATACTGGAATCGCACACACGAATCACTTCCGATTTCTCCAGCTGCGGACCTGCTTTTTTAAGTTTATTCATGGAAAAATGGATCGACGCTGCCGTTGAAATAACCGGAATCGACCGCAGGACCCTTAATGCATTAGCCGGTGAAATGCTGCTTGGCACCGGCAAGCTGCTAACGGAGGAGGGCTTCTCCCCCGAACAGCTGCAAGAGCGGGTTGCGGTTCCCGGAGGCATCACAGCTCAGGCTTTGGCACTGCTCGATTCAAACCTGAACGGATTGTTCTACCAATTGATCAAAACCACACACGAAAAGTATGAGGAGGATTTGGCCAAACTGGATGCTGCCTTCGGTTTTACGATTAACCGGCCACGATATTGACCAGTTTACCCGGTACGGCAATAATTTTGCGAATACTCTTTCCTTCCAGCGCCTGCTTGACATTCGGAAGGGAGAGGCTATGTTGTTGCATGGCTTCTTGGTCCATGTCTTTCGAGATTTTGGCACGTTCTACGATTTTGCCGTTAACTTGAACAACAATCTCAACTTCGGCCTCTACAGTCCAAGCCTCATCATACTCCGGCCATGGCACGTAAGTTACGCTCTCCGTGTAGCCTAAACGGCTCCACAGCTCTTCAGCCAGGTGAGGGGCCAGCGGGGAAAGCAGCTGAACGAAGTTCTCCATCGCTTTGCGCGGAAGCTTTTCCGTCTTGTATCCCTCGTTGATGAATACCATCAGCTGGCTGATCGCTGTGTTAAAGCGCATATGTTCAAAGTCTTCGGTTACTTTCTTAATCGTTTTGTGCAGCGTACGTTTGAATTCGTCCGCACCCTCGCCTTCCGCGATTTTAGGGTTCAATTGACCGTCGTCTCCGATGAACAGGCGCCACACGCGGGAGAGGAAACGATGCGTTCCTTCAACCCCGTTGGTGTTCCATGGCTTGGTCGCTTCCAGCGGCCCCATGAACATCTCGTACACGCGCAGCGTGTCGGCACCGTATTCGTTAACAATATCATCCGGATTGATGACATTGCCGCGGGATTTACTCATTTTTTCATTATTGTTGCCCAGGATCATACCCTGATTGACCAGTTTCTGGAAAGGCTCCTTCGTATCGACAACACCCAGGTCATACAATACTTTGTGCCAGAAGCGTGCATACAGCAAATGAAGCACCGCATGCTCCACACCACCGATGTACAGGTCAACTGGCAGCCATTCCTTCTGCTTCTCCTTGGAGCACAATTCCTCATTATTACGCGGATCGATATAACGCAGGTAGTACCAGCAGCTGCCAGCCCATTGCGGCATCGTATTGGTCTCGCGGCGGGCTTTCATGCCCGTTTCGGGATCTACCGTTTCCACCCACTCCGTAACGTTAGCCAGCGGCGATTCTCCGGTACCGGACGGTTTAATCTGATCCACATCCGGCAGCAGCAATGGAAGCTGATCCTCCGGCACGGTCTTCATCGTTCCGTCTTCCAGATGCAGAATCGGAATCGGCTCACCCCAATAGCGTTGACGGCTGAACAGCCAGTCGCGCAGACGGTAAGTTACCTTCTTCTTGCCCTTGCCCTCTTGCTCCAGCCATTCATTCATCGCCTGGATAGCCTCTTCATTATCCAACCCATTCAGGAAGCCGGAATTCACATGCGCGCCACTGCCGCTGTATGCTTCCTCCTCAACATTTCCACCCTGAACAACTTCAATAATCGGAAGACCGAATTGCTTCGCAAACTCCCAGTCGCGGCTGTCATGACCCGGAACCGCCATAATGGCTCCCGTTCCATAGCCAGCAAGCACGTAATCCGCGATCCAGATCGGCACTTTAGCGCCGTTTACCGGATTGATAGCGTACGCACCCGTAAATACACCAGTTTTATCCTTGGCCAGATCCGTCCGCTCCAGGTCGCTTTTACGAGCTGCTTGATCTTGATAAGCCTTGACGGCTTCACGCTGATCGGCTGACGTAATCTTATCCACGAGGTCATGCTCCGGCGCCAGGACACAGTAGCTTGCCCCGAACAGCGTATCTGGACGGGTTGTGAACACCTCCAGATGACCATCGTACCCTTCGATGTCAAAACGAACCTCAGCGCCTGTGGATTTGCCAATCCAGTTGCGCTGCATATCCTTCAGGCTCTCGCTCCAGTCCAATTCATCCAGATCCTCAAGCAGACGATCCGCGTATTCGGTAATACGCAGAATCCATTGGCGCATCGGTTTACGTACGACCGGATGGCCTCCGCGTTCACTCTTGCCGTCGATGACCTCTTCGTTCGCAAGCACGGTACCGAGCGCTTCGCACCAGTTCACCGGTACTTCAGCCACATAGGCAAGGCCGCGCTTATAGAGCTGGATAAAGATCCACTGGGTCCATTTATAATATTCCGGATCGGTGGTGCTGATCTCGCGGTCCCAGTCATACGAGAAGCCGAGAGATTTGATCTGGCGGCGGAATGTATCAATATTTTGCACGGTAAACTCGCGAGGATGTTTGCCTGTGTCCATTGCATACTGCTCCGCTGGCAGACCGAAGGCATCCCATCCCATAGGATGAAGCACATTGTATCCGCGCATCCGCTTGTAACGGGACACGATGTCAGTCGCCGTGTATCCCTCCGGATGCCCTACGTGCAAGCCTGCACCTGATGGATATGGAAACATATCCAGCGCATAAAATTTCGGTTTGGATGAGGTATCTTCCGTTTTAAAGGTTTTGTTCTCATCCCAGTATTGCTGCCACTTCGGTTCGATGGCCTGCGGCTGATAGCCGTGGCCCGTTGGTTGATTGTCCGTCATACTTCATTGCTCCTCCTTCACAGTCGAGAGACAAGGCCTATGCCATTGCCCAAAAAAACAAAAAAACCTCATCATCCATAGCGCTGATCGCTAGGGACGAGAGGTTTGATTCCCGTGGTACCACCCTAGTTAGCCAAAGGCATGCTTTGCCTTTCACTCCCTTTGCATCCTTATCGCGGATGAGACGACGATGCTTCAGCGGCCGAATCTGCCGGAATACAGCCCTCCGACGGCCGGGTTAACACCATTGCTCCGAGGCGAGTTCATTCCTATCGTCAACCGGTTTTCACCAGACACCGGCTCTCTGCATGATCGAAAGTGGAACGATTGATCCTCATCATCGCGTTCATATTACCGTTTTAATGTGGCTATTATACCCAAAAAGTCCGATCAAGTCAACGAAAGCTCTTCTCCGCTTCTGCGATAATATTCCGGTGTCGTCCCGACCATGGCCTTGAACATCCTGCTGAAATGAGCCAAATGCTTGAAGCCTGCCGCCTGGCTGATCTCCGTGATGCTGAGATGAGGATGGAGCCTGAGCAAAATTTTAGCTTGGTTAATCCGCCGGTGATACAAATATTTAAACACCGTCGTTCCAGTAACCTCCTTAAACAAGGAGGACAAATAGTGCTTCGTAATATGCATATCGCGGGCGATTTGCTCCAGCGTCAGATCCTGCATATAATTTTCCTCGACAAACGACACGACATGCTGGACATGCCGTTCTTTCTCGGAGATGGAGTCCTGATCCTGCACAGCACCCTGGCACCAGTCCGCGATGACGTACATCATCTCTTGAATACGCAAGGTCATCCGTTCCTGACGAAAACCGGCCGTGGATGCCGAGAGGCGATGCATATCGGCCAGCATGCCTTCAAATTCGTCCCGGTTCGCCCCTGTCAGTGTCATGCGATGATTTCGCAGCGTTTCGAAGGGGTCCAGCAGTATCGATCTGGCCGTCTCCGAAAGCCCCTTGCAAATCCAGGCCGGATCAAAATGCAGAATGCTTCTGACATATCTGGAATCAGGCTCTACATTCGGACAATGGAGCGTAAGCCCGTTCATCAAGAGCAGATCCCCCGGCCTCAGCGTGAAAACGGAATCGCCGATCAAATAAGTGCAGCGTCCTTCATGGAAATAATAAATTTCATAAAAAGCATGCGAGTGAAACTGTCCTCCGGACAACGGCTGTTCATTGTAATAGGTCAGATCGAACGGCGCCTGCAGCTGCATGCGGTCAAAGCCTGGCATCATATCGGCAGATGAGGTCATCTAGAGAATCGCCCCTTTAGCGATTTTGGAGTTGTCTAATCCTCAACCCTCAACAAAACGGGGTTTTCTCTATTATAAATGATTTTATGGAATGCGCACGGCCTCATTTTGGGCGATGACGCACAATTCTCCGGCTTTGAAGGCGTGCTCCTGGGACATGGCATGCTCCGTACGTTCCAGACAATCCAGGATAAGTTCCCCGAAGAATGGATAGCCCACCTTGCCTTGAAGCTCCATATGAAACTCTCCCTCGCCATTAACCAGGTACAAATGATCGCCTTGCGGATGCCTTGCGATATCGATGTATTTGCGAAGCTCGATGTATCCTTCCGTCCCCAGAATAAAGGTTCTTCCATCGCCCCAGGTGCCAAGGCCTCCAGGTGTCAGCCAGTCGACACGGAAATAATTCGTGGCCCCGTTGTCTCCCACAAGCGTTGCATCTCCGAAATCCTCCAGCTCCGGGTAATCCGGATTCGCATAATTGCCCACCTTGCTGCTGAGCACCTTGGCATCGCGGCAACCGGCAAAAAACAAAAATTGTTCAATCTGGTGGGAGCCGATATCACACAGAATGCCGCCATACTGTTCATGACGGAAAAACCAGTCCGGACGGGAAGGCGCATTTAAACGGTGCGGACCTGTTCCCATCACTTGCACCACTCGCCCTATCGCCCCGTCCTGGATCAGCCTTCCTGCATGGACGGCACTCTCCACATGCAGCCGTTCACTGTAATAGACCATGTACTTCTTTCCCGTCTCCGCCGCCTTGGCGCGAGCAGCGTTCACCTGCTCCAGCGTGGTGAAAGGCGTCTTATCCGTAAAATAATCCTTCCCATGCGACATGACCTTCAGGCCAAGTTCGCATCGTTTCGAAGGAATGGCCGCTGCCGCTACCAGATGAACCTCCGCATCCTCTAGCACCTGTGCCTCGGATGAAGCGACGGTTACACTTGGGTAAGCCTTGCAAAAAGCCGCAACCTTCGCGGGGTCTGAGTCATATACCCACTTCAGCGTCGCCCCGGCCTCGATCAATCCGTTACACATGCCGTATATATGGCCATGCTCCAGCGACATGGCGGCAAACATAAACTCTCCGGGCTTGCACACCGGCTGGGCCTTGCCCACCGGCGCATAGAGCATTCCATTACTGCGGTCCATACCATATGCCTCCTGATTATTTAATAGGATCCAAACGTTTTGCTCATATCCACCGGTCCGATCTCCTTGACCGTTTTCTGAGCGGAAGAATGTGTGATCCGTTCCTGCAGCATTTCGTAATACAGCTCTTCGTTAAGAGGCAGATCAACCCAATTGTCGGTCCAGGTGGACAGATGCATGGCATTGGACAGCGTCAATCCATGAATTCCCTCTTCACCCGGGGCAATCAATGGCGTTCCATGCAAAATAGCATCCGCAAAGTTCTGGATAATGCCGCTATGCTGCGGATTATCCCCCGAGATCGGCACCTCGCATTTCCAGCATTCCGGTTCGCCGAAGCCCCCGGTATACTCCCGATTGAATTCCGGCTCTGGCACACGGAGGCGCCAGAAGGTGAGCTTGCCGTCCTCGATAACGATTTTTCCGCGGTCTCCCGTCACTTCATATCGGTTAGTGCCCGGGGCTTCACCCGTTGTCGTAATAAAGACGGCCGTAGCACCATTCTCGTATTCCGCATAAGCCGTCACGTCATCTTCGACTTCGATGTTCCGGTACTTACCGAAAGCACAAAATGCACGAATTCTCTTTGGCATCATGCCGGTCGTCCACTGCCAGAGGTCCAGCTGATGCGGGGACTGGTTAATCAGCACCCCTCCGCCTTCTCCAGCCCAGGTAGCTCGCCATCCGCCTGAATCATAATAGCTCTGGGACCGGTACCAATTCGTTACGATCCAATTCATCCTCCGGACTTCGCCGAGTTCACCGTCGGCAATAAGCTCTCTCAGCTTCTTATATAGCGGGTTACAGCGCTGGTTGTACATAATTGAGAACACTTTGTCACTGGCTTCTGCCGCGCGATTCATTTCCCGTACCTGCTTCGTGTAAACGCCTGCCGGTTTCTCGATCAGGACATGGAGTCCATGATTCAGGCACTCGATCGCCACTTGAGGATGGGCATAATGGGGCGTAGCAATAATTACCGCATCTATCTCCCCCGATGAGATCATAGCGTCCGTATCACTCCAAATTTTTACGTCCGAAGGCAGCGTTGCCCTCGCTTCTTCCTGCTTGGCTGGATTCAGATCGCATATAGCGCTAAGCCGCGCGCCTTTGATCCGCCCGGACGCCAGCGATCTGGCATGCGAAAAACCCATCCCCAGTCCGATTACCCCTACTCTTACCTGTTCCATATCTATAGCCTCCTTCAAAAGTGACCTACGCGTTTTGTTTCTGATCTGACCACAACTTCATCTGCTCGGCAAAACGAACAAGCAATTCCCTGGACTGGAACGTTTCGCTAAAATCCTCGATCCCGTAATAACCTTCGTAACCAACCGACTGCAGATCCTGTATAACCTGCTTCCATGGCACGGCCCCCTGGGCAAGCGGGACCCATTCCCCGGACCACGTCGCCGAGGTGCCATCCTCGGAAGGCGTTTTGCGGTAGCCTCCGTTTTTCACATGGACATGAGCCAGGAAGGGACCAAGAAGCTCCAAGCCCATCCGGTAGTTCTCGTAACCTTCATGGACCATGTTTCCCGGATCATACAGCACGCCGATATGCTGCGGATTGAAGTGAGATACAAGCCGGTGCGTCAATCCCGCGCTCGGAGTGATCGTAAGATGATGTGTTTCCACTACTCCCTTGACCCCGTATGCCGCAGCGAGATCCTGTACCTCATGCAGATAACGGACCGCCTGGTCGTACAGTTCATTGTAATTTCGCTTTCGGTCATATCCCGGAATACCCACGCGAATAAAGGAGGCTCCGATCAGCTTGGCCGCTTGCATGACCTTCTCCGTTGCTTCCACGTCGCCGCATGTCAGATAAGGGACGACCGCAAGACTCCGCCGGCCATGCTTGTCGGCTGCTTGCTGAAACCTGAGCCAATCCTCCTGCGTGCCGTTTGGATCCATGGAGCAGCGATTATGCCGCCAGAAGGAGGGCTTCTCCCCCGCAGCTTCTTCCGGAATCTCCTTGAAACGCCATTCGATTCCTTCAATACCGGCATCCGCCGCGGCTTTTGCCAACTCCTCAGGCTGTAAGTCAGGAGTTGCGACTGTAAATACGGACAGTTTCATGCTCATTCATCCTCTCTCGACCCAATAGATTAGCTTATGCATCATTTGATCATCATTGAACTCAAATACAGTCATTCAGAGCACATCGGATGCATAGAAACATCTCTTGAGATAGCGCTCTCATTTCTGTTCATCCTATCTACCCCTCATCGTAGCACAGTCCCGGAAGCAAACCCATATCCCTGCTACCAAACCTTAACTACAGTCAAATAAAGCGGAAAAGAAATGTCTTTGAATATAATGAATCCATGCATAACGAAAAAAGAAGCACTTTCTTTCGTCGCTACAGACGAGAGAAGTGCTTCTCATAAAAGGATTTTTTCGTTTATTTTACGGCAACGTAGAACAGCCGGGATGCATCCTGGCCCGCTTCCATCCACTCAAAATCGGCATAACATTTCACATCCCGGAATCCGGCCTTAATCAGCTCGACCTTCATCCATTCGGGGTCATATCCCCGCTGCACATGCGTTTCCTCAAAGCGACGGTAGACCGTAGGGTCTTGGCCGTCACGTGCAAAGATGGAGAGATGATGCTCAATCTCCATCCGTCGTTCATCCAGGTCGCATGTCCAAATGTAGGACACTTCCCGTTCGTCCAGCACAAAGGGCTGTTCTTCGTCGTATCGAAGCAGTGTGTTCGGGTGATGCACATCAAACAGGAACGTGCCGCCTTCCTTGAGACCGTTGTAGGTCCTTGTAAATGCAGAGCGGATGTCCTTTTCCTCCAGCAGGTAGTTCACACAATCACAAAATGAAATGACGGAATCCACCTGCTCGGGCAGCTCCCACGAACGCATGTCCTGTTGTACCCAGCGGACGCTGCCTTCCCGGAACAATCGATGCCCCTGAGGTGTACCCTCCAGCTTGCGTCTAGCAACTGAGAGCATATCTGCCGACAGATCAATTCCTGTTACCTCGAAACCGGAGTTCACGAGCGGAATGGTAATGCTGCCTGTCCCGCACCCGAGCTCAACGACGCTTTTTGGCATTCCGTGCTTATCCCAGGCGGTTCTCGCAAAACGAATCCAATCCGGGTACGGCATGTCTTCCATGAGTTGATCATATACGTAAGCAAACTTGCGGTAAGACAACATGATGACACCACTTTCCTTAGAAGCTTCCCCTACCTTGCCGGGTTATTCGTTTGATCCGGAGTTCTCCTCTTGATTGACCATATACGTCCAGCTGTCCTTTTGCGTAACCAAACCGTCCTTCATCAGCTTGCCAAGCGCGCGTTTAAAGGCGGATTTGCTAATGCCGAACCGCTGCTTAATGATGTCGGGGGGCGTTTCATCCGAATACGGCATCCCATGGCCCGGACGCTCCTTCAGAAAAGCAAGCAGCCGGTCTGCATCATCCGTCCGGCCGATCTCTTTTTGCGGAACCATGGACAGGTTGACCCTGCCATCTTCCCGAATATGGCTGACCCGGACCTTCACCTCTTCACCAAGCCGCAGCATACGCGTCCGTTCCGAGGAATGGATCATACCGATCGCGCCGAAACCGATCACACCACCATCGATGATGACAAACGTGCCCATCTGGAGCGGCTTGTACACCAGAGCAGTGAACCATTGGCCCTTCCACGATTCAGGCGCATGGAACGCAAGCGGAGCAAGCTCTTGTTCTCCGGCGAGTTTCGCGCGAAGTCGTCCTTGCTTATCATGCTCCATGATGACAAACACATGGTCTCCCACTTGGGGGTGAAGCTCCCGCAACTCCGGCAATTCTCGGATTGGAAGCAGAAGCTGCCTGCCAAGCCCCATCTCGAGGAAACAGCCGAGGCGCGGATGGACGTCCGCCACCTCAAGCTTAGCGGTTTCACCCAACGTAAGGTAAGGCTTCTTCATCGTAGCGGCCAGGCGGTCTTCCGTATCAAAGAATATAAAGACCTCTACCGTATCCCCCGGCTCAATCTTACCCGTGAGCTCCGAATAATGAAGAAGCACATCCCGATCTCCGCCATCCAGAAAATAACCATAAGGGGACACTTCTCTGGAAACGACGAGTTTCGTTAATGTGCCGGCAATCAGACTCATACGTTCTCCACCACTTTAGCATCTGACCACAGTCGTTCGATGTTGTAATATTCGCGCTCATCGCGATGGAAGATATGAACGATCACGTCTCCGAGATCCATCAGCACCCAGCGGGCTGCATCCATTCCCTCCAGTCCGCGCAAAGCCACTCCTGCATCATGAGCCTGTTTACGAATTTCGGTTGCGATCGCTTGCACTTGTGTATCCGAGTTACCATGGCAAATGACAAAATAGTCTGCGATCAGGGAGATTCCTCTAAGATCCAGAACCACGATATCCATCGCTTTTTTATCTTCAGCGGCAGTCACTGCCACATTTAATAATTCATTCGGTTTCAACGTCATGAATTCGCCTCCAATTGCTTAATTAGATCGTTGCGGGCTAGTACCGTCAACGGAAAAATGATTTGTCTGCGCGAAAGCAGATGTCCGATCGTCGAATCAAAACCGGCTGCAAGCGCCTCTTCAAGGCTATGGTTGGCCAGTTCGCGAATATTATTCACGCCGGGGAAATCCCGTCCCGGCTCCATATAATCCGCAAGACAGACCACCTTGTCAAGCAGCGTCATGCCTATGCGCCCCGACGTATGGTATCGGATGGCGTCAAGCACCTCCGCATCCGTCACGCCATACTCTTGCTCCGCTACGAATGCGCCTACCTCAGCATGCCAAAGCTGCTTATCGTAATGGAGCAGCTCTTCGGAGAGCGCATGCTCCACCATCATTTGATGAAGCTTTTGCATGGGCCAGTATTTGGCCACATCATGCAGGATGGCAGCTAATTCCGCCTTAACCGGATCGGCCCCGAACCTCTTTGCAAGGATGACCGCGGTTTCCATTACACCTTTTGTGTGATCCCAGCGCTTGGCCGGCATCTGGGAGGATACCGCTTCAATGAGTTCATCACGGCTGTACTCCATAAATACCGCTCCTAACAATATAATCGTATACACGGTCCGGCACCATATAACGGATGGACGAACCTGATGCGGCTCTGCTCCGAATCATGGTGGAGGACATTTCGATCAACGGCATCTCCGCTGTCACTACCACCTTTTGCAGGAAATCAGGCAGATCATCCACCGATAGCTTGGATCCGGGACGGTTAAGCCCAATAAACGTCAGCATGTCCGCCAGCTCCCCGATCCGATTCCACTTGGGAAGATACGCTACCATATCCGCTCCGATAATGAACGAGAAATCATGCTCGGGATACGTATCCCTCAGTTCTCTAACCGTGTCTACCGTATAGGATACGCCGCCGCGCTTCACTTCCCAATCCAATGTACGAAAAGATGGATGGTCGGCTACTGCCTCAGCGGTCATCTCCAGCCTCATCAGACCGGTTACGCCAGCATCTTCCTTGTGCGGGGGGATATGGCTTGGCATAAACCATACCTCTTCCAGATCGTAAGCGTCCCGCGCGCACTCGGCTGCTAGCATATGCCCGATATGAATGGGATCGAAGGTTCCGCCCATTATCCCTACCTTCATTCGGGTTCACCTCCCCTAATAAGAGAGTTATTCTATATCCGCTAAACTGGAGCTATTAGGGCCCCCTTACGGCAATTCGATGGTTTTGTGGTCTTTCGATTCTTTATAAAGCACAATCGTCTTGCCGATAACCTGTACCAGTTCGGCTCCGGCACCTTCAGCAAGCTCCTCGGCGATTTCGCGCGGGTCTTCAAGACAGTTGTTGAGAACGGATACTTTCATGAGTTCCCGTTTCTCAATCGCCTCGGAAATATGCCGGATCAGATGCTCGTTGCTGCCTCCCTTGCCTACCTGGAACAGCGGATCCAGATGATGCGCAAGCGAACGTAAATGTCGTTTTTGCTTTCCTGTTAACATGCTTGGTCATTACTCCTTAAATATTCAATTATTAAAGCTTGCTGCTTATCGAAAGCTATATTGTAGCTTTTGCATAAGCATTAATCAATAAACAAGATATTAAACCTCGACTTAGAAGCTGGTTAGAACCGCTTCCTTCATCGCCTGTACAGGCGCCGTCAGACCTGTCCAATACTCGAATGCATACGCCCCTTGGTTGATGAACATCCCAAGTCCGCCATGCACCGTGCATTGCCGAAGCTCACTTACCCGTAACAGCTCGGTCTTCATCGGATTATAGATCAGATCGCTGACAACGATCCCTTCCGGTATATACTCCATTGGAATGGGAAGCTCGGAAACCCGGGGAAACATGCCCACCGAAGTGGTGTTGATCACAACATCGGCATCCGACAACGCCTCTCTGGCATGATCCTCTCCGTATCCCCTCAAGTCGGCAAGCGAGCTCCACTCCTCGGCCAACGCCAGCGCTTTGGCGGATGTCCGATTCACAATGGATATCTTCTGAGGCCCTTCTCCGGTAAGGGCATAGATGATCCCCCTGGCCGCTCCGCCAGCGCCGATGACGACGATGCGCTTCCCCTTAAGATCGGGACAGGCTTCATCCTTTAATGAACGAACATATCCGATCCCATCCGTATTATAACCCGTCAATTGGCCATTGTCGTTGACGATGGTATTCACGGCACCGATGCGCCGCGCCCCTTCATCGACGACATCCAGATACTTCATAACCTCCACCTTGTGCGGGATCGTTACGTTCACCCCCCGGAATCCCAGCGCTTTGACAGCCTGGATGGCGTCACTAAGCCCTTCCGGACGTATATGAAGAGGCACATAGGCCCCTGACAATCCCAGGACGGTGATCGCCGCATGATGCATGGCCGGTGATTTCGAGTGACCGATCGGGTCCCCCATTACGCCAAGGAGCAAATAATCACGCTCGATCATTGGATTCACTTTCATTTCTCCCCTATCTCTCCCATGATAAACCGGACGGTATACCAGAGCGATTCATCAATTATATCAAGGATGGACGCGACAGAACTTTGATTCCTTTAGGGACATGAACCGCAACAAGCGCTCCCTGTTCACCATTGATCTTGATCCAGCCGAGCCCTGAGATAAACACGTCTTGGCGGGTTCCCTTAGGAATACGGATTTCATGTCTTGTCCATTCCGGTAGTTCTTCAATCCGTTCTTTGGTCGGCGGTGAGAGCAGCTCTCCGGCATGCTCAGCAAATAACGAATCCGCTCGCTCCAGTTTGGTCCGATGAATCCCTAATCTGCCGCTAATAAAGCAAGTAAAGGATTGGTGCTCTCCTTGGAGAAAATCAAAACGGCCAAAACCTCCGAAGAATAGCGTCTGCCCTTCGTTCAACTGGTAAACCATCGGCTTCAGCGGATTTTCCGGCATAACCGTCCCCAAATCCTCACGGCTTACAAGCTCGCTGTAGCGCCAAGGGTACACGATGCCCGGCGTATCAATAATATACCGGCCGTCGTCCAGCGGAATATTGACCATATCCAGCGTCGTTCCCGGATAACGGGAAACGGTCAGCTCCTGATCTAAATCGCTGTAGTCGCGGATCAGGCGATTGATCAAGCTGGATTTACCCACATTCGTGGCGCCAACCACGTAGACGTCCCGGTCGCCTCGGTAATGCGCTACCGTCTCCAGCAACCGCTCAAAGCCTTGATTCTTCTTCGCGCTGCAGAGCACGATGTCTTCGGTTCTCAGGCCATGCTCCTTGCACTGCTTCTGTACCCAATTGAGAACCTTGTTCCAATTGGTGACTTTCGGCAGAAGATCCGTCTTGTTAACGGCAAGAATAACCGGATTGTTGCCGACAAACCGCTGCAGCCCCGAAATAAGGCTGCCTTCAAAATCGAAGAGATCCACGATATGAATGACAAGCGCGTTCTTGCCGCCGATCTGTCCCAGCAGCCGTAAAAACTCATCCTGGTCTACGGCAACCGAGGACGCTTCATTATAATTCTTTATCCGGAAACAGCGCTGGCAAATAACCGGGTCGCGGTCCCAAGCCTTCTCCGGCAAATAGCCCGGCTTGTCCTGTGCTGCACTCTGAAGCTGTATGCCGCAGCCGCTGCACTTCTTGATGTCTTCTCCGCCAGTAGGCAACGTCATGATTTCGGTTCCTCCTCCATCCATAATCCTTTTTTGCGCAAACGGGTCAGTGCGATGCGCTCCACCCGGCGATTGACCAGGCGCGTAAACCATCCCTCATCGTTGATGGCGATGGGCATAACCAGTACCGTATACAGACCCAGCCGATTCCCGCCATATACGTCGGTCAGCATCTGGTCGCCGACAACTACCGTTTTCTCCGGCGTAAGCTCCATCATCTTCATCGCTTTGCGAAACGGGGTATTGCTGGGTTTGCGGGCTTCATGCACATACTGGATATCCAGCGGCGTCGCAAATTTAGACACGCGTTCCAACTGGTTATTGGAGACGATGATGAGCTGGAAACCGATCTCCTTCACCCTTTTGAACCAAACGACCAGTTCCGGCGTGGCAACCGGTGCCTTCGCCCCTACAAGAGTATTATCCAAATCGGTAATGATCCCCCGATACCCCTGCTCATATAATTCCTCTAGGTTAATATCAAAAACCGTATTGACACGGAGCTTTGGAATTAACATTTCAAACAAGTTCGTCACCTCAATTTCATACGAAAAACTATACCATATTCCGGTTCCTTAGTAAAAATAATCACGAGCCTTTTTCTTCCCTTATACCGCACCGCTGACTTTACTAGCAAAAGACCACCCGGCGGCTAATTGGAAGCAGACCGGGCGGTCTTGAAATGACCGGATATCAGAACGTATTCATATCGAGTTATCCTGATACACGCAACAACAACCACCCATCACGCGAATCTGTCTTCTTGGATTAGGTTGATAGACGTTTCTCGGATACAATGCGGACCTTCTTGATGGACTTCTTCAGCTTCTGAGCATCATGTTGGACGGAGCGCCATTGCTCATCCTTCACTTCAGCCGGACTGTACCGAGCCGCTTCAAATTGCTGCAGCAGCGGTCTCAGCTCCGCTCCCAGCTCAGGGTGTGCACTTACCCAGCGGCCAACCGATTCACGGAGAGTTTCATGTTCCTGCCTCACTAAGCCTCGGCGCTGCACGGAACGAATCCATCGTTCGGTTTCGGCAATGACTTTATCCGCTGCCGTCAGCGGCTTGCCCGCCCGAATGCGTGCCCCGGCAAAACGCAGGCTGATGCGCATTCTCCACACGATGTACAGAATCCACAATACGATAACAACCACGGCTGCCGTGACAACAACTTTAACCCAGACAGGTTGCTGATGATCAGAGGCTGCGGCTGGCGTAGCCTTGTCCTCTGCCTTCTCTTCTTCTTCAACTTCTTCCTCAATGACAGGCTTAGCGTCTGTGTCGGCCGTCAAAATCGGCATGCTGAAGCCCGGTGTCGCTTCAATCGGAACCCAGCCGTACTCACCGAAGTATACTTCAACCCAGGAATGAGCGTCAGCATTCGTAACGGTATAGTTTCCGGGCTCAATCGTGGTCTGACCATCGGTCGGAACGTACTCCGAAGCCGTCATTCTTCCCGGCGCGTAGCCTTTGACCCAGCGCGCGGGGATATCCAGCGACCGTGTCATCATCACCAAGGATGTAGAGAAATAATCACAATACCCTTCCTGGATTTCAAACAGAAACGCATCCACAAAATCATCGCTCTTCTTGCGCGTAAGATCCGGTGTGTTGGTATAAGTAAAGTTGCTCGTTAAATATTGTTGCAAGAGCATGACCTTCTCATACGGCGTATCTCCGTCCGCGGTAATTTCTTCGGCCAGATCGGAAACGCGGTCAGGAAAGTTTCTCGGCATCTGGATATAAGCATCGTCAATCGAGCTGGAATATAGTTCATCATAAGTCCTGGTGCTCAGCTCATCGATTGGAATCACCGGCACTTGCGACGTTAAGGTATAACTCTTCGGGTAGTCCGCATTACGAACGTCGTCCAGATGTATCTCCGCGCCTTCGGTTACCCAGCTGAGCCGATTCGGATCGATATCCTCATCCAAATTCTCCAACTGACGAACGGTGTAGGCACCGAACAATACCGGATACACCGTATCACTCAGCATCGTTACCGATTGCTCCAGCGTTTTGGTAGGTACGGATGCGCTGGCTTCTCCCGGCAATTCCTCACCGATGCCCACGCCCGTACCGGAACGCCGGCTGCTGGCTCCGTCCGCCCAACCAGTTCCCGAGTAGACGGCTCTGGTCTCCCCTCGCCAATAGCTGCGTTCATCCGAGGTAATCGACATCACCGGTGAATAGTCAAAATTAAAACCGCCGCCAAGGTCATTATCCTCTCGTCCATACCCGGACATGCTTTCAGACGGTGACTCGATAAGGGTTCCGGTCCCGGTTGTACTGCTGCCGGATAACGGCACTCCGTTCCACTCTCTCCACGCCGTGTAAGGATCGGTTAATGTCGGCTTCACATGCGGCATATTCACACCGGCCACAATGATCAAAGAGAAGATGACCAGAATGTTGGCGATAATCTTAAACGGATATTTCGATAAATTGACCCAACCCTGCGGAAAACGCCTGCGGAACCGGTTAAAATGGCTGGATACGAGCCAGCCCATCCCTGCTCCAACCACCCAGGCGATCTCATCCCACAGCACGATTTTCGTAAAGGAATCCAGCACGGCAAAACCGATGACGTTGATCCCGACTGCAAAAAGCACGCGCCCCTTGGTTTTGGCCCACCGCGTAAGGAACAGAAAAGCGGCCCATGCGGCGATAGCAAACCACAAATAAGGAAAAAGATACATGATTTCCTCGGTCAGAACGCCTTCAGCTCCGAAGGCGGGAACCGGATTACCGTAAGTTTTCAGCAAACTGTACACACAATACAAGATCAAAACAAACTGGATAAGCACCCGGTAACCTTGCTTGATCGGCAGCAGCGCTTCGGTAACCGCCGTAATGGTTAATGCTGCGATAACCATGGCTGTCGTTTCCGAGAGCCATATCGTCTCCGTAAAGGAGACCCACTGCATCCCGATGATCCAGATCCATAGCATCGTTAAGGTACTAAAGAAGGTAGTAGATAGTTTGTCCAGCCATAACTTCATCATGCACCACCTCCCAGCGCAGCCGGAAGCTCATCAAGGGAAGAAACCGAATAGCTTGAAATCCCCCGGGATTGCAGAAGCGATATGGATTCATCGCGTTTTTTCGTTTCATTGGAATTGTTTATTTGCAAGAAGCAAGGATTCATTCCCCTGGTTTCTACCCAGCGCATGATCTCTGAAGCATCCTTGCCGCTCATCGGGCTGATCAGCAGGAACAGGGCTCCTTTTGGAAAATGGCGATAGGATTTCTCCAGGGAAGCAATCAATTTGGTTTTGCGGTTATAATCCACGTCAACCAAATGCTGAATCATGCGCATCCGCTCTCCGGCGTGATCAGCGGGAGCGAATATTTGAGCTTCTCGGGTAGCCGTGAACAAGCCTGTACCCGCATGCTCCTTGGCCCCATACTCGATCAGCGATGCGGCGGCCGATACGGCGAGCTCGAATTGCTGGGCATGATCATATCCGTCAGCAGTGCAGTCCAGCACGATCATCGTTCTGGGAAACGATTCATGCTCAAATTCCTTCGACTTCCACGAGCCCGTCTTCGCCGTTGCATTCCAGTGAATTCGGGAGATCCGGTCGCCATATACATAATCGCGAACTCCGTTAATCTGCGTTGTTTCCCGTCTTGAAGCCGAAACCGTGGTATGCGTACCGCCCAATCTTGAATTCCGTATGTTTCGCTGCCATTTAGGAATATATATAGTTCTTGGCAGGACGCGGAAATCGGTCTGAACTTCAATCCGTCCCTTGTGCTCCATTAATCCGAAAATATCCTCGCTAATACATTCCGTCTTTGAAAAAGCGTACCGCCCCCGTTCAAGCGGAGGGGTCTGAAATACAAGTTTGCCCGCTCCGCGGAGGTTCGGAATGACGCTATCTTCAAAAGACCAGGAGTCGCCGTTGTGCCTTTGCAATACTTCACGCACGATCATATAGGGCATCGGAAGCAATCCCGGAACATGGACCTCCAACTTCACGCGAACCTGTTCACCGGCGTGAAGAAGTTCTCCTTCTTGCTCCGATCGTCCCAGCACTCTTCGCTGGGCTTTCACACGATTGACCCCACCAAAGCCTGCACCGATCAAATAGATCGTCAGAAGGCTGACCATGGAGAAAAGCATGAGCGAGGTTTTGCCTCCCTGAAATAATACATACAAAAGACATAGGCACCATACCGCCAATACCGCTGCCAGTCTAGACGGCTGCATGCCATTCAAAAATAACGAAACAGCGCGGCGCATGCCTATCTCCCCATCTGAACAGGCACTTTGACCTGACGCAGTATAAACTCGAGCACCGATTCGGGACTCGCATTGTCGAGCCTGGCTTCCGGACGCAGCATGATCCGGTGCGAAAGTACGTATGGAGCCAGCGTCTTCACATCATCTGGCAGAACGTAATCCCTCTCTTGCAAGAAGGCGTAAGCTTTAACAGCATTCATGAATGACAGCGTTGCCCGGGGACTTGCGCCCAGCATAACGGAAGGGTGCTCGCGGGTCGACCGGGTAATATTCAGCAAGTAATCGGCGACGGGGTCACCGATGAATACTTCGCGAATCTCACGTTGAATAGCCGAAATGGTATCCATATGCGTCACCGGCTGAAGCTTGTCCGCCAGTTGTCCGTCCCGCGAACGGTACATCAACTGCTTCTCCGTAGCAGCATCAGGGTAACCCAGGCTCAGCTTCAGCATAAACCGGTCCAGCTGTGCTTCCGGGAGCATATAGGTGCCTTCAAAATCGATCGGGTTCTGGGTCGCGCACAGCATGAAGGGATGCGGAAGCTCGTGGGTAGCTCCATCCACTGTTACGCTGCGCTCCTCCATTACCTCAAGCAGGGCCGATTGCGTCTTGGTTGTCGCTCGATTGATTTCATCCGCCAGCAAAATGTTGGTCATGACTGGGCCAGGACGGAAGTAAAACATTTCGTCTCTCGGGTGGAATACCGAAACGCCCGTTATATCACTCGGGAGAATATCCGGGTTACACTGAATGCGTCGGTAGTCTCCCTGCATGGATTTCGCTAATGCTTTGATCAGTTGGGTCTTTCCTGTGCCGGGCACATCCTCGATCAGTACATGTCCGCCAGCGAGCAGCGCCGTAAGGAGCAATTGGATCTCAAATTCTTTGCCTAATAGGCACGACTCCAGATTGGTTCGCACCGAGGTAATGATTTTCATGGATTCTTGGCTTACGGGCATGTATGACTAACCTCCTGTAAGGGAATAAATACTTATTTTAGTACTATTGTACATGATCGAGGTCCCGGAGTACATTCGAAGAGATATTTTGCCTATTCACCTTCTTATCGTCCCTATAAACAGGAAAAGACCCCGGCATGATGCCTGGGTCTCTCCTTCTTGATGATTTTAGTTTTATCCCTTCGGACGAACAAACAGAGCGGCCAGGAACGAGAAAATGATGGCCGAGGATATCCCTGCACTGGTGACTTCGAATATCCCCGTCACGACCCCGATCCAGCCGTCCCTCCCCAGCTCCGTCAAGGCTCCGTGCACAAGCGAATTACCAAAGCTGGTGATCGGCACCGAGGCTCCCGCTCCCGCGAATTTGACCAGCGGCTCATACAATCCGAACCCGTCGGCGATGGCTCCGGCGACCACTAACGTACTCATCGTATGTGCCGGTGTCAATTTAATAACGTCCATCATAATTTGCCCAATGACGCAAATCAGACCGCCAATAATAAACGCCCATAAAAACTGCATTGCGTTATCCTCCCATCTCTAAAGCTACAGCGTGAGCGATGCACGGAATGCTCTCACCCTGCTGGTAAGAAAGAGGCGAAAGCAAGGCTCCGGTAGCAACGACCAGCACCTTTTTCAATTCGCCTTTAAGCATCCGTTTCAAAATATGGCCATAAGTGACAACAGCCGAGCAGCCGCAGCCGCTGCCCCCTGCATTGACGTATTTCTGCTTTTCCATGTCGTAGATCATTAAGCCGCAATCGGCAAATACCGTGCCGTCCATGATCACATCATTCTGTTTCAAGAGATCCTTGGCGATCGGAAGTCCAACCGAGGCCAGGTCACCGGTCACGATCAGGTCATAATCCTTCGCTTGCCGGCCTGTGTCTTTAAAGTGCTTGGTTATTGTATCGGCTGCCGCCGGAGCCATCGCCGTCCCCATATTGAACGGGTCCTTGATGCCCAGATCGACCACCTTGCCAATAGTGGCATACGTGACAGCAGGACCGTCTCCCTTGTCCGAAATGACGGAGCAGCCTGCTCCCGTTATCGTATATTGTGCATACGGCGGTTTCTGCGATCCGTACTCCGTAGGATAGCGAAACTGCTTCTCGACCGTACAGTTATGACTTGCAGTACCGGCCATGACATACTTGGCCCCTCCTGAATCCACGAGCATGGAGGCCACCGCGAGGCTCTCCATTGAAGTAGAGCAGGCACCGAATACGCCGATGTAAGGCACACCCAACTGTCTTGCAGCAAAGGAACTGCTGATGATCTGGTTCATCAAGTCCCCGCCCACAAAAAACTGCAGCTGGTCTTCCTTGATGCCAGCCTTTTCGACCGCCTTACTTGAAGCATCCTCCAGCAGTTTTCGCTCCGCCTTTTCCCATGTTTTTTCGTTGATCTCAATATTGTCGTAGACATAGTCGAAATCATCGGCGAGTGGCCCTTCGCCTTCCTCAGGTCCTACAATCGTCCCCGTGCCGATAATGACGGGTTTGTTCTCGAACTGCCAGGTTTGGCCGATCACCTTCATCTCTCGTCACCTCCCCTCGATGCCAAAAATAGCGTAAATGATACCGATGATAAACGCAGCGACGGTACCAAATACAATGACTGATCCTGCCAACTTAAACATGCTGGCCCCGACCCCCAGTACCAAACCCTCCGCGCGGTGCTCGAGCGCTGCGGAGCACATGGAATTCGCAAACCCCGTAACCGGCACGGCGCTGCCTGCTCCCGCCCATTGCGCGATTTTGTCATACACGCCGAAGCTGGTCAGAATGACGGAGAGTATAATCAGCACGGCTACCGTCGGATTGCTCGCTTCGGTGGTGCTCATGTCGAATACAGACATAAAAAACTTCTGAATGCATTGGCCGATCAAACAGATGAGACCTCCCACCAAAAACGCACGCAGGCAATTTTTAAGTATGGGGCGGGGAGGTTCATGCTTTTTGGCAATCGCCTGATATTCCCCTGAGCTCATTGTGGTGATATCAGACTTAGGCTTTTGGTTAGAGCCTGACATTTCAATACACCTCCGCTTTTATTTAAGTATGGAATCCTCTATAAACGCTAAAGAGCCACTATGGATATCACTCGATATCATTATGCTTTGATTGAACTCCCTTTATGTTTGGAAAATCATCCTTCTTACTTGGCAATCACAGCTTGTCCTAACGTCAAGATTTCCCCACACGAAAATCAGCCTCCAGGAGTATCCCTGAAAGCTGAAATAAGATTCGCCTGCCATCATTGCTGGAGCCGGTCATTATATAAGAATGTATTTCAGCAAAATGACGAGGAGGATGAACAGAACCATAATGAGCAGAAGTTCTCTGACTTCGGCATGATAGACGTTTACCTCAATCCCATGGTGCTTCATACTCTGCTCCTTCCCTCGGACAACAAAAATTCCACTTCGTTTCAACATCGTATTCCTTTCCCGGATGCAGGGTGCTTGTTCCATTTGCTTTTAAATCACGTAGCCTTAGCGGCACGGGCCTTGTAGACTTTTCAGATATATAGGGGCATACTAGAAAAGGAAAAACTCTTACATACCTTTTCTAAAGGAGCGATTTCGTAATGAATGAATCAACACTGGAATTATTTCGTACTTTGACGGAATTCCCGGCTGCACCGGGCTTTGAGAGGGAACTTCGTTCCTGGTTGAAGAATACCCTCTCTCCATATACAGATGAGTTCGTGCAGGATCGGCTGGGCAGTCTGTTCGCCGTTCTTCGCGGTAACGATGAAGGTCCAAAAGTCATGGTGGCCGGTCACATGGATGAAGTCGGATTCATGGTAACCGGCATTACCGAAGCGGGTATGGTCCGTTTCCAGCCGCTCGGCGGCTGGTGGAGTCAGGCCGTGCTTGCTCAGCGCCTGCAAATTATTACAGACAACGGTCCTGTCGTCGGGGTTGTCGGCTCCATCCCTACACACCTGCTGGATGAAGCGCAGCGCAGCAAGCCGGTCGACATCAAGACCATGTATATCGATATCGGTGCCGACAACAAGGCGGAAGCCGAAGCGTTCGGCATTCGTCCCGGATTGCAGGTGGTTCCGATCTGTGAATTTACGCCGCTCGCCAATCCGAAAAAAATCATGGCCAAAGCATGGGATAACCGCTATGGCGTCGGCCTGGCGATCGAGCTAGTTCAGGCGCTCCATGGCGAGAAGCTGCCTAACACCGTTTACGCCGGTGCAACCGTCCAGGAAGAGCTCGGACTGCGTGGAGCACGTACTTCGGCCAACCTGATTCAACCGGATATTTTCTTCGGATTGGATGCCAGCGCGGCGAACGACATGATGGGGGACAAGAGCCAGTTCGGCCAATTGGGTCAAGGCGCACTGCTTCGCATCTTCGATCCGACGATGCTGACTCACCGCGGAATGGTAGAATACGTTCAAGATACGGCGGAGACCAACAAAATCAAATACCAATACTTTGTCTCACCGGGCGGCACGGACGCAGGCCAAGTGCATCTTAGCGGCATCGGCGTTCCGTCCACCATCATCGGGATTTGCTCCCGCTATATTCACACATCTTCGTCCATCATCCACACGGACGACTATGAAGCTGCTAAAGAACTTCTGATCAAGCTCGTAAAAGGTTTGGATCGCACGACACTCCAGACGATTCTGGACCGGGCGTAAGCTAATAAGGAAAGAAAAGGGTACCCTGCAGGTCTCAAAAAGACCGTAGGATACCCTTTTTTTCGGCTAATTCCTATGAAGATAATGTCTCCTTATGTCGTGCGAACCGAAAGGATAGGATCATCGTTAAATAGACAATAACAACCAGAACCGTATTCAGCACAAATATCATGCGAAATCCTAAAAGCCCCCCTGCCAATTGGCTCGGGAGCGCCAGCATGGCACCCCCCGCCGCCGTACCAAACATCATCCCCAGATTTCGTGACAGTGCCAAAATGCTGCTGATCAGGCCGAGGTCCGTTTTGGATGTCCTGCCCATCACGAGGGAATTGTTCGGCGGCGTAATGATGCCCATGGAACCGCCGAGCAGGACGATAAGCAGAATCAGGAAGAAGATCGGATATGCCGGCGATACAAAACCAAGCACAATTAACGCTGCTGTCATGAGCAGCAGCCCAGCTGACAATAACGGAAATGTCCCCAACTTGTCCGACAGGCTCCCGCTCAGTGGCGAGAATATGATCAGCGACAACGGATATCCCATCATGATCAGCCCTGCCGTGGCAGGTTCAACGCCCAGCTCGCTCAGCAAAAACACGGGCAGCACAAGCTGAGCGGAGAAAGCCGCCATATAGGTAATGATGGTGATGATGATTCCCACGCTAACGCCTGCATCCCGAAACAGATCCAGCTTCATAAACGGGAGTTTCCCCTTCCCTCCTCGTTCCCACCGCGAAGATAGACACCACCCGATGAATGCAGCAGCTCCCGCTCCGAATACGATGAACAACAGCGTAACTTGCCAGGAACCCCAACCCCACTGAGCCCCCATATTCACGGCCGTAACCAGGCCGGTTAGGGATATCGCAAACAAGGCAGCCCCCGGCACATCCAATCGGCTTACGCCTTTTTCCGGTTCGTCCTTCGGAATGAATCGCTGAGCGAACAACCATGCAATAAGAGAAATGGCCGTCAGCAGCCAGAAATTGCTCCGCCACGAAAACCACTGAATCAGTATTCCGCCAAGGCTCGGTCCGACCATCGAGCCTGCAGCGACAAACGTGCTGATGAGCCCGAGCGCTTTACCTCGCTGCTCCTTCGGAAATACCGAGACGATCAGCGCCATATTGGTGGCTTGATACATGGCGGCTCCTACGCCTTGCAGAATTCGCGAAGATATCAGTCCGTTTAATGAAGGTGACAAGGCGCAGCAGAGCGCCCCTGCCATAAACACAAAATAGCCAATATTGTGGATTTTCCGCCTGCCCAACATATCCCCCAGCTTTCCCATAACCGGAAGTAGTATGGAGATGACGAGCAAATAGGCGGTGACAATCCACTGTGCCGTAGGGATGGTGGAATCGAATGTTCTGGCTATATCAACAAGCGCAATGTTGAACATGCCAGCCGACAGATTGGACAGAAATGCCCCTAAACAAATGGTATATTGGACGATCATCCTTGATTTGTTATTCATGCAGGACTCACCCGCTTTATTCATTAATTTCTGTGCCGTTCATAGATAAAGCCCCCGCATGCGGAGAGCTTCCCTTGGTTGAACCACGTTCTGACAAGCTAGCCGATAGCCGGCTGAGCGGTCGACATCGACCGCAGCCGTTCTTCAGGCATTTGATCCATCCAAATATCGATAACCTGCGCCACTTCACTAACTTTCCCGAAATAGCCTTCAATATTCTCAAGCGTCATGTCATGAGCCGCTTGCGAATACGATGCGCAAGCATCCGCTACAAGCACGATATGATAATCCAGCATAAACCCGTCGCGGGCCGTTGATTCCACGCATACATTGGTGCTGCTCCCGTCATGATCAGGGTCTCGATTCCTCCTCGATCGCCAAGCTTGTCTCCCGCATGGCCGCAATCTCTTCCCCGTTTCTGCGGAACCATTCACTGACGCCCGAAATTTCAATTTTGTGAGTCATGTCCCTTCCTCCTCTATGATACATCAAACATGTATTTTCAAAAGCGGATGTAACAAAAAATCGCCAGTCCAGCCCCAAGCCGCACACATGTATGTGCCTTGGTACCAAACTGACGATCGGCCCGCTCTCTACTCGAGGTTGTTCAAAAAGTCATCTTTTGATCACGAAGCAGCACATGAAGCTTAATCGACATCGAATCTTGAATTCAGCCGGGCCTTCCGGTGCTCACGTAGGTTTTGCCTACGCTCCGCTCCTGACGTCCCTAGCTTCATCCAACTAAAGCGTTTTGAAAAAACGCACATCGGAAGCATAAGCTTCGGTGCTGAAAACCTGACTTTTTGAACCCTTACTACAAGAGTTCCGGCATGTCCTTCAGATATGCTTCGACCTCCTTCTCCAAGTATACGATGGTACCGGAAAACTCGGTCTCTGCATCACTTTAAGAATGGAGATGATTTTAAATTGAAACTGCTGTTCATTGGAAGCTTTAATCTCCTGCTTGAACACCTGGAATAAAAGGTGGTCCAACTGCCGGGTAGAGAGGGGGTAATTCTCATCCAGCAGTTTGAGGACGGGGACTCTACTATTTCTCGATACAATGATGATTTTGTTGCCAACGAAATCGACTTTTTGCTGCTTTACACCCACGTTAAATATTTTCTTATTTATCGCGTTGTAAACCCTCAAAAAATCCTGTATGAGTTCGCCTGCTGTCATCATGGTTCAACACCCCTTTGTGTAAATTAATATTACATTGACCAGGGTAGGTATAGGGTGTTTATCGAGTTTTTTCTGTCCTTGGGTATAATTATAGGCGATATTGGGCTGTTGTCAATACATAAACGTCAAAAAATATAACAAACACTTAATTTGTGTTAGTTTATATAACATTAACATAACATTTTTTTGAGTGTTGTTCCGTTCACTTTACTTCTGCCCTCTTTCTAAATAAAGAGTAGTCCTAATCGAGCGTCGGGCCCCGTGCCCACGCCCTAAATCTATCACCTTGTTCTATCCTCCGTTAAAAATCCGTTCCAGGAACAAGACGCCCTCCCGCTTCTGGTGCTCATTGACTTCATGGCCGGAGAACGGATAGTCTCTTATTTCTTTAGCCGATTTCATTCGGTTGTATGCTGCATATATGGTTTCAGGCATGCAGACCGTATCCTTCCAGCCGACGGATACCATGACCGGCACCTGGATTCGCGGCGCCAGATTCAGCATGTCAAAATACGAGAGATGCTCCAGGATTTGATCCAATTGCTCCGGGTAGCGCTTGATGTATTGGGCGATTTCGTTCAGCGAGCTGACCGAATGCAGAATCCCGTAATCTATCCTGCACATGTTGGGAATGTCGGCCACAATGGCCGCAACCTTCGGATTCAAGGCCCCTGCAAGCAGAGACAGTCCGCCACCCTGACTGCCGCCAACCACGGCAATTTTTTTCGGATCCACTCCGGGCTGCTGCGATGCAGCATCCACCGCTCGCACAGCATCCATAACGACTGCCATGTAATAGGAGCGACGAATATCCATAATCCCCTGTGTCACCCAGCCCTTAACCACGCCGCTGTCCAATGGAAGCAGATTCCCCGTCTCTCCGCCCTGTCCCCTGACATCCACGGCAAACACCGTATAACCCAGCATCAGCCAGTGAGCATACCGCTCTGGAAACCCACGGTCTCCGGAATAACCCGGAAAGGTTACGATACACGGTCGTTTTTTTTCGTCCGAAGAATGTTTAGCTGGAGCTATATACCAAGCATGGATGGGCGTATCATCATAACCATGATAGGTGACCTTGGATACTTCCATATGAGGATATGGCGTCGCTTCCAGTAGACTAACAATGTGAAGCGGCTTTTCGTTATACGACTTCAACACTTCCTCCCAAAATTGATTCAAAACCTCCTCGTTGATTATGGGTTCCGGATACAAGTTGCCAAGCTCTTTTTTACGCAGCTCAATGGTATTCATTCTGAGTTATATCTCCTTTTCGCGAGTAATATGAACGTTCGTATAACATGGTAATTTCGGCATAACGTCCGTAATCCCCTGCGAAAGAGTAGGAATTCATGCCGCTTTATTACAAATCCCTTTCATATTAACGATTAGGCCGCAGCTCCAATCGTTATCTTTCTCTAAAAAAAATAAAAAACGATCATAGATTTATAGAGTTGAACATATCATAATAGAAACTATGAAAAACCAAAGGGTTGATATAAACGAAGCGCCCGCCTCTAGCAATACGACATCTTATAGTGAATGGAGACGATGAATATGCTGCAAGGTTTAACAAGCGCAGGACTCGGAAAACTTGAAAGCGATTTACAGTTTATCGAACTCGCGGCCAAATATGAATTTCAATGCGTCGATATCGACGCCAAAGGTCTTGTAGACCGCCTTGGCGTGGAAGCGGCAGCCGATATGCTGCAATCCCGCCAACTGGAAGTTGGGGCAATCGGTCTTCCCGTGGAATGGAGAGGATCGGACGAGCAGTTCCTAAGCGGACTCGAGAAACTGCCGGCTGCAGCGGCAGCTGCCAAGGCCCTCGGCTGCACTCGCTGCTGTACATACATTCTTCCTTCCACTGATGCACCCGCAGCTCATTTCATGACGCTGGCCACCACAAGGCTGCGGGCTTGTGCCAGCATTTTGGGAGCATACGGAATTCGATTGGCCCTGGAGTTCGTAGGCCCGCATCATCTGCGCACCCAATGGAAGAACCCGTTTATCTGGACAGTACAAGAAACACTGGATTGGATCGATGCCATCGGGGAACCGAATGTCGGGCTGCTATATGATGCCTATCACTGGTACACCAATGAGATGACGGTTTCGGATATCCGGCAGCTGCGGGCTGAACAAATCGTTCATGTCCACATTAACGATGCCAAGGACATACCCGTGGGGGATGTTCTCGATAATGATCGGCTTTATCCGGGTGAAGGCGTAATTAATCTTCCGGGGTTCCTTCAGGCTCTGAACGATATCGGCTATGCAGGCCCAGTTACACAAGAAATATTGACACCTTCCACGCCGACCGGGACTCCTGAGGAATTGATCGCCAAATCACGGCGAGCCTTTGACAGCGTATTCGGTGCTGCAGGATTATAGTAGAGGATTCAGGCATGTTTGAGTCGTTAACTGACGATAGAGATCCGGGATCGGCTAACACTCCATGTCATGCAGATGGGGAAAGCCAGGCCACATAACGGAATGATTCCATCTGTTCAGGGGAACACTGGAACGGTAGCTTAAGTACCTTTTTGGGAGGTCTCAGGAATGAACGGATTTGAGAAGGAAGAAAGGGATAACTTTACGGACCTATCCACCGTTGAGTCACAGCGGAACGATCTGGTGGCCGAGGAATTTCCCGAGGGACCTTACGGTTCCGATCTCCGCAGCGATTCCCTTGGCAAGAGCACCCCATGGCGCATGGATCAGCGGCCTCCGAATCGGTTTGATTATGAGGATCGCAACCTGCACATGGGCATCGAACGGGAGTATCCCGGTGAAGACGAGAGCATTCAAGCAGACCCGGGACAAAGGAAACCTGAGTAGAGCCGAACTAAAAAACCAACCATCGTGAACTGCACCCCACTTGTTAGACACCATCTAACATTTGGAGGTGCAGTTTTTCTATGGCCAAGACGGTTGGTTTTTGTCGTAACAGGGCTTGTATCCACGCTTGGAAAGCATAATAGCCTATAAAAATACATAAGATGGCATATGAAAAAACGTCTAACGCCGTAGTACTCAGAAAACAGACCGCTTTTAGCGGAGGTTTTCTTGCGAGAGAGTCGTACGATTCCAAGAAAGGTAGAAATCCGTTGTCCGCAATTACAGAGACGAGAAGGAGTGGGGGGAGTACTTCATGCCCATCATCAAGGAGCAGGATAAATTCGTGATTTATGTTGTCACGTTATCCAGCGTAAAGCGCTACATGTCCATTGAATTTATCGGCGGGTCTTGCGGTTTCATCATCGCTCAAAAAGCACTTCAATCCGACCTGCTCGGCATGATTGGCAGCATCATCGCACCGATGGCCATTCGCCGCGTGCTGCAATGGCAGCAGGATAAATTCGAGAGTCCTATGCGGTTTGGGTTGCGTGCACTCAACAAGCCGAGCGAGCTGAACACTACATAAATCAAACGAGCGAAAGCCACTTCCATCACAGGAAGTGGCTTTAGTGGCTCTATATCGACATTCCCGTTTCGGTCATCAGTGGTTGACACAGTTTCAGTTTTCTTCCTAACGTTTCTGCTTGTAAAACTCATGATACAGCTTCATCAGCGCACGCTTCTCAATCCGCGATACATAGCTGCGCGATATGCCGAGTTCCTTGGCGATCTCACGCTGCGTCCGTTCTTCTCCGCCAGCTTCCAGTCCAAAACGACCAATAACAACTTCCTTCTCCCGGTCGTCCAATATATCGAGGTTCCGGTAGATCTTGCTCTTCTCAATCTTTAACTGCACGGCATCCACGATATCATCCGCTTCCGTACCCAAAATGTCAATTAATGTAATTTCATTCCCCTCTTTGTCCGTTCCAATCGGATCATGGAGGGATACGTCTTTTCGTGTCTTCTTCAAGGAACGAAGATGCATCAGTATCTCATTTTCTATACAACGGGCAGCAAATGTCGCCAGCTTCGTGCCTTTGTTCGGCCTGAAGCTTTCAATCGCCTTGATGAGTCCTATCGTCCCGATGGAAATCAAATCTTCCAAATCCTCGCCGGTGTTATCGAACTTTTTGACAATGTGCGCAACCAGCCGAAGATTATGTTCAATTAGTTTATTACGCGATTGAGGATCGCCTTCGGCCATTTGCTTCAGATGTTTAGCTTCCTCTTCCTCGGTCAGAGGCTGGGGAAACGCGTTGTTTTTCACGTACGAAACGAGCAGGGTCAACTCTTTTATGAACAAAGCAATTGCGGTAAACAATCCAGGCACTTTAGGACACCTCCTGCGAAGTTACAATGCAACCGGCTCTTATCGCGCTCGGTCTCTCGGTCTTCTCATTCTATGTAGGCAACGGCCCAGAAGTGCCTGTACGTGGGAAAGCGATTCGTAAAAACGTTAAATTCCCGATATCTGTCCGACCATTCATAAAAGACGGCCCGAAATGATACACCATTTGATATTTTAGTGATTCCTCAACTAAGCAATGGACAACCGCAACTAAAAGCCATTCTTTCACAACATACCAATATATCATGTTATAAATACAAACAGTAATAAATGATAAATTGCGTTGTCGTAACGGTATATTCCTAAACTAGGACAAGCTTTTTTTGTTCAAATCAATCATTCAAGATCCAACATTTCTGGCCCCATAACGAGAGACAGCATCTTTGGCAAATATAAAAACGACGGACCACAGAATGATCGACACGCCATTCACTACACCAACATAATATAACAGCCATAATTTTTATTAATATAATATATTGACATTAAATTGGTATGTAATTATATTGAATGTAAGCGTTTTATATAATGACCTAACAAAACCATTAACACCCTGAAGAATGGAAGGGAGAAGCTTACCATGTACACATTGGACTATTTTTCTGTATTGCATGATTTGAACCGCACGATAACCGAAGGCACCTCAGCTTATCCGAAGCTCGGACATATGTTCAAGAGCATGCTGGACAACACGCTGAGTTCGACCATTCAACGACAGCCCGACGGTACCACCTTTGTCATTACCGGCGATATTCCAGCCATGTGGCTTAGGGATTCGGCTGCGCAAATCCGGCCCTTCCTCGTTCCTGCGGGCCACGACGACAAGCTGGCCGATTTGATCGAGGGACTCGTACGCAGACAAACGGCATTCATCCTGCTCGATCCATACGCCAATGCATTCAATGATTCGCCTTCTGGTCAAGGCCATCAGAACGACCGCACCGCCATGAATCCATGGCTATGGGAGCGCAAATATGAGATCGATTCGTTATGCTATCCCCTTCAGCTTGCTTACTTGTTATGGAAAGAAACCGGTAGGACCTCGCATTTGGATCACAAGTTCCATTCAGCTGCCAGGGTCATTCTGGACATCTGGCGAACCGAGCAGCATCACGAAACCGATTCGCCGTATTACTTCGAACGCTTCGATTGTCCTCCAAGCGACACGCTGCCGCGCGGTGGAAAAGGGGCTGAAGTGGCTTACACAGGAATGACCTGGTCCGGCTTCCGCCCGAGCGATGACGCCTGCGTCTACGGATACCTCATTCCGTCCAATATGTTCGCCGTCGTTGTGCTCGGTTATCTGGCGAAGATTTGCCGTGATGTCCTGCGCGATCCCGAGTTGGAAGCGGAGGCGGAGAAACTTGCCGCTGAGATCCGTCATGGCATTGAGTCGTACGGCGTTCAAGATCATCCCGAATATGGCAAAATATATGCCTATGAAACAGACGGGATGGGAAACCATCTGCTGATGGATGACGCCAACGTCCCCAGCCTTTTGTCCATTCCGTATTTGGGTTATACAAGCGCTGATGACCCGGTCTACCAGAATACCCGCAGGTTCGTGCTGAGCCACGCCAATCCGTACTATTATCAAGGCACTGCCGCCGCAGGCGTCGGTAGCCCCCACACGCCGGATCGTTATATATGGCCGATTGCGCTGGCGATTCAAGGCTTGACGACCACGGATCGGGAAGAGAAACTTCGACTGCTGCGGCTAATGGCCGATACCGATGCAGGCACCGGCATGATGCATGAAGGATTTCTGGTAGACGACCCTGCCCGTTATACCCGCCCATGGTTTTCCTGGGCTAACATGATGTTTTGCGAGCTGATTATGGATTACTGCGGCATTCGAGTCAAAGCGAAGGATACCGGAGGAGGTCATCGGAATCACCATGGGAACCACTAGGAAGCTTCGCGGCTGGGTCATCGGATATCTGTTCATTTTACCGTCCATTATCGGCTTCAGCATTTTTGTCGCCTACCCCCTGTTGTCCTCCATGTATTACGCCATGACAGAATGGAGCGGGTACGATTCTCCCCGTTTTGTCGGCTTTGAGAACTTTAGATACCTGTTCACCGAGGATCCGGCGTTTTGGTCTTCGATCCGGGCAACGTTTTACTTCGTTATGCTGAGTGTTCCTTTATCACTGATTCTAGGCTTGTTATTGGCCATGATGCTGAATAAAAACTTGGCAGGCATCAAATGGTTCCGTACGATCTTTTATCTTCCCGTTGTTGTTCCCTCCATCGCCACGCTCACGTTGTGGCAATTTATTTATGAGCCGCAATACGGTCTGGCAAATTCACTGCTAAGAGAGTTCGGACTGCCACCGGGCACTTGGTTGACCAGTGAAACGACAGCGCTCCCATCGATCGTGTTAATCGGTTTATGGCAGGTCGGATCCAGTGTCATCATTTTTCTGAGCGGTCTGCAGTCGGTTCCCCAGGAAATGTATGAAGCGGCGGAAGTCGACGGCGCCTCCAGGTGGCGCATGTCGCTTAACATTACGCTGCCCATGATCACCCCGATCCTGTTCCTGCAGCTTATACTCGGCATCATCGGCGCATTCCAGGCGTTTAACCAGGTTCAGGTGTTGACCGGAGGCGGTCCGAACTTTTCCACCTCCCTGCTGAATTACAAAATCTATACCGACGCCTTCAATGGAAGAATGTTTGGTTATGCAATCGCAGAAGTGTGGGTACTGTTCGTCATCATCATGATCTTTACCGTAATTTCTTACCGGTACTCCAACCGGTTCGTTTATTACGAAAGCGACAAATAAGGGGGTAAGAAGTGATGCAAACGGAAGTACGGCCCAAAGGAAATCTGAATGCAGCGGACATACGAGTTAAGCGAAGAGTACGGTTTAATTGGATTGATGCCTTTCGTTTTGTCCTATTGGCTATCGGCGCCATTGCGATGCTGTTCCCCCTATTGTGGATGGTTACCATTGCGCTGAAGAGCAATAATGACGTGTTCAAAATTCCACCCGAATGGTTTCCGCGGGAGTTTCATTGGTCCAATTTTGTAACCGGTACAAAGGAAATCAACTTTTGGCAAACGTTTGGCAACTCCCTGTTTATCGCGATTACCTGCACGATCGGGCAGATTATAAGCTCAGTTCTAGTGGGCTACGGGCTGGCACGGCTAAAGTTCCCGGGACGAAAGCTGTGGTTCTCGCTTTTTGTAGGAAGCCTTATGCTTCCCGGATTTGTCGGCATGATCCCTATGTTTAACCTGTACACCAGCATCGGATGGTACGATTCCTGGCTGCCGATCATCGTGCCCGCCTTTTTTGGAAACGCCACGTTCTCATTCCTGTTTGTCCAGTATATAAGAACGATCTCCGTTTCATTTGATGAGGCTGCCAAAATAGACGGGGCATCGGACCTTTATGTGCTGCTCAAGGTACTGGTGCCTATGTCCATGCCGGTCATCATGACCATGGTGATCTTTGCGTTCCAAGGGGCATGGAATCAATATTTGGAACCTCTGCTCTATATTATCGACCCAAGCAAATGGACGCTGTCACTGGCGATGGCAACCTATACGGGCACCTATGCGACAGCCTGGAATCTGTTTATGGCCGCGGATTTAATTTATATCCTGCCGATGCTGCTGCTCTTCTTCTTTGGCCAGAAGTTTTTTATGCAAGGGCTTGGCTCCATGAATTCCGCGGGTTTAAAGTAAAGCTTCCAACCGTATGGGAGGTGATGCCGACCGGGATTGACTGAAGTAAAAAACAGGTGATGTTCAGTTCATTAATTTTACCATTGGGGAGGTCTTTCAATGAGACAGGGTGTTAGAAAGTGGGCCAGTGGAATCATCGCTTTACTGTTATTTTCAAGTCTGCTAGCCGCTTGCGGCGGCAACAGCGGCGGAGGCTCCGGTTCGGCGAGTCCCGGGAACACACCATCCGGAGAAGATAACGCCGGGTCCAAGAAACCCGTCGAAGTCACGATGATTACTTGGGAGTCGGCGGCCATGAACGAAAAAATTATGGCATCCATGAAAAAATTCGAAGAGGATAACCCTGACATCAAAGTGAAACTCATCCCTACTCCATTGGACAATTACGGTGTCAAGATTAACGGAATGATCACGGCGAAGAAAGCACCCGACATCTTCATGACCGGTAACGACATGCTGCTCGATAATGCCGGCAAAGGACTTCTCTATGACTGGACGGAGCTTGCAACACAGGACAAAGCGTTCATGGAGGGCTTTTACGATGGCGTGGTAGACAGCTGGTACTATGAAGGCAAGTTGGTCGGATTGCCGGGCCTCTTGAACACATACGGCATTTTTTACAATAAAAAATCATTCCAGGATGCAGGTCTTCCGGAACCGAAGATTGGCTGGACCTATGATGAATTCTTCACGGCGATGGAAAAACTTTCGAGCAATCAGGGCGGCGTGCAGCAATTTGGTTATTACGCTCCCCTTGACCCCTTCCATGTCTCTCTCTATTCGGTTTCCGCAGGCGGTGCTCCCTTCGCTGATGCCATCATTAATCCAACGAAGGTGGAAATCAGTGACCCGTTCAGAGAGGGAGTCGAAAAATATAAATCCGCCATTGCAAACTGTTACATGAATCCCCCTACCTTTGACTTAACGAATGCCATGAGTTCGTTCAAGCAAGGTAAAGTCCCGATGACCCTGCAGGGGCAATGGGTAGCCGATGACTTGATCCGTACGGCTCCGAAGGAATTGGAGTGGGGTTACGTGCCGATGCCGGTGGTAAACAGCCAGACCGAGATTTATGACGCTGTCGGCTGGTCCAGTCCGGCAACGCTCAAAAATCCGGAAGCGGTATGGAAAGTGCTCAAGTATCTGGATTCCAAAATGTACGAGGAAGTTCTCCCTTCAACCCCGGTGGCTCCCGCAGCCTATCAAGCTTCTTCCGCAGCTTATTACGAAGCGCTGAAAACGGCCGGACATCCTGAGGTGGGCGAAGGACTTGATCATATCCTGAAATCCCAGAATACGCAGCCGGTTCGTTTCCTGTCGACATGGGCTGGCAAAGCGTACCCGTTCATTGAAGCATCATGGAAAAACATTCTGATGGGCAAAGCCCCAATCACCGAACTGGATGTGATGGCCGAAAAAATCAACAAAGTGATTACGACCGGCAAGTAGTAACCGGAACCGTTAAGCTCATGAAGCCGATCATGAATGGAACGGATCGGCTTCGATTTGAAAATAGAGGAGGAACATTCATGTCACTAAGATCAGGTCAACTTTTCAGGTTTCTTGCGGTGCCTCTGGCTATCGCGCTCATCCTCGGTTCCATGCCCGGCTTCGGAACGTCCAAAGCCTACGCCTATACCGCATCAGATGGGGATACAGCGATGAGAGCTTTTAACGATACATTTTGGGATCCGAACGCCAAGATGTTCTGGAAGGACTCGAAGCGCGAAAAGCATCAAGACTTCTGGGTGGAGGCAGAGCTGTGGGAATTGGTCATGGATGCGTATCAGCATACATCCGATTCTGCCTTGAAAGCCGAGCTTAAAACGCAGATCGACGATGTATATGACGGCACCGTCGCCAAGTACGGCCAAGATTGGACGAATAATCCCTTCAATGACGATATTATGTGGTGGGCGATGGGAAGCGCCAGAGCCTATCAAATCACCGGAAATCCAAGATATTTGAAGGCCGCAAAGGATCATTTCGATTTTGTATACGATACACAGTGGGATGAAGAGTTCGCGAGCGGCGGCATTTGGTGGCTGAACAGCGACCATAATACCAAGAATGCGTGCATTAATTTCCCGGCAGCGGAAGCTGCACTTTATCTTTACGATATTACGAAAGATGAGCATTATCTAAACGCGGCAACCAAAATATTCAGATGGGGCAAAACGATGCTTACGGACGGAAACGGAAAAGTGTTCGACCGCATCGAAGTTGAACATGGTGCGGTTCCGGATGCCACTCACTACAACCAGGGTACATACATCGGGTCAGCCGTCGGATTGTATAAAGCGACCGGAAATGCCGTTTACCTCGATGACGCGGTCAAAGCCGCTAAATTCACCAAGAACCATCTGGTGGATTCAAACGGGGTGTTGAATTACGAAGGCCCCAACGGAGATCTGAAAGGCGGTAAAACGATCCTGATGCGCAATCAGGCCCATCTGCAAAAGACACTGGATGAAACCGGCCAGCACCCCGAATTCAGCGCTGAATTCGACGAATGGCTTGCATTCAATGTCGAAATGGCCTGGAGCCACCGCAATCCGGATCATATCGTGGATGGAAACTGGGCAGGACAGCTGCTGTCCGGAACCTATGAATCCTGGTCCTCGGCCGCTGCCGTTCAAGCTTTAAACGTGATCAAGCCGATGGAAGCAGAGCTTCGTTATGCCGTTAAAAACCCCTTCGATAAAATCGAAGCGGAGCGCTACAATATCGGGGCCGGATTCGTGCTGGAGGGTTCATTTGAAGGTTCGCTGCAATTAGGCGGAATCCAGCATGGCTCTTATGCCGCTTACAAAAATGTGGATTTCGGATCAGACGGTGCGATTGGGTTCATTGCCAGAGCGTCTAGCGGAACGGGCGGAGGTCAAATCGAGATCCGGCTTGATTCCAAGGATGGCCCCAAAGTCGGGACCTTGAACGTAGAGGGAACGGGCGACTGGAATCATTATATCGATGCCGTCACCCTCCTTAAAGATGACCAGGGAGCGCCAAGCACCATAACCGGCGTCCATGATGTGTATCTTGTCTTCACCAAGACAAATGACGATTATTTATTCAATTTAAACTGGATTCAATTTACGACCACGGATCCGACTGAAACCGATGCCTATGCCAAGCTGAAAGCCGGAAATTATGACAGCAGCGAAGGACTTAGTAAACATGCCGAGTTCGGATATTTGGACGGAATCCATCACAATGCCTATGCCTCTTATGAAGGAATTGATTTTGGAACTGGCGCGGCTGGTATCACTGTGCATGTGGCAAGCGGCAATCAAGGCGGCACGATCGAGATTAAATTGGACAGTCTAGATGGACCTACCGCAGGTGTCGTTCAAATTCCGGCGCTGGGAAGCTGGGATAACTGGGTCGATATCATGGCGAATATCGATGACACCCTCGCTGTAGGCGTTCACGATGTATATCTTGTTTTCAAGGGAGCGAATGGCAGCGACTACCCTCTCAATCTGGAGTGGTTCACCTTTACCACCATGAAAGGAAAAGCAAGAGATGCTTACAAGAAGCTGGAAGCTGAAAACTATACGAACGGGGTAGGTTTCGGCAGAGAAACCGGCGGCGGGGAAACTTACTTAGCCGGGATGTTTGGTCCAAATAACCCTTATGCTATGTATAATTATGTCGATTTTGGCAGCGAAAGCCCTACCCAATTCCATGTCAACGCAGCCAGCGCCACGGCTGGCGGGACGATCGAGGTCAGACTGGACAGTCTGGGCGGTCCGGTCATTGCAACAGCCACCGTCTCAGGAACCGGGGGCTGGCAAAATTTCGAAGTTTCCTCGACGGATGTAACGACCCCTGTAACGGGAAAACACATTGTATTCATGTCTTTCAAAGGTGGAGACTGGTTATACAACTTTGATAAATTCACTTTTGGCGATCCGGCCGTATTTACGGAGCCTGCTCCTCCTACCATACCCGAAGAGGATGACGTTGCCCCGGGTGAGGTAGAGAACGTGCAGGTGAAGCGCGGTGAAGGAAACATAACGCTGTCTTGGGATGGTCCCTACGATATCGATGCTCAAAAAGTGCAAATTACGCTGCGGAGTAATGGACAGCAGGTCGGCGACGTCATTGAGGTAAATCGGGGAATTCAAACAGCTGTGATACAGGGAATCGAAGCGGGCAAGGACTACTCGCTCTTCATCCGGTCCATTGATCGGTCCGGGAATGTATCGCAGGGAGTCACCATCGAGGTTACCGATTCTCCTTCCTTCTCTTTGACTGTTAATGGCAAGAACTTGGAAAATGGCGATGCTTTGGAGGATTACATGGCTCTCAGCTTCAAAATTATCGACACTTCCGCCATCCAATTAGCCGAAATAACCATCGGCGATAAAGTATATACGCTGGATCCATTGACCAAGGACGCTATCGACATCGATTTGGCCGGGAATTTGGGCGACATAACTGCAACGGTTACGACTGAAGACCGCTCCGGTAACAAACCTCAGAAAACAATCCAGTTCCGGGTCATCACCAGCGTGCCTTCCATGAAACAATTAATCGCCCGATTCGCAGATTCAGGAGATGTAAGCGGAGCGCTCATTCCTCAGCTGACCAACGCTCTTAACCAGGTACAGCATCAACTGGATCTGGGAAGAGTGGATCATGCCGTCAAGCATATGCAGAATTTCACCAAGCACCTGAATAAAGAGCCGATGGGACGCAACGTCAGCGTTCAAGCCAAAACGGTATTAAATACCGATGCGAACTCCCTGCTCGAAGATTGGCAGGATGACTTGGAGTAAACCCTAGCTCTATAGCGGCGACCATGCATGACGCATAAAAAAAAGTGACTCCTGATGATTCAGGAGTCCCTTTTTGTTCTCTTTCACCTGTACCCATAGTCTCTTGCGGCCCATACGTGCGATGCCCTGTTACAATTAGTGCCTGATCAGAAACGGCTAGGGAAGAGTACCCTTCACAAATCCGGGCTGCTTAACCGTTCAAACAACCAGTCGTAAGAATATCGGCCGCTGATTTCATGTGCTCCGGGGAACAGATCGGTTTGCAGCTTCTCCTCCGCACCGGTGCGCCGATACTTTTCCCTGAGCTCATGAGCTGCGGCTTCAAAGCCCGCAGCCGGGAATATCCGATCATGGGTTCCCGACTCCAGAAACAAAGGTCTAGGTGAGATCAGCCCCATCCATTCCGGCAGCTCGGCATGGTTGAGCATGCCGGGGATGTAATTGCATACACAGTGCTGCACCGCCATAATGCTGTCCTTAAAAGTATTGGGATATCCCGCAAGCACGGCAGCCCGAATCCGTTCATCCAGCGCCGCGCTCAAAAACGAGATAAACCCGCCTCCCGAAAAACCCATGATGCCGATTCTGTCAGCCTGAACCTCCGGGCGTTCGGCCACATACTCCAAGGCCTTCAGCGTCTCGGTTACGCGGAGACCGGCGAGCGTCTTGCCATGCATCATCAGCCCGGTGGACAGCCGGTGGCAGGAATTCGGGGCATCCGGATTCCGTACGAGATCCGCCGCAAGGCGACGCTCACCGAAACCGGCTACATCCGGAGCGATCACCACCATGCCCCGCCGTACCAACTGGACAGCGAAATGCCGGTGTATACCGGGCATATCGGAATCCCTTGATCCGTCCTGCTTCAGCCCTACAATCTCCCTGCTGCCATAGCCATGACCATGAACAGCGACGGCTGCTGGCATCGGCTCCCCCTGATTCCCATCTGGAATTAATACATACGCCGCAAAGGATACGCCCGGTACGGCGGATAACTCCACCCTCTCCCGAATATATCCGTCACACAGCTCCTGTTCGAGCAGCACAAGCTTATGCCTGTCATTGGATTCGAATTCGCCGATCAATTGCCGAAGCGTCTGCTTCAAATACCCTTTGCGCTCTTCGGCACTCATGGCAACCTGCCTGTCTTTCGTTCGGCCCATTGTCTCGTTATACATGGACTCCAGCAAAGCATCTGCGCGCCACATCCCGTACTCACCGCCTTCGATTTACTCACTGTTTTTTAGATAAGGTGTTCCCTTGGATAGCGCATTTCCCTGCATATCTGGGCATCAAGGCCCCATATTCACCAGGACGGCTTCGGGCCCGGTCGGTCTCCGGCTCCCCCCTTTGGGTTCCATGCTCACAACAATCCGCTTCGCTTTCCCCGCTCCGAAACCGTAATAATAGCTCTTTCCCTGCGGGCCCTGCACAAGCATAAAGCCCGCGCTCGACAGCCGATCCTCATCCTGAAGCCACACCTGATAGTCTTTCTCCTCCAAGGAATGCAGGCCGTTCACAACGATCAGCATTTCTCCCGAGCCGCGTTTCAGCCACACCGAGCCGCTGCCATAGAAAGGCTCAACCGGCTGTATGACATACCGCTCGGTATCCTCGCTTTGCATATCGGCAATCCGCTGGCTCACCGTATGTTCGAAGGCCGCATGGGTCTGAGCGTCGTTTCCCTTCAAGGTGAATAAACCGGCTATCAACAGGATGAACAGTGCTCCGGATATCGCCTGCAATGCAACATGCTTCCTGATTCGGATTTTGCTTCGGAAGGACCGGATATAAGCCGCAAGCAGGAGCCTGCTGCGCAGTCGTTTGGGAGGCATGTGTCCATCCGCGGCTTGATTCTTCATTGACTCCCGAATGGCCGTCTCCGTACCTGCAGGCTGAGTCGATCCGACAAGCGGTTCGCCACGAATATCACCGCTTCGAAACAGCTCCTGCTCGATTACATCGGATTCATGTGATGGCGTTGCGATACCTTCTGCTCCCATAAGGTCGGCCCATTCCGCCGCTGTCCCGAAACATGTCTTGCATTCCTTAAGATGGTGCTCGATATTCATCCTCTCCGCGTACGGCAATCGCTTCATAACGTAATCAACAAGCTTCTCCTCGGGATATAACGGGCAGTCAAAGTTGTCTTGAGCGAAACGCTCATGGTCTTGCTTTGAATGTTTCATGCTGCGAGCTCCCCCCTTCCTTCCCGTTCATCGCATCCAGCCGCCGTCTAACATTGTGGATGCCGTACCGGATTAAGGATTTGACGGTTCCGACAGGCCGGTTTAACAATTCCGCCATTTCCCGGTGGGAGCGCTGCTCGACGTAGCTTCCGTAAACCGCCATCCTCTGAAGGGGCGGAATGCCCTGAAGCGCCTCCTTTACCTGCTCCAGCTCCAATCGGCGCAAGGCGGCCAACTCTACCGATTCCTGCTCTTCGCTCCATGCCGTTTCCGGCAGCGCCTCTTCGATCCATTCGGCTGCAGCCGTGCGCTGCCGCTTGCGCAGCCGATCCATCGCCCTGCACCGTGTTCTCACGGCCAGCCAAGCCTCAACGCTTCCGCGTGCAGGATCATACTGATCCGCCTTATGCAGCACTTCCATAAAGATATCCTGGCATACATCCTCCGCCTCGGCCGGATCCTTGGTCATCTGCAAAGCCAGCCGGTAAACCAAGCGGACATTAGCATCATAGAAGTGCCTGAATGCTGCGGTCGAACCTTCTGCAATCTCCTCCAGCCACGTCGCAGAATGATCGTTCATTCCTGACTCCCCCTAATCTGTTCTCCTCTCAAATCATCATGATGGCCTGCCTTTCGCACTGCCATTTTCGATTCAATATTTTAGCAAACGCTCCTTGTCTTTTGAATAAACCTGGGCACTTTTCAGCTTCCTTTAATGAATTTTTTAGCTAATTTTAATCTTTCCGATAAATCCAAACCCGGTGCTTCCAACGTACTCATTATGAATCCATAAATTAGGAGGGGTAGTGTCATGAAATTGCTTAGAAAGAGAGCAAAGCAGCTGAACCTGCTGCTCTTGTTCATCCTGGGTACTTATTTGTTAAGTGGAGGAAATACCGCGTTCGCGGCGGGGGAAATCACCTTGTACACACCGTACACCTCGATTTCCGTTCCGCCGGGGGAAGTCATCAATTATCCCCTTGAAGTCAAAAACAATACGAGCGGCGTCATTACGGTTCCGCTCCAAATCAACAGCCTGCCGAGCGGCTGGAGCACCAAGCTTAACGGGGGAGGCTGGCAGCTGAAGGAAGTGTCCGTGAAGCCGGGCGAATCGGAATCGGTGTCCTTGGAGGTTACCGTGCCGCTCAAAGTAGATAAAGGCACCTACCGGTTTCAAGTAACGGCGGGATCCATGGCCAGTCTGCCATTAACCGTGGATATTACGGAAAAAGGAACCTATCAGACCGAGCTCACAACCGATCAAGCCAATCTGGAGGGGCATGCTGATTCCACGTTTACCTACACGGTGAATCTGCAAAACCGAACTGCCAATAAACAAAACTATGCTCTGCAGGCCGATGCCCAAGCGGGATGGGACGTTACATTCACCTCCGGCGGCAAGCAGGTATCCTCCGTCGAAATCGAAGCGGGTGCAAGTCAATCCATTACTGTCGATATCAAACCGCCTGCCGAAGTGACGGAAGGCTCCTTCTCCATTCCGATCCGCGCCTCCAATTCATCGACATCCTCCGAGCTTGCGCTGGAAGCTGTCATTACGGGCTCTTATGGGCTGGAGCTTACAACACCAAGCGGTTTGCTCAGCACAAACGTCAATGCGGGCGGCAGCAAAACCATCGAGCTGCTGGTCAAGAATACGGGGACGGCACCTCTCTCGGATATTAATCTTAGCTCCGATACGCCGGTGGACTGGGAGGTAAGCTTCAATCCGAAAACGATCGAAAATCTGCCCGCAGGCAAATCCACAACGGTAGAAGCCAAACTGACCTCAAGCGACAAAGCCATTGCGGGTGATTATGTTACCAGCCTGAAGGCCGCTGCGGCTGAAGCAAGCTCCGACGCCCAATTCCGCGTAGCCGTCAAAGGCTCCATGCTGTGGGGCTGGATCGGCGTGCTCGTAATTGTTGCAATTCTGGGAGGCATCTATGTTCTCATTCGTAAATACGGAAGGAGATAACCTTGATGGATACGGTCATTGACATTCACGAATTGACGAAGAGCTACAATGAAACGAAGGCGGTGGACCGTTTATCCCTCCAAATTAAACGCGGCGAGATTTTCGGTCTGCTCGGCCCGAACGGTGCGGGCAAATCCACCACCATCCTGATGCTGCTCGGACTCAGCGAACCGGATTCAGGAACCATTAACGTGCTTGGCCTCAATCCGACAAGAGAACCGATCCCGGTCAAGCGGCGGGTCGGTTACCTGCCTGATGACGTTGGCTTTTACGAGGACCGAACCGGGCTCGAAAATCTGATGCTTACGGCACGGCTGAATCGAATCCCCGATTCCCAAGCCCGGGAGAGGGCACTGGAGCTGTTAGAGCACGTTGGGCTCACGCATGCAGCCCATAAGAAGACCGGGGCTTATTCCCGCGGAATGCGACAGCGGCTCGGACTTGCGGACGTCTTGATGAAATCCCCGGAAATCATCATCCTGGACGAACCGACCTTGGGCATCGATCCAACAGGTATGGAGGAACTGCTGCGTTTGATACGGAAGCTAAGCCGTGAGCAGGGCCTTACCGTACTGCTATCGTCCCACCAGCTGCACCAGGTTCAGCAGATTTGCGACCGCGTCGGCCTGTTCGTGCGGGGACGGCTGCTCGCCGAAGGGGATGTCGTGGGGCTGTCCCGGACCCTGTTCGCGGATGATCCGATTAAAATCACGGTGGAGCTGGATGAGCTACGGCCCGAATTGCGGGATGAGATCAGCACCATCGAAGGGGTTCACCAGGTCGAGGTACCGTCTGTCGAAAGCGATACGGCTGAGCATGCGGACACCCGGATCAGAAACCTTCCGGCTAAGGTTCTGATCCGGGCCGATAGGGATTGCAGCCCCGAAATTGCCCGAACGGTAGTGAATGCAGGTGCCCAGCTGTTCTCTCTGAACCGCCAGCAGTATGGTTTGGACGAAATCTACCACCGTTATTTTGCAGGAGGTGATGAGCATGGCAGAGCGAAGAGTGCTGAGCGTACAGGGTAAGCTGGCTGGCATTGGCCGCCGGCTGCAGTCCTTCTCCGAAAACACAAAAAAAACATTTTCCAAGCGCACCAACAGGCCAGACCAAACGGCGACAGTAGAAGCAGTCAAACCGTCCACGCCTTCAGCCTTCGGCGTACTGGTCCGTAAAGAGATCGCGGACCATATCCGGAGCTGGCGCTTCATTTTACTGCTGGGCATCATTGCCTTAACATGCGTGGCTTCGCTATATACGGCAATGAACAGCATCCGTGAAGCCCTCGGGTCGGAGAACGGGGTCGATGGTTTTGTCATCCTGAAGCTGTTCACCCTCTCGGACGGCACCCTCCCGACCTTCATCGGGTTTGTCGGTTTCTTAGGTCCATTGCTCGGAATCGGCATGGGCTTTGATGCCATCAACAGTGAACGGAACAAAGGGACGCTCAGCCGCATCATGGCCCAGCCGATTCACCGCGACGACCTGCTCAATGCCAAATTCGCCGCTTCCCTGATCGTGATCAGCATCATGTTTATCACGCTCGGGCTGCTGACCATGGCGCTGGGCACCCTGATTATCGGCATACCGCCAACCTTCGAGGAATTTTTGAGAACCATCAGCTTTCTGGTCGTGACCATATTTTACGTTGGCTTCTGGCTGAATCTGGCCATTATGTTCTCCGTAAGATTCCGCCAGCCTGCGACTTCCGCCCTGTCAAGCATTGCGATTTGGCTGTTCTTCAGCTTCTTTTTTGATATGATCCTGCGATTGCTGGCGCGGGGATTGGCTCCGGATTCTGCCTCAGCCACGGTCCATGATGTCATGAGCTATCAGAATCTGATGCTCTGGCTTGGCCGGCTGTCGCCATATACCCTGTTTAATGAGGCAACGAGCACTCTGCTGATGCCGTCCATCCGCAATCTCGGACCGCTCACGCAGGAGCAGGTGTACGGCGCCATCGCTAGTCCGCTGCCCTTTGGTCAAAGCCTGCTGCTCGTCTGGCCGCAAATTACCGGACTGACCGCAGCCACGCTGATCTGCTTCGCCATCTCTTACGTCCTGTTCCTCCGACAGGAGATTAGAGGCCGGTCCTGATCTTTAGGTTATACGAACAAGCTCATCTGATGATTTTTCAGATGAGCTTGTTTTTTTTCATGAGTTCAATTTAGCTGCATCCGTCTACCTTCCCTGAACGACCGCTTGCGACAGGAATCCGATCTTCTGCATCCAGCCTGCGCACAGGCCCGTCCATTGTGAAACACTGGCATCTTCTTCCGCAAGACCAAGGCCATGCCGACCCTCCGGGAAAACATGAAGCTCAAACGGGATGCGCTGCTCACTTAGCGCTTTGGCATACATCAGGCTGTTCTCGACAGGAACCGCTCCATCGTCCGCGGTATGCCACAGAAAGGACGGAGGGGTCTCCGGTTTCACTGCAAGCTCGAGCGACAATGTATTTCTCAACTCTTCCGGCGGATCCTCTCCCAACAAATTGGTCATGGAGCCCTCATGGTAATAATCCTTAAATGAAATGACCGGGTAACAGAGAATGGAAGCGTTCGGACGGGAGCTCTGCCGGTCCACAGCATCCACGGCCTCCGGATTTCCTTCATCGAAATGAGTGCTGGCACTGGCCGCGAGATGTCCGCCTGCCGAGAACCCGAGAATTCCAATACGGTCCGGATCGATGTTCCAATCCTTGGCGTGATGTCTTACAAGCCGGATGGCACGCTGGGCATCGCCTAGCGGATATGGATGGCGATAAGGGGCAACACGATAATGAACGACAAAGGCCGATAGCCCAATTGAATTCAGCCACATGGCAATCGGATCACCCTCATGATCCGCACGCTGCTGGTACCCGCCGCCCGGAAGCACAAGCACGGCTCCGTGGGGCGTTTCATTTTGTAATAGATAAGGTACGATGTAGGGTGTGAATTTCTCTTCCACCGACTCATGTCCGGGAATATCCTGTTCCCAAAGCTTCATCATATCCATTCCTTTCTGTCTTCATCTCAAGTCTGTTCATTCATTTCTACATTTCCTTCAGCCTTAGGCACTCAGAGACCAAGCAAATCCAGTCTCAGCGGTGTAAACGTATCCAAAAGAGCGGAGGGTTCCAGTGCTTTTACCCCATGCTCCGCTCCGCCGGGAATGACGATGGTATCTCCCTGACGCACCAGAGTTGTCTCTCCGTTGATATAAAATTCGATGGCGCCCTTCAGACAGTAACTCATCTGCTCATGGGGATGGCTGTGCAATGCACCTTCCGCCCCTTCTTCAAAATGCACCTCCATCATCATTAGCCCGGTTCCGGGTTGAAACACCTTCCTTGTTACCCCGGGCTCCGCTTGTTCCCAAACTCCGATTTCCGCCATGATCCTCCTCCTCTGCTAATCCAAGTACCGAATTTTCGCGTTCATCGATTCATTAAATTAAAAACCTTCATAACTTCTTCGCCGAAGGGTCTATGTATTCCTATTATCCATGTCATAAAAATTCAGAGAATCATCTCGGCTGATTGATTCTATACATTTAGAGGTCATGACTCGTAAATCATATCCCCGTATCTGCTCGTAAAGATGAGAACACAGAATCGGAAATATCCAGCTTTCGTTCCTGCAGCCCCCCGAGCTCACGGAGCGAATAGCGGATAAGAATCGCCTGCGTTCCGGCATTCATGTCCCCTTCGACCTCACCCTTGCCCAGTGAAACCGCCTCCGGCATGTCAGGATAATACTCACCTTGCTTCACTTGGGCCACATTCGGTGCCGGCGGGGAATGATCGATTTCCCTGGAAAATCCGCCGTCCGCCCGCTTGAGCCGCGCCATATTCCGCAAGGTGATTTCCGCGATCTCCAGAACGTCCTCTTCCGGGATGCGCAGCTTCATCGAGGTCAGGAGGCTGATCGGGTTCCGGATATAACACATGTCAACGGCCTTCTCGTTACGCAAAGCGTGCAGCAGGGAACGGTATATTTCCGGCGTCCGCGGCAGGGGAGCCTGAAACCGGTTATAGAATGTCAACAGCTTGAAGGTTCCCGATATTCGCACATAAAGGGTGCCTTCACCCCACAACCCTGTCACGGGGTCTTGTATACTCGCAAAATAAGACAGAGCTTCACATAAGAACGGCTCCCGATCTGCAGGCGTCATCTGATTTAAATAGGGGGCCGAGTTACACAGCCGGTCGCAGCCGCGCCAGCTGTTCGCAAGACTGATCGAACGCAGCCACTCCGCATAAGCCCCAGGAGAACGGCAGTATGCCGGAGCCATATTCCGATTGCCCGGCAGCGGATGCAAAGGGGCTGCGCCCAACTTTCGGAGTGCTCCTACGCTGTAACCAAGTGCACGTCCCACCATCACATCGTCTTTTCTCATCCTGGGATCGGCATCATAGAAATACCCCGTCGCAGGGTCTTGCTTCGACTGAAAAAAACGCACGATGCCCGTCTTAATATCATCGGCCAGCCTTTGCTGAAGCCCGCAGCGCTCGATAATGCCCAGTGCTTGCGCCGTCGATTCGATGTCCGGCGTGAACGCATCAGAATCCCTTGAACTGCGGGCATAATAAAAGCCGCCGGAAGCAGCGTCATATTGTCCTTCGAGCCATTCGAAGAAACCTTCAAACAGCCCGTCGCCACCCGTCAGAATGTCCTCTAATCTCTTTGTCATGCCCTATCCCTTCTTTCAGCTGCTTATGACGTTATATGAAAAATTCCGAAAAATCACCCTGCCTTTACCGACGGCATCCAGTCCGATGCGGAGGCTCTGAAACCCACCAAACGTATTGTGATGGAATCCTGAAACATCCGCCACTTTGTCATACCGGAGCCATTCCACCCCATCGAAGCTGTAATAGAATGAAATGATATGTGCATCGTTAACCAACCGCAAAAATGCCCTGCGCTGATCATTCGGCATCGTGCCGTAGCCCTTAAATGACCGGAAATGCCGGACCCCGCGCTCGTTGACTCCCAACCCGAGATATGCCGCATCGTTATAATAGAGCAGCAGGCGGCCTTCTGCCGGACCTTCCACGATGATCTCGGCCTCTGCTGAATAACGCTTATGGCCTGCCATGTAGAGCAGTGGAGAAGCTTTTGCCTCCTCGGATGCTGCCTCGGCTACCAATTCATGATTCCTCGGATGGAACCGGGCGGAAGGCTCCACGCCTTCGCACTGCCAATGCAAACCCAGCACAGTTCCAGAAAAGGTATCCCTGAATGTAACGCCTTGATTCACAGCATTGATTTCACCTTCATCATGCGGCCGATCGTACTCGCCAATAAGTCCCTCACGACCTTCTGCAGCACGAAACCATCCGTCTGAAGTCCATTCGATCGGTTCGAGCAAGGTCTGCCTGCCCAGCGAATGGAACCCGCCCGCATAAGCATGGTAGACCATCCACCACTGGCCGTTCGGGGAGTCTATCAACGAGGCGTGTCCTTTGGACCACCAGGGCTCATCCCTGGATTCCGTATGAACAATCGGGTTGTACGGAGAGTGCTCCCAAGGTCCCCATGGCGTTCTGGATCTTGACGACACGGCCATATGACTTGTGGGCGGTCCAGCTGTCCCCCCAACTGCCACCGTCAGATAGTAATATCCATCGTGAACGGTAATCTTCGGCCCCTCCAGACTGTAAGCCTCCACGACCCAATCGTCCGGATACCGCCAGCCGTTATACACATGTCTGACTTCACCTGTAACCGCGAGTCCGTCCGCCGTTAGCTCTACAAAATCACCACCCGACATATGCAAATAACGCTTTCCGTCCGGTCCTACCGTGTGCCCCGGATCAATTCCGTTGATCCCCAAATGAATCGGTTTGCTCCACGGTCCCGTCGGACTGGATGCCGTTACGACCCAGTTCGTTCGCGCTGCCGGATAATAAATATAATACATGCCGTTATGAGCCACGAATTCCGGCGCCCATACATCCCCCTCGTATTGGGGCAATGCTGCCCCAACCCGGCTCCAATTTAGCAAATCACGCGAATGCCAGATGACGAGACCTGGCGTCAGCTTGTAGGAGGAATGTGTCATGTAATAATCCTCGCCAACCCGGATGATCGACGGGTCGGCATAATTGCCAGCAATGATCGGTGCACACTGTTTCTTTTCCAACACGATCCCTCGCTCCTCTCTATCCCTTGATTGAACCCAGCAGCGCACCCTTCGCAAAATGCTTCTGCAGGAACGGATATACGCACAGAATCGGCAGTGTGGCAATGACAATGACCGCCATCTTCACCGTCTGCTCCGGCGGCCGGACAAATTCGTCCATGCCGGAGGTGTCTGCCGCCAAACCGCTGGCAAGGATGACGATCTGCCGCAGGATGACCTGCACGGGCCATTTGGCCGCATCATTCAAGTACAAAATCGCCGACATATACGTGTTCCAGTAGGTAACCGCATAAAAGAGCGATATGGTCGCAATAGCAGGCATCGACAGCGGAATCACGATTCGGAACAGGATGCCCCAATCGCCGGCCCCGTCGATCTTCGCGGATTCCTCCAATCCCTCAGGCAGGTTCTGAAAGAAGTTACGCATGATGATGAGATTGAAGGCATTGATCGCCGTCGGGACAATCAGCGCCGCATACGTATCGATCAGCCCCATCTCCTTCACCACGAGAAACGTTGGGATCATTCCGCCGCTGAACAGCATCGTGAACAGAACCATGAACATGATGAAATTACGGCCATCCAGATCCCTGCGCGACAGCCCGTAGGCCATCAAGCAGGTTAACAGCATGCTGAACAAGGTACCCAAAAAGGTGACGCCCACGGAAACGCCAAGCGAGCGAAACACCGTATTGGTTGAAAACACATATTTGTAAGCATCAAGCGACCATACGGTCGGAAACAGGACAAACTGCTTCTGCGCCAGCTCCGTCACGGTTGTGAAGGATCCGGCGATGACGTGAAGGAAAGGCAGGATGGTAACCAGGCCAATGATCAACAGCAGCGTATAGTTCACGATATCGAAGATTCGGCTCGATATCGTATTATCTTGTACCATAGCGGTCCACCTTTCTGTAGTTAATAGATGCCTTCTTCTCCCGCTTTTTTGGCCAGCCAATTGGCCAGCATCACCAGAATAAGACCGATCAGCGATTTAAAGAACCCGACCGCCGTACTGAAGCTGAACTGACCTTGCTTAAGACCTGCGGTATAAACATACGTATCGAATATCTCCGCCACATTCCGGTTCATTGAGTTTAAGAGGAGATAGATATGTTCGAACCCAAGTTCCAGCACATCGCCGATTTTCAAAATCAACAAAACGACGATCACGCTTCGAATCGAAGGAAGCGTAATATGCCACATTTGCCGAAAGCGGCTGGCCCCGTCAATCCGGGACGCTTCGTATAAACCGGGATCAATCGCCGCCATGGCAGCCAAATAGATGATCGTCCCCCAGCCTGCCTCCCGCCAGATGATCTGCATCACATACATCGGCCTGAACCATTCGCTGCTCATCAAGAAATTGATTTTTTCGAATCCGGCCATAACCAGCAATTCATTAATGATTCCGCGATCCATCGAGAGCATGACAAACGAAATGGATACGATGATAACCCAGGACATGAAGTGGGGAATATACACCAGCGTCTGGATAAAACGTTTAAACACTTCGCGCCGAACCTCGTTGAGCATTAAGGCAAGAATGATCGGCACGGGAAAATAGAAGGCCAAGTTCAAGAAAAACAGCAGCAGCGTGTTGCCCAAAATCGTGAAGAACATCGGCTCGGTAAACAGCCGCTCAAAATGCTTGAGCCCCACCCAGGGGCTGCCCGTAACGCCTAGATAAGCCTGATAATCCTGGAAGGCTATAATCAATCCCGACATCGGGATATATTTAAAGATCAGGAAGTATAAGAATCCCGGAAGAATCATGAGGTAGATCGCCCGGTTTTTTATGATTCTCCTCATTCGACCGGACTCCGGTATTTTGGGGGCGCCCTTGCTCATCCCGGTCTTCACTGCGGTTTCGCTCATGATCTCAGACTTCCTTTCTATCCCGAAGCCTGCCGGAGACTGCAGCATCGCAGTCTCCGGCCATTCGGGATGCTGGCATGTTCGTTATTTGGATGATTCGTAGGATACGTTGAACTCATCGATGATTTGCTGACCGCCGCTCTTAAGCCAGTTATCCACGACCGCCTGGAATCCGGCCTCATCGATATCGCCAAGCATAAATTGATACGTGCCGTCTTTAATCATCTCCTGCAGCTGTACACCTTTTTCGTTAAACGTCTTGGAATCCAGTGATGCCGAAGGATCCTCAATGAGATAATCATTGTTCTCCGTGATCATTTCCTCTGATTTCGCTTTGACAGGGAGCATATGCTTCGGTTCATAAAAACCCTCGATCGTTAACGGCCCGCCGACCTGCATCGCTTGATAAGGCTTCACTTCGCGATCGGTCAGCTTGGTGTCTTCCGAAGGAATGACCTTGCCTTCCTCCAGCTTGTGGTGCTGTCCTTCAACCCCCCAGTAGATCAGGTTGCCAAGCTCCGGACTCATCAACTGATCCATAAAGGCCAGCACATCTTTCAGTTCCTCTTCTGATTTGATGGCTGTTTTCGGAAAGAGTATCACCGAGCCATAGCCGGGAACCGACCAGATTCCGAATCCATTCGGTCCTCCTTCGATTTTATTCTGAACATCGAGTTCCGCATCCGGATTCACTTCAACGACCTTGGGATGCAGGCTGGATACGTCCCCCATCGCTCCGATATATACACCCGACTTGCCAGTAATGAACAGATTTTGTTGGTCCGTTTTGCTGGTAACCGGGAAATCCTGATTGATCAGGCCTTCCTGGTGAAGCTTCTTGAAGAATTTCATCGTCTCCATATATTCAGGGAACATAAATTCGGGAGCCAGCTTGCCGTCCTTCTCGCCCCAGTTATTCGGCGTGCCGAGCCACGAGCTTATCGTTTTGAACGCGCCGTAGATCAGGTCATTTCGATCCGTCAGCGGGATGGTGTCGTCTTTGCCGTTGCCATCAGGATCCTTCTCCTTGAACTGCTTCAACATATTATAGAATTCGTCCACATTGGTCGGGGCGCTGAGTCCAAGCCTGTCGGCCCAATCCTTGCGGTAAATGATGCCCTGACGCGACAAAGGCACTTCACGGTATAACGCATAAATTTTGCCGTCCACCGCCGTGTTCTTTAACACTTCAGGTTTCAGCTTGCTGAGGTTCGGGTATTGACCCAGCAATGGCCCAATCTCCCAGAATTGCCCGTTGCGGATCGCATCACGCATATTCACAAGCGAGGCGGCATTCTTCAGGTACGTCACCTGCGGCAGCGTTCCGGTTGCAAAGGATGCATTGACCTTTTCATCATAAGTGCCGTCCGGCACCCACTGAATGTCAAGCTTGGTGCCTGTTTTCTCTTCCAGCAGCTTCTCAATCATGTCGGAGGGAACTTCAGGGGTATGGAGGTTGGCCATAATCGAGATGGTTACCGGTTCGCTCTTGTTCTCGCCTTGCGCTGGACTGCCATTTGAGCTGCCGGTTGCTGCTGGGGCGGAGTTGCCGCCACAGCCCGCCAACACGGATAAAGCGGTTACAATTGCCAGGATGGTACTGGCTTTATTCTTCTTCATCTTCATCTTCTGACCTCCGTTTTAAATTTGAATATGGACTGACAAGAAAAGCTTAGATGACGGAAGTCTGGTACGTATATAATCCTCAGATTGGATATGGGAAGTTCGGTCCCGCCCGGCATTTAATGGAGTGGAATCAAATCTAATGATTATGTTGTCCATGAGATTGCTCGCGCCATGGCACAACAAAAAAATACCGCCGGGGAAACCAATCCCCTAGCGGTATTTCTCATGTAAATAGGGTCCGACTGTGCTTCGGTATGAAGCATTATATTCCTCGATAATCTGCCTCCCCCCCTCTTCCAGCCAACGATCGATCTCAGCCTCGAACCCCTGCTCATCGATCATCCCTAGCATAAATTGATAGGTGGCATCCCGCATGCGCTCATTCAATCTGACGCCGATCTCATTATACATCGGAGACTCCAGCGGTGCGGTGGGATCATAGATGAGGAAACGCTCATTATCGTAAATCAGCCGCTCGGCCTTATCCTTCGCTTGATTCAGAGTAACCGGCTGCAGCATGCCCGGTATAGTGCTGGAGCCTCCAGCCATTAAAGCCTGATAGGGCTTTACATCCTTTTCCCTCAGCTCAAATGCATCCACCGCCATCGCTTTGCCATCCTGAACGGTATAATGGATCCCTTCGATGCCCCAATACATCAGGTTTGCAAGCTCGGGACTCATCAGTGCGTCATAGAAAGAGAGCACGCTCTTCAATTCCTCTTCCGTAGCAATCGCGGACTTCGGAAACAAGATCACCGTCCCGTAACCCTGCGAAGCCCATATCCCGTACCCTTCCGGCCCGAGAATCCGATTCTGAACGTCCAGCACGGCCTTGGGATCATTTGCCAGCAGCCTTGATTCCAGGGACAGTACGTCCCCCATTGCACCGATATAAACCCCAGCTTTTCCCGTTACGAACAGCTCCTGCTGGTCGGTCTTGCTGGTAATCGGGAAGTCTTCATTTATCAATCCTTCGCTATGAAGCTTCTTGAAGAACTTCATCGTTTCCATATACTTTGGGGAGACGAATTCCGGCTGCAATGAATCGTTATACCATCCCCAATTGTTCGGAGTTCCATAATAGGAGCTAATCGTCTTGAAAGCCCCATAGATCAAATCATTGCGGTCCGTCAAACCTATGGTATCGTCGATACCGTTGTTGTCCGGATCCTGATATGTAAACCCTTTCAAAATTTCATATAATTCATCAAGCGTTTCCGGTGCCGGTAGTCCCAGCCGATCTGCCCAGTCCTTACGGTAGATGATGCCTGAACGGGCTAAGGCACGTTCCTGATACAGGCTGTACAGTTTACCATCGATGGCCGTATTCTTCAGAACCTCGGGCTTCAATCTCTGCAAATTCGGATAGTCCTTAAGATACGGGCCGATTTCCCAGAATAGCCCGCTCCGAATCTCATCCCTGAAATAGGACAAGGATGCGGCATTCTTCAGATACAGCGCTTGCGGCAAAGTCCCTGTTGCAAGCGAAGCAAATACCTTCTCATCATAACTCCCGTCGGGTACCCACTGAATGTTCAGCTGAACGCCTGTTTTATCCTCGATCCATTTCTCGATCCGATCGGAGGGAACTTCGGTGGTGTGCAGGTTGGCCATAATCGAAATGCTGGTTGTGCGATCAGAAGACGTACTTCCGCCATCCGCTCCCGATGATCGGGCCATGCTGATGCATGCAGCCGATACCATAAGAATAGCGAGTGTAAGAATGACATAGTTTGACAGACGGGTCATCAATCCGTTCTACCTCCGTTCCACCATGTTTCTTGCGGATCCTATATGTTTGAAATGATTTTAACATATGTACATCTTTTTTTATGACAAGTCATGATGATCAAATACAGTGATTATTCTTTTCGAAATGATTATTGAATGTAACCCGGGTTGCCCATACAATGATTATACACTTTGTTAAACAGGAAGGTGTATCTATTGCATCCAAAAAGTAGCTATTATTCTAAAATGGTCCTGTTCGGCTGTTTCATCAGCATCATTCCTCTTGTGGCCCTCGGCTTCTTCTCGTTCATGAAATCATCCACCTCCGTTCAAAACCACGTCAACAGCAGCAATATCCAGATTATGAATCAAACCAACAGCAATCTCGAACAGGTGCTTCGGACCGTGGATTATACACTGAATTACGTCATTAATTCCAATATTCTGCAAAGTGCGTTATATCGGCCCCTGTCCTACTATGACTTCCAATTGTATAACAAGCTGAGAGAAGAGATGAGTCTACTGCAATCTCCCGAGACGAAGGTTACGGACGTCATCCTTGCGAATACGACAACCAACTGGCTGATCAATAACCGGGGCATGTACGAATTTAATGAATACGCTTCCAAGGATGCGCTGCTGACACTCATGGAGCTTCAAGGGAACTCCAATTGGGTGATGCTCGAGACGGAATCCCTCGGGTCCAGCGATACGCTCAGTTATGCCTGCCCCTACACGATTGCGCTTGTGAAGAAAATGCCACTCTCTTCCTCCAGCGCCCGGGGTGTCGCACTCGCCACCATTCCCAGCTGCAGTCTCGCCGCTATGATGGATACCCCTTCCGAATCCCGGGAGGTAATGGTTCTGGACCACAATTACCGGATCGTTGTACATCCTGAGCAAGGAAAGCTCGGGCAATATCTGACCGATACCGGGTATGAGGAGGCGGAGCTGGGCCATTTTGACAATAAATCGGGGCAGTTCGAGACGAGGATCGACAACAAGCCGGTGTCCGTTACGTACGTCCGGTCCGATTTTAACGGCTGGTTGTATGCCTCCTTTACCGAAATGTCCGTCATTACGAAGGAGTCCCGCTCCATCGGCTGGTTTACGCTGTATATTTGCATGCTGATGATCGGTTTCAGCATTCTGCTGGTATGGCTTGGAACGCGGAAGATGTACACGCCCATCCGGCACATTTTTGAAAATATCGTGGAGCGTTTGCCGGAAATCCAAGCCAACAAAAAGAGCGAGCTGCAAATCATCGACGAACATATCCGGGATATGTTCAATTCGAACACCAAGCTCCGCAGCGAGCTTCGGCAGACCAGCCAGCAGGTACGCACCTTTTTCCTCCATAAGCTGTTTCTGGGGAAGAGCAGTCCGCCCGAAGTGATGGAGCAGATCGAGCTGTTCGGCTTCAAGGAGCAAATATCCGCTTGGGAGCATCTGGCGGTATTTACCCTTCAGATCGATATGCTGGACGAAACCCGCTATGAACGCAAGGATCGTGATCTGCTGCTGTTTGCCATCAACAATATCATGGAGGAGATGATCCCCTCCTCCCATCGTCTCCCCTCTGTCATTATCGATCTCACGCAGGTTACGCTCATCGGACGAGGCGGTATCACGCTGGAAGCATTCAATGACTATATGTATACATTATCGGAGGAGATCCAGAAGACGACGCGCAGTGTTCTCGATCTGGAGGTCAGCATCGGCATCAGCCTGCCTTACGACAACCTGTCCAAAACGTCGCGCGCCTACCAGGAAGGGCTTGAAGCCCTGAAACACCGCATCAAGCTCGGGACCGGTGTCATTATCCCTTATTTCAGCCTGAATTCAGGCAAGCACACCCGGGTCTATTTCTACCCGATGCAGGTGGAGAACGAGCTGATTGATGCCATCAAGTTGGCCGATGAAGATCGAGCCGTAGAGCTTCTGAAGCAGTGGCTGCACGAGGTGTTTCGGAAGGACCGGACCCCGCATGATTATCAAATCTCGCTCATCCGGCTGTTGAACGATCTCATGATCGTGATGCAGGAGAATGGGATCATGCTCGAGCAGCTCGACATCCGGGACAGCTCTCTTGTGGAGGAACTTCTTCGGCTCTACACCAATCATGATATCGAAAGCTGGTTTAAATCCCGCATCATCCGGCCGATGGTCAGTGTATTCCGGGATCGCCAGGACTCTCAATATCAGAATCTCTCCGAGCAGATGATCGAGATCATCCGTAATGAGTTTGACCGCAATATTACGCTCGAGGAATGTGCTTCGCGCCTCCATTACAACAATTTTTATCTAAGCAGCGTGTTCAAAAAAGAGACCAATATGTCCTTCAGCGAATACCTGTCCCGGTACCGCTTCAAAATGTCCAAGAAATGGCTTGTCGAAAGCGATATGCCCATTAAGGATATTGCGGAGAAGCTGAGTTACAACAATTCGCAGAACTTTATCCGGTCCTTCCGTAAGTTGGAGGGGATGACACCCGGGCAATATCGCGGCAAATACAAAACCGGACAATAAACCTTGTAAAACGGCATCAGATTACCAAAAAAGGTCACCTATGTCCCGTACTTTTCCTGCAGGAGAGAACCTACAATTAGAATAGTCACTTGTTGTGCTGATCTTGTGGATCATTTATGAAACTATCCCAAAAGGAGAATCTGTCAATGATACGAGAAATGCAGGCCGATATCGTCATTCTCGGCGGCGGGACAGGGGGAACAGCCGCTGCGCTTGCTGCCGCTAAATCAGGAAAGACGGTCATCATGACCGAGGAGACCACTTGGATCGGGGGACAGCTAACCAGCCAGGCGGTTCCGCCCGACGAACATCCATGGATTGAATCCTTTGGCTGCACGCGCAGCTACCGGCAGTTCCGCGAAGGTGTCCGCCAGTACTATCGCGATTTTTTCCCCATGACTCCCAAAGCCAGATCCAATGTGCAATTGAACCCCGGCAGCGGCATCGTCAGCCGGCTGTGCCATGAGCCGCGCACGGCTCTCGCCGTGCTGCATCAAATGCTGGCCCCGTACATTCACAGCGGACGGCTTACGATCCTGTATCAGTATGCGGCGGAGTCTGCCGACGTTTCAGGGGATCGCGTGAACAGCGTAACCGTTCGTCATCTTGAAACGCAGGATCAAATCGCGCTCCGCGCCCCGTTCTTCGTGGATGCCACCGAGCTCGGGGATCTGCTTCCGCTGGCTGGTATCGAGTATGTTACCGGCGCCGAGTCCAAGTCCCAGACAGGGGAACCGCATGCCGTTGACGGCGATCCGCTGCCGCAGGACATGCAGGGCTTTACGTATTGTTTTGCCGTGGATTATCTGGAGGGTGAGGACCACACGATTGAGAGGCCTGCCCTTTACGATTTTTGGCGAGAGTATAAACCCGAATTCTGGCCGGATAAGCTGTTAAGCCTGACCGCCGTCAAGCCGTCGACCAATGAGCCGATCGAGTATGGGATTTTCCCGGGACACGGCAAGTTCCCGCTCTATCAATACCGTCAAATCCTGGATCCGAAGCATTTTGCAGAGGGTACGTTCGACAGCTCGGTGTCGCTTGTGAACTGGCCGCAGAACGACTACTGGCTCGGCTCCATTATCGATGTTCCGAAGGAAGAGGCTGACCATCATATCTATCAAGCCAAGCAGCTTAGCTTGTCCCTGCTGTATTGGCTGCAGACCGAGGTGCCGCGGCCGGACGGCGGGAAGGGTTATCCCGGGCTGCGCCTGCGTCCCGACGTGGTTGGAACGGAAGACGGGATGGCCATGTATCCTTACATCCGTGAGTCGAGAAGAATTCAGGCCGAGTTTACGGTGCTGGAGCAGCATGTGGCAACCGAATCACGGCCGGACGGAGCTTCGGAAACGTTCCCTGATTCCGTCGGCATCGGCTGTTACCGGATCGATCTGCATCCGAGCACGGGCGAGCGCCCTTACATTGATATCTCGTCCCTGCCGTTCCAAATCCCGCTGGGCAGCTTAATTCCGAAACGGATGAAGAATGTGCTGGCCGCCAGCAAAAACATCGGGGTCACCCACATTACGAACGGCTGCTACCGGCTGCATCCCGTAGAATGGAACATTGGCGAGGCCGCCGGATACTGTGTCAGCTATTGCCTAGACCATGATATTCTGCCGACGGATGTGCGGAGCGATGAAGAAAGACTGGCCAGCTTCCAGCAAAAGCTCGTCAGCGAAGGAATCGAGCTGGCATGGCCGGCACTGCGTCCTGTCTGATCATCAACTACAATCGAAATGCTAAAAAACCAGCTCAATGGCATCGTCCTTGGGCTGGTTTTTCCTGGTTCCGTTCATAACTCCTCAGCGGTTACGAATTGGACGTTCTTAGGGAAATGACAGCTAATGCCGCACACCGACAGCTTGTAACCTGCTTCCACCGCATACTGTTTAAAATAATAGGTTTCTCCGTTCTCGCCAAGCACAGGTGCCCACTCCCCTTCCAGCAGTTCCAATGCAAACGAATCCAACGGCAAATGCAGGCCTTTGCCAACAGCCTTGATATAACTTTCTTTTAACGTCCATAGATCAAAGAAGCGGGAAAGCCGGACGGAAGGATCACAGTGTAACAGCCCATTAAACTCGGTTTTATGGAAAAAGCGTTTGGCGATATCCATATCGATGGCTTCCATTTTCTCCACGTCAATCCCAACCGGCTCGTGGCTAACGGCGCACACGATCCAATGCCCGGAATGGGAGACGTTAAAATGCAGATTGTCATGATGCTTTAAGGATGGCTTGCCATATGCGTTCCTTATGATTTCTATATGCATCGGATCAAGTCCCAGCTTATCCCGAAGGATTCGATGGACCATGGCATCACCAAGCACCGATCGTTGGTAATCGCTCGCTCTTTTGAATTTGGACACATAGTCCTGTCGATCGGGCGATAACGTCTGGAACAAGGCACGGAACGTCTCATCGCGAATTTGGTCCGAATTCTGGATTGCGTAAACCTCGATATGGCTTGGTTGGTCATCATAAAAAGTATTCATAATTCCGTCCTTTCAACAAAAAACATAGTCACGTGTTCACTTCGATATGTATGTTTGAATCCCCTGCTTGCTCTATTAGACTCCCTGCCCCAATTCCAAGTATAAACGGACGAACGGATCGATTAATTGACAAAGAAAAGAATCCCCGAACATAATGGATGAATATCATACTAGGTGAAGGTGGGGTTTCAATTGGAAACGCAATGGGTTTTGGATCAAGCGGTCGATTTGTTTAAGGAGGAGCTTGGCGGCAATCTGGTTGGCATTTACTTGCACGGCTCGTTAGCTATGGGCTGCTTCAACCCGGACACAAGCGATGTCGATCTGCTGGTCGTGGTTGAGGACAAGCTGACCCGGGATCATATGAGGCGGTTGGCCAAAAAAATCATAACGTTCCACGATGGTATGCCCAATCAACAGGGGTTGGAGCTGAGCCTTGTCCTGGAATCCAGTCTGCAGGAGACCGTCTATCCGCCTCCATTCGAGTTCCACTATTCCGCCTTTCATCGCGAGAAGTACCTGACCGATGACGATTACCTATGCGGCGGGTTCCAAGACGCCGACCTGGCCGCCCATTACACCGTGATCTTTCATCGGGGCATTGCCCTGTACGGCAAACCGGTTCGCGAGGTCTTTACATCCGTTGACAGGCAGCATTACATACAAGCCATTCTCCATGACGTGGAGGGTGCGGTACAAGACATCACCGGCTCCCCTATGTACTACACGCTAAACCTGTGCCGGGTGCTGTACTATTTGAAGGAAGGCGTTGTCTCCTCCAAAAAAGAAGGCGGTGAATGGGGCCTGCGCACGCTTCCTTCCAAGTATCATCCGATTATCAAGCGTGCCTTGCATCAATATAGCGGATTAGCCCAGAATTCTGCAGATTCCGCCCCGGATGAACTCATCGCATTTGCCGGCGATATGCTGGAGCAGATCCGAAAGGAACTGGAATAGGGGCGGGAATTGCGGGCTGATCGTCTTAATCGAGCAAGCTACACCGCTCGGCATTGATTGTCTTCAGCTCCCGGCGCACATAACTGAGCGACATGGCTGGTGGTCATAACTTTTCGCTCCGCCAGAGTCTACAATAACAGTTATGATCACCGTTTAGCCTGCCCGCCTGCTTCTTCCCGATGCGGTGCCATGTGCTTGAGGATAACTTCATTCACTTTGTCGGATGGCTCAACCGCCTATCAAATCCTGTTCTAGCACCGTCTGCAGCTCCTACAATAGCTTATCTCGCTCACCCAGATCTGGGATGAGACCAGTAATTTTCCGATTTCATCATCATCGCCGTCCTCACTGGTAGCATCAGACGGTGTATTCGGTGGAAGCCCGCCGTATGCGGTCATGCGCTCAAGAGACTCCTCATTTTGCTTCTAATACGGTCCAGTTCAGCCTGAACAACTTGAACCCACGGATGTTATGTAACAAGCATTTGGTGTAACAAAATGCCCATACTGCCTAGCAGATGAATTATTAAGCTAACGGACAGGATAGTTCATGGAAGCAATATAGCTTCCTGTTGTAGAAAAGAGTTAAAACAAATAGGAGGGATAATTTGAAGTTAGAAAAAGTATTTGAATATGATATAAATAATGAATTAGAAGCAAAAATACAAGAATTATTAATCGGTAGTTTCCCAGAAGTTTATCCTAGAGATAGAATTTATTTTAAGCAATTACCGCATGTTAGATTTCTAGCTTTCAACCAAGAAAATCAGCTGATAGGACATGTTGGATTAGATTACAGGGTGATGAATCTAAATGGGAAACCTATAAGAGTACTAGGAGTAATTGATTTATGTGTTTCACAAAGCGCACGCTCCCAAGGACTAGGTTCAACGCTTCTTTTAGAAATTGACAAGTTTTCTGTGGGACGAAATATTGACTTTACACTTTTATTTGCGGATAACATGACCTTGTATTTGAGAAATGGATATAAACCAGTGAAGAACAGGTGTAAATGGTTGAAAATTGATGATGAAACTCAGTTAACAAATGGAATAGGTTTTGAGGCAATGAATGAATTAATGATTAAGGAAGTAGGAAAGACCGATTGGAGTAAAGGAAATCTGGATTTTTTAGGCTATCTTTATTGAACTAGCGGGAAGAATGCCCTACGGAGCCGATGAGTATAAGACTGATATCTCTGATATACCCAATGCTGCTTTTCAATCAAAATCGTAGCGTTGGCCGTCTTATCAGATATGCAGATCCTCATGATCAATGCGTCGAGCTGTTTCGCATCCAATGGCCACGCCAATTGTTCTGAATTTGTGCGCTGGATCTCCGCTTCATTTACCTTTGGAAATAGCTCTCCTTGTCCCCATGCCATCGCCATTCCCCTCAATCCCCTTTATGCTATAATTATCGAGAGGAATATATTACCTATTGCCCCGCCCCGGCGAAGGATATGGGGGTCTATTTCTTTAAGTAAATATCGCTAAATCAAAAAAGAGGTGAGCCTTTGAAGCTTATTTCAAAATTGTATTCGGAGTATTTGATTATCCCCCGCCCCTTCCGTTTATTGATTCTGTGGGGCTGGATTATATTGTTTTTAGTCACCGGGATTAAACTTGATTGGTTCTTTTAAATTGTATCTCGATCACTTCCTAATTTATTGGGACCTCCTTTTGGTTTTTACGTAATGGTTTTTTAGGAGATGATTATTAAATGGTAATGATCATATTAGGTGTCATCATGATTATTTTCGGCTTATATGACTATAAAAATCCAAATATCAAATTGCTCAAATTTCTTACTCGTACACCGAAGAGTGACACTAATACACAAGAAATACGTTCTAATGGTGAAAGTGGAATAGTTGGCGGAATAATTTTTATTGTGATTGGAGTTATCGTTCTTTTATTAAGGGATTAAAACGATAGGTGCAACTAAATTATGTGTGTATTGAATCAAAATCTTTAGCTGGCCTCGTCTTTGTTTGGCTTAAAATCCTGCTCAGGAGCTGCCCAATCCGCAAGCTTGATTAATTTCAAGAAAAAGACCGCCCTATAGGCCGCCTTTAACCACTACTCACAAATTGAATTATCCCAATAAGTGCCATAAGCAGATAAATAACGAGTATAATGATTACGCCTGTTCGAAGCGCTTTGAACCCCCTTGATCTCTTCTCCAACTGCTGCTCCACTGCATTCAACCGATCTTTAAGCTCTTGTATTTCATTCTCTTGTCCCATTTCAGCCTCCTTTAACCGTTCTTCAAGCTATGTATCCTTTCAATAAATATGGACAGATAACCGAATAATGACGATACATACACAGTTTCGGACCGCAACCTGACCGCTCATCACATCATCCCTTAAAATCCCCTTTATGGTATAATCGTATATAGGAATATATTACCATATACCCCCCAACCGGACCAAGGATGTAGGCTCCTGTTTTCATCAATTGCCAACAATTATGTAGTATGCTTTTTCCTCCCTTGGAAGGACGCCACCAATTGCAATTTAATCAGCACTTGTTCAAGGAGCTCTAAGGGGTCATCTGAGTTCTCCATCTGCTCACAAATTTCGATGGCTTCTTCAATTGCTTTACCGAGTTCATCTGCACGTTTTTTCTCTTCTGCTGCTTGCTGGAGCCAGTATTTCAAAGCCTCCGGCGAAATAAAACTCTGCCCTTTGTCATCTAACCTATTGCAATACTCCATATCCTTATGCCAATCTCTACTCATTCTGCTACCTCCTGAACTTCTATTTCATTTTAATCACGCCTTCTTCCGCTGGTAACTCCGCAATCCAAAATTCACACTTGTTTATACATATACTACCTCCTATACACTGGAACTTCCATTTAATCCCTGCGTATATATCTTTAAGAATTTGATTCGATACGAGTCTAACAAATTCATTTGAAATGAGGTTCATCATATGAAAAAGATTAACTGGCCCGGAAGAACAAAATTGGAGCGAATGGAGATGACAACCACACTCATATTCGATGTAATCCTCTATATCCCAAGATGGATCCTAAAGCTGCTTTGAGGATACTCCTTCCTTCCAGAGAAAGGAGTAGGATATCTTCGAAAAAATGGCCGTACGTTAACATATGTATTACTTTCAAAAGCCTTATATATGCAAAGACCCGTTCGATACTATCGAACGGGTCTTTGGCTTTAACGGTTAATGAATTCTGCCATCTGCAGCATTCTGGTTAATACGACGGCTCCTTCCGCCCGGGTGGACTGAGCTTCCGGAACGAACTGGTCAGAAGAACGTCCCTCCATCAACCCTGATTTGACGATGGCCGATACGGCCTCTTCGGACCAGGATGCAATGCGGTCGCGATCCTTGAACCCTTCTAAGATGGAATCCGGATCTCCTGTCTCCAGATCCGTACCAGCAAGCTTCAGTGCTCGTAGCAACAAGACACTCATCTGCTCACGGGTAATCTCCTCGTTCGGACGGAACGTACCATTGCTGAAGCCTTCGATTAACCCATGCTCCACAGCCGTAGCGACAGCGGCTGCATACCAATCGTTTGCCTTCACATCCTGGAACCTCGCATGAACTCCCTGATCCTTCAAACCGAGCGCGCGAACGAGCATCGCTGTGAACTGCGCTCTCGTGATCGACTCGTTTGGACCAAAACGCGTATCACTTAATCCCTCGATCAATTGTTTTGAGGCCAGCAGCGAAACGTCCTCGCGAGCCCAATGGCTGCTTAAATCCGCAAACGTCTTCGCATGGGAAACTACGGAATAAATCCCGCTCTCCCTCCACTTAAACTCCGCTTGGGATTTGCCGTTCGACGTGTGAATGAGCGCCGGTACGAAGACCAGCTTGCCGGATGCTGAATCCAATCGCAGCACCGTCGTTTGGGATGGACTGACGATACTGGACAGGGACCTGGTAAACTTCGCATAAGCTCCCTTCAGTGCTGGCAGTTCCGATAACTTGTCACCCTGTTTCCAGGCTAATGTAATGGCAAGCGCTGCATCCAGTTTGGAGGCTCCTGCCTCCAACGCTGCGTTCACCCGATCCTCTTCTTCTTTCGAAGCTAAACCGATGCGAATTTGCAGACTTTCCGCCGTACCCCGTTGTTGTAAAGCTTCCTTAAGCGAATGCAGCGGAATTTCCAATCGGCCAAGGGAGGATTCCAGCACGATGGAGCCCCCCGGCAGGTCCTTCACCGCAGCGCTCAGCCCCTGCACCGGCAAGTGAAGAACGACGGCATCCGAAGCGTCGGCCACCGAATACGTAAGCACGCGTGAAGCCGCGGGCAGTTTGCTGAGCCGTTCTACGTCGCCGAGCATACCCTTCTCGCTCGCATCCGCTACGATGACCGTACCGCCTCCAGATGCTGTCTCTTTCTTGATGCTCAACCGCTCGGGCTCTGATGGTTTAGGAGGTGGCGTTGTCGATCCTCCACCGGAAGAACCGGAGCCGCCGCCCGGAGTCCCCGGATTGGATCCGCCATCTCCGGTAGAGGTCCGGATAACCTCAAACGTTTTACTGTTCGTTTTGAATTCGTCAACAAATACGTCCACGGTGATCGAATTGACGCCTGTTTGCAGTGGAACATTAACTGTAAATTCACCGCTGGCTGCCACGGCGGCATCAGCACCGTTCACCTTGACAGTCGCTTTGCCGGGCCCGAGAACTTCTACAAGCCCTTTCAGCGCAAGCTGGCTGTCGCGCGTCTCTTTGCCCTCGTCGTCCATCAGCCCGCTTAATACGGCTGAACGAACCTGATCCCCGGTATTGTAGGCATTGGCAACGAGCTGACGCAGCGTTCTCGTGCCTGACGGGTCCAGGGTGGAAATGACAAAACCTCCCTGTGGAATAACGCTGTTATTCTCTTCCGGCGCTCCCCAGCTCCAGTTGATCGCTTGATTCCGGTTGACCACGCGGGTCACGTGGCCCATATTGTCCACCACCACTTCCACTCCAAAGCGGTTCGTGCCCGTAGAGTAACCGAAGGCTTCCGTCATTACATTAACGTTTCCCTCGATCCGGTTGATATTATAGAAATTGCCTTCCAGGAACGAATCCGGACTTCCCGGCAAACTCATGCCGAGCTGGTAATCCTTCACCCACTCCTTATCTTGGAGAGATGCCGCCGCGATCGGCCAGTTGACCTGGGATGCGTCAAACAGCATCAGTCCGTTCGTGGACTTCAGCCCCGCCTGGAACACTTCGCGCTGAACGGCAGGTGCCTGCACATTGTTCATGGCAATGCCTGCATACAGCGGAATTTCCCCGTTCGTTACGATATTGCCGAGCGTAATATATTTCTGAATTTCCTGGCTGGTGGTTTGATAAGCCCCGATCATCAGAAAATCCAAATACTCGATATACCCGGTATCATAATATTCCGGTGTATACACCGATTCGTCCGGCATGCCGAGTGCGGGATCGAACCGGAAGTTCTTGCTGCCCCAGTTCACGCCGTTCAAATAATACGTTTCATACCAGGATCCAACATAGGAGGATACCTCGATCTTTCTGCCTGTTGAAACTTCATAAGAATCCACCAGCGTCTTCACTTCGCCGAAGAAGCTCTGAATCGTGCCCGAGCGGAATTCCCACCAGTCCTGAATCAGCGGACCGTATACCCGAACATTGTTTTCATAGTAGAAGATATCGTCTGGCCAATTGACAAGCTGCTTATTCCGTGCCTGCAAAAACTGCTCGAACTTCACGCGAGTTTCGTCGCTGAAATCGGCCCCTTCGTTGTCATATCGGCTCCGGTCATGGACAACGCCGTCCACATCGTAATTCTTAATAATCTCCTCAAATGTTCGAAGCTGATAATTGCGAACCTCGTCATTGGACGGATTGACGAAGGCTACCAAGCCCTGCTTTTTGCTTTCCCGCAGACGTTTGATCTCGCCATTGTTCTCCGCAAAATATACACGTTCCTCCCAATCGAGATGATCATTCAGAACGGCATACTCGTTATGGGCAATCGATCCTTCGGCAAACACGTTAATCGCCGCATGAATCTCTAATCCCAGCGCATGACCGTGGTCAATGAACTCCTGCAGCAGATCCAAATCCGGACTTGCGCCCGCTTTTTCGGGTGCCTTGATCTCGCTGACGTAAGGTCTGCCCGTCATATCGTTCTTCTTGTACGAGACATAACCTTCAACGCCTTTCACATCAAACGCCACCGAGGTAACGCCCGATTCCTTGGCTTTTTGCAGAAATGCCAAAACATCCTCGCTCGTTTTAAACTTTCTGGCATTGGAAGCCTGGTCCACCCATAGTATGACTTCTTTATCCGTGGAGAAATCAGGTCTTGCAAACACCGCAAGATGACGAACATCCTGGTCAATGTCATTTTTCAACACTTTGACTTCGATATAATTGGTCCCTTTTGTTAACGTATATTGATGAGTAAAGGTGCCATCCGCTTCAAAAGGAATCTCGTTACCGTTCACTAGGAGCTTGATCGCCGTAATGTCGTCCATGTTGTCGATGCGCCCTTTGATCGTGGTGCTGCCTTCCGTTACGGTATACATCGTCTGATTATCCAGCGTAAGCCGTGCAATAAGACCATTGCCGCTCATGATGTCGCGTACCTGCACCACTTCCCCGTTCTTTCGCAGCTTGATCATGTCGCCGACCTTAAAATTCTCGGCCAAATACCGCTTGATGTTGTTGCCTGCGTAGCTGCTGTCCTGTGCCATCAGCACATAACCGCCTTCGGGAATTTCAAGATCGGTCGGTCCGGCCCATACCGGCGGCTTGCCGTTGATCGAAGGATTGATCACCCGCAACACACGGTTGTTGGCATCCACCTGCACGGCCACATTGGTCTGGGGAATCGTAATGGAGCTTCCGTAATCCCTTGTAAAAATCGCCACAATATTCGGCACGCCCGTAACATCCTTATCGACATAGTCCAGCTTCTTGCGCGGGCCTTCAATGTCGATCGTAATATCCTTCGGTGCCGCTTCGACTTCAATATAATCCTGATTCTCGATCGGTTCGTACACGATGTTCAGCGTTTGAACGGCCAATTCGCCTTCTCCCTTGAACAGCTTTACCTCAGCCGCGTTCGGACCCGGCTCCAAATAAATATTCATGCGAAACACGCCATCCGCCGTAAGCGCAGTCTCATCGCCATTAATGGTTACGCTTAAATCCTGATCCGCGGCATAGTTCGCTACAAAACCTGCAATCTCAATGACCGGAATATCCACGGTCGTATCCGTTTGCGTAATCAGATGCAGCTCGGGTGGCAGCGGATCCGGCCCTGGACCCGGTCCCGGCTGCTCCGGCAGGAAATCAGCTGCAGTCACTTCTTCGCCCGCTTGCATCAGCTTCACCGAATATCCCGTTTTGTTATGATTGAAGAGAGGTTTCTGAAAAACGGATTGATCCCACGCATTGGTGCCGCCAGCCACTACAACATAACCACCGGCTGGAATTGGAAGCAGCGCATCCGGAGCCCAAGAAGTCGGTGGATCCATGTCCGGTCCAACGATATCCAGTACTTTACCATCCGCATCCACGGAGACCGCGACATGAAGCGTAGGCACCCATACCTCATCGGTATATACGGAACCCGTGACCGCTACCCCGCTGGTATACAGCGCCAAGTAATCATTTTTCCCTTCCACTGTGTCGCCTGCTACGTTGATATCCGTGAACTCCAGAATCTCTCCGCCTTGGGAGACCAAGGTAACGGGATCCGTGCCCGCACTTTGCGCCGGGGAAATTTCGTTATCCGCGAACGCGGAGGAACCAACCGGAACGATGAGGGAAACGATCAGTGACAGACTGAGAAACAGTGCGATCCGCCTGCGAAATAAACGATACATCAATGATTACCACCCTTCTCTTATTCAGAATGAACCGTTTGGTGCCATTTAAATTCAACCAACACCTCCCCTCTGTTATTTAATTTTGAAAAAAGCAGCCGCCAGCGCAGACTGCTTTTTCAAATGAATCATTTACTTCGTGGACTGAAACCATTCATTCGCTGCGTTCACCATATCGGTTCCACCATCGGCTCTCCATTGAGCCAGAAATTGATCGTAAGATTCAATCGGCTTCGCTCCGGAAATGAATTGCAGCACATTGTCATCCAACATGGTCGTCAATTTCAACAGATTTTTGGATACAGCTTCAATTGGCGGTGCCGTTGACATCGGATCCACTACGATAATGCCCTCGGCATTTTTCTGGAAAGCTTCGAAATGCGCTTGCAGAATCGGATCTTTACGAACGCGTGCCTGCCAATAGATTGGGTACTTCTCTTCATCTACCCCTGTCAAGAAGCTGCTTGCATTATTCAATTCATCATTGAAAATCGGCAGAATCGGATAGTACTTTCCGTCCTTCACTTCATGATGGACGCCTTCTTTACCCAGCGCGATACCTTTAAACGTCTCCGGCTCCAACTTCGCGTTCAAAAATTCCATGGCGGCTTCCTTGTTCTTCGAGGATTTCAGAATGGAAACATACCATGTGGTATTCGCTTTCGCCCCGACCACGGCTTTGCCGTCCTTGCCTTTCAGATATGGAATGATGGACGTTTTGGCATCCGGGAAGTTTTTCTCCAGTGCAGAAATCGTTGTTCCCGCATTCCACCAAGCCAGCTTATACATCGCCGCATTGCCGCCTGAGAATTTCTCGATGGACTTCTGAGCGGTATTGATCGGCGTTTCGGTGTCCAGCAGGCCTTCTTTGTACAATTTGTTCATAAAGGTAATGTATTCTTTCATCTCCGGCTGTTCGGCACGATGCACCAGCTTGCCGTCTACCTCTTTCCAATCCGTCAAAATGCCGAATGTCGTGGCGATGTCACCGTACAAGGAATCCTTGCTCATGGTGAGCGGAATCACCTTTTTCTTCTCTTTGATCGTTTTGAGCACATTGTAAAGCTCATCGGCAGTCGTCGGCATGGACAGTCCCAATTCGTCCATCCAATCCTGTCTTACCACCAGTTCCTCCCCGATGCTTACGCCAGCTCCGGTTTCGGGAATGCCGTAAATCTTCCCGTCGATCATGGCGCTGCCGAAGGATTCCTGTTTAATGGATTGCTTAATGTAGTTGCCGTGGGATTCCAGCAGCTCATCGATCGGCTCAAGCGCTCCCGCAGAGGCCAGATTGTAGAACTGGGCTGCATTCAATTTCACAAAATCATAGTTATCTTTGCTGGATACGAGCAGGTTCAGCTTCTCATCCGCGTTCTCGGCCGGCAGCAGTTCGTATTCCACATTGAATCCGGTTCTTTCCTGGATGTACTTGGCCGCATATTCAGTCTTCGGATCAAATAACCCATACTGCATGATCATGCGCAGATTCGGTTTCTCGGCCGTTTTGCCTCCGTTCCCCTCATCTTTCGGGGTGCTTGCCGGTGTGTCCGATGGCTGAGCCGCAGGCGTGTCCGTCGTGCCGCCTCCCCCGCCGCCGCATCCGGACAGCGCCAGCGTGAATCCGAGAATCCCGGCCAGTACCGCGGATTTTTTAATCTTGATCATGGATAACCCTCCTTGTGATTGAGAAATTCAATGAATTCTGCCATCTGAGCAATACGAAGCGCATCACCACCTTTATAAGATAACCCCACAAAATGGGGCCTTGCTCCGTCCATTCAGGTACTGTGCGGGGACCACGAAATTATAATAATGTTAAGAAAAACGTCTATCGACGTACTCTCCAAGAAGACAGGCCGCGTTTAGCGGTAGTTTTGCTTGCGATATTCAGGCTGCAAATCCTCCAAAGTTTATACTTCCTTATCTCTTCAGAAAGACTTGATGAATCTAGCCTTTAACCGAACCTACCAGCACGCCTTTGACAAAATATTTTTGCAAGAACGGATACACCATCAAAATCGGGATCGTTGCCAACAAGATCGAAGATGCTTGTATGGACTGCGGCGTCGCGTTAATTGCGGCGTCGACATTATCTTTCAGAAAGTCTCCGCTGGACGAAACCAGCAATTCCTTCAGGTACAGCTGCATGGGTTTGATCGCCGGGTCAGTAATGTAAATCATCGCCGCAAAGTAGTCATTCCAGAAAGCGACCGCAAAAAACAATCCAATCGTTGCCATGACCGGAAGCGAGAGCGGCACAATGACCGAAACCAGGATGCGGATGTTACCCGCGCCGTCCAACTTGGCGGATTCCTCCAGCTCATCCGGAAGGCCCTCGAAATAGTTTTTGATGATGAGCATGTTGTACACGTTCACCATCGCCGGCAGGAATAACACCGGGAAGGAATTCACCAGATTCAAATTCTGCATGAGGAGGTAAGTCGGAATCAGTCCGCCGCTGAAGAGCATCGTGAATACGAAGATCAACAGCAGGCCTTTCCGTCCCCGCAGCCGGTATTTGGACAACGGATAAGCTGTCAGCGTGGTCAGAAACAAACTGCAAGCTGTTCCGATGATCGTCAGAAAAATGGATACCTTGAGCGAATTCAAGAACATGGAATCCTGCAGCACATACTTGTACGTTTCGAATTGAACCCCGACCGGGAGCAGTCCAACCTGGCCCGATATGACGGCTCCCTCGCTGCTCAAGGATTTCGCGATCAGGTTCATGAAAGGAAGCAGGGTCGTTAAACCCATCAAGATGAAAAAAGCATAATTGAATACCGAGAAGCATTTTTCCGAGAACGACGTTTTGATGACACCTCGGGTGGTGTTTGTTCCTTCCAAAGCTTTTTTGTGATCCATTTGCGCCACCCTTTCTTTACCAGATCCCGCGCTGTAAGTATTTTCTGCTCATGGCATTGCCCATGATGACCAATGTGAAGGATATAACCGCTTCGAACAAGCCAACCGCGGTCGAAAAACTGTAATCCTGGTTCCCGAGACCCTGCCGGTATACATAGGTTCCAATGACATCCGATACCTGGTACACCACCGGATTGTACATGACGAGAATCTGTTCCGTTCCCGCTTCCAGCACGTTCCCGAGCCGCAGGATAAACATCAAGACTATAATCGGGGCGATCCCCGGGAGCGTAATATGCCACAGCTGCTTCCATCGTCCGGCCCCGTCGATCTTCGCCGCTTCATACAGCATCGGGTCGATCATTGTAAACGCTGCCAAATATACGATCGTGCTCCAGCCCGTTTCCTTCCAGCCTGCCGACGTGATCAGCACGCTCCGGAACACGCTGTTATCCAGGAAGAACGCAATCTGCTCCATGCCCAGGAATACCAGCAATTTGTTGACGATTCCTCCGTTCGTTGAGAGGAGATCGATAAACAATCCGCCAACAATGACCCAAGACAGGAAATGCGGAAGATAGATGACGGTTTGCACCGTTCGTTTAAATACCATATTCCTCAGCTCATTGAGCATCAGGGCAATAATGATAGGGAGCGGAAACAAGATCACGATTTTCAGGAAGCTGATGATGACCGTATTTTTAAATACCTGAGCAAAATCCGGCGACGTGAACAGCTTCTCGAAATGCTTCCATCCCACCCACGGACTGTCTGCAAATCCGGTGAATATGTTGAAATCCTTAAATGCAATTGTAATCCCGTACATCGGCGTGTATTTGAACAGTAAAATGAACAAGATGCCCGGTACGAGCAGCAGATAAAGATCCCACTCTTTCCATATGTCCGACCCTAAACGGCCCCAATACCCTCGTTTTTTCTTCATCTCTCTATACGGTGCCGGCGATGGTTCTATCGTGGGTTTCATCGACTCGTCTCCCCCTTTCTATTGATTCAATCTCCTTGGTTACTACAAATTGTAATTCCCGCCGAAGGGACTGAGTAGGCGAGGATCATTACTATTTATGGTAATATGATGTTGTGTTGGGGCATGGACGTCAGTAATTATGTCATGAGGTTACGACGGGTATTTCATGAGGTGTTAACTTGTTACGATCGGCTAATCGCTGCCAACCGAAATTCATAACTGAAATTCAAACCATTTGCTTTCAAAACCCTTGGACCATTTGAACCCCTAGCCCCATTTGAACCTTCATCGAAAAAAGAGGATTTGTTCATCACTCCGCATGCGGAATTGTTCTTCCGATCCCTGTTACCCCCGGATTTCTTCTGAATGAATGAAACAATGTTGAAATCCGGGGATAAAGGGGACCGCTCACGCTTCTCCAGAACAATTCAGCCTGCTCCGTTGAAGCTTACTCAAGAATGAAGTTGGCATTCGAAGCACGGCAATGCCGTGCTTCGTCGCCAAGCGAGGCCTCCTCTGCTCTGCGCCGAGCTTGCCTCCCTAGCCTCAACCATTCTGCGCGGGTGATTACTTCCGCCCTGCCGATGGTTGGGGCTGGGGGTAAAAGCAAACGAGCCGTTCGGGATGTATGACCCGAACGGCTCGTTTGCTTGGTTTATGTAACTGCGCACACTATGCTGCGCTGCGATTTGCTCCCTCCCCCACCCTCATGGGGGGAGGCTTTTGGGATGGTTTGGACCCACTTGGACCAGCGGAGAGGACGTATCGATTCCGGAAAAACGATAGTGGGCGCCTTTGGAGCCGAATTTCTTCCGCTGTAATCATCATTCCGGAAATTTGGCGACGACAGCGATTGGAGGAACGATACGACCGCGGAGCGGCTTTCTCTTTCTCCCTTCCCCCAACCTCAAGATGGGAGGCTTTTGGGGTGGTCTAGACCCACTTGGACCAGCGGAGAGGACGTATCGATTCCGGAAAAACGATAGTGGGCGCCTTTGGAGCCGAATTTCTTCCTCTGTCATCATCATTCCGGAAATTTGGCGACAACAGCGATTGGAGGAACGATACGACCGCGCAGCGGCATAGAACGATGGGTTTTCAAGCCTTCACAACCCAGCCGACCTCACTGCTCACCCTTTGAACTCCCCCGGATTTACCCCCCAATACTTCCGAAACACCTTGGTGAAATAACTAACATCGCGGTACCCGACCAGCCGAGCTGCATCGTACACCTTGAGTCCTTCCTGCAGCAGCGACTTGGCCCGCTCCATTTTGCGTTCCAGCACATAGGTCGAGAAGACAACCCCCATTTCCTGCTTGAACAGCCGGCTGAGATAGGAGGAATTGACATAGAGCCGATCTGCCACCGTATGCAGCGTAATTTCCTGATCCATCTCCTCCTCAAGCAAGTTCAGGATATCCTTCACTACCTGATGGCTTGTCGTTTTCCGCTGCTCGCTCATAAAGGAAACGATATGCCTCACCGTGCGCTCCAAGAGCGACCAGGTTTGCATTTTAGTGCTCAGCAGCTTGACGTTTTGGAAGAAATCGATATCCTCGCCAACGACTTTTTTTACCGTCCAGCCCTGCTTCTGGATCATTCGGGTAAAGAAGCTGTTCATGTATAGAACCGCCTCATGGAATTCATCCGAGGATTCGGATCTGGAGAAGGCTTCTTCCCATAATCCCTTCAGCGCCTCCAGGGCTTTCGTCTCGTCCGCGGTTTCAAGCGCGATCTCCAGCGTCTTCTCCAGATTCTGCTGCACGATCACGCCCTGGATATCTCGTTTGTGCTGCTCCCGGTAAGGAATCGCGAGGTCGTGTCCGTACACGACGCGGTCCTGAAGTGCCCGGCAGGCTTGCGTATACAGCAGGCTCATATCTTCAATCGCCCCGATCGAAGCACAGATGCCGGCACTTGCCGTCAACTTCAGCACTTCCTTCGTCTGGGAGAGCAGCTTGGATACATCGGCATTCAGCCGCAGCATGGCCTCCTTAGCGTCTTGATTTTCCTTCACGAACAACACCACCAGCAGCATACTGCCGGAATCCGACGTGATCCAGAGAGAGGGATGGGATAACAGCTCCTTAGCCAGGCACTGCATCGTGAACTGCAGCAGCTCAACATCCCCCCGTTGAAACCGTGTCTCATGCTCCGGCAGCGGGTCCAGGTCCACCACGGCTACCGCGATGCGGTCTTCCTCCTTCAACGGAATATATAATTCCTTGCTCTTGCTAAGAACATCCTGCTTTGTATATTTGCCGCTCACCCATTGGATAAAAAATAGATTTTGCAGGTGCGGGAGATTGTCTTTCCATTTCTGTTCCAACGCAGCCTTGCGCTGCCACTGCTCCAGGTCTTCCCGCAGCTGCTGCCTCGCTTCAAGCACCGCTTCGAGGATATCCTCCTCGCCGGCGGGCTTCAATAAATATTTGGAGACCCCATATTCCAGCGCAAGCTGCGCGAATTCGAAGTTATCATGTCCGCTCAGAATGATCATTTTTGTCAATCGGCTGATGTCCTGCCGGCTTCGTAGCTCGCCGAGGAGCGTCAGTCCATCCATTTCAGGCATCTGCACATCGATCAGCATAATATCCGGTTTCTTCCGACTCACAAGCTCAAGCGCCTCGACGCCATTAGAAGCCATACCGACCACTTCAATTCCATGCATGTCCCACGGGATATTGTAAGCCAGTGCATTACGCAGCCGGGGTTCGTCTTCCACAATCATGAGATTCATTTATGTCTTCCCCTTTCGAGCATCTATAGATGAGTACCTACTTCAGGTTAACTTCCTTGCAGCGATCCAGCGGAATGGAAATCGTGACGGTTGTGCCTTCGCCTGAGACACTGTGAACCGTAAGTTGGGCATCCCTGCCATAATACAGCTTCATTCGGCTCAGCACGTTCCGTAGCCCGAACAGATCCTTCACATGCTCTTCATCCTGGGAAGACGCCGGCACGCTGCGGGAACCCATCATCTCCAGTTCATGCTGAATATAACGGAGCCGTTCTTCCCTAATCCCCGGCCCGTTATCTTGTACGCTGATGACCACGGTCTGCCCCTTTTCAATCCTGCTGGATATGACCAGGCTCCCTCCTGAGGATTTACCCTCCATGCCATGAATGATGGCATTCTCCACCAATGGCTGAAGAAGCAGCTTGAGGAGCGGGACATGCTTGCTCTCTTCCGAAATTTGATAATCCACGGTGAAATTGTCCATGAAACGAAGCTGCTGAATTCGTAGATAGTAGTGCAAATGGGTGATGCTCTCCTCAATCGTGAACACCTGCCTGCCCTTGTTCAGGCTCAACCGGAAAAACTTCGACAGATTCATCACCATCTCGCTGATCTCATCCGCATCGTAGTTTTTGGCCGTCCAGTATATCGAATCGAGTGTATTGTATAGAAAATGCGGATTGATCTGGGATTGCAGAAACTTGAGCTCCGTCGTCGTTAATCGCAGCTGCTGCTCGTAATGATCCTCGATCAGATGCTTCTGTACGACGGCCATCTTGTTAAACGACTGGATGAGAAAACCGAACTCGTCCTTCCGCTTGGTATCGACATGAATATTCAGCTCCCCACTGCTGAGCCGCTTCATCCCGCGCGACAATTTCAACACAGGGGAGGCAATTCCGCTGTACACCACCCATGAAATAATGATGGCCAGCAGGATGCTTAACCCGATGATCGCAACTGTGAACAGGCGCAGCTGATCAGTCTCTTTGTACAGCTCACTTTTCGGCTGTACCAACGCGAGACGCCATGCGGAGTAATCCGAGTCAATCGCTACGGTCATATCCTTGTCAGAAATGTTATCCTCATGCACTCTGCCGGTCTCCACCACCACTTCTCCCTTTTCGTTCAACAGGGCGATACGGCTGTTCTCGGAGGGAAGCAGCGTCTTGATGATGATTAACAGCTTGCTCTTGTTAAAAGACACCACCAGCAGATTCGACTGCCGTTCGCTGTTGTAGAGGTCCATGGCCCGAATCAAGGAGACGCTGTCCGTATTCATCATCTGTCCAAACGTGATGCCCTTCGCTACAGGATCTTCCGACATGACGTAGGAAATCCCCGTTCCGTTCCGCCGCGCGGCTTCGACAAGCCATTCCTGCTGCGTCTCGCCCGTCAGCTTTTTGCCGCCGTAATGGGTAGAGATAAACCAATTGGACGCCTGATGATACACCGAAATATGGGATACAAACCGGTTCACCGATACGGAATTCGATAACTGTTCCAAAATATGCTTGAAATCCATGATCGATTGAGAAGAAAAGTTGGTGCTGTTTTTGTTCAGCAGCTCATTCATTCCAGGGTCGCTTGCAATCAAGGTGGATATCTCCTCCACATTTTGCAGCGCCAGATCAAAATGGTTCATCGCTGACGAAAGCGCCATCTCTGTCCGCTGAACCGCCTGTTCGTAGAGAATATCTCGAGAACGTTCCACCGCAAACAAGCTGATGATGACCAACGGGAGCAGGATCAGCAGAAAATAACCGGTCAAACGGGTTTGAATATTTTGCGAAAACCGATCCCGGACCCAGCGAGTCAACGCCATCATTTGACTCCCCCCTCTCTTGGCGGCCGACATCATTGTTTGGAGTACCATTCATTCACTTCCTTCGTGATTTCATCTCCTCCTTCTTCCATCCATGTCTTCACATAGTCATCAAAGGCATCCAGTGGTTCCAGCCCCATAATAATGTTCATAAACACATCCTCCAGATTTTTAAGCTTATTGCTGTACTTCGTCATGGCAGGTGTGGGAACGCCATAGAATGCATTGGGAATAATATGCGAGTTAATCATTTGCAAGTTGTTGTATAGATTGAAATCGCCTAGTGAGTCAAGCCGCTCCTTAAACAGCAATTGGTCCGGCACATCAACAAGCGACTGATAAATGCCACGGTACAAATGCTTGTCGTGAAGCGCAAAATCCGTAACAATCGCCCCGTCCTCCCAACGCCAGATTTCGTTCTCGAAGCCAAGCTTCAGCGTCTTATAGTCGCTGGCGATAAAGTCCAGAAACTTAATCACTTCGGCTGCTTTCTCCGATTCGGCGGGAATGACATTGTAGCCGCGGATAATGTCCTTGCCTTCCACGCCTTTAAATCCGTCCGGTCCCGTGGGATACGGAAGCGGCATCCATACAGCCTCCGGGTCTTTGCTCATGTTGGCCGCAATCGGTCCCCGCGTGTCGTACCATGCTGCAGAGAAGAGGCCCACCGTGCCATTTTCTATTTTTTCGAACATATTATTTTGCAGGTTAAGAGGAAACTCCCGATCGAGCAGATTCTCCTGATACAGCTTGGCAAAAAACGCGAGGGTCTCCTTCGTTTCAGGCAGAATGCTTCCGTTCACCAGCTGCCCGTCCCGTTCAAACCATGTATTCCGCTGCGTGCCGAAGGCGCCGAAGAACGGGGAAGACCTGCCCAGATTCGATGTCAGGGTAAGGCCGATCGTATCCTGCACGCCGTTGCCGTCTGGGTCATCGAGCGTAAAGGCACGTATGACTTCGTAATATTCCTCCAGTGTTTCGGGCGGCTCCAGGCCTAGTCGATCCAGCCAATCCTTGCGTACATACATCAGTTCTGCACCAGTCACTTCATTTAAGCTCGGAACCGCATAGATTTTACCTCCATATCGGACCCGATCCCAGACCTCGGGTGGAATTTTCTCCTTTAGATGAGGACCATACTTGTCGATTAACTCATCCAGCGGCATAAATGCCTTTTGCTTGACATAATTGTCAAACCACACCGGTTCATACGTATGGAGCATATCCGGCAAGTTGCCTGAGGACATAATGACATCCAACTTCTCGTTGTATACCTCAGACGGTGGAAGATTAACCCCGATCTCAAGACCCGTGCGTTCCTCGATATAATTTAGATACGGATTGTCATTCTCGTCCATCCCCGCAGGGAACGTCATCCCGAGACTTGAAATAACGATGCTGATGGATGCGCTCTTCGGTTGACTCTCCGGCGAATGGTCCTCCTCCGAAGGATCCATAATGTTACATCCAGCAGCAAGAAGCATCAGAAATACACAGACGGGAAGCCATAGAACGTTACCTTTTAGCAGCCTTGACACCCTTCGATTCCCATGTTGAAAAAACTCATCATTACAGGCCTTGTTCATCGGCATATGTCCTCACTCCCTCCAGCTAGTAAGCTAATATTACTATATTACGATTTTATGGTGAGTAAGCTCACCTTTATAATCATTCTGTAATGTTTAGCAGCTTCCTTCACCTCGGACAAAAAGAAAAAGCCGCCCCCGGTCATTCCCAAACCAGGGTGCGGCTCTAACTTTAGCTAAAATATTCATCCTGACATCAAGGACCATCAGGTCCTTTTCACTGCTCGTGTTATTGTTCGGCACAACACGCACGCGAGAATAAGATCCCGTTCCAATCGATCGGCCCGCCTAGACTAGTGAGGACAATTGGACCAATCACACTATTTCGGCTCCTCTTGATCACTGCCGTCTTCCAGAAGGGGAATTTCTTTACGCTGCTCTTCCGATTCCACCTGAATCACTTCGAACGTATGGCCGCAGTGAGCACAAAACTTAGCGTTCATAGCAGAGCTGTTCCCGCAGGCTCTGCATACCTTCTCATCCGTAAGATTCGCGATATGAAGCAGATTTTGTTCGATTTCAAAATTCAATTGATGAATCTTGTCCACGTAGCTTTGAATACTCTCCTGATCAGGCGGCCACTTCCCAGCTTCGGTTGCAGCAAATACAACCTTGCCGATTTCCAGAAGCTGTTCATCGATGTCGCTTTTTTTACCGTTGTTCTGCAGCTTTAACCGATTGATCTCCACCAGCGTTTTAGCTTTGTTTCCAGCGTCGGACACACCGGCCTTAAATTTATCAAAAAAACTCACGTATGCTCTCCCCTCTCTGTTCACCCGTTTAATGCTGTTATTTTATTCCTATAAGGAGATTCTCAGAATTTTATCATGATCGGTATAGTTCACGCCAGCACCCAGGCCCCTTGCAAACACCTGAATCGGAACGTACGTCACGCCGTCGATCACTTTAGGAGCGACCGCAACGGTTTCCGATTTGCCGTTGTAAAAGACGGTTTTGCTGCCAATCGTGAGTGTTATCTTGTGATTGCCTCTTTGTACACCAATACTGGCCGCTTCACGATTCCAGCTAACCTCAGCTCCCATTCCTTCAGCGATTTCCCGCAGTGGCACCAGATTGATGTTGTTATACACCAACGGCTCACTGTCAAACTTCACCACGCTGCCGTTAACGTAAACTTTAAGACCGGACTTGGCATAGGCCGGGGCTGCCGGCTTCGGCGCAGTGGATTTTGTCGTGCTATTCTTCGATGATTTGGCTTTAGGCTTGGATGAGGACGACTTGCTGCTTGAAGAGCTTCCTCCGCCGTTATGATAATGATACTCGCCATAAGACAGACCCCAGCGTTCGCAATTGGTGCGGCAGGTATGCCCTCCATTGGCATCCGTTCTTCCCGGATGAGCAGAAACGACCGATCCTGACACAAGCAATAAAGCGATGGTGCAGCACAGCATTTTTTTCTTCATAACTCAAATTACCCCCTGGTATAATATTCCTCCAATACATTCTAGCATATTTCTTATATAGCAGATGAATATATAGAGATACATTACATAGAAGGATGATTATTGTCATGCTGATGATCGCTTGCATGGTTTCATTTTCACCCCTCGCGTTTATTCGTTACATATAACGGAACCTTTTGTGCCAAAATATTTCCAGAAAGGAATGAGACCCTAATGAGCAAAAAGAAACCTGAATATGACGGACAGTTCCCCGGCGTAGACCCTATTCCCGAGCCCGATCGTCCGGATCAAGCCGCAACCGACAAGCTCGATGATCTGGTTCTTGGCATTTTGGAAGATAAAGATACATCGAAAGTTGATATCGATCCCGATACGGAAAATTACGATAAACTTCGCAAAAAGTAAGACAAGTCTCGCTTCAATATAATGTAAAAAATGAAATCAATCTGTAAAAGTGTTCAAAAATAATTTATCGTTCTCATTTTGAGAACGATTATTTTTATGTTATGATTAACACAGAAGCTTGGGACGAAGGGGGAGTAACCGTGAACCGTTTCTTAAAAACAGCAAAAATTCTTTGGATGCTGGTACTTGTTCTGGTTACGGCATTTGCCCTTTACATTCCCGTCCAGGAGTATTCCAGCAGCGAAACCCACGATGAGCGGTATGTTTATAAGCACGACCTTCATCTGAAAGTAGCTGTTCTGAAACACTCTCAGATTCTCTCCAAACTTAAGGCAGCCGGCAATACCTTGCCACTGTTCTTATTGATGTCGGCCGTTCTCATGTTGCAGGCTCCCAAAACACGTCTGCCCTATCGGCCGATCATTCCGCTTCGGCTCCGGCTTTTATTATTATTCCCCATTAAATACACATCGAAGTTCGTTTAGATTCCTCCCCTTTTCGCATTCAAACTGACTGCGGTTTCTTAAATTCGCCAATTTTTCATCTCTCAGGCAACCATACAATCAACCTGTGCTAATTGACGTATGCACGTAGGTTTATTAAAGACTGTACAATTTCACCCTGAATGGATTGTTTTATTTGGCTGCGTATATTTTTGAGATCCGTGTGACCGGTCTGCAAAAAAAACTAAAAGTGTATTTTTAGGAGGAGTTTAACCTATGCATGTTCGTGAAACAGATTTGCCCGGAATCGGCAAGAAATTCGTAATTGATACCCGCGGTGGCGATAAACTGGTCATTATCATTCATGACGACGGCCGCCGTGAAATGTACCATTATGAACATGACGATCCGGACGAAAGCATTTCCATGATTTCCTTGGACGATGATGAGGCTCGCCAAATTGCTGCCATCGTTGGCGGTCTCACTTATAAACCTAAAGCGCTGGAAACCATCGACATGGCGCTGGACGAATTGATTATCGAGTGGTATCGCATCGAGTCCCACTATTACGGGGCAGGTAAATCGATTGGTGATTTGGACGTGCGCCAAGCCTCAGGTGCAACCATCATTGCGACAGTTGATAAAAACAGTAAACAAATCAATCCCGGACCTGACGTTATCATCACACCGGACTCGACACTCGTTGTCGTTGGTGAACGTCAACAACAGCGGCTATTTAAACAAATCTTGATGAACGGACGTGGTTGATGAATGGATCATTTGGTTTTAGAAGTTGGACTGGCGATTTTCCTGATCGCCCTGGCGGGGTTGCTATCAGCTAAACTCCGGTTTTCCGTCGTCCCTTTCTACATTCTGATAGGGATGGCGGTAGGGCCTCATGCTTTTCATTTTGGATCATTCGATTTTCGTTTTATTGAAAGTGCTCCGTTCATCGACTTTATGGGTCGCATCGGCGTACTGTTCCTTCTGTTCTATCTTGGCCTCGAATTCTCAGTCGGCCGGTTAATTAAATCAGGGAAGTCCATCGTAGTTGGTGGCAGCATCTATATTGCCATTAACTTTACGCTTGGACTGATGATCGGGATCTTTTCCGGATTCCCGGTCGCGGAAACACTCATTGTTGCGGGAATTACCACTATCTCCTCAAGCGCTATCGTAGCCAAGGTGCTGGTTGACTTGAAAAGAACGGCGAATCCCGAAACTGAAATGATTCTCGGTATTATCATGTTCGAGGATGTGTTCCTGGCTGTATATATCTCTATTCTCTCCGGCCTCGTATTAAGCGGATCATCATCGCTGGGCGGAGTACTGATATCTGCGGTAATCGCCCTTGGATTTATGCTGCTTGTCCTTATTATTGGCCGTAAAGCCGTACCGCTCCTGAATAAGGTGTTAAATATACGGTCGAACGAATTGTTTGCCTTGGTTGTTTTTGGCGCATTGTTCTTGCTCGCAGGATTCGCCGAAACGATTCATGTTGCCGAGGCGATCGGCGCTCTGCTCGTCGGGCTTGTCCTGGCTGAGACGGAGCATCGTGAACGCATTGAGCATCTGATATTACCATTCCGTGATTTCTTTGGAGCCATATTCTTCTTTAGCTTCGGTTTAACGATTGTACCTTCCGAGCTTGGCGGAGCTGTGTGGTTATCGCTAATCGCCGTTATCATCACACTCCTTGGTAACTTTATTGCAGGTATGCTTGCTGGACGCAGTGCAGGGTTGTCCTCCAAAGCATCCTCCAATATCGGTCTGACCATCGTATCCCGTGGGGAATTCTCCATTATTCTCGCTAATATGGGTAAAGCGGGCGGACTTGCAACCTTCATCCAGCCGTTCGCAGCCTTGTATGTGCTGATACTGGCTATTCTCGGACCGCTGCTCACCAAGGAGTCCAAGCATGTGTATAACTTCTTGAACAAAATCATTAAATTTAAAGACTATAAGGAGAAGAAACCGGTTAAACCGAAGCTAAAGGATGAAAGTGCAAGCGGATAAAGGAGGGTACATTGCCTATGGTTCAAGCCCATGTTCGGGTAACGAACGGTCCGCAAGAGACCGTAAGCAAGGCAAGTACACGAAGAAGAATGAGCATGGCTGCCATCGGAGGCCTGATAGCGGCGTTCGGTTTGGATTTATTTCTTGTTCCCGGCGGCATCATCGCGGGCGGCGTAACGGGAATTTCCGCGCTCGCCTCGCATCTGACGGGACTTCATACAGGCATGTTTCTGTTTGCATTAAATCTGCCCCTGCTCCTGCTGGTCTACCGTGGGGCCAATCGGGAAAAAGCCGTCATTGCCACCGTCGGGCTGCTTACTTTTTCCGTATGCTCGATCCTGTTCTTTCCGGTTCCCGCTCTCATCGACAGCAAGATCGGGAGCGCAGGCATCGGCGGCATTTTCCTTGGGCTGGGCATCGGTCTCGGCCTTCGTTACGGCGTCGTCCTGGACTCACTCCAAATGCCCAAGATTCCGCAGCAGATATCACATCTGCTAACCCGCTTGAAGCTGCCATACATCCATATCATGGTCAATACATGCGTACTGACATTGGCAGGGCTGCTTCTCGGCTGGGAACGAGCGATGTACTCTGCGATCGCATGTCTCATGGCACTGGAGACCGGACGTATTACAACTTCGAGCCTTCCGCTTAAACGAGAGGTCCGGATTCGCAGCTTGAGCGAAGTGGAAATCCAGCATACCATGAAAGCCATCATGGGGTATGAATCCCAAACTGCTGACCCTAAAGATGACTCTATGTATGAAGGTGAAACCATCGGTTCGACGCAGCTGATCTATCGGGTTCACATTCTGGAGATGCCCAGATTCAAATCCATCGTGAGAAGCCTGGATCCGAATGCCGAGATTACCATCATTCAGAAGTAAGTTTCTCTCTTCCATGTAAACAGGCCGGCTAAGGGTTTGCCCTAGCCGGCCTGTTTTTTTATCAGAAAGTATAAACTTCGAAGCTTAGGCCTTCCTGATATCGCAAGAAAAACATCCCCTAACCGCGGTCTGTCTTCCGAGAAAGTACGTCGATAGACGTTTTTCTTATGATATCTCTGCTATTTACGAAACTGCTGGATCAGAAACAGAATTAATGAGCCTACCACGCTGATGACGAGGCAGGTTACGATCGGAAAATAAATTTTGACATGGGGTTTATCCACCACGATGTCACCCGGCAGCCGGCCGACAAATCGTCCAATGACAGGCCAGATCAGCCCGATCACGATCAGAGCGCCGCCAATCCATAGTAGAGCCCGAGTTACAGGATGCACGATACGGTCACCTCATTCATCAAATCAAACATGAAACACGCAGGTTTCCTTGTATCATAAAGGATTTGAGATGCCTCATGCAAGGTCAGGCCCTTCCTATCGAGTGATCATCCTTTCACCGCCCCCGCCGTCATCCCATCGATAAAATACTTCTGGAAGGCCATGAACAAAATAAAGATCGGAATGATCGAGAAGAAGGAGCCGACAATCAATAAGTCATAATTGTTCCCGTAAGGGGTCAAGAGCGTCTTCAATCCGATCGGAAGGGTATACTTGCCATCATCGCTGAGTACCATAAACGGCCACAGAAAGTTGTTCCAGCTGTTCATGCCGTTCAGGATCGCCATGGCAGCGAAGGATGGCTTCATCACAGGCAAGATCAGCCGTACATAGATACCGTATTCCGTCGCGCCGTCCACCCGCCCTGCCGCAATCATTTCTTTTGGAACCCCTCTTAAATACTGCCTGAAGAAAAAGATCGTAGCCGCGCTTGCGATCCCCGGCAGCACAATCGCCGAGTACGAATTCATAAGGCCAAGGTTGTACGTCAGGGAGTATAATGGAAGAAGAAGAATTTCAAAAGGAACCATCATAATCAGAAGCACGCAGATGAACAGGAAATTTTTGCCGATGAAATCATAGGCTGCAAACCCATAGGCAACCGTTGCGCTGACCAGCAGGGTTAACGTAACCTGCACCACCGTAAGGAGCAAGGAGTTAAAAAACCACATAAAATAAGAATGATCGCCTGTAAACAGGTAGTTGAAATTGTCCAGGCTCATCACCGACAGGTCAAATTTCAAATTCAGCCCATACCGGATCAAATCCTCGCCCGGTTTAAAGGAAGCGATGGTGACGGCATAAAAAGGGACCAGGATCAGAAAGCACAGTATGGAGAACAAAATAAAGAGGATTATTTTGATCAGCGTTTCTCTTCTCATTCTCAATCCTCCTTCTTGAACATGCCGGAGAGCGTCAGCTGCGTCAGATTAATGATCATGGTGATCGCCAGCAGCACGATCCCTACAGCGGCCGCATAACCCAGATTGTTCTTCTCAATGCCTTGACGGTACAGATAACCGACAATCGTGAGGCCGATGTTTTTCGGAGAGTTGTTGCCGTTCCAGAGCATCATGCTCTCAATAAACATGGCAAGCCCCGCATAAATGCTGATCGTTAACACATATATCGTGGTTGGCTTTAACAATGGCATCGTGATTTTGGTGAATTTCTGAAAGGCCGAGGCCCCGTCGATGGATGCCGCCTCATAATATTCACCCGGGATATTTTTGAGCCCGGATAAAAAATAGAGCATATTAACGCCCGTCCACCGCCATGTGGCAAGTGCCACCAGAGCAATAAAACCGGTAACTTGTCCCTTCAGAAACTTCACCGGGTCGATCCCGAACCACCCCAGTATACTGTTAATAAGCGACCCTTCCATCTCGCCGAACATCAGCCGAAAAATGGTGCCTGCGACAACAACCGACGTCAGTGCCGGGAAGAAAAAGGACGATTTAAAAAATTCTCTTCCCCACATGAACTTATTGTTAATCAATACCGCGAACAGCATCGGAAACGGAATCAGGATAAGGAGCGTCAGGATCATGTAAATCGCGCTGTTCGTGACCGCCTTCAGAAAGACGCCGTCCCCCATCAGCTTTCCGTAATTAGCCATACCGATCCAATCTGCTTCCTGCCCCAGCTGCGTCTTCTGAAAGCTCATGCCAAATGAGCTGCCCAGCGGCAGCACCCAGAATATAAGGAACACCAGAATAAACGGCAGAACAAACACATAAGGAGCAACCTTTTGCGAGTACAGAAATTTTTTAATCATGATTCTACTCCTTTAATGAGAGCCGCCCATTAACGATTCCATGAGCAGCTCTATGTTTTGGTACCCTATAAGCGAGTGTCATTTCAATTCCTGTTCGATTTGTTTCTGGGCGTCGTTCAAAGCTTCAGTAATGTCTTTGCCATCCTCGAAAATCTCATTGAAGGTTGTTGTACACAGGACGTTGTTGATGGTAGGCGATGCGGAGGTCGATTTGATTAACCGGATTTCATCTCGGATCTCATTTAAGACATCAAACGGGTTATTAACAAAATATTTGACGAACTGATTCTCGGCATTGTGCGTAACATCTTTCATATCCCAAACGTCCATATTGACCGGATCGAATCCAAGCGTGTTCCAAATCTCTTTATTGGCATCCAGGGACAGCTTGGCAAATGCCAGAAAGTCTTTCGCCAGTTGTACGTCTTTTGCGGTCTTCGTAACAACCGTGCCGGTGCCGCCGCCGCCAACCGATCTTGGCATTCCTTCTTCAATGACCGGTATCGGCGCGATGGCTATTTTCCCGGACAAGTCTGACATGTAGTTGGTGTATCTGGACATTTGCCACAGCGGCATGAAAGCCGTAGCGTAATTTCCTGCATTAAACTCTCCATATGCTTCTTCGGTATCCGGCTGGCCGCCGGCAATGGTTGCTATGACATTGTTATCCTGCAGATCCTTGAGGAGCGTCATGGCTTTCACCATCGCTTCCGAGTTCACGATCGGATTGCCGGAATCGTCTGTTAGATCCGCGCCTTGCTGTGCCAATAGCATGGAAGCTTGCCAGGCTGCGCTTGTATCGGCTGTTCCCATGTACTTGCCTGTTTTTTCATACACCTGGATACCTGCCTGCTTAAAATCCTCCCAAGTTACGATATCCTGATAGTTAACCCCAGCCTCCTCCAAAATCTCGGTATTATAGAAGGCAACGGACGCGCCAACATGGGTCGGGATGCCGTAATTCGTATCTTCCTTGCTGTATAGGTCAATTCGGGATTTAACGATGGTGTCCCGGTATGGATCAATGATATCATTGAGCGGTTCCAACTGCGGCGTGCCGGACAGAAAATCCGGAAACTTCCCAAGCTCGATATCCGCAATGTCGGGTGCCCCAGTCCCCGATTGAACCGCAATGGATAATTTGTTATGCATGTCGTCATACGGCATGACCGTCACGTTCAGTTTAATCTGGCGTGCGGGATTCTCGGCATTCCACTTGCCCAGCATTTTCTCAAAATGCTGTCCGTGCAGCTCAACAAACGTCCAATAAGACAGCTCTGTGGCGCTTTCCCCTGCCCCTCCATCCAGAACCGAGGTTTCGCCGCCGGCATTGTTCGATTTACCGCATCCCCACAAGAACAATGTCATACATAATACCGTGAATACAATCAACCATTTTTTCATCATCTTACTGGACCTCCCTTAATTTTCGTTCATACAAACCTACACTTCAAAAATCGGTACTTCTGCTACCATTCAGAAATAAAGCGCTTTCATAATGTGTGTAATTTGTTATGACTGTTTGGGAGATGGGGCAGCCCCTGGTGAGAACTGCCCGCTGCTTTTCCTTAAGCTTTTTTCAAGCGAATAACGTTCCATGATGCCTTGGCAAGCCTTGCGGTAACCATACCGTTATCGAGTTTAGCTCCACCCTGATGATGTGGTTTGACTCTTTCCTCAGATGCGGTATTCACCGCTTTCAGATCCTCATGCTCCATCACGATATGCTCCAGCAGCCGGTAGCCTTCAAAGCTGCGCACATCACATTCCAGCTCCAATGCTTCCTCCAGATGACGGTTCACGGCAAAAATCGTAATTTCTTCATCCTCTTCATTATGAACGACCGCACTATCAAGATACGGAACATCGGTAAAATCCTTGGAATCATACTTCGGTGATTCGACGATAGGTAGCAGCGATACGCCCCGGCCAAATTTCGAAGCGTGAAGATACGGATAAAAGATGGTCTGCTTCCAAGAACGGCCGCCGTTCTCGGTCATAATCGGCGCGATTACGTTGACGAGCTGTGCCAGACAAGCCATCTTCACCCGGTCTGCGTGGCGCAGGAAGGTGATCAGCATGCTGCCGACAAGAATCGCATCCTCGAAATTATATACATCCTCCAGTTGCGGCGGAGCGATGCTCCATGGATCAATCTGCCTGTCAGCGTCATTGGAATGGTACCAGACATTCCACTCGTCGAAGCTGAGATACATCGTCTTTTTGCTGCGTTTCTTGGCCTTGATGTAATCGCAGGTGGATTTGACCGTATGAATAAAGTGATCCATATCCAGGGAAAGTGCCAGATAGTTGGCGGTATCGTTATCACGGTTACCGTAATATTGATGAAGCGATATGTAATCAACCGCCTCGTACGTATGATCCAGCGTTACGGCTTCCCATTCAGGGAATGTCGGCATCCCGGCGCTCGAGCTTCCGCATGAAACCAGTTCAATGGTCGGATCGACGAGCCGCATGGCTTTTGCCGTTTCCAGTGCAAGTCGGCCGTATTCTGTCGAGGTCTTGTGTCCGATCTGCCAAGGCCCATCCATCTCGTTGCCAAGACACCAGGTTTTGATCTTGTGCGGCTGTTCATAACCATGACTGCGTCTTAGATCGCTCCAGTATGTGCCTCCGGGATGGTTGGTGTATTCCAGCAGATTTCTGGCAGCGTCGATCCCCCGAGTACCCAGGTTCACGGCCATCATAACGTCCGAGCCCACTTCCTTGGCCCAGGAAATAAACTCATTCGTGCCGAAAACGTTCGGCTCCAGCGTTCTCCACGCCAGCTCCAGCCGTTTCGGCCGTTCGGCTACAGGACCTACGCCATCTTCCCAGTCATAACCTGACACAAAATTTCCGCCGGGATATCTTATAATCGGGACATCCAGTTCCTTGATCAAATCCTTCACGTCGTTACGAAAACCACCTGCATCCGCAGTTTCATGGCCGGGTTCGTAAATGCCGCCATATACAGCGCGGCCAAGATGTTCAATGAACGAACCATATATGCGGTTATCAACTTGCGCGATCCGAAACGACTTATCCACGATCATTCGTGCTTTCAATTTCTCAGCTGCCAAGTCCTTCACCTTCCGTTGATGTAATTATGAATCATTTCAAATAATACTAAATGAATTCGTTTTCAAATATAAAATATCATATGAGAGGTTCGCTGTAAATACACAAACATAAAATGATTTATATATATTAGAAACGAATTAATTAATTATCTGAAAATCAGCTAAATAGCGGTGTAAAACACTGATTTTTCTTGTATTCCGAATCATTATTTTTATAATAATTTGAAATAAAATGGTTTTGAGTATTGGAATTCTTGGTTTTCAAATGAAATTTTTGAAGAATTAGATCACATCTTTATTTAACGCCCATATTGATTTATAATTGTTTAAAATAAACCTTTTTACCCCTCTGTACCTATTACCATCGTTATATAAATCCTTTAATCGGAAGAAGGTTTGAGATAAGATGATCTACATTAAAGACTTAATGAGCGGGCTTGATATCTTTAAAGCGCTCAGCTCGGAAATTCGCATTCAAATTCTGGAGCTGCTGGCCAAGAACCAAAGTCTAAACTTAAACGATCTCGCGAACAGGCTGAACCTCAGCAATGGCGCTATTACCATGCATATCAAGAAATTGGAAGATAGCGGCCTGATCGAAATTAATACCACGGGCGGTAAACACGGCATTCAGAAGATCTGCTACCTGAATAAAGACACCCTGATGGTTGACCTTCGCAGCAAGGATATGGATAACTTGTACGAGGTGGAGATTCAGGTTGGCCATTACAGTGATTACCAGGCTACCCCGACCTGCGGGCTTGCGACCAAGGACAGCATCATCGGAGATTTTGACGATCCGCGCTATTTCGCCGATCCGGAGCGGATCAACTCGGAGATCATCTGGCTTACCGAAGGATTCCTGGAATACCGGATCCCGAATTATTTGAAGTCCAATCAATCGTTCCGCGAGATTCAATTCTCGTTAGAGCTTGGCTCCGAGGCGCCGGGATATTGCGACAATTATCCATCGGACATTTGCTTTTACGTAAACGGGATCGAGATTGGCAGCTGGACAAGTCCGGGGGATTTCGGGGACAAACGCGGTACTTTCAACCCCGAATGGTGGCCGCCTCATTTGAACCAATACGGCATGCTGAAGCTAATCCGAATTAATAAGGAAGGCAGCTTTATCGATGGATGCCGCATCTCGGATGTTGGTCTGGACCAGATTCAACTTGATTACAAAAGCGAGCTCACCTTCAGGATCGCCGTTAACGAACAATCTGTTAATAAACGCGGCTTAACCATTTACGGCAAGCATTTCGGCAACTATAGCCAGGACCTGTTGGCTCGCGTACTGTATGATGTGAAGGAAGGCTAGAGAGTCGAATGAAGGGTGAATTAGAATCACTATAGTAGGTTAACATCTGCATTGGTTTGATACGTTTATCCACTAAAGTATGGAAAACAGCAGGAGCAGGGACACCCTGTTCCTGCTGTTTGTGCGGACATGCTGAATATTTAACGGACCGCTCGTCACGGCTTCATGATATAGTGATTGTCGATGACTTCCAGCACCTGAACTTAGACGTAGTTGCTGCCCGCGAATTGACCGAAATTGTTGGAAGCGGAAAACAACAAGTCATAAGAAGCATTAAAAAACGCTCTTGTCGCGCATTTGCGCGACAAGAGCGTTTTGTTTCTACAATCACAGAAAATAATTCGTTATCGATTGATCGCTTGCCAATATTCCTTCGCTGTCCAGCTTTTTCTTCAAATACTGCTTATCCGATGAAATGAAAACGCTCATAATGAGATCGACGACAAACAGAAACGTGATATGGTTGGACATAAAAGCGCTGTTATTGACCGAGATTTTATCTGGCGCAATAATATCGACCACCGCATTTTCTGTAATCGCTGATGAGTCATAACAGGTGACTGCCACGGTCTTGGCCTGATTGACCTGCGCGATGTTGACGGCATCGATAATCTCCCGGGTCGAACCTGAACGCGAGAAGGCAATTACGACATCCTCAGGACCGCATTGGGAGGCCGCGATTTTCATCTCCCTGCTGTCATTGATTGCATCAGCATGAACGCCGATAATCGCGAGCCGGTTCTTCAATGCCATGGCCGCGAGGAACGAATCGAACAAGCCGATGAGGAGGATTCGGCGCGCGCCCTTCAGCAGCTTGACCACTTGATGAAGCTGATCTTCCGTAATGAGCGCCGAAGTGTTAACGATCAGTTCGTTATAGTCGAGAGCCAGCGCATCAATGACGTTAATCTCGCGTCTCTCTTTCTTCTTGGCCTGCATATCCCGGTAAAACGCATCCTGGGCGAACGCGATTTTAAAATCGTTGAATCCTTTGAAGCCGACCTTTTTGCAAAAACGGTTGATGCTTGTCTCGGACACACCGATTTCATTCGCGATAGCCGTAATGGTGTTACGGGTGATGAATTCCGGATTGTGTATAACAAAATTGGCGATCTGATTTTCACCGTATGTTAGTTTTTGAGTTTGCGATACAATTTTTGCGATAACCGCCGGAACCTGTGAAGACATGGTACCTCCTCCTGACTGCCAATGGGAAAAATGCGAATCCGGTAACTTCGCCAGTACACCCCATTATATCATATCAAGGGAAGTAATGATAAAATCAGGCCAACATCATCTTCCAATATTCCACCCGCCGGCTAAGCTCACCTGCATCCATCGCCCTCGTCTCTACAAGAAACGCGTAATCGAGCACATTCGGCAAGCAGGGCAGGCCCAGTATCGTTTTGCAGAATGCATGCGCCGCGATTTCACTGCATTTCACAATGCTTGACCTCTTCGTATACCAGCTTCCCAGCTTGAACATATCAATCGGCTCCAGCGTCTCATTCGTGAACTGCCCCGCCCGGTATTCCGTATAATGAAAAAACTCATGTGCTAAATGAAGGTCGATCAGCCGCTCCAGCTCCTGTTCCCGCTCCTCGCATCCATTCCCCATCACCGTCCGGTACGCCTGCCGCATATCGTGGAGCGACGAGGCATAGATGATAATCGCCGGCGGGCTCTTCGCGAAATCAATCTGCGCGCGGAAGCTGACGTTGTGGAAAGTGCCGGACCGATTCGTCACTTGATACTGTAAGCCTTCCATCTGACACAGTTCCCGGATGGACTTGCCCTTGTTCTTGTAGGCAGCCGCCGTCTCTCTGCCCCGTTTCAGCGACATGCTTACATAGTACGCCATTCGATCCTTCGGTATTTTGCGGAAAAGAGGGTCCTGCTCCAGCTCCGCGCACGCCAGCAACTCATCAGCCCCTTCCTCTTCCATCAATCGGCGAATAACCTCGTCCGGCTCCGGCATACCTTTCCCTCCTTATTGATAAACAACGACGATCAATTCTTCTTCCTGTGTCAGCATCTCCGTCTCGATCTCGAGAATCGACATCAACTGCTCCTTCGTCTGCATTCCGGTCAAATCGAGCATCTTCTCCCGATAAAAGACAAATACCTTCGGGATCGTCGCGTTTGCATCGGAGTAGATCGTATTGTCATCCAAAAAATCTTGTAATCGGTCCCCGAACTGAGCCTTGGTCAGCTTCGTGAAGTGGACGTTCCCCTTCTTGAACCGAACGACGCCTTCCCGATCGAGCACGCTCACATAGGTCGTTTTCTTCTTGATCAGTCCGAAAAATGATTTCTTCGTCTCCTCGCAGGCGAATAGGCTCCATCGGCCGCACTGGGACGCCAGCATCATGCTGGCCGCCGGTTGATCGACTGAGCTAGCGGCTATGGCGGCCATCTCCTCGACAGACAGCGCTTGCTGACCCAGATCTTTGGAGCGAAGCTCTGTCGAGCCGGTAGCGACTGCCCGCAAAATATTTTTCTGGCTATCAATCTCGATCGTTACCTCGACCGTATCCTCACTGGCGCCGGATTTGACGATGCGCTCGACGATCTCGGACCGAATGCGCTTGATATCCTCTTCCGTCGGATTCACGACGGTTCTCTCCAACTGCTCCTTCACCATCGCAAGGGCGACGCCTATGGTCGATACATAAGGCGCGTTATTCGCGATCTGGAAGCGGAACTGCTCCCGTTCCGCCATCGCCGGAACGAGCACGGCCCCGCTGCCTCCGCCGCCGACCAACGTCACAAACGAGCGATCCAGCTCATAGTCTTCGATCATCTCATTGACGGTCTTCATCGTCTTATCAATCGCGATATTCATAACCTGTCTGGCGGCCTCCTCGATGCTCAGGCCTACATGGTCGGCAAGGGCTTCCCATGCCCGCACGGCCGCTTCCTTGTTCCCTCGCGCGTAATCGCCCTCCGGAATATAGCCGAGAATGTTGGCCGCGCCGGCCAGTGTGTAGGAGAATTCCTTGCCGGTCTCACTCTCCAAAATAATATATTCGGCCGGATCCCCTTCCCGCGGGCTGACGAACTTGACCTTCGGATTGACGATCTGCTCCGCCCCGGCGAACGCCTCGTATTCCTGGCCCGCAATATGGGCGCTTCGCGGACCGACATCGATGATGTTCCCGTTCGCCACCTTAATCATGCTTCCGCCGGCAATGCCAAGCGTCCGGACATCCAAGGACTGCAAATAAGTCCGGTGGCCGCCGACTTGGGCATTCTTGATCATGACCTTCCCGTTTTTGATGACGGAAATATCGACGCTTGTGCCGCCGACCTCGAAAAAGATGCCGTCCGACACCTTTTCATACATCAGCACACCGGCAACACCGGCGGCAAGTCCCGACAGCATCGTCAATATCGGACGTTTGCGCACCTCGTCGATACTCATAACACCGCCGTCGCAGCGCATAATCATGAGCTGGGATTGAATATTCGCATGTTTGACGGATTTCTCCGTCATGTTCGCCGTTTCCATCATTTTCGGAATGAGAGATGCATTCACGACCGCCGTTCTTGTCCGTGTCTTGAGTCCATACAACTGGGAAATTTCATGCCCGCCGGTAGCATACATACCTTTGCGGCTCGCTATCTCAACGACACGAAGCTCATTGGCCGGATCATCAACGCTGTACGCCTCGGAAGCGACGATCACTTCCGCCCCCTGCCGCGCTAGTTCGTCAATCGCCGCTTCGATATCCTCATCCCGCAAATTTTTGGAATCAAGGTACGTGTGGTACGTCTTCAAATATTTGCCCGGCGCCAGCTCAATGTCCCCGGGATTCGACTCCGAGCGCGCGCTCATGCCGTCAAGGCCGGAACCCATGCCGATAATGCCGACACGGGCCACATCCCCCTCCAGCAAGGCGTTCGTCGCTTGCGTCGTCCCGTGGGCGATAAAGGTCACATCGTCCGGAGCAATGCCCTCGCTCTCCAAAATCCGCTTCAATATTTGTACAATCCCTTTCGCCACGCCATCTTCGTCATGATGTGTCGTCGGAATTTTCATCTTCCCAATAACCTCGTATGTCTCATTGTCAATGACGGCCGCATCCGTGAAGGTGCCTCCGACATCAATCCCGACCCTTACTTTTCTTCTCTCCATCGTTCTCCTCCTGCAACAACGGGCAGACACTCGCAAGTCTCCGCCCGGATTCTATCTGCTTCTAAAAGACCATGAATGAACCCAACACCATCGAAATCAGCACCGCAACCATCATCCAAGGAAGTGTCTTTTTCAAAATATCGTTAATGTCGCTCTTCGTAAAATCCGCGACCCACACATTATGCGAGTTGGTCGGGTCGGATACGGCCTGCACGTTGCTGACGACGCGCAGCGCCAGCATCGCCGCGACCGGGGTCATACCCGCCGTGACGAACAGAGCAGCAATGCCGCTGCCAAGGCCCCATACGTTCAGCGGACCACGATAGATGGCGAGCGGAGATAGCAACGTGAAGAACAGAATGTACATCAACGGGTTGGTCGGCAGTACAGCTTCAATCAACGGGCTGATCAGTGCCGACACCTGTGGCGCCATAACGGAATTCAACAAAATTCCGATGCCGATCATGAGCGCCATCGCACCGGCAACGTCCTGAATCCCTTCCACCAGCGCACTGGATAGGACATGAATCGGCCGCTTCGGCCAGGTCAGCAGTATCGTAACCAATGCGCCGATGACCACCGCCGGGACAATGTCGAGCTTGAATGCAAAGACGAGAATGACCGGCACTAGCGGGCTAATGAGGGCAAAGGCAGGTACCTTTTTGCCTTCTCCGCCGGAAGCCGTCGGCATCGCCCACGCTTTGCGGCCTTTGCCGTCCCGCTTAATGTAGAATATAATCATCCCGAGCGACACAAGAATGAGCGGCAGCGCGGCGACCAGCGTATAATCCGCAATCGTCTGAACCGAGAGGCCCAGCACATCAACATAAACGGCCCAGTTGGAGACGTTGAACAGCGCGCCGACGCCGACGGCGGAAATAACGACAATCGATGCGACAAACTGGGAGATGCCTGCCGTCAGCATAATCGGAATGACGATCGTACCGACCAGGATGACCATGCCCAGTCCGCCGGCTGCCGAGAAAATAATGGATGCGGTTGCGAAAAACAGGACCGCAATCAGCATCGGCTTGTCACCTGCAAGCTCGGCCGCTTTTCGAATAATCGACTTGGTAATGCCGACTTTATTCAAAATTTGTCCGAACCAGGCCCCGAACACTAATCCCGCGATGGCGCCCGATAACCTCATCGAGCCGGATGACAGAATCGTCTTGGCAATCGTGGTCGTCTCGGGATCGTTCGACATCCACGGCACGCCAGCAATGACGGCAAACAGAATCGCCATCAAGGGCAGTGCCAGAATGGTCGGAAGCTTCCGGGTCATCATTAACCCGACAAACACAAGAAAAACTAGTAAAATGCCGATGGCTTGAACCCACATGAAAGATGTCACGTTGTATTCTCCTCTCGAATCAAGTTCTCAATAGGCTTATCTTCATCTATATTTCTAAATAAGCGCCCTGTGCTTTCAGCACGGACTGCACTTCCTTGATGTCCACATCCCGGACGCGAATGCCTTTCTTCGCGGCCAACGCGGATGCTACCCCGCCGGCATGGCCGATCGCCCCCGTCGTCGGTGTCGTCCGCATCGCCGCCTGCGCTTCGAAGGTGGCCGAAATGCATCGGCCGATGACGATCAGGTTCTGCACAGAATCCGTGACCATACAGGAGTAAGGAATGCTGTACATACCGCCCCATTCCAGCTTCTGATGCTTCGTACCTTCGCCGTCCGGACTATGGATATCGATCGGGTAGCCAGAATGAGCGATCGTATCTTCGAACAGCCGCTGTTCCAGCAAATCATCGGCCGTCAGCGTGTACACGCCCTTAATCTGGCGGGATCCCCGAATGCCAATATTCGGGCCGGTCGATTCCACGACCGCATGCTCAAAGCCCGGAATATACTTACGCATGAACAGCTCTAACTCGCGGCACTGCTTCCGCCCTTCCATCTCCGCCTTGCTCAGACTGAACGCATCCGTCGGATCATGACCGAGGATCCGGGTCGTATTCAGGATGACCTCGCCCGGGTTGTTGGTCTCGAAGAATAGCACATTCTCTCGCGGAATCGAGATCTCGCCCCTCTCCTTCGCCAGTTTAAACAGACTGTCGAACCCGCCTACCGACAAGCGAGGTGCCTTCTCAATGATGGACGTATCGCCCTGATACAGTGGAAAGTCTTCCGGGTGGGCGTGAATATACTGTTTTACCTTCGGAATATCGACGTTGTACATCTTCATCTTCAACGTCATGGGCTGCATGGCCCCGTCGGATTCCCTGCCCTTGGTGAACTCGGCTCCCGCCCCGACGGACAAATCGCCGTCTCCCGTCCCGTCGATGAACACGGAGGCCTCGATGTCGCTCAGACCGGACTTGTTGCATACCGTAATGCCGACGATTCGCCCGTCCTCGGTCTTCACGCCGGCCAGCATCGTATGATACAGAATCTCCCCTCCGCTCTCGGTAACCATCAGCTCCAGCTCATGCTTCATCGCTTCGGCATCGAACGGGGTAACCGAATACGTAAAGCCCACCGTATCGAAAATATGCCCCGGCGACTTGCCCTGCTTCTTCAGCCGTTCAATCAGCTGATCTGTAAAACCTTGAATGGCAAGCTTCTCTCCCGCATGGAATGTCATCATAGGCCCTACCCCATTCGCAGTAAGTGTCCCGCCAAGAAACCCATGGGACTCAACGATCAGCGTCTTCACCCCTAAACTCGATGCCGCAACGGCCGCCATTGCACCCGATATGCCGCCGCCCATGACCACCACATCATACTTCAGCCTGTTTCCCATATCATCCTCGCTCCTTCTGATTTAGTGATGTATGATTTGCTGCTTTATCCATAGCCTATCAAACAAAAAGTTAAATGTAAATGCTTACAAGAAAATTATTTTCTATATATCCGTAAATTATGTTTATTATTTTCCAAGCGTTCTTAATCTATCTGTTACGGCATATACAATAAAAGAAATCACCGAAGCTTGCCCCGGCGATCTGCTCCGCGCGTCCAAAATAATACACTGAATTTCAATACACAAAAAGGGACTTTCAATGATCATTGAAAGTCCCTTTCTTCTTTGACAAAACATAATCTCTACTATAAAGATGCGAATAGCAAAACCAGAATCGATCACTGTGCAATCTTTAGTTCGCATCTTGCAATCCGCTTAAAATAACTCTCCTTATGACCTTACCTCAACCTTTTCCTCGTTCAGCGCCCTCAAAATGGTATGCCGGTCGCGCAGATTGTGCGCCTCCCGCAGGCTCTCCCGGAACAGCTCGTCATCGATGCCAAGCTCCTGCAGGGTGGAAGGACCTCCGGCTCGCCGCAGCAGATCGGCAATTTTCTCCTTCGAAGGGACCTTGCGCAGCCACTCCCGAACCTGCTCTCCATATGTCTCCCAATGCGTAGGCTTGGCATTAGGATACACTCCCTTATCGGCCGCGTCGTGATATAGGCTCGATATTTCGCTGCAGGCCACCCCCACTTTGGCACCATGCAGCAGGGCCCGGTTGCCGCGGCGCAAGTACTCCATCTCCCAGTAATGCGAGAGATGATGTTCCGCCCCGGAGGCAGGGTGGGACTGACCGAACAGCAGCATCGCGATCCCCGACTCGATCAAAGCCGTCATCAGAATGCGGATGCCTTCGTCCGTGCGCTGGCCGATCGCTTCCACATGCTGAATACAAGCTTGAAGCGCCCTCTCCGTAATGGCTGCCACTTGATCATCATAGGGCTCACCGGCCGTGATCGAAGAGAATTTCCAATCCAGCAGCGATGTGTATTTGCCGAGCATATCGCCAAAACCTGCCGCTACCAGCGGCTGCGGTGCCTTCACTAGAATGTCCGGATCGGCGAATATCGCGATCGGAGCCGTGGCCGCAAAGGTTTGCTTGACTCCCCGGACCACGATCGGCGCGCCCGCCGAAGTAAAGCCGTCAACCGAAGGTGCCGTAGGTACTGAAATGAACGGCTTGCCGCTCCGATGACTCACAAAGCGCGTACTGTCATGAATGGTCCCGGACCCCACAGCGACCAGGCATCCTGTCCCTTCAGGCTCCACTTCGATAAACAGCTGCATCAAGGAGCGTTCATCCGCCACAACGTCGCCTTGCCCATCTGGCTGAATCAGACACAGCCGGGGCTTCAGACCATCGGCTTTTAGGCACTGCACCAGCTCTTTACCCGCTGCTTCATACGTATTCGCATCTGCAACAACGATCGGTGAACCAAGGCCCTGCCGTTTAAGATACGGAGGCACGTCATGCATAGCGCCGGGCTCAAGCACCATGGTTTCTAGTCCGCGGAACGCGGGCTGTAGCTCCCTAATCCGGTTCATTAAACCTTTTGCATCGTTCAAGTAATCCGTCACGTTGTTCCTCTCCTTCATCCCATCCTGTCGTGTCTATTCAGGCTTCTAGTCTGCCAGGGCCTATTCAGCCGTTTGCTTAATCCGCTTCAGCCGCTTCATCACGTTGTTTTCGCCCCGGCCGAAATAGTCATGCAGCTTGCTGTACTCCTGATACAGCTGTTCATACACTTCCACATGCTCCGGAATCGGTTTGAAGGTCTCTTCCTTCACCCGTGCCATCTTCTTGGCGGCATCGATAATGGAATCATACCCGCCTTGCGCCTGACCCGCTGCGACTGCGGCAAACATAGCGGCGCCAAGCGCCGGCGTCTGTTTGGAATCAGCCACCATGATTTCGCGATTGGTGACATCCGCATAAATCTGCATCAAGAGACGGTTCTTTTGCGGCAGTCCGCCGCATGCATACAGGACATCCACGGCGACACCGTTCTCATGAAAAGCGTCCACGATTTTGCGCGTGCCGAATGCAGTCGCCTCAAGCAAGGTGCGGTAGATTTCCTGCGGCTTTGTCAACAGTGTCATCCCTAACATCAGCCCGGTCAGATCCGTATCCACCAGCACCGAACGGTTGCCGTTCCACCAATCCAGTGCAAGCAGACCGGTTTGACCCGGCTTGTATGCAGCCGCTTCCCGCTCAAGCCATTGGTGCACGCCAATCCCTTCCTCGGACGCAGCTTCTTTTACATACGCAGGAAGCGCTTCCTCGACGTACCATTCAAAAATATCGCCTACTGCCGATTGCCCGGCTTCATAACCGTATAATCCGGGAATGATGCCGTCCTCGACGACACCGCACATGCCTTCAACCTGCTTCTCTTCGGTACCGAGCAGCATGTGGCAGATCGATGTGCCCATCGCCATCACCAGCTTGCCCGGTGTGACAACACCGACCGCAGGCACCGCGGCATGAGCATCAACGTTACCGACGGCCACAGCAATCCCTGGAGTTAAGCCCATCATCACCGCCATCTTCTCAGTCAGACCGCCTGCGCTGCTCCCAAGGGGGCGGACCTCTCCGCGCAGCTTCGTATCGGCCAGATCCTCCAACCGGGGATCCAGTGCCTTAAAATATTCCTTGCTTGGATATCCGTCTTGCTTATGCCATATCGCCTTGTAGCCAGCCGTACAGCTGTTGCGGACAATCTGGCCTGTCATTTGGGAAACGACCCAATCGGTAGCTTCCAAGAATCTATCCGTACGTTCATAGATCGCCGGTGCCTCGTCAAGAATTTGCCAGACCTTTGCAATCATCCATTCGGAAGAAATCTTACCGCCATAACGGGGCAAAAAGGCTTCTCCGCGCTCGGCGGCAATCGCGTTGATCTTGTCCGCTTCCGGCTGGGCGGCATGATGCTTCCACAGCTTAACCCAGCTGTGCGGCTGGTCGGCCAGCTCCGGTTGGAAGCAGAGCGGCTCCCCAAGCTCGTCAACGGGCAGCATGGTGCAAGCCGTAAAATCAATGCCGATGCCAATCACATCCGCCGGATCAATCCCGGATTGCTGGATGACGGCAGGCACGGATACCTTTAGAACCTCCAGATAATCGCCCGGATGCTGAAGCGCCCAGTCGTGCTCCAGCTTCTTCCCTGAAACCGGTAAAAACTCATCGATGACATGATGCCGGTAAGGCGTAACATGATCCGCTACTTCCTGCCCGTCAGCCAGATTAACCAACACCGCACGCCCGGACTGCGTTCCGTAATCGACACCAATGGTGTATTTATTCCCCATCTCATTTCCTCCTACAGATGAAATCATGAATGATGAATACAAGCATTACTTTTGACCGTAATAGGCATTAACTCCATGCTTCCGTAAAAAATGGCGATCCAGCAGCGTCTGATCCATCGGTTCGGTTTCCGGATTAATCTGCTGCATCCGGGCTGCAATCTTGGCGCACTCCTCCAACACTACCGCATTATGAACCGCGTTATGCGCATCCTTGCCCCACACGAATGGCGCATGCGAATGGACAAGCACGCCAGGCACCATGTTCGGATCCAGGTCTGCGAATCGCTCAACAATGACGTTGCCCGTCTCCAACTCGTAGGCCCCCTCAATTTCTTCGCGGGTCATGGGCCGCGTAACCGGAATTTCCCCGTAAAAATAGTCGGCGTGCGTTGTTCCGTAAGCAGGAAGCGCGCGTCCGGCTTGAGCCCAGCTCGTTCCCCATGGAGAGTGGGTATGCACAATTCCGCCGATCTCTTTAAATTTCTGATAGAGGACCAGATGTGTCGGGGTATCGGAGGATGGTCGCAAATCGCCTTCAACGACATTTCCCTTCAAATCCAGCACGACCATGTCGTCCGCTTTTAAATCCTCGTAAGGCACGCCGCTTGGCTTAATGACAAACAGTCCCTGTTCACGGTCGATACCGCTTACATTTCCCCATGTAAAGGTAACGAGTCCGTGCATCGGAAGCTCCAGATTCGCCTCCAGCACCTGCTGCTTTAAATCCTCCAACATGAACAACCGCTCCTCTCTATATTTCAAAAATGTAGTTGTACGTACAAGTTGACAAACAAGGGTCCGAAACTTCGGACCTTTCACTCCTATATCCTCTACCGTTTCTTCACCGATTCTCTCTCCACCAGCTCCGGTTGAAATACCGTATCCTCTATAACGCTATGATGCTCAATCATGCTAATTAATTGTCTGGCCGCCATAATCCCCATCTCTGTCTTCGGGTGGGTCATCGTTGTCAGCTTCACGCCGGAAGCTTCGGCTAGCGTTGAATCATCGAACCCGACCAGGGACACATCCTGCGGGATTTGCAGCCTGCATTGTCCGGCAGCCTCTGCTAAAGACACAGCCAGCTCGTCGTTATAACATACAAACCCCGTCGGTCGCAGCTCATCCGGCTGCTTCAGCAACTGGACGGCCTGATCATACGGAAAACTTCCCTTCTGTTCCGTTGTATACGTAACCACCCGCTCCGGCGAAACGGAAATTCCCGCCTCGCGATGCGCACGTAAGAAGCCTTTCAGCCGGTTCACACCCTGAAGATCGTCCCGCTTGAAGAATCCGGCGATCGCCTGGTGTCCGTTCTCGATCAAATGACGTGTAGCCTTGTAACCGCCAAGCTCATCATCAAGCTTCAGACAAGGACATTCCAGCTCCCGATACTTCTCATTGATCATCAAAAACGGGATTCCCTTCTCCTGTAGGGATAGGAAATACGTCAAATTCGGGTTGCCCTCCGCACTCTTGGTCGGCTCGATAATCAGCCCGCTAAGCGGCTGACTGGTCATGAGTTGAAGACTCTCCATCTCTTTCTCCTTGTTGTTATCGGTACTGGAGAGCAGCAGGCGGTATCCCTTGCTGCGCAGCTCCGCCTCCGCTCCCCGAACGATATGCGGGAAAATATAATCCGAGATATAGGTTGTTATGATGCCAATCGTCTTAACCTGCTTGCTCTCCCGCCGCTCGGGATTTCTAGCGAACGTCCCTTTGCCCTGAATCCGTTCCAGCCAGCCTTCCTTCTCCAATTCGCCGAAGGTTTGGCGGACCGTCTGGCGGCTTACGCCGAACTGGTCGGCGATTTCATGCTCCGAAGGAACTTGTTTGCCCGCTTGAAGCCGGCCGGATTCAAACCAGGAGAGCAGTTCGTTTTTTAATACAATATATTTGGGTATCCGTCTATTATTCATCATTCACCTCTAGCCTCACGCACTCATTATGTTAGGATCACCTGCAATCCTAAGTTATCTCGCTATTGTAACACAGGCCAGGGGAATGCTGACAGAACCAGTTACCGCAGGCGGTATGCGGCTTCACTCCAGCGGAGCTCGTTCTTGAAGCGCGGTATCGTTGTATCCTTATCAATAATGACCGCTTCAATGCCGACCATCTCCGCCCAATCGCTCAAATGCTCAGCCGTCATGGCATAAGAGAGAACGGTGTGATGCGCTCCACCGGCCAATATCCACGCTTCCGCAGATTCGCGGAGCGATGGCTGCGGTTTCCACAGCACACGGGCTACCGGCAGCTTCGGCATCGGCTGCTCCACCTTGACGCCATCCACGACATTCACCAGCAGTCTGAAGCGGTGACCCAGATCGATCAGGGAAGCATTAACCGCCGGGCCGTCTTGGCCGTTAAACACGAGTCGCGCGGGATCTCCCTTGCCTCCGATCCCGAGTGGATGAACTTCCAGCGTCGGTTTATCCAGTGCAATGGTCGGACATACCTCCAGCATGTGCGATCCAAGAATCATATGATTCCCTTGCTCGAAGTGATAGGTGTAGTCCTCCATGAAAGAAGTGCTTTTATTGCCCGCAAGCACCTTCAATACACGCGTCAGGGCAGCTGTTTTCCAATCCCCTTCCCCGCCGAAGCCGTAACCCGACTCCATCAGACGCTGTACGGCGAGTCCCGGAAGCTGCTTCATTCCATGCAGATCCTCAAAGGTCGTCGTGAATGCGCCAAAGCCGCCCTCTTCGAGGAAACAACGAAGCGCAATCTCGATCCGGGCTTGATACGCAATCGAATCGCGCACGGGACCGTCGCTAAGCCCTTCCTTGGTTATGGAATACAACTCCGCATATTCGTTCAGGAGCGCCTTAACCTCTTCATCGCCGACTTCATTCATGGACTGCACAAGATCGCCGATGCCATAACCGTTCACGGACCAGCCAAGCTTGATTTGGGCTTCTACTTTATCCCCTTCGGTTACCGCCACTTGGCGCATATTATCACCGAAGCGGGCCACTTTCAGCCTGCGGCTTTCGGCATAGGCCGCAGCGGTCCTCATCCAGCCGGCAATGCTGCCTCGAACCTCCCCGTCTTCCCAATGGCCCACAACCACCTTGCGAGCAATGCCGAGACGGGCACCAATATGACCATACTCGCGATCACCGTGCGCGGATTGGTTCAAATTCATAAAATCCATATCAATCGTTTCCCAAGGGATATCCCGGTTGAATTGGGTATGGAAATGAAGAAGCGGCTTCTGCAATTGGGATAGACCCGCGATCCACATTTTGGCCGGGGAGAAGGTGTGCATCCAGGTCATAATACCTGCGCAGGACTCATCATTGTTGGCCTCAAGAATCAGGTTGTATATTTCATCGGGTGTCGTTACGATCGGCTTGAACACAATGGGATAGGAAAATACAGGATCTTTATCAAACTCCGTTGCCACGATGCGGGAATGCTCAGCTACCTGCTCCAGCGTTTCGGGGCCATACAAGTGCTGGCTTCCGGTGACGAACCAAAAAGAATGCGGTTTCAAATTCATAATTATAACGCCTCCTGTATGAATGCTTGCTTACCAACTTGTACATACCTTTAAACAAATATATAGATTAAATAATATATGTACGTACAAGTTGAATCATTCACATTCTACCCCCGCATCTCAAAAATAGCAAGATCAAAATAAAAAAAGCCTGGAAAACCAGGCTTTTTTTATTTAATCGTATATTGGGCCTTGAATCAGGATCTACGAACTGCAAAATTGAAAAGTGCACTCTATTTCTTGACCGCAATTTCAGCCAATAGATCAGATTTTTTTCGCCACCGGATTTCCCGGATTGGTTGTGATGCTTAATGACTTGCTCAAAATATTATTTCTGCACCGCTGCTTTCAGCATTTCGATCTTCTGTTCTTTGGACATATCCCATGTGGCTGAAATGCTGTATTCGAAGCCGCCTTCATGCCAAAACACGTATTTTGGATAGATATGCGCCGGGAAGTCATCCTCAAAGAAGCCTTTCTTCTTACTTCCCTCTGAGTCCAACGTATACTTTGAAATGGCCAGTGTGTCTTTCCCGTTCGTATACTCAAGACGGATGGTTGCCGCCTCTTCCCAATCTATCTTTTTCGCATAGATAGGTTTTCCGCTCTTCTTACCTTCGGCCCTTACTTCATCAAGGAACTTGCCTTCAGTTGGACCTTCAATTCTCGCTTTAGAAAACTTATATCCCTCCGGCAAGTTGGCGGGCTGCTTCAGGATGGAACCTTCCAGCGTGGAAGCTCTTTTCAAGTAGTCCTCGTAAGCGGTAAATGTTTCTATCCCTCCCCAATAACTTAGGTCGAATCCGCTGTTAAGATCCTTATATTTATGATACAGAACGTACATATCGCCTGTCTCATTACTTAGCTTCTTCACTCTATTGGTCTCAGCTTCGATATACTTCTTTTCCTCTGGAGTTAGAGCCTTGGCTGCAACTTCTGCTTTTTTCTGCGCCTTTTCCAGTTCTTTCTTGTAGAGCTCGCGGTCTATATCTCCCTCGGGATAGATCATATCAGCAGCTTTTAAATCCTGTTCCGATTGCACGGAAGCCTTTGGTGTTACGCTCCCTGCATCGCTTTCCTTAGCATTAACCAATGTCACGCTGCCAAGCGCGATAATCATCCCCATTGCCAGAATGGATAGACGGTATGATTTTTTGTGAAAATGTTTAATCATCGTAAGTCTCCTTTTCATTTGTTTATGTGTGGCGGACAGGCCGGCAAGCCCCGGCTGGCGTTGGTTTCCTGAAAAATGCTCCAACACATGGATGATCGTTTGTCCGTATGCATTGTTTTGCTGCGGGCTCATCCGATTCAAGGCGCATGCATCGCAGGCCATCTCCTGATCCTGTCTTGCTTTACGTACGGCTAGCCATAATAACGGATTAAACCAATGGATGATCAGGATGATATGCATTAACCAGTTCACGGCGACATCCCGCCGCTGAATATGCGCGAACTCATGCGCCAGAATATATTGAAGTTGATCTTTTTTCAGCGTGATGAGCAGACTGGGCGAAATGGCGATCGCCGGCTTGCTAAAACCGACCACGGCAGGTCCAGGAATTCGCTCGCTGGACAGAAATTGCACTTTTTGCTTCACGCCTAATTGCTGTTTCGTCTCGTGAAACACTGCCGATAGAAAAGGCGTATCTATCTTTCGGCCCGCGCGCAGGGCTTGTTTCAATCGAAGCTGGTCGTATATCGTTTTCGCGGCAAGAAGCAGCACGCCCGCAAACCAAACCGCAATCAGCGTATTGGTGAAGCCTATTTGGTTGAACCCATTCCACCAAAAGCCGCTCTTCTGCACGAGTCCCGATTCAAGGGATGGAGCAGGTACTTCCGAGGTTCCGCTTGCTCCCGGGTTTAAAGAGCGCTCAACATGAACCGTCGCCTCGCTTATTCTCCCCGCTTCCTTCCCACCCGATGAAACTTGAGTTTGTTGATGAATACCGGGTGCTATGGCCTCCAAAGACAAAACATTGTACAGGCTAAGCGAGGATTCCGGAGCCCAAGGGAGCAGCAAACGTATGGCTACAGGTAGCCAAAGCCAATATTTCCATCTGGCCTCAATTTTGTTTCTTAATAGAAACTGTAGAATCAGCACAAGTACGATCAGGATGGAGGCCATGAACGATCCGCGAATCACCCAGCCAAAAAAAGACAATAAATTTTCATGCAATGTAGGACTCATCAGGGCTCTCTCTTTTCTGTTTCCCCGTCGCTGCGGTTATCGTCAAACAATGCCTTTAGATCCTCGATTTCTTGCGCATTCAGTTTTTTATCCTGCAGAAAGTTGGCCAGCATCGGCTTTAAAGATCCCCCATAAAGCTTTTTCATGAAGGATTTGGTTTCGGACTGCAGATACTCCTGCTCGCTGATGATCGGATAAAATAGTTGGGTGCGCTTTGAACCCTTTTCCAGTTTCGCACCCGCTGCTTCCTTCTGCACCAGACGACTGAGGAGCGTCCGGGTCGTATTGGGGCTCCACCCCATTTGATCCGTCATTTGTTTTACGACCTCGCTGGAAGGGCAGTCCGGATTTGTCCACAATACGCGCATAATTTCCAGCTCTGCATCCGTAATCGGTGGTATTTGATTCATGCATGAAACCTCCAAAGTCAATTTACTCAGACTACATATGTAGTTATAATACACATGCTACATTTGTAGTTTAGTAATGTCAACTTGTTTGGCAGAGCGTAATTTCTCGTTTTTGTTACACGAAAAAATGATTCGCACCGCCTATGGGCATGATGATCTGCAAAAGAACCCATGTCATCGTATTTTGGAGCGCCTGTCCGAGAAAAAATATAGCTGGCGCAAAATGTTATTTTTTCACGGCTGCTTTTAGCACTTCGATCTTCTGTTTCCTGGACATATCCAAAGAGGAGGTTGAAATGCTGTATTCGAATTTGCCGCCATCATTCCAAAAAACGTATTTTGGAAAGACATTCTTCGGCAGCTTATCGTCAAAGAAACCTTTTTTCTTGCTTCCCTTCGAATCTACCGTATCCTTGGAAAAGCCCAGCGTGTCTTTTCCGCTCGCATATTTAAGACGGATGGTTGCCGCCTCTTTCCAATCGATCTTTTTCACATAGATGGGCTTTCCGCTCTTCTTACCTTCGGCCCTTACTTCATCAACAAACTTTCCTTCGATCGGACCTTCAATGACCGCTGATAAAAACTTATATCCCTTTGGCAGGTTGGCAGGCTGCTGCAGAATGGATCCCTTCAGGGTTGAAGCTTTTTTCAAGTAGTCCTCGTATGTTGTGAATTCATGAATCCCTCCCCAATAGCTAATATCAAATCCGCTATTTAATTTTGGGTACTTATGATACAGGACATACATATCACCCGATTCTTGGGCCAACTCCTTCACTCTCTGGATCTCAGCTTCGATAAACTTTTTTTCCTCTGCAGATATAGGCTTGGCTGCTTCGTCTGTTTTTTTAACAGTGGCTTCTTGGGCTTTCTCGTTGGACTGCGCCTTCGCCGCGAGACTTACGGAAGAACCCATTAATAAAATGCTGCTTAGTGTCGCGATCGCTACTTTCGTTGCTGCCTTCATTTGGTAATGCTCCTCTCCTATGATTTTTTATTTTTTATAAACTACAACTGTAGTTATAAATCAATACTACAACTGTAGTTCAATAATGTCAACACGGTTTGTGCAGATTTTTTTTGTTTTCGTTGAATACAAAAAAAGAAGAGCTGCCCCTGCAGGTTAAAATGCAAACCCAAGTGACAACCCTTGATTATGATCATTTCATATAGGATATCGGTACCCGATCCGGATAATCCGTAATAATCCCATCCACATTCGCTTGAAGCACGTAAGGAAATTGCAGCATGTCCCGAATGGTCCAGACCATCGTTTTCATCCCGGATTGATGGATCTTTTGAACCAGCCCCTTAGAGACCAGTCTCAACGATATATTCACATATTCCGCATAGGCTTTCATATCCTCCAACCGCTGCTTGGATAAGTCGCCCGAACTGGTGATAATAACGCCCAGCGGGATATCGGGCATTATCTTGTGGAACCGAAGCAGCGAGTCCGTATCTGCAGACTGCACGATGATCAGGTCCTTGTACCGCTCACCACCAACAGCGCCGAAGATATACCTATTCAAATCGTCTGCGACCTTTTGCTCGATACCCGGATACCGGGAGGGAGATTTCAATTCGATCAACAACCCGATACGTCCTGTGAAATGCTCAAGTACCTCCGCCAATGCTGGAATGACTTCTCCTTTATACGCCGAATCGTACCATGAACCTGCATCCAGCCTACGCATCTCCTCGAAGGTTAAATTACCTACCTCTCCTTGCCCATCAGTGGTTCGCTCAACCGTGGAATCATGAATCACGACGACCTGCCCATCCTTACTCAATTGGACATCCAGTTCCAGCATATCCGCTCCCATATCAAACGCTTTAACAAAAGAAGCCATCGTATTTTCCGGGGCATATCCCGACGCCCCCCGATGGGCGATATTAACCCAGGACTGGTCTCGATCTACGTCAGCGATATTTTGAGAACCGGTCATTGCAAGCACAACTGCTAAGACAAAAATCATTCTTTTCATAGAGCTATCAATCTCCTAGTCGTACCTTGTTCACTTCATGGCTACCTCGTGAAGGATCATTTCAGGACAGCCTGCCCATCCCCATCTGATGCTAATTCTTCCCTTTCTGCTCCAAGTTCAGTCAGATATGAATGAACTCAGCTCAATGTTCACCAGGTATGATTTTTGTTCATTTTATATTTAGCTCTTGTAATATGAACGTAAATGGAGTAATTTGTACATATATGAACATTATAAATTTCATTAAAATACAATCTTGAGGAGATGAATGAACATGGAAAGACGTTATGCCTCACACCCGAACGAAGTGAAACAATTTGACACAGAAAGACTCCGCAAGGAATTCCATATCCCAGTCCTGTTTACGCCTGACAAGCTGGAGCTTGTCCTGACCCACGAAGATCGTATGATTATCGGTGGCGCCGCTCCCGTTCGAGAGCAGGTCAAACTGGAAACGGACCTTAAAGAATTGGGTGTTTCCTCTTTCCTGGAACGCCGTGAGCTTGGCATTATCAATATTGGCGGACATGGTACCGTGCTGGTTGACGGTGCAGAGCATGAATTGAACAACAAAGAATGCTTGTACGTTGGCATGGGTACGAAAGAGGTTATTTTTAAAAGCACGGATCCATCCAACCCAGCCAAATTCTATTTGAACTCTGCGCCGGCGCACCAAACATTCCCGACAGCTAAAGCCACTTTGGAGGAAGCTGATTCCAGCGCTTTGGGCGATATCAAAAATTCCAATGATCGTGTGATCTATCGTTTCATCCATCAAAAAGGCATTGAGAGCGCCCAACTTGTTATGGGTATGACCCTGCTGAAAGAAGGAAACATGTGGAACACGATGCCTGCCCATACCCATCCAAGACGCATGGAGGCTTATCTCTATTTTGATTTACCGGAAGAAGCGGTGGTCATCCATCTGATGGGGGAACCTAATGAAACGCGGCACATCGTTATGCGCAATGAACAGGCCGTGATTTCGCCAAGCTGGTCGATTCACAGCGGCGTAGGCACAAGCAACTATACCTTCATCTGGGGTATGGCCGGAGATAATAAACGTTATGATGATATGGACCCGGTGTCCATAAAAGATTTAAAATAGAGGGGATTATCCATTAACCCACGGAAGAGTTGAGATTCATATGAACCCGTTACGACGCTATGAAAAAATAATGGAGTACCTTCTAACCCATAAAGAAGTGACTGTCGCCGATCTAAGCCAGCAGCTTCAGGTGACCGGAAAAACGATTCGCGAGGATCTGACCAAGCTCGAGGAACAAGGTCTAATCGTTCGTGTGCATGGCGGGGCTGTGCTTGCGCACAGCGATCAATTCGGCATCCTGCCGTCCAAAGAACCACTTGCCAAGCACCCGAATGAAAAGACTGAAATCGCGCTGAAAGCACTGAAGCATATCAATACCGACGACATCATTGCCCTGGACGGAGGCAGCACCACGCTGGAGATCGCTCGCAGGCTGGAAGACGTGCCCTTAACGGTCATTACGAACGATGTCTATATCATCAGCGAACTGGCGACGAAGAATCATATCCGTTTGGTCGTACCGGGGGGCTACCGGGTCCGGAATATGCTCGCAGGCCCCGAAGGCGTATCGTATGTAACCCAGTTGAACATTCAAAAGGCCTTCATATCCGCGACGGGCGTCCATCTTGATCATGGATTGTCCATATATACCGGGGACTTGATCCCTTTCAAACGGGCATTAATCGAAACCTCGCTGGAGGTTTATGCCGTTGTTGACCATCATAAATTCGGGCAAACGGCATTAAGGACTTTTTCATCCCTGCAGGAGATCAGCGGCATCATTACCGATACGGGACTGTCACCCGAGACGGTCAATCAATATGACGGTGCCGGCGTTACTATGCTGTAACCGCTGCATAAAACTTATCGACCGGGCAGCTTCATACGATTCTAATAGAGAGCAAGTGAGAGGGGATTTACGGAGCATGAACAGGTTTGATTTATCAGGCAAAACTGCAATCGTCACAGGTTCCGCCAGAGGATTGGGACAAGGCATCGCGATAGCTCTAGCCGAAGCCGGCGCGGATATCGTTGCCGTGTCCATGAATACAAGCGCCGAAACGATAGATGCCATCACTTCACTCGGCAGAAAAGCTTCCGAAATTCAGGTCGATCTAAGCGACCAGAGCAAACTCCAGCAGACTTTTGACCAAGCGCTGGAGCTAACGGGGCACGTGGACATTCTCGTGAACAATGCCGGCATTATCCGCCGGACACCGGCCAAGGATCATGCTACACAGGATTGGCTTGACGTGATTGATTTGAATCTGAATACTGTATTCTTACTGTCCCAACTGGCCGGAAGACATATGATTGAACGCGGCAGCGGCAAAATCATTAATATCTGCTCGATGCTGTCCTACCAAGGCGGAATCAACGTGCCCGGATATACGGCAAGCAAGCATGGTGTTGCCGGTCTTACGAAAGCATTGGCTAATGAATGGGCAGCCAGTGGCATCCAGGTGAACGGAATTGCTCCCGGTTATATCGAAACCGATAATACGGCAGCTATCCGTCAGGATGAGGAGCGACGCACTTCCATTACGGATCGTATTCCTGCCGGACGCTGGGGTAAACCCGAGGATATTGGCGGACCTGCCGTATTCCTCGCTTCCGCCGCTTCGGATTACATGAACGGACATGTACTTTGTGTTGATGGCGGATGGATGGCCCGTTAAGGGTCATAAGTGCTGTATCAAAAGCATGTCAACCTAAGTTTCATCCCAATCTAGCGATAAGAGGCTGTGCTTTTCCACTGCTGCTGCAGGCAGAGGAAGCACAGCCTCTTTTTCGTCCATTTTCCTCTTTCATCTGATTAGAGACCCTAAGTTCTTGCCGGGTACCGACATTTCACGAATATACGAACCATCCTTTGGGACATCCTAACTTTACGAAATGGGCCTCGAAGGACCGTGAATAAAGAAAGGATGGTTTTTGGAGTCATGCGCGGAACAAAATCGATACGTTGGATCAGTCTTGCCTGTTTATTCACACTGATCGGTTCAATAGTCCTTACCGGCTGCACCCCTAACAGCAATGACCGGGTGCCAACCCCCAATATGGGCGTAAACCCTTACCGGGTGAACACCGGCTTCCTGCTTCGGAATGCCGTGGAACGCGGAACCCTGCGAATTGCAACGGAACGGGATTATCCTCCCTTCAGCTACCATGGAACGGGCGGAAGACTTACGGGTTTCGATGTGGAAATCGCTGAAGAGGTTGCCCGTCATATGGAGCTAAAAGCAGAATTCGTTGAAACCGAATGGGAGAATCTGCTGCCAGGGCTGACGGAAGGCAAATACGATGCCGTCTTCAACCAGATTGAAGACCGGCCGGACCGGCGGGCCCTTTATGATTTTTCCGTCGCTTATCTATCCTCTACTCCGGTTTTGCTTGTGCGTTCCTCGGGCGAAGATCAGATCCGTTCCTTCTCGGATATCAAGGGTAAGCGTGTCGGCCTGAACCCCACCGGAATCTATAAGGATATGGCCAAGAAGCATGGAGCGGACATCGTCCCGATCAAGTATATATCAAACGCAGCCCACAAGCTCGCAAATGGAGAGCTGGATGCCGTCATTTCGGACCAGTTATCCGTGACCAACCTGAAGCAGCAGTTCCCTGATCTGCCGGTTGCTACCGCTGAATCCGCCAATCAGGTGTTCGAGATTTCTGCAGCCTTTGTAAAAGGGAATCCGGATCTCGTCGCTGCCGTTGATAACGCACTTGCCACCATGCAGCAGGACGGAACGTATTTGACCATTTGGAACAAATACTTTGGAGACGCTCCGGTGAGTTATAAAGGCATCCATGATCGAAAGGTTAAATAGAATTTTCAACATTCAAAATTCCCGACAAAAAGGCGTTTGCTTTGCTGAATACCAGCAAAGCAAACGCCTTTTTACATGTGCATATTATGATTCTTCGGCTGTCTCTCCCGCATTCGCTTCCTTAGCGTCCGCTTCATCCTCTGTCTCTGCAACCTCAACGGCACGAGGCACGATGACGGTTGCGAGAATCTCCTCATCCGAAGCATGTAATGTAATACCCTCCGGTACTTTTATATCTGCAACCGTAAGCTTGTCGCCTATCTCCAGAGCGGATACGTCTGCTTCAAGGGTAGAAGGCAGTTCGCCTGGCAAGCCCTCTACTTCGATTTCGGTCACCTGGGTTTGCAGAATACCGCCAGATTTCGTTCCGACAGCAGTACCATGATAATCCACCGGAATGCTGACACGAACCGGCTTATTCATGGAGATCCGCAGAAAGTCCACATGGGATACAGTGCCGCGTCTCTTTTGAATGTCCTTAATCAAAACCGGAATTTTACCGGAGCCTGGAATATCAAGCTGGAATACCTCTGAACGTCCGGTGTGAAACAGCTTGGCCGTATCCTTGAAATTAACAGCAACCGGGATGCTTTCCTCGCCCCCGCCGTATACGACGCCGGGGATTCCGCCATTCTCGCGAAGCACTCGGCGAGAAGCCCGTGTAAATTCGTTACGAACATCTGCCTGGAGTTGAACTGTGTTTCCTTTTGACATGAGTGACATCCTCCTTTATCGAAAACAAAGTCTATCTCATTATTACCCTATTTCCCTGCTAACTAATCATGAGATGCAGATGTTTTAAATTTCAATCCAATGGGTAATGAATGGTACCCCTTTTGAAATATAAATAATGGGAGCCCCCCTTTCAGTACAAAAGGAGGGCTCCTTATTTTTTTACGATACAATCCTAAAGCTCGCCATATCCTGCTGCTCTTGGCTCCCAGAGCCTTCGTCTTTGTGACTTCGCAGCGAAATCCGTACCTTTGCTTCATCCGGCGGAATATCGATAAACCAGTCGTTCTCGCCTTCCCGATCCTCCCAATCATTCAACCTGACGATACAGCCGACCCGCTTGGTTCCGGAAGCTGCGTAGAAGACCGCTCGAACTTTGCCGCTGTCCGCCTTTGAGAATGGCACGCTGCCATCCTGCACGCCCGTTCCCCACACCCATACGTTCCAGCCATCATAAGCTTGATCACGTCTCTCATATTCGATCTCAACGGTAGTCAGCCCTTGCTTCTTCTGGGCCTGATCCTCGTACAACACCATCAGCGACAGCCCTGGGACGGCTATAGCTCCTTGGTCCAACGTCTCGATCGTATCCGTACCTGCCTGGCGATCATTCACCACGATGTTCCAGCGGTAAGGCGTAGGCGGCAGATCAACCGTCATTTCATGCTCATTCCCGTTCACGATCACAACGATCTGTCCCCAGCTATCTTGTGCGGCATGATGCGTTAACCGGTAGGCAATAATCCGATCGCTGCTGCGCAGCACTTCCATATGTTCCTCAATCTCTTCTCTTGCTGCCATCCGAAATGCTGGATGGGCTTTGCGCAGGGCAATAAGGCCTTTGTAGTAGTCAAACACAGGTCTGAATCGTTTCTTGTTCGACCAGCGGATGGCATTAACGGCATCCCCGCTGCGGTAGCTGTTATGATCGCCAAATTTCGTGCGAAGCAGCTCATCGCCGGCATGCAGCAGCGGAATCCCCTGAGAGAGCAGTACAATGCCGTTAGCCAGCAAGCTGCGGCGCACAGGCACTGCCGACATCACATCTTCATCAGGAATATCGACATAAGGCTTAGATGCAGCAGTTGCCTGCCATACATCGCCGCCGTTAACCAGCTTCCCGTCCATCAGATGGAGCAGCCCTGCCTGCTCTTCCATCCCGTGTGCCACCAAAATTTTGTCCCACAGATTCAAATTATCGTGCACGGTGACGTAATTGACCGTCTCATCCGGATGCAGCGCAAAATCATGGATCGAGCCCATCATCCCTTCAACGACCGCACCCTCGTACCATGGTTCGCCCGTAGCAAACCCAGGGCCGCGACCGTCATTGTCACCCTTAATGGCATGCCGGAAATGATCATTGAATACAGCAAAGCCTTGACCCTTCTGGCTTCCTTTGACGGTCTGCTCCGTTAACGGGCTTAAGCCTCCTGTCCAGGGTTCACCATAAAACAGAAGAGAGTAATCCACCTCACGACGCAGCTCACTTACAAGCTCTTTCATCGTTGTTGTATCGATCAAAGCCATCAAATCAAACCGAAATCCATCGATGTGATACTCCTCGGCCCAGTACCTTAAGGAATCCTTGATGTATTTGCGTACCATCGGCTTCTCCGTAGCCAGCTCATTGCCTACGCCTGAACCGTTCGATAAATTTCCATATCCATCCTTACGATAGAAATACCCCGGCGCTAATCGTTCAAACGGACCGTCATCCACCGTATACGTATGGTTGTAAACCACATCCATGATGACACGGATTCCCCTCGCATGCAGAGCCAGAATCATTTCCTTCAGCTCCCGGATGCGCACAATTGGATCCATAGGGTCTGTCGCATATGAACCTTCAGGAACGTTGTAATTTTGCGGATCATACCCCCAGTTATACTCGCGGTTCAAGCAGCCGGTTTCATAACCGTCCAGCTCATTGACCGTTCGAAAATCAAATACCGGCAGCAGATGCACATGGGTTACACCCAATTCTTCAAGATGATCCAGGCCAATGGTATTCCCTTCGGAATCCTGCAGGCCACCCTCCGTGAATGCCTTATATTTCCCTCTATATTTCATTCCCGAATCGGTATGAATCGAGAAGTCGCGTACATGAAGCTCATAGAGCACCGCATCCGTAGGCTTCAGCAGCTCGGGTCTAACATCCTGCTCCCACCCCGGCGGATTGCTCTTCGCCAGATCAACAACCGCCCCGCGGCAGCCGTTGGCGGACACCGCTGTTGCATAGGGGTCAACAGCATAACACACGTCACCGTCCACTGACTCGATTTGGTACATATAATACGTTCCATGAAGATCCCTGTTTACGACAGTCGACCATATGCCGTCGCCACTATGTTCCATTGAATATAAAATACCGCCCTCGTGATCCGTTACGAGACCTTGCTCGTTATACTCTCCCGGACTTTCATACAAAGCCAGTCTCACATGAACCGCTTCCGGAGCCCATACCTGAAAGGCCGTTCCCTCTCTTCGATAGGTTGCCCCCAGCTTAACACTAGTGCAGCTCTTGATCATGTCCATAGTCATCATCACCGTCACTTATAAGTAGATTTACTTCCTAGTATGGGCGCCTGAATCATAAGACAGACCTCTAGCACATGAATGTAGAACGCTTTCATATACCATGATATGCCAAAAGCCCTGATTTGGTTTGGGTTTGATGCCAATTAACTATATATTTAGGCTATTATACTAGCAAATATGCCGGGTGTCTTTCTTTTGACAAAAAAACATCTGCCCAAATGGACAGATGTTGTCAATGTATGGTTTTCGTGGAAAAAGATTAGTAGAGTCCTCAAAACAAACGAAGTGCTTCATCAATTCCTAAGACCGTTCGGGGCTTCCTCCCCTTACTCGCCTGCAACTTCTATGGATTCCACCAGAGCCACTACTTCCTCTGCGGTACCCATTTCAATTGCTTTGGCAGCGAGTGCCTGCATATCACTGCGGGACAGCTTCCCGATCTGGCTGCGCGCCGGAAGAATGGATGTAGCACTCATGCTAAACTCATCCAGCCCCAAACCGAGGAGAATCGGAATCGCCGTGGCGTCACCGGCCATTTCACCGCACATACCAACCCAGCGGCCTTCGCGATGAGCGGCATCGATAACCATTTTAACCAGTCGCAAAATCGCCGGATTATAGGGTTGATACAAATAAGAAACCCGTTCATTCATGCGGTCAGCGGCCATCGTATACTGGATAAGATCATTCGTTCCGATACTGAAGAAATCAACCTCTTTGGCAAACTGATCCGCAAGCACCGCAGTGGATGGAATCTCCACCATGATCCCGAGTTGGATCTCCTCGGATACCGGAATGCCTTCGCTTACAAGCTTGGATTTCTCTTCCTCCAAAAGCGCTTTGGCTTCGCGGAATTCACCGAGTGTCGCGATCATGGGAAACATGATTCGCAGATTGCCATGGACGCTTGCGCGGAGCAGTGCCCGAAGCTGTGTTCTGAAAATATCCTGACGGTCCAGGCACAGCCTAATGGCCCGGAATCCCAGGAACGGATTCATTTCCTTAGGAAGATCCAGATAAGGCAGCTCTTTGTCCCCGCCGATATCAAGCGTGCGGACAACAACCGGCTTGCCTTCCATTTTCTCCAGTACCGATTTATAAGCGACATACTGGATCTCTTCGGAAGGAAGTTTATCTCTGCCCATGTACAAGAATTCCGTACGATACAATCCTACCGCTTCCCCGCCATTCTCCAATACGCCAGTTACATCGTTTGGTGTCCCGATATTGGCGGCCAGTTCCACATGGATCCCGTCCTTGGATACCGTCGGTTCGGAGCGGAGTTTCTTCCATTCCTCGACCTGTTTGGCGTAGGCATCCTGCTTCGCACGGTATTGGGCCACAATAGCTTCAGTAGGATTAATGATGACATCCCCTTCCAGTCCGTCAACGATGATCAAATCCCCGTTTTGGACCGAAGAGAGCACGTTTTTCGTTCCGACGACAGCCGGAATTTCAAGCGAACGGGCCATGATGGCAGAATGCGAGGTACGCCCGCCAATATTCGTCGTAAATCCTTTAACGTAGTTGCGGTTCAACTGCGCTGTATCCGACGGGGTCAAGTCCTCTGCAACCACGATCACTTCTTCGCTGATTTCGGATGGACTGACATAATTCAGGCCGAGCAGATGCTTAAGAATACGTTTGGTTACGTCGCGCATATCCGCTGCCCGCTCCTGCAAGTAGGCACTCTTCATGTTCTCGAACATTTGAATGAATTGGGTTGCCGTTTCATTTAAGGCGTATTCCGCGTTAACCGAATCGGAAGCGATTTTCGCTTTGACCGGTTCAATCAATTCCGGATCATTCAGGATGAGAAGGTGAGATTCGAAAATCTCTGCCTTCTTCTCCCCGAGTTCCTGAAGCGTGCGGGCTTTGATCGCTTCCAGCTCAGCCTGGGACTGAGCCAGCGCCGCATCCAGCTTCGAAAGCTCGGCATCTGTGTCTGCCACTTGCTTTTCCGTAACAGAGTAATCGGGATGCTCCAGCGTAAATGCACGTGCAATCGCGATGCCTGCGGAAGCCGCGATTCCTTTCAAATTATTCATGAAGCTCGCCTAACCCTTCGTTCACCATCACTTCTTGCAGTGCAGTCAGCGCTTCGCTCTCATTGCCGCCTTCCGTGATCAGTGTCAATGTATCACCTTGCTCCAATCCGAGGGACAGAACGCCCAGGATCGATTTCAACGTTACTTTTTTGCCGTTAGCTTCGGCAAATGAATTGGTATCCTGGAATTTGTTCGCCGTATTTACCAATGCTGTTGCTGGACGTGCGTGAATTCCATCTTCGTCAATAATTCTGAATGTTTGTTGCATGTTCATCATCCTACTTTCGTATATTTAAATTTTTTGGAATCCTTGAGATAACCGTGAAGTTAAGGTTTCAATATGGTGATGATCCCTTGTTCGCCGCTTTTTACTTCACCGGTCTTGTTCAGCTTCACAGAAGCTCCTTCCGGCAAATTCGAGAAGATCACAGGAGAGATAATCGATTTGGCATTCGCCTTCACATAATCCAGATCCACTTGCATGATCGGTTGGCCTGTAGATACCAGATCCCCCTCCTGAACAAGCACTTCAAACCCTTGCCCCTTCAGCTTAACGGTATTGACGCCGATATGGACAAGCACTTCCTTGCCGCCATCGGACATAATGCCGACCGCATGCTTGCTGGGGAATACGTTAAATACGGTTCCGTTAACAGGAGAAGCGATCGTTCCGTTATGAGGCAATACCGCAAATCCATCCCCCGTCATTCGTTCTGCAAACACAGGATCAGGTACATGAGAAATATCCATAAGCTCTCCATCGACTGGAGATGCGATCTCCTCCATGACAAGCGTTTCTCCGTTCTGACCCGCCTGCAACTCTTCTTCAGCAGTCGGCATCGTTTCCACATCCGCTGCTGCAGGTGCGGTAGTCGGTGTTATACCCGACATAATGTCCTGGATTTGCGATTTAATCGTATCGGAACGCGTTCCGAATATCGCCTGGATATTATTCCCCACCTCCAGCACACCTGACGCACCCAACTGTTTCAGCCTTGTCTTATCGACACGACCCTTATCTTTCACCTCTACCCGAAGACGGGTAATGCAGGCATCCAGATGCGCAATGTTAGGTTGGCCGCCAAGCGCAGTCAGAATGTTAAGCGGCAGTTCATTTTTGCTGTCACCACTTGCTCTCTGGGAGCCTGATTCCGACTCCGATGCAGAAGCTTCCTCCCGGCCCGGCGTCTTCAGATTGAATTTCCGAATGACAAACCGGAATCCGAAATAATAGATTACTGCCATGATAGCACCAACAATGAGAACATTCCACCATGGCGTCCGATTCGGAATGACACCGAATATCATGTAATCGATCAGGCCGCCCGAGAAGGTCATGCCAATCTTGGTACCCAGAATATGCATGGTCATGAAGGATAGACCTGCGAACAACGCATGCACGACGAACAAGATCGGTGCGACGAACAGGAAGGAGAACTCTAGCGGTTCCGTGATCCCGGTCAAGAAGGAGGTCAGTGCTGCCGACCCCATAATACCAGCAACGAACTTTTTGTTCTCCGGTCTCGCTTCATGATAGATAGCAAGCGCAGCAGCAGGAAGACCAAACATCATAAACGGATATTTACCCGTCATGAAGGTGCCTGCTGTAAACTCGACACCATCCCGAAGCTGAGCCATGAATATATTTTGATCACCGCGCACCATTTGACCTGCCTGATTCAAATATTCCCCGAACTCAAACCAGAATGGAGAATAGAAAATGTGGTGCAGACCGAACGGAATCAATCCGCGTTCCACAACGCCGAACACAAAAGCGGACAGCGTCAGGTTTTGCTCCAGCATAAAATGGGATGCAGTGTTAAGCGCAGACTGGATCGGTGGCCATATAAAGACCATTAACAGACCAAGCAAAACGGACGTTGCAGCCGTCATAATCGGAACAAAGCGTTTTCCTGCAAAAAAGCCCAGATAGGACGGAAGCTCTATTTTGAAAAATCTTCGGTACATGCTTGCCGCTAATATACCTACAATAATTCCGCCGAATACCCCGGTTGCCAGGGTCGGAATGCCAAGCACGCTGGCATATTCGTAATTCGTGCCAATCATCGATGGCGTCACACCTATAACGCTGCCCATGGTAACGTTCATGACAAGGTAACCGATGATCGCAGCAAGCCCGGCCACACCTTCACCTCCGGCCAAGCCGACGGCAACCCCCACTGCAAACAGCAAGGATAAATTCGTGAACACAATTTGTCCCGCATTCATCATGACAGTGGCAGCTGCTTGAACCCAAGCCGCATTGAGCCACGGTGCATACTGCAGGAAATCAGGGTTGACCAGCATATTTCCAAGGCCGAGTAATAGTCCGGCCGCCGGCAATATGGCCACGGGCAGCATCAGAGCTTTACCGACCCTTTGCAGGACGCCAAAAAGCCGCTTAAACATGAAAATTCTCACCCTCTATCTAGTTGTGATCACAAAGCTGAATGTAGAACATCATAAAACAAGCAAATCAAAAAAAGGCATGAGTAACCACGGGAAAATGGATGGCTAATCTCATGGATTAGATTACCCAAAAATGGGTAATAACAACCAAATTCCTGCAATACTCATGCCTGATCGAATCAGTTACACGTTTGATTTGAAGTTTTATGCTTCATAACTGTTCGTATTGTAACATCGTTCATTTTTCGTTGCAACCACATGGTAAGGGACTTAATAAAATCTTCACATTTGCTCGCCCTGCTCTTTGCGCTGGACCAGCCGCTCCAGATGAATGGTCAAATAACCGGCTTCAGCGGGATATACGGGCTTCTTCAGTCGCTGCTCCATCATCTTTGTCAGTTTCCATGCCAAGGAATACGTCTCAGGATATTCACGCTTCAGCAGACCATCCAATGAACTCGTCTCGTTTACCGCTTCTCCCCGCCGAATCCGCTCCAACGCAAACCGGAGATGGGTTAGTAGACGGGAATAATCCAATGAATCCCTCGGGATGGTATAATCCAGCTGCTGTTCAACGGTATGCACTAGGTCCGCGATCAGCTCCGAATGTTTGCGAACCTCCGAAATGTGCTGGTTTGTGAGCGCGCCGTGAAAATGAAGGGCAATGAATCCGATTTCCTCTTGGCCCAAGTCGACCCCAAGTTTCTCCCGGATGGTACGGACGGCGTATTCCGCCATCTCGTACTCCTCTGGATACATCTCTCGGGTTTCGTATAAAAAGGGATTATGAATATAGAGACCTTGGGCATGGCGTTTAATGGCAAATGCAATATGATCAGTCAACGCAATGTGGATATGCTCATTCAGAGGAGCGTCGCTGGATTTGGCAGCGTTCAGAATAATGTCATTCATCGCCTCAATCAGCTTCTCATCGATATGAGGCACCAGCTGCTTATACTGCTCCTGCTCCTCCGGTTTGGTCAAAATGAACATCTTCTCGGCAGCGGAGGCCAGGATACGGTCTTTATTCTTCCGGTTAAAGCCAATTCCCTTGCCAATAACAACAACCTCGCCATGTTGAGGATGCTTCGCTATGATTACATTATTGTTCAACACTTTAGCCACTTGTAAGCTGCTCACGTTTGCACCTCTTTTTGATTCATACGCGTATACTCGGATATCTTATCAGAAATATCAGAGCGCGGCAAAATCATATGTGGTTGCCAAAGACTCCAAAGTGCCGTACCGCTCCCTGTGGGCGCTATCCAATCCTACTTGCCGCTCGTTCTATTCTTCCTTCGCAGCACTTGTCTCAACAGGCACCGGTACAGGTACAAGCTCCTGCTCCACAGCTACCGGCTTTTGGGCCGGGGCAGACTTCTTGGTCAATCCTTTAATCAGTTCTTCCACATCAATCCCTGACACACTCTTCAGCATTTCAGGCGCCGTGGACATCAGCTCGGTCACATAATTGCTCACGCGAGCTGCTCCCTCGCCTTTGCCTGTATCAACAACCGTCAGCTTGTCGATGGACGAGATTGGCTCAGCAATCTTGCCGGCAAGCTCAGGCAGCATTTTTACGATGATGTCGAGCACAGCAGCTTCTCCGAACTTCTGGAACGCTTCGGCGAGTTTCTCTTTGGCATCGGCTTCGGCAATACCGCGCAGGCGAATGACTTCGGCTTCAGCCGTACCTTTCGCACGCTCAGCATCCGCAACCGCCAGACCATCTAGGCGCTTCTGTTCCGCAGAGGCTTTAGCTTGGGTTTCGATGGAATACTGCAAGGCATCCGCTTCGCGCATCTTGCGGGCCTTATCCGCTTCGGCCGCCTGCTCAACGGCATAGCGATCCGCTTCGGCCTTTTTCTTCACGTCCGCGTCGTACTGCTTCTCACGAATCATGATTTCTTTTTCCTGCAGATCGATTTCCCGTTCCTTACGAACGAGCTCAACCTTCATCTGCTCCTCAACCGCCGTTTGTTTGGCACGGGCTTCCTGGATATGATAGGCTTGGTCCGCTTCGGCCTTCGCCGTATCCTGCTCCTTCTTAAAGGAAGCGACCTTCAGCTCCCGTTCCTTCTCGGCTTCCGCGATGTTGGTATCACGTATAACCTCGGCCTTCTGTCCTTCTTCTTCCGCGCGCGCTTTCTGAATCCGCGCGTCACGCACCGCTTCGGCTTCGGCAATCTCCGCATCCCGCTTTACCGTAGCGATCCGTGGTTTACCCAGCGCTTCCAGATATCCATGCTTATCGCGAACGTCCTTAATGGTAAAGGAAACGATCTGCAATCCCATCTTCTTGAGGTCTCTTGCAGCGACACCCTGAACCTCCTGCGCAAATTTATCGCGGTTACGGTAAACTTCCTCTACCGTCATGGAACCGAGAATGGCACGAAGATGACCTTCCAGCACTTCCTGGGCTTCACCCTTCAGCGCTTCAATCGGCTTACCCATGAATTGCTCGGCTGCCGTTGCCACATCTTCGATCGAGCTTCCCACTTTTATGATGGCTACCCCATCAGCCATAACCGGAACGCCTTGCTCCGTGTACACTTCAGGTGTCATAACATCCAGTTTATGAGATAAGAGCGATACAAATTCGGAGCGCTGAAATACGGGAAGTATAAATGCGCCTCCGCCGCGTACGATTTTGATTTTGCGGCCGGATTCATCCTCCGACAAATTTCTACTTCCCAAAAAAGAACCGGTTACGATCATCGCTTCATCCGGGCTCACCGTTTTGTAACGGGCCCAGAACGCAAGTCCTAACACGACAATGACGCCTACAACAATCGACGGAATTACTAAGAATTCTGGCATTGAATCAATCCTCTCCTTTTCGTTCTTCCAGTTCGGACACTCTCAGGACACCCTCAACAACGTCGACAACCACCACACGGACACCTGCGGGGAGACTTTGGCGATCAAAGCTAGACGCGATGTGCGTCGTGTTGCCTGCGCCAACCTTGACCATCACTTCACCGAATCCTTCTGCAGGAAGCGGTACGGTGACAACGCCGATCATGCCCGCGAGCTCCTTTATGGAGAAGCCCGTCGAGTTCTCGCTGTTCGCCATCGGTTTAACGTAGCCGAAGTAGACGAGAATCGAAATGACGATAGCCGCTAAGACAGACAGCGTTACATGGGCACCTGCCGCTAATTCCGTGTATTTCGTCAGCATGATTCCGGTACCGCCAAATACAGTGATTCCTCCAGCGATCACAACCGGATTGAAAAAATCCACTGACAAAAAGTCCAATAATCCGTCAAGCGCCGAGCTAAGTATGTCGCCAAGCACTACGGTTACGATGGCAAATATCACGCCTCCGATCAGACAGCCCCAATATAACGCTTCCATGTTGATTGCCCCCTCTAGAACTCCTTACTGTGTATAACAAGTAATACGGCAAAATGTTTGCTAAAGTTTCAATTATTTCCCTCAAACGTATGAAAATCTCTTCATATCTATATTCCACGTCCCAATTAAAAAGCCTGCACGGCATGAACCGGCAGGCTTTGAACCCATTTCTATTCCTTGTCATGTAACGACAGGACAACCCTTATAGCGACATTTTATAAATCTCCACGACGTCTTCACGCTGCAGCTTGTGGAAGTTGCCAAAAGGACCAAACCGCATCGCCTTATCGGCCATAGCCTCGATCTGGCTGTCGTCAATATCGTACGCTCCCAGCGTGCTTGGCGCACCGATGGAAGTCCAGAAGCTGCGAAGCGCTTTAATTCCTTCCAATCCGATGGCTTCATCGCTTTTTCCTGCCGGGTCCACTCCGAATACGTTCACGGCAAGTGACTTGAAGCGCTGAGGATCCGCACTTTGATTATATTTCATCCAATTCGGGAACAGGATCGCCAGTCCGCCGCCATGCGGAATATCGTATACGGCAGATACCGCGTGCTCGATGTTATGGGTTCCCCAGTCACCGGCCATCCCCATATTGATCATGCCGTTGAGCGCCATCGTTCCGCAGTACATGATCGTCTCGCGGTGCTCATAGTTCTCCAGATCCTCAACCAGCTTCGGTGCCGTATCGATAACGGTACGAAGTATCGTTTCGCAGAATCCGTCCTGCACAGGCGTGTTGGTGTCTTGGTGGAAGTAGTGCTCCAACACGTGAGACATGATATCTACTATACCGTACACCGTTTGATCCCGCGGAAGAGAGAACGTATGTACAGGGTCCAGAATCGAAAATGCGGGGTATGCATGAGGACTTCCCCAGCCCATCTTCTCTTGCGTTACTTCATTGGTGATGACGGAGCCGCCGTTCATCTCCGATCCCGTTGCAGCCATCGTAAGTACCGTTCCAAGTGGAAGACCCGCTTGCGGAACGGCTTTGCGCTCTACGAAATCCCACATATCTCCGTCATATTTGGCGCCAACGGCAATGGCCTTGGAGCAGTCAAGGACGCTTCCGCCGCCAACGGCCAGAATAAGATCAATGTCATGCTCCCGGCACAATGCCACACCCTTATGAACCGTCGACAGGCGCGGGTTCGGTTCCACACCGGCAAGCTCCGTCACTGCTGCATTCGCTTCCTTGAGCAATGCGATAACCTGATCGTACAGTCCGCTGCGCTTGATGCTGCCGCCGCCGTACACCAGCAAAACGTTCCGGCCGTATTTGGCCACTTCACCGCTTAAAGCACTCAGCTTGCCCCTGCCAAAAATCAACTGAGTCGGATTATGAAAGACAAAAGGTCTCATGTCACATTACCTCCATCACATCTGGTTTGCATCTAATTCATTCATGCGTGCTTTTTCATTCTATACCATTCCCATTATGCAAAACAAACAGCCGTCCTTCTTTCGGAAAGATCGGCTGTTTGAATGATTTATCGTTAGCTTCAATACATCATATTACATCCAAGAATATTTATCTGCTGTCAGGGACGTATCCCATATGGCTCAGGAATCGCTGAAATGCCTGCTGCCCTTCCGCCGTCTGTTTGTATACCCCGGCATGCTCCAAAATCGTCGTGAATTTGCTGCCGACCTCCCGGCGAATCAACTCGATCGCCTCGGCCTTATCCGGCGAGGCTGCTCCCCGTTCTCGCAGCTCCTCGATCCAATCTCCATGGATGGCAAGCGGATGGTCGGTGGCCTTGCTGTCCGCGTAAAGCTCCTCGTTCCCCGCCAGGATATCGGCGATTAGATCGAGCTCTTCCTTGAGTCGGCCCGGCAGGATCGCCAGGCCCATCACTTCAATCAAGCCGATGTTTTCCTTCTTGATGTGGAACATCTCCCGGTGAGGATGGAAGATCCCTTCCGGATATTGCTCATTCGTGCGATTGTTCCTCAGAACAAGGTCCATCTCATAGATGCCCTCGTCATTTCGGCGGGCAATCGGAGTAACCGTATTATGGCGAACCCGCTCTCCGTCCACTTGGCTGAACGCTTCAATATCTGCTGAAGGATCACTGTAGATTTTCCATGCCTCGTATATGCTGTTCGCGCATTCAAGGAGCGATTCCCGTTCCTTTGAGGATAGCCTGATAACCGACATCGGCCACTTCACAATGGCCACGGATACGCCCGGGTAATCCCCATGCGTAAATCCGGCCACCTTCGGTGCTTTCTGAATCGGGAAAGTATGGCGTCCCCCTTGAAAATGGTCATGCGTGAGAATCGAGCCCCCGACAATCGGGAGATCCGCATTCGATCCGAGAAAATAATGCGGGTAGGCATCGACGAAGCTCAAGAGGCGGGCAAGCGTCGCTTTAGTCAGCTTCATCGGCACATGGTCGTGATGGAATACAATACAGTGCTCGTTATAGTAAACATACGGCGAGTATTGGAAGAACCATGGTTCTCCGTTTAGCTCCAGCGGAATAATGCGCAGGTTTTGCCGCGCAGGGTGATTGACCCTGCCTGCATAACCGACATTCTCCCGGCAGAGCTGGCATTTCGGATAGACCGGCGGAGGCAGCAGCTTAGCCATGGCGATTTCCTTCGGACTCTTCTCCGGCTTGGAGAGATTGATGGTAATCTCAATATCGCCATACGCGCTGGCATGCCGCCAGTATTCGTTCTTGGCTACGCGGTCCATGCGAATGTAGTTCGAGTCGATGCACAGATTGTAAAATTGCCGGGTTGCCGCAATAATCCCCTGCTCCTGCTGGACCGCCCGGAACTGCGCTGTTACTTCCGAAGGTCTTGCCATGAGCCGGCCCATGATTTTGGCGTCCAGCAGATCCCGGTACGTATCGGCATTCTCGGGGATCATACCATGTGCCGCGCCGTAATCGATCATGATGTCGAGCATAGTCTGAGGCCCATCCGGTATCGGGTCGTTCACTTCGTCGCCGTACGGTTCGCTGAATCCGAAATCCTCCAGCAGCAGATTGCGGCTGTAATCGGCATCGGCTGCCTGAATCAGGCCTTTATGAAGTGCAAAACGGACCAGCATTTCAATCGCATGAAGAACCTGCTTGGATTCGGGAGTTCCTGATGTTGCTGCATTCATGGTCATCGTCCCCCTTGGATTAATTGTCACCGTAACCGTCCGGACGGCTGCTGTGCCATTTCCATGCGCTCTCGATAATCTCCGCAAGCGTCGTTCGGGATGGTGTCCATCCGAGAACCGTTCGCGCTTTGTCCGATGACGCCACCAATACCGCAGGGTCACCGTCACGGCGAGCTTCCATGACAACCGGAATGTCGGCACCCGTTACCTGCTTCGAGGTCTCGATAACCTCCTTAACCGAAAACCCAAGTCCGTTGCCGAGGTTAAACACATTGCTGGACTCTCCGCGGCGAAGGTACTCAACCGCGCGCAGATGCGCGTTCGCAAGATCGCTGACATGAATGTAGTCACGGACACATGTGCCGTCAGGCGTTGCATAATCATCGCCAAACACCGAGATGCTTGCGCGCTGCTTCAAAGCCGTTTGCAGGACAAGCGGAATCAGATGGCTTTCCGGCCGGTGATCCTCACCGATCTTACCGCTGGCATGCGAGCCGGCTGCGTTGAAGTAACGAAGGGACACATACTTCACGCCAAGCACGGTATCAAACCAGGACATCATCCGTTCCATCATCAGCTTGGTTTCCCCGTACACGTTCGTCGGCTGCGTCCGGTCCGTTTCCTCGATCGGCACCTTCTCAGGCTCGCCGTAGGTTGCTGCCGTTGACGAGAAGACGATCTTCCGCACACCCGCTTCATTCATGGCTTCCAGCAGGCACAGCGTGCCGTATACGTTGTTATCGTAATATTTCACCGGATCTTTCATGCTCTCGCCAACCAGTGAATTCGCGGCAAAATGGATAACGGCATCAATGTCGTTTTCCGAAAACAGCTGTTTCAGCAGTGCCTTGTCACGCAAATCGCCAACATACAGCTTTCCGCCGATCAGCGCTTCGCGATGCCCCGTCTCCAGACTGTCAATCACAACAACCTCTTCTCCCTGCTCCAAGAGCTCCGCTACGGTGTGAGAACCGATATAACCTGCACCGCCAGTCACTAAAATAGCCATATTATTCGCCCTCCTTCACTTCATGCACGCCTTGACCTACACCGCATACGTAGAAATCCGGCTTCAGTCCAATTCTGGCTTCGAACTGCTGCCCCACTTCCGTGATGAAACGCTCCACCGCATCCTCGTGCACGAGAGATACCGTACAGCCTCCAAAACCGGCTCCTGTCATTCTGGAACCCAGCGTGCCTGGAATCCGCTGAGCTTCTTCCACCAGCGCATCCAACTCATCGCCCGTTACTTCGTACAGATAACGCAAAGAGTCGTGGGACTGGTTCATATATTGTCCGAATGCTTCCAGATCACCGTTCTTCAAAGCCTTCACGGAATCATGCACACGCTGGTTTTCCTCAACGACATGTTGGGCACGTCTTCGGACGGTTTCATCTCGGATGCTGTCCTGCAAGGTTGCGAATTGATCCGGATTCAGTTGAGCGAGATACGATAACGCCGGCAGCTCCTTCTGCAAAATTTCCAAAGCGAGGTCGCACTCGCTGCGGCGTTCATTGTATTTGGAATCGACGAGTCCGCGCCGTTTGTTGGTATTCGATATCACGATTTTGTATGCTCCGGTCCAGAAAGGTACCAGCTCATACTCCAGCGTATCGCACATTAACAGAATGGCATGATCCTGCTTGCCGTTGGCTACGGCGAATTGATCCATAATGCCGGAGTTGACGCCAACGAACAGGTTCTCCACCCGCTGCGAAAGCTTCGCAATCTCCACCGTATCTGTCTCCTTGCCTTCCATCTTCAAGAAGGCGTAAGCCGTGACCACTTCGATGGACGCCGAGGACGAGAGGCCTGCGCCGTTCGGGATATCTCCATGGTAGAGCAGGTCATAACCGCTGCTAAGATTGCAGCCGATTTTATTTAGCTCCGTTATGACGCCGACCGGATAATCCGTCCATTGATCGCTTTTGTGGCCATAATCATCATCCAGGCTGATCGTTAGTTCATAGGGGATATTCGTGGATGAAAAGCTTACCTTGTTATCGTCACGCGGCCTTATAATCAAGGTGGTGCCAAACTCCAAGGCGGCCGGAAGCACATAACCTCCGTTATAATCCAAATGCTCCCCGATCAGGTTCACGCGACCGGGTGCGTTAAATATGCGAACCTTATGCTGGTTCTCACCGTGCTTGTCCATAAATCTTTCCATAAGCTGTTGCGTCGTCACTGCCATCACTCCATCCTGTACATATGGTAGTTTTACTGTCTTCAGTATAATGGAAATCTCGTTAACCGATAATGAAATCTTGTGCGTTACATATGGATTTATGTGACTTCTGGAGGTACAATGAATTCATAAAATCAACGATGTCCCCGTAATTCCTCTTTTTCCCAAACTTATTGTAAAGGAAAATGAATGATGAAACCAACCTATTCTGTTGCTTCCAATCCTGCCCAGCAAGGCAGCGGTTCGCTCCACGTCCGATTCGCCGGTGAGAGCCAGACCCGGCCGGAGCATGCTTTGGGGCCGAAAATATACGATCATTACTTATTGCATATCATCGAGTCGGGACATGGCCTATTTCGAACCGAAACCGACAGGTATCAGCTCGGCCCCGGTGACTGTTTCCTTATCCATCCCGGTCAGATTGTCAGTTATGTATCCGATGCGAGCCAGCCCTGGCGTTATCGGTGGGTTGCCTTTGATGGAGAGCAAGCCGGCGAAGGCGTATCCCGTTCGGGACTCACACCCGAAAAGCCTGTCCTCCATCTCATGGAGAACAACCCCATTCCCGGCTATGTGTCCCTTATTCAAAGCCATTTTCAATCCAGGGAAGAAAGCTCCCATATCGCCGCCATCGGTTATCTGCATTTAATCTGGGCTGAGATCATGAATCGGAGTGACCGGCCGTCCCGTTTAACACTGGCAGAACCACAGGTTCAGCGCACGGTGAAGCAAATGATCAATTACATGGCTTCTCAATACGCACATCCCGTCTCGATTGAACAAATGTGCGCTAGCCTAGGTTACAACCGCGCATACCTGTCGCGCATCTTCAAGCAGGAAACGGGCATGACTCCGATTACGTATCTGCTTAAATTAAGAATCGACCAATCCAAGCGGCTGCTGCGCGAACGCCCCGATTTGTCCATGGAGCAGGTATCCGCATCCGTTGGACTCACCGATCAACTCTATTTCTCGCGTCAGTTCAAGCGTCTTGTCGGCCGATCCCCGACACGGTACCGCAAGGATATCCTCTCATCATCCACATTAACTTAACTTTAATGATATCGTCAGTCCGATATATCTCAATGAAAAAAGGAGCGCCTGTCAGGTCCGTAATCATCCTGAGGCGCTCCATTCATGTATGTTGGATTTTATGTTATGTTCGGCATGCAATCATTAGTGGCAAATGATCATCCTTCTGCGGAAGAGGTGTTCTCCGTTTTCAGAATCGCCTCAATGCGATCCAGCTCTTCCTTCGAGAACTCCAGGTTATTCAAGGCAGCTACATTGTCTTCGATCTGGCTCACCTTGCTTGCCCCGATCAGAGCAGATGTCACCCGGCCGCCGCGGAGGACCCAGGCGAGAGCAAATTGGGCGAGACTCTGGTTCCGCGCTTGAGCGATTTGGTTCAAAGCTCTGATCTTGCGCAGCGCTTCAGGCGTGATATTGCTCTCGTTCAAGAATACGGATGCGCTTGCGGCGCGTGAATCGCCAGGCACGCCGTTCAAATATTTGTTGGTCAATAGTCCTTGAGCAAGCGGAGTGAAGGCGATGCTTCCGACCCCGTTCTCTTCCAGGACATCGAGCAGTCCATTCTCCACCCAACGGTCCAGCATGGAGTAGCTTGGCTGATGGATGAGCAGCGGAGTTCCCAGGCTTTTCAGAATCGATATCGCTTCCCGCGTCTTCTCTGGCGAATAATTGGAGACTCCAACATAAAGCGCCTTGCCTGAACGAACAAGATGATCTAGCGCTACCATGGTTTCCTCAAGCGGCGTTTTTGGATCCATCCGATGATGATAGAAAATATCGACATAGTCCAGACCCATTCGTTTCAAACTCTGATCGAGACTTGCTACCAGATATTTACGCGATCCAAAGTCACCATAAGGTCCAGGCCACATATAGTAGCCCGCTTTGGACGAAATGACGATTTCATCACGGTAAGCCTTAAGATCTCTTGAGAGAACTTTACCGAACGTCTCTTCGGCAGAGCCTGCAGGCGGTCCGTAATTGTTCGCCAGATCGAAGTGGGTTATGCCCAGATCGAAGGAGCGCGTAATCATATTACGCCCGTTTTCATACGTGTCGACACCACCGAAATTATGCCATAATCCAAGGGAGATCGCCGGAAGTTTCAATCCGGATCGCCCCACGCGGTTATACTTCATTCCTTCATAGCGGTCTTCGCTAGCCACATAGGTCACTTACAATCCCTGCCTCTCTAAGTGATAGGTCCATTGCTAAATTCCATCTTATCGTGTTTGGTCGTCCTTTGACAAGAAAACGATTACAGTTATAGGTGCAGCAGCACGCCGCCTCTGTCGCCTTTACGTGCTGATCAGCTTATCCACCTGCGTCATGACCTGACCGATCCGATCCGCAATCAAGAGGCCTGCCCGGTGATCATAAGGGGTTGGGTCTGCATTCAGCAAAGCCACCTTGCTCCCATGAAAATAGGATATCAAACTCGCAGCGGGATGTACTGTCAGGGAAGTCCCGCCTATAATCAACAAATCCGCAGTCGATATTTCCTGGATCGAGCGCATGATGATGTTTTGGTCCAATTCCTCTTCATACAGCACGACATCCGGACGCACCAGTCCTCCGCAATCCTTGCAGCGCGGGACAATTTCCTTGATGTCCAGAATATCCTGCAGGCTGTAGAACCGGGAGCAATCCATGCAATAATTGCGGTGCACAGAGCCATGAAGCTCCAACACCTCAGAACATCCAGCGGTCTGATGCAAACCGTCGATATTTTGCGTGACCACCGCCTTCAGCTTACCGTCATGCTCCAGTCTCGACAATAGCCGGTGACAGCCGTTCGGCTGCGCATGCGGGTGAAGCATCTTGCTCCGGTAAAAGTCGTAAAACACTTCCGGATGCTTCATAAAAAAAGTGTGGCTGAGCATGACCTCCGGCGGATACGGAGATTGGTGCTCGCTCTGGTATAGTCCGGCTGCCGAACGGAAGTCAGGAATCCCGCTCTCCGTGGAGGTACCGGCTCCCCCGAAAAAAACAATGTAGTCGCTCGCTTCGATCCATGTTGCCAACTGCTCGATCTTTTCCCTGTTCTCCACTCTTTTACACCTCCGTACAGCCCTTAAAATAACACGTCTACCTGTGCACGTCTAATTCATTATAATCGGATATGATAACATCGGCATCTGTCAGATGTACAGGTTCCCCCTCATCTGTCAATAAACCCACAGCCAGAGCGGCGCCTGCTTGCTTCGCCATTTGCATATCCGCATTGCTGTCACCGATCACCACCGCTTCCTCGGGCATAATCCCAAGCAGGCGGCATGCGGTCTCCGTCATTTCAGGGTGCGGCTTGCCGTTTCGAACCTGATCTCTTCCCAAAATGGCCGTAAAGGAAGAGTGAAGCCCCATCCACTCCAGCTGTTCCTTGGCATTTGAGGTTTCATCCGAAGTAACCACGGCCATCTTCACGGAAGCCAAGCTGCACTTCTTCAGAAAATTCTCCAGCCCCGGCATCGGGAATGCCGGCTTCTGCTGACGAACTTCATACATGGCGTTTTTCGTAATTTGATGGACCTGCATAATCGCTTCGTTCCAGGGCATTCCTGCAGCGTACAGCTGCCAAGCCAATAGCCCGTTTGTCTCCTCCACGGTGCCCATGGCGAGCGGACCCTGAAGATCGTAACCCGACACGCGCCCGCTTGCATCATGCTTTGTGCCCAGCACCTGCTCTTTCGGCAGCGTGAAGCCGGCTCCCATTAATTCCAGCCGTTCCTCCATGAACTTGAGCACATAATCGGTCCACCCTCCCCATAGCGCCATGAAATGGAGCAGCGTTCCGTCTTTATCAAACAAAATCCCTTTGCAGGGAACGGTTCGTCCCTTCACTTGAACAAACGGCAATGTAAAAAACCTCCCTATCCTATTCTTGATCATACTCTTATTAAACCATGAAATAAACTCTGATTTAAACGGATTTAACGCTGGGACTCAGAAATCGATCCGAAACGGAAATTTTCCAATCTTTAGTCGAATGTTTTGATTCATGACAAATGAGCCGTGGTAAGTAACATATACGCATAGCAAATACGACGGTAAAGGAGTGATTTGTGATGGCAACAAGCAGCAATCGAAAGATGACCCGCGAAGAAGCAGGACGTCTTGGCGGCGAAGCGACCGCTAAAAAGCATAGCCGCGAATTCTACCAGGAAATCGGCAAAAAAGGCGGCAAAGCGACGTCCAAGAACCATAGCCGCGAGTTTTACCAGGAAATCGGTCAAAAGGGCGGCGAAGCCACCTCGCGGAATCATAATCGTGAATTCTATCAGGAAATTGGCCGCAAAGGCGGCAAGAAATAGTACCATCACTCAAATAGGAGCCTGTGCCCCCCCTATGGGAACAGGCTCTTTGCATGCCATCACAACAGGCCTCTTTCCATCGCTTCCTAATTAATATCATGTAGAAAAACCTACCTTTTTGTGATAGACTCATTTAAAACCTATTCGCTGTTTACAGGTACCCGGCTGCTTTGCCGGAAGACCGCGCTAAAGCGTAACAATTTTATAATAGATCTGGGGGGAAATCGACATCATGACAACCAAAAAAATGCGTTCAGACATGATCAAAAAAGGCTTCGACCGCGCGCCGCACCGCAGCCTTCTGCGTGCAGCAGGCGTTAAGGAAGAAGATTTCGGCAAACCGTTCATCGCCGTATGTAACTCTTACATCGACATCGTTCCGGGTCATGTGCATCTTCAGGAATTCGGTAAAATCGTGAAGGAAGCGATCCGTGAAGCCGGCGGCGTTCCGTTCGAATTTAACACCATCGGCGTGGATGACGGAATTGCCATGGGACATATCGGCATGCGCTACTCGCTGCCAAGCCGCGAGATCATAGCCGACTCCCTGGAAACTGTCGTATCCGCTCACTGGTTCGATGGTATGGTATGTATTCCGAACTGTGACAAAATCACGCCAGGCATGCTGATGGGTGCCCTGCGCGTCAACATCCCAACGGTGTTTGTCAGCGGCGGACCGATGAAAGCCGGCGTGGACAGCAAAGGCCGTAAATTGTCACTGACCTCCGTATTTGAAGGCGTCGGCGCTCACCAGGTTGGCAAAATCAATGATGATGAGCTCCTCGAATTGGAACAATTCGGTTGTCCAACCTGCGGATCCTGTTCCGGCATGTTCACCGCCAATTCCATGAACTGTCTCGCCGAAGCGCTGGGTCTGGCTCTGCCGGGCAACGGCACCATTCTTGCCATTGCCGAAGAGCGTAAAGAATTCGTTAAACAATCAGCCAAACAATTGATGGAGCTCGTAAAAATGGACCTCAAGCCGCGTGATATCGTAACCGTAGAAGCCATCGACAACGCGTTTGCGCTCGATATGGCCATGGGCGGCTCCACCAACACGGTGCTTCATACATTGGCTCTCGCTCAAGAAGCCGGTCTCGATTACCCGCTGGAGCGAATCAACGAAGTTGCTGACCGCGTTCCTCACATCTCCAAGCTGGCTCCAGCTTCGGATTACTTTATCGAGGATGTGCATTTGGCAGGCGGCGTAAGCGCGGTTCTGCACGAGCTTCTTAAGAAGCCTGGCGCATTGCACGGGGATCGCATCACCGTAACAGGCAAGACGCTAGCCGAGAACGTAGAGGGCTGCGAAATTCAGGATCAGAACGTTATCCATCCGATCGATTCCCCATATTCCGAGCGCGGTGGTCTCGCCGTACTGTATGGTAATCTGGCTCCTGAAGGTTCGATCATCAAAGTCGGTGCCGTTGATCCATCGGTTGGAGGATACCATAAAGGACCTGCCATCTGCTTTAACTCGCAAGATGAAGCGCTTAGCGGCATCGCCAACGGCAAGGTTAAAGAAGGCCATGTGGTTGTCATTCGTTATGAAGGGCCGAAGGGCGGACCTGGTATGCCAGAAATGCTGGCACCGACTTCACAGATCGCAGGTATGGGGCTTGGGGCCAAAGTCGGTCTGATCACAGACGGACGCTTCTCCGGCGCATCCCGCGGTATCAGTATCGGACATATCTCGCCGGAAGCGGCAGAAGGCGGACCTATCGCTTTCGTTGAAGACGGAGATATCATCGAGCTTGACCTGAATAACCGGACGATTCAATTGCTGGGCGTTTCCGATGAGGAAATGGCTGTACGCCGCAGCAAATGGGTTGACTTCGAACCGAAAGTGAAGACTGGTTATCTCGCTCGTTACTCGAAGCTTGTTACGAACGCCAGCTCAGGCGGCGTATTGAAAATCTAATTCAAACAAAGCAAAGGGGTTATCCCTCGCAGGCATTGGTAAGCCTGCAGGGATAACCCCTTTTTTATATCCAAATTCCATCTGAGAGATGATCCATACATAATGACAGTAAACAATCGGTTCGATGAATTACATACCCTGCGATGCACTGGCAACGGCCATGTCACCCACATGTTCTTGTTGTATTTCCTGCTGCTCCTCGGATGGAGGCTGGGCCTGATTCTTCTTCTCAGCATAACGGCCAATCAGTACATCCACCGGCATCATGAGCATTCTTGGCTCCATGATCTGACTGCCCTCTTTAAGACGGGCCTGCCCTTTCGGATGAATGACGCTAAGCAGCAGTTTCAGATACAGTCTGGACGAACTTGCAAACAGTCCCCGCGGTAAATCCATGACATGAAATCCGAATTGCTCCGGTCCCCGTGAAATCATGGTAACAGCATACAAACCCTTGATATCCTTGTACTCAGGCCGTTCCAGCACCATATTAGCCAGAGAAGGCAGGTCTTTTTGCACGGCACGAATCATTTTGATGGCGAGCTGTACTTCCGAACGGGAGCGGCTGCCGATCTCAAACAATTTTTTGTTATCAAAATGAAGTTCTAGTATCTGGTCTCCCTTTTCAAGTCGGCTGCCATCTTCCATCACGACCGTTTTACCGGTAAAAGCACGCTTCCGGAAATGCAGCATCGGATCCTCCGGAGTAACCGTTTCGAGCGCAAACACCGCATGAAATCCTTTTTCCCAGAGAAGCCACAACGAGACGATCATACGCTTGAGAGGAGACGGCTTCTTCGCTTTCACTTTGCTTTCCTTCGCTATCATGTCGTCGATTCGGACGCTGCTCATTCCCTTCTGCTCTGCGACTTTCAGAACACGTTCCAATGCGATCAGCATTTGCTCCGGTGCATCGGGGTTCGCCCCCACAGTCGTGCCGCAGTCATGAAGGAGCATAACCTCGCCACCGTTAAGCTTGGCAAGCATTCGCTGAGTCAGCTTGTCAGCGCCAATCTTGCTCCGCCAATCATTAAACATCGACGACCATAGGATAATGCGGCAGCCGGTATTCTTGGCAAAATCGAATAAATTCACGATTCCCCACGGCGGTCTGTAATAACTCGAGCGCTCACCGGTGATGGAATAAATAATATCATCCGTGCGCTTGACCTGATTACGGACGGTGACCGGCCGCATGAACCAATTGCTCTTGTGAACATAGTTATGAATCCCGATCAGATGACCTTCACTATGAATGCGTCTTACAACTTCTGGATGCTTCTCGGCATGAGAACCCACCAGGAAAAACGTCGCCTTCATATTATGCTGCTTCAAGAGATCCAGCAGTCTTGGTGTATAGACGGGATCAGGACCATCATCAAAGGTTAAGGCGAAGTCGTTCGAGCCTGTTCCCCTGCGAAATACTCGGAATCCAAATATCCGGGTCAAGATGCCGGGAATAAATGCATAAAAAGATGAAAGGTAAAACAACCATAGCAGTAATGTTTGCATGCTAACTCCCCGCTTTTTATTTCTTTTTCTAAAGAACCCACTATTATTATTTTAGCATAGCACTTAAAGAAATAGGCTTTTTTTTTCATAAATCGTGTACAATGATATCAATTAATATAGTATAAAGGAGCCGATATCCCACTATGCTTCCCTTGTATAAAAAATATTGGAGAACCGCCTTCGATATAGGTTTAATCGTGCTTACGGTTTACCTGATCATGTTCATATTCAGCAAGCTGTACCAAATTGCGGCTCCGGTGTTTTTATCTTTCCTCGTTTTCCTGATTATCGAGCCTTTCTCCAAATTCTTGCACCGCAGGGGGCTGCCAAAACCATTTGCCGCCGCGATATCCGTTCTGCTCTTCCTGCTGGTCATCCTAGGCATCCTGTTCGGAGCCGGAGCGCTAATCGTATCGCAGTTCATGAACTTGCAGGATAATTTGCCAGGTTACACCAAAACGATCCAGAGACATTTTTCAGAGAGCCTGAATTTCCTCCAAACCAAGCTCGACGCGCTGCCACCCGATCTGACAGACCGTCTGAACGGTTATTTCCAGGACATCACCACTTTTGCCCAGGGTGCTGCCGAATCGTTCTTCCATTATGTCATTGGGTTTATGGGGTCGTTCTCCTCGTTCATCGCGAATTTCGGGGTTGCGATCATCCTTGCTTTCTTCCTGAGCATTGAGATCGGCAGCTGGCGGAGAATCGCCAAAGACAAGACGCCGAGGACCCTCAAGACGGCTTTTCTTTTCCTCAAAGAAAATGTATTCAAGGCGATTGGCTCGTATTTAAAAGCTCAGATGAAGCTGGTCAGCATTACCTTTGTCATTGTATACATAGGACTTCTGATCTTAGGTACGGGAAATTCCCTGTCCGTTGCGCTCATCTGCGCTGTGTTCGATGTACTGCCGCTGCTCGGTGTTCCCGTTATTCTTATTCCGTGGATTACCTATTTGTTCATCGTCGGCAACACTGGGCTTGCCATTGGCTTGATCGTACTGCTTGCCGTAGTTGTCATTTCCAGACAGCTGCTTGAACCAAAAATTACAGGAAACTCGATCGGCGTATCCTCAGCATTTCTGATGTTGTCCTTTATGATGATCTCGCTGTCCATTTTTGGAGTTGCCGGTTTGATTCTGGCTCCTATCCTTCTGATTCTCATCAAGGAACTGCTTACCCAGGGATATCTGAAGCAGTGGATCCGGCTGCCAAGCGAAGAATTCGAGGTTTCCCCTTGGGACATGTCCCGCTCTTACGCAGAGCCGGAGACCGATTCAACTGAAGCCAAGAAATCGGAAACCTGACCGAATATGTCCGTTGCCTGATTGCTGCTGTTCGGGCTCCGGTTCTCAACCAATAGAGCCACGGCATAACGTGGCTTCTCCACTGGGCCGTACCCGACAAACCACTGGTTGTTTCGGGCACGGCCTTTTATGGTTACCTGCGCCGTTCCGGATTTACCGGCAAGAGTCCATTTGCGATTTTTTAATGTGCTGCCTGTTCCCTCTTCGACGACATCCTCCATCCAATCGAGCAGGATGGAAGAGGTTTCCCGGGAAATACCCCTTCCAGCTATCCTCTCCTTTAGTGGATCCGTATCCTGAAGCAGCTGGCCGTTAGCATACTGGATCTGCTGTAAAATACGGGGCTTGGTCTTCACCCCGCCATGAAGCAGCGTGACCATCGCATTGGCTGCTTGCAGTGGGGATATGGCAGCGTCCCTTTGGCCTATGCCTGTCTGGACCCTAACACCTGCATCAGAGGTGTCCACAGAGTTGGAAAAAACCGTGCCCTTCTCTTCATGATCCAATGGCGCAAAGGAACGAAGCCCTAAAAACTGCCGGGATTTCCAGCCTACCGTTTGCCCGAAGCCCAGCGCGGAGGCCGCCTCCGCCATTTGCTGAGCTGACAGTCTCTCCGCTAGAGTAGCAAATACGACGTTGCATGACTCCGCGAAGCCTTCGCGAAGATCAATCGTTCCATGCCCTCCCTTTTTCCAGCAGGACATTCCGAACTTACCGTATTCACCATCACAATGGAAATGTTCGCTTTCAGAGCTTAAACCATTCTCAAGTATGGCCGCGGCCGTGACTAGCTTGAAGATGGAACCTGGCGTGGCTGCTTTCAATCCGCGATTCTCCCACTGGCCATCCTTCGGGTGAATCTGCTCCGGATTATAGAATGGCCTGGAGACCATAGCCACGATATCCGCGTTTCGAGCGTCCAGCACAACAACCGCTCCTTCTTTCATGCCCGCTTTCTCCGTTATGGCCTCAATCCCTTGTTGAATATCAATATCAATCGTGGTGGATACCCTTAACGGATAGTACCGATTATCAGGCGCCTTCACCATCGGCTTAATATCCTGAATAACCTCATTGGTGCTGTTAACCGGAAAATAGACGATGGTCGGCCCTTCCCCACGTATCAACGAATCCATCGTTTTCTCCAATCCACTGGTTCCGGTAACCTCCGGATCATCGTCAAAGAACAGGCTTTCCTTACGCTGACCTGACACAAAACCAAGCCACTGCATTCCCGATTGGCGATTGCCGTACCGCTGCTCATAAGGAAGAACCTTAAGTTTGGGAAGATCAAGCTCTTGAATCCGCACAATCTGATCTTTGGTTAAGGATCGAGGAATGAGCGAATTATCTCCATGCCACAATTCAGGCTCCTTTAGCTTGCCCCAGGTCTGTATCAAATGATCCTTATTTGTTCCCAGTATACGGGCCAGCTTCACTAACTGATTATGGGAGCTCTTCAGTTCCTTCTCGCCTGCAGGAAACAACACGGCTGCCCAGATGAGCTTGCCCGTGAGCGGTTTTCCGTTCCGATCCGTAAAATGTCCGCGACCGGAATCCAGCACAATGCCTCGCTCCCTCTGTATGAGCGATGCCTCTACCATCGTATGTCGGCTGCCGGGTACCCGTTGATGCTTCATCACAAGCTGAACCCATGCAAGACGCAGCGTCAAAACGGCGATCAATAGCGTCAGTATCAGCCATCCGTATGCAATTCGCTTATTTCGGATTAGCCTCATGTCTTGCTCCTCCAATATGGTCTATGTCTCATCATTATTTCCATATGGAGCCAGACTCAATCATGTTCACTTCTCTACAAAAATGAGCTCTCCAGAAAAGACACCCACGATTAAAAGGTTGACACTTAACGTCAACGTGCACTTGAATCTTGCACTTGCGAAAATATAGTTTGCCCACGGTCCCTGTCTTCCTTGTAACGCATCCATGTCCCATACTCTTGCTCTTGCCATTTTCCCCATAATCCCCTCTCCTCTGAAAAAAGGCTGCCCCATCAGCTTAAACTGATGGAACAGCCTTTGAATTATATATTCAATCTTACAGTCTAAAACGAGACAAAGTCTCTTTCAGCTCATTCGATACATTCTCCAGCTGCGATGATAGATTTACCAGCTGACTGCTGACGCTTTGCTGCTCTGTGGAGAGAGAAGCCACTTCTTCCGAAGTTGCAGAGGATTCTTCGGCTACCGCACTCACATTACTCATCGCTTCCGAAAGTACATTCTGAGATTCATTCAGTTCATCAATCGAATGCGTTACCGAATCCAAGGACTCAATAAAGTCGACCATCTGCTGCTGAACGGATACGAAGATATCGTTCGTTTCCTTAACAGCATCCATCTGACCCTTGAAGAGTGGGTTCGCGTCCAGCAATACCTGCACGGTTTCATTCATCTCGGTCATGATGCGATCTGTAATCTGGCTGACCATATCGATGGACTGCCTGGATTGGTCTGCCAACTGGCGAATTTCATCGGCCACGACCATAAAGCCTTTACCAGCCGCCCCGGCACGGGCCGCTTCGATGGTTGCATTCAATGAGAGGATGTTCGTTTGCTTCGTAATGTTCTGAAGGACGTCAAGCACTTTGACAACGGATGAAGTCGTCTCCTTCAAGCCATCGACCTTGTGCATCATCGAGCGGGTCATATCCTCGGTTTGATGGGTCTTATCCAGCAAGTCGCTCAAATGCTTCGTTCCAAGCTCACTTGCGCTTTCCACGTGACGGGCCGATTTGCCCATCTCTTCGTTGGCGGAAACGACAATTTGCATCTGCTTCGAGATGTTGTTGGTCAGATCGCTGCCGCGTTCGGCTTCAACCGCCAGACTGCTGGCACCGTTGGCAATTTCCTCGGTAGCTACGGCAATTTCTTTGGCGGAAATAGCCGTCTTCTTCGAGGCATCGCTTAACTCGGTAGCCGTTCTAAGCACTTCCTGAGCGGTATTGCTCGTTTGCTGAACGAGTCCGGTGATCTGCTCCATCATATCGTTAAAGCTTGCGGAGAGCTGACCGATTTCGTCTTGGCTCTTATGGTCTGTACGAACATTCAAATTGCCTTTGGCGCCTTCTTTCATCAACAGGTTAAGCTTGCCTAATGGACGGGCAATCATTCTTACCATCCAAATCCCGATCAGAATGGCAAAAATAACGTCGATGGCAGCCACGATAAGCGTGATGACCAGGATGCTTGAGGCATCCTTCGTGAGCTCGCTGGTTTGGACAGATCCTACGAGTTTCCAATCGTTAGCGCTGAGCGTATTGTACACCGCCAGAACCTGTCTTCCGTTCTCATCCTTGGTTCTTACATTATCCGTTCTGGAGTCCTCCGGAAACTCCTTCGCAAACGTCCAGGCGGTTTCGTTACCCACAATGGAAGACTCGCTGGAGGAGACAACGATGCCTTCCGGACTGATCAATTGCAGTTGGCCGTTCTCGCCCAGGTTGATCCCCTTCAGATGCGTATCCAATACCGAGGCATTGAGTTCAAACATAACCACATACGTTGAATTCAGATCATTCATAGACCCCAAAGAACGAGCAATCGTGAAATATGGAGCTCCGCTGTTCTGCATCGTTGGCAGCCACATTATCTTCTTGTTGCCTTCCTTCAGTTCGGCATACCAGCTTTGCTCAAGGACAGTTTTGGAGGATTCTGAGGTTTGACCTGCCGATATGATCTTCTCTCCCTTGGTAGGAATCAGATAAATGGCTCTGATCGACGAATCCGATGTAATCTGATTGGATAGTTTATCGCGAATGCTGCGCTCCACCGTAAATGAATCGTAATCGCTTAACTTTTTATCCGTGTATTCAGACAATAACTTCTGCAATTCAATGTCATAGAAGATTGATCTACCGGCATTCTCATACTTCTCCAGAATGATGTCGATTTTCTCAGAGGTTTGAATGATCGTCTGCTGATTGCCGTTCGCAGCATTCTTCTCAATCGTGCTCTTCGCCTTATCGTACGACAGATACCCCAAGACGATAACAAAAAATACAATAGCTGACAAAAAGATCAGGAACAACCGGATTCCGACGGATTTCGCCGGGTTCATCGGCATCCGGCTTATAGCCGTTCCCACGTTTGAAAAGAACGACTTGGCAGTATGTATCCCTGTTGATGCCGAAGGTTTTTCCTTTTTCTCTTTAATTCCTCCGGGCTTCTTGTCCTTTTTCGGCTTCTTATCATGCTGCTCAACTTCTGACATTAGCTGTTCACCTACCACAATCATATTATTAATACGTCGGTCCAATCCCTTGAAACGTATTCGTTACTCTTTATTTCGACAATTGGAGGTGTTTTCCTTTGGGTTTTCGCAAAAAAATAATTCTTAATCCCTAATTTTTTTACAAATAAAAAGAATCCAAGGTCCATCCACAGACCCGGATTCTCAATTGTGTAGTTCTAAGTGACTATATTTTTATTTTCCTTTGCGTTTTCTCATCATATCAAAATGACGCACCGGCTGGTCCACCTTCATGCGAATAAGCTGCAAAGGATGGCGAGCTGCATCAAGTTCATTGCCATTCTCATCCCTAATAGGACCAACTGACTGCTTAAAGAAGGTTCCTTCCGGTCCAAAAAACTCGATTTCATCCCCAGGCCTAAAATGGTTTCGCTGCTGAATGACGGCCGTTCCCGATTTCTCATCATACTCCATCACCAAGCCGGCGAAGTCATAAGGAACCGCCTTCTCTTCCGGTTCATAGATATGATCCTCATGATCCGGTGTATCATAGAAAAATCCGGTATTCAGCGGTCGATTGGCCGCTTTATTAATTTCCTCGATCCATTCCGGCTTCAATACATAATGCTCAGGGTCAGCCATATAGGAATCAATCGCCTGTCTATAAACATTGACCACAGTCGCTACGTAATGGATCGATTTCATCCGTCCTTCAATCTTGAAGCTGTCGATTCCCACCTCAATCAGATCCGGAATATGCTCGAGCATACAGAGATCCTTCGACCCCATCGTAAACTGGTTGTCTTCCGGCTGGAACAGCGGGATCTGCGTAACGCCCGGTTTGAATGGGGACGGAGCAGGGGCCGGCTGTTCTATCAACTGCTGCTCTTCCGATACCCACTGGCCTTGATCTTCTCTTCCATCCACAAACAAATCGTATTTCCAACGGCAGGATTGGCAGCATCCGCCCCGATTGGAATCACGATCCGTAAAATGATTGGATAACACGCAGCGACCGGAGAACGAGGAGCACATCGCGCCATGGATAAAGGCCTCGATCTCGATGTCGACATGTTCTTTAATCGCTGCGATCTCCTCCAGGCTCGCCTCGCGTCCCAGTACAACCCGCGGCAATCCTTCGTCCTTCCAGAACTTCACGGCCTGCCAATTCAATGTGGATTGCTGTGTGCTCAGATGAACTTCGAGCTTGGGTGCAGCACGTTTGGCCACCTCAATTATAGCCGGATCTGCAGCGATGATTGCCGCAATGCCGGCTTCCTCCAAACTTCGCAGGTAGGATTCAATTCCCTCAATGTCCTCATTATGCGCATATATGTTGGTTGCTACAAATACTTTAGCGCCGTATTTCTTGGCGAACTCCACGCCCTCTTTCATTTCTTCAAAGCTGAAGTTGTCCGCATTGGAACGAAGGCCGTATTTCTGACCCCCAATATATACCGCATCGGCGCCATAATGCACCGCAAATTTCAATTTTTCCAAATTACCAGCCGGGGCGAGCAATTCCGGCTTATCCAGGCGATAGCGTTTGCCCTTATACTTTGGCTGTGCCATTGCTTCCATGCTGTCCACTCCTTAATAAACTTGTTCCTTATAGAAAAATCCAAATGACAATTCACGTTCCGGATCCTGAATAGCGCGGATTCCGTCCATCCACTCTTCCTGAAATGCATAAGTTGAAGCATCTGCAGCATATAGATCAATTGCTTGACGATAAGTTCGAATGACCAGCTCATTGTAATGCCGCGGCTTCAGCAGCGTCTCTACCTTAAAGCTGTCAACGCCTGCTGCCATTAAGAGATGCAGATCCTCCAGAATGCAAATATCCTCCGAACTCATAATATGGGTTCCGTTGATATCCTCATAGATCGGATACTTCTCTTCTTGACGCTCAGCTTCAATGAGAAACAAACCGCGCTCCTTGCCAAGGCTGCCCTCATTCACGGGCCTGCCCTGCTGCTGCATATAGCTGTTGACCAGGCGTCTCTTGGAATGATAGATGTTTGTCATGCCATGAACCTGAACCTGTGCTTCCAGCTGAAGCTGAGGCTTCATGTCGGTTACCTCATCCATATTTAATTCACGCGCAAGAATAACCCGGGATGCGCCTTTGCTTCCCCAATAATTGGCCGTTGAGTAGTTGGTGGCGGTCATTTCTGCATTCCAATGAAGTTTTACCTGTGGAGCCAACTCTTTTACGGTAGTGAGCACCGATGGATCGTTAAATTCCACCGCGTCTACTCCGATCTCTCCGAGTGCCTTAACATAGACTGGAAGCTCAGGCAGCAAATCATTCGTCATCAAATTGTTCAAGCTTACGTATACTTTACTTCCTCGCTCATGAGCAAGCTGTACGACTTGAGTTATTTCGTCCAATGTCAGACTGCCGGGCAATCTCATGCCGAATCGATCTTCGCCGACGAGCAGTGCATCGGCTCCCGCTTCCAGATAAGCAGCGGCATCAGCCACGGACCCGGCTGCCGCCAATAATTCAGATTTGATACTCATTTAAAAATTCCTCCCTACATAGAGGGTGTTCAACAAGACTCTTCTGAGTACGAAGCTAGGATCTGTTCCTTGTCAGCAGCGTATCAGGGGAAATGCTAAACACGTAATATTATTATTGTTGTGCCATCTTCTTGCTGGTCTCGATATTCTTCAAATGCTCTTTATACGTTTTGGCAAACAAATGCTCTTGTGTACCGTCTTTCTTTGTCACATAGAACAAATATTCGGATTTCTCCGGATTCAGGGCAGCCTGAATAGATTCCAGGCTCGGGCTTGAGATGGGCCCAGGCGGCAAACCCTTTTGACGATAAGTGTTATACGGGCTCTCAACCTCCAGATCGGCATAAAGCAGTCGTTCCTTCGGTTTATCTAACAGATATTGAACGGTTGCATCGATTTCCAGCCTCATATCCTCTTCCAATCGATTATAAATAACGCCGGCCACCAGGGCACGCTCCTGATCTGCAACCACTTCCCGCTCAACCAGTGAAGCGATGGTCATGAGTTCATGGAATGTCACGCCGCGAGCCTTTAACTGATTCTCCCAACCCGGAATTTCAGCCAAACGTTTCTCCGTTTCTTTCAGCATGGTTTCTACAATGCCTGTTGCCGTGATATCCTTTTTCGGTAACTCATAGGTCGCAGGGAACAAGTATCCCTCGAGGTGATGCCTGAGGTCTGCTTCTTGGGGAATTTCTCCTGCAATCGGAACATCCCAGGCAGTCTGATCCACAACCTTCAGAAATTCCTGCTCATCGATTCCGCTCTCGTGAGCGATCGTCTCTGCCATCTGAAGGATCGTATATCCCTCAGGGATCGTGAAACGAACCATCTCCTCGGGCTTCACTTCGCCTTTGTTCATCTTCGATAATAGTTCCTTGAACGGAGTGCCTGGGGTTGCCTCATAGGTTCCTGCCATCAGACGGCTTCCTTCCCCGCTAAGCTTTAAATAACCTTTAAGTATAAGGGCATTCTTGATCAATCCCTTTTCCTCAAGCAGATCGGCGATAGAGGACGTGCTCATGCCGGACTCCACGGTGAATTCGACAGGAGTTTCCGAGCTGTGAACGGGCTGTAAACCATTCCATACGTAGAATACGGCCCCACCCGCAACTAGGATCAGGACCAATACTGCTATTGCCAGTTTCTTCAATCTACTCATCCCTTCACACCAAAAGGGGCGGACAGCTCCGCCCCTTCCTGAACTTTCATTTGAAAATTAAGCATGTGCTCCTGTAGGAGAGAACTTAATCCTCGTCACCTTCGGGAAACGTCAGCTCATCATAGAGCTCCGACACATTCTCCCATTCCTCGTCGTCATCAATTGTTGCCAGCTGCAATCCGCCGTCCTCACCCTTGACGATACGAAGCACCTCGTACTCCTCATCGGTTCGATCCGGCTGAACCAGAATGGCATACCCTTGACCATCCACTTCAAATTCGGCGGCAATATCATAAACCTCGATATGGCCTTTTTCGTCCTCAAGCTCTACACTCTCACCGAATGCTTCCTTAAGTACTTGGGTCCATACGATATTCTCAACCGAAAAATCAGACATCATTCGTCTCTCCCGTCCAGCTCTTCCACGAGCGTATTGAAGGTTTCTTCAACAATGGCCCATTCTTCGTCATCTTCAATCATAAACAATTTCAAGTCTTCTCCGTCTTCCTCATAACGGAAGGCGTAGACCTCGTCTGTCTCTTCGTCGGCAGACTCCCTTGGTACGACCATCATATATTTAGCATCCGAGCCATCCACTTCGAATTTCATGATGACTTCGAATTCTTCCTCGTTGCCTTCATCGTCGGGAATATAAATAATTTCCGGTTCTTCTTCCATACCAATATGCTCATTAGCCATTGTAATCACCCTCACCTTTACCTTTTAGAATCCAAGTAGTTTTGCAAAATCAAGCTTGCCGCCATTTTATCTACAACCTGTTTTCGCTTCTTTCGGCTGACATCGGCTTCAAGCAATGTCCTTTCAGCGGATACTGTTGATAGCCGTTCATCCCAAAGGTGAACGGGTAAGGATAGGGACTCTCGCAATGTACTTGCGAATTCCATGCAGATTTCGCCCCGCGGACCAATCGTGCCGTTCATATTTTTAGGCAAGCCGACCACAATCTCACCGACCTCGTTGTCTTTGACGAGTGCGGCAATTCTGTCCAGTTCGCCTTCATCACGGCGGCGCTCGATAACTTCAACCCCTTGGGCCGTCCATCCGAACACGTCGCTTATGGCAACACCGATTCTGCGGTCCCCGTAATCTAATCCCATGATCTTCTTCATCCCTGTGTGCTCCTAACGGTGACTGGCTAAATAGAACCGGACCAGTTCTTCAATCAATTCATCTCGCTCTTTTTTCCGGATCAAACTTCTGGCATTATTGTGCCGAGGTATATAAGCTGGATCCCCGGACAAAAGATACCCTACGATTTGGTTAATCGGATTGTACTCCTTCTCTACCAGCGAATCGTATACCGAAAGTAGAATGTCCTGGGCGGAAGCCTCCTTTTCATCACCTTTTACATTGAACTTGACTGTCTTATCCATGGAGTCCATGTGTGACACACCTCGCTTCTTCAAAGAACATGTTTACCATGCTTCGTCGAATAAATATTTACCAGCTTGATCTAGTTATATCATAACATAATCCTAAGTCTCTACGGAAATCGAAAGCGAAATATTTAGAAAGTGTTCCAAAAAATTCGGGATTGTGTACAGCAAAATGTTGGATCCTGCTTACTATTGCTTGCTGTACACAATCTGGACAAATCTGTTACACGCCCCGGGCTATGAGATCCTCAGCATGCTGCAGCGCCTGGGCGAGTTTGGAAGCATCCTTGCCCCCCGCTTGTGCCATATCCGGACGGCCCCCGCCGCCTCCGCCACAGATCGAAGCCACTTCTTTAACGAGCTTGCCAGCATGGTAGCCTTGCTTCACCAGGTCCTGCGGAACGGCTACGACGAAATTCACCTTGTCGCCCGCTTTGGAGCCGAGCACGAGGATCGTCTCCGGAAGTTTGCCCTTCAATTCGTCTGCAATGCCACGGAGTCCATCCATACTGCCAGCCTGCACTTCAGCTGCAAGCAGCGACGTGTTCCCTACCTGCTTCACTTTATCGGTCAAATGGCTGGCTTCAATGGCTCCAAGCTTGCCTTGCAGGGACTCGTTCTCCCGGGCAAGATCCTTCACCTGTTGGTTCAGGCCCTCGATCCGCTTCGGCACGTCCGCAAGATTGCTCTTCAACAAGCCGGCGGCTTGCTTGAGCAGGTCCATTTGCCCCTCCAGATGCACATAAGCGTAGCGGCCCGTTACGGCTTCAATGCGGCGAACGCCGGAGCCGATGCCGCTCTCGCCAAGCAGCTTGAAGATTCCGATCTGGGATGTGTTGCCTACATGGCATCCGCCGCACAGCTCGATGCTGTAATCTCCGACCTGGACGACACGGACGATATCTCCATATTTCTCTCCGAACAATGCCATGGCACCCATCGCCTTCGCTTCATCAATGGCCTTGCGCTCGATAACGACCGGAATGCTCTTCCACACCTGTTCATTCACGCGGCGCTCAATATCGGCCAGCTCCACCTGCGTAATGCTGCCGAAATGGGAGAAGTCGAAGCGCAGACGCTGCGGTTCAACAAGCGAACCTGCCTGATTGACATGATCGCCCAGAACTTCCTTCAATGCTTTATGCAAAAGGTGTGTGGCTGTATGGTTCTTAACGATATCATTGCGCATAGCGGAATCCACCTGCGCCTTGACCGTATCGCCCACCTTAAGCTCGCCGAGCTCCACGGTTACGAAATGCACGTGCTGTCCATGCGGAGCCTTGAAGAGACCTTCCACTCGGGCACGTACAGATCCGCCTTCCAAAATGCCCTGATCGCTGACCTGGCCGCCGCTTTCGGCATAGAACGGGGTAACGTCCAGAATGACCTGACAGGTCTCGCCTTCACTGACGCTGTCTGCAAAGCTGTCACCGGAAACAATGGCGAGCACTTTAGCCTCGCTGACGGTGTCATTATATCCAACAAATTCACTTTTAACCGTATAATCGGAAAGAACGCCGCCTTGGACCTTCATGCTTTCCGTTTCATGACGGGCCGCACGAGCACGGTCACGCTGTTCCTTCATCGCGGCATCAAAGCCTTCACGGTCCACGGTCAATCCGTGCTCGGACGCATAATCCTCCGTTAAATCAAACGGGAAGCCATACGTATCGTACAATTTGAACGCGTCGCTGCCGCTGATTACCGATTTGCCCTGCTTCTTCGCTTCTGCGCTCACGTCTGCCAAAATGTTCAAGCCGTCAGAGAGCGTTTTGTGGAACTGTTCTTCTTCCGTTGCAATGACCTTCTCAATAAAGGCGCGCTTCTCAACGACCTCTGGGTAGTATACTCCCATAATATCGCCTACGGTTCCGGTCAAAGTATACATGAATGGTTTGTCCAGCCCGAGCACCTTTCCATAACGAACCGCACGGCGGAGCAATCGACGGATGACATAACCGCGGCCTTCGTTGGACGGCAGCACGCCATCGCCTACTGCGAAAGCAACTGTCCGGATATGATCGGCAATGACTTTCAGCGCGATATCGTATTCCGTCTTCTCATTGTATTTAACGCCGGCAAGCTCTGCCGTCTTCTGGATGATTGGTTGGAACAGGTCGGTATCGAAATTGGACGCCACATTTTGCAGAATGGAAGCAAAGCGCTCGAGTCCCGCACCCGTATCAATGTTCTTGTTCGGAAGCGGTGTATAGCTGCCGTCCTTGTTGTGGTTAAACTGGGAGAATACGAGGTTCCATACCTCGAGCCAGCGTTCATTCTCACCACCTGGGAACATTTCGGATTCCGGAGCATCCGTATCGTATCCTTCACCGCGATCATAGAAAATCTCGGTACAAGGTCCGCAAGGTCCTTCGCCGATATCCCAAAAGTTTTCCTGCAGCTTAATAATGCGCTCCTTCGGGAGACCGATTTTTTCGTTCCACAGCTTGAAGGCTTCCTCGTCTTCCGGATACACGGTAACAGACAGCTTCTCCGGATCGAAGCCGATCCATTTCTTATCCGTCAGGAACTCCCAGGCCCAGGTAATAACTTCTTCTTTAAAGTAGTCCCCGATGGAGAAGTTGCCCAACATTTCGAAGAACGTATGGTGACGACGGGTTTTGCCGACATTCTCAATATCATTGGTCCGAATACATTTCTGCGAGTTCGCAATTCTCGGATTTTCCGGCTTCACACGCCCGTCAAAATAAGGCTTGAGCGGAGCCATGCCTGCATTAATCCAAAGCAGGGACGGGTCATTGTGTGGAACAAGCGATGCACTTGGCTCAATATTGTGGCCTTTCTCTGCAAAAAACTCTAGCCATTTGGAACGGATTTCACTAGCTTTCATCTCTACACTTCCTCCAGTCGTAATATAGGTCCGAATCACTTGTATTCGAACACAAAAAACGCCCCTGAATTGAATTCAGGGACGATGTTCTCGCGGTACCACCCTGGTTATCGTCCATTCGTCCTCCAGCAGAAATTTCCTGGAACAACATATGTAACGATCGCCTCGTAACAGCTGGATAACGGGAGCTACCCGGTGAATTTGAATCACACTCAAAAATTAGCATTCGGCATAGGTTCGCTTCCAGGTTCTCGCAGCCAGCCGGAATTTGTCCGGGCAGGAACCTGTTCTCTGGGCAAGGTACACAAAGCCTACTGGATTTTCTCATCGATTTGTACGGTTATAGGTTTACCATTTCAAGTATATATAGGGTGAAACTATCTGTCAATGCATGAGCATTGCAGCTGAGACTGGAGCCTTCAGCCAGATTTCCTTCTGACATAATAGGCGAAAAAATGCTGCAGCAGCACTTTGATGACGGCAAAGACAGGAACAGCCAAAATTAAGCCTACGGTTCCTGCCACCTGTCCACCGACAAGTAGTGCAAATATGATCAGGAGCGGATGCATATGCAGCTTTTTGCCTACCACTTGCGGCGAGATGACATTGCTCTCCAGCGTTTGACAGACCATATTAACCACCGCCACCAGCAGCACCATCTTCCAGGAAATCGTAGATGCCATCACAAGCGCTGGAGCCGCGCCGAGGAAGGGGCCCAAATAGGGAATGATGTTAAACACCGCCACGATGCTTGCCAATAGCAGCGCGTAGGGCATACCCACGATCATGTACCCTACATAGGCTAGTACGCCGATAATTAAGCATACCAGGAACTGTCCGCGGACGTAATTCCCGAGGGCCGTGTCGATCTCTTTCAGCAGCGTGACAATCGACTTGCGGCGGCTCCGCGGCAGATAGGATACGGCGGTTCGCTGGAACACCTCAAAATCTTTTAATATGTAGAAGATCAGGAACGGAACAATTAACACATTAAACAGGATGTTGATGGTGTTGCCGATATTGTCCATGAAATCCGAAATTCCCCCGGCCAGCCTTGATTCCATCTGCAAGAACCAGCTGTTGACGCCTGTCCTTACTCCCGGGGGCAGCAGCCTGCTGTCCAGATTGGTCATCAGGCTCTGGGCGTTCATCGATAATTCAGGCAAATGCTCGTTGAGCTCCTCCAGCTGCCGGATCAGCATCGGAATCATATTGATCAGAATGACGGTAAGTGACGTCAGAAAGACAGCGTAGATGAGCAGCACCGCCATGCTACGCGGAACTTTACGGTCGGAGAGCATGCATACTATCGGATTGAGCACATAAGATATGATCATGGCAACCAGAAATGGCGCCAGGACAGCCTTGAGAAATCGATAGACATCCAGAAACAGCGGACGCAGCAGCCAGACAAAGTAAAGAGAGATGAGTCCAAGCATTAACCATACCAACAATCGAAACCATTTGTTCTCGGTCAGCTGTTCCACACAGGCACCCTCCTTTTTCGAAAGCTACCCTGTAGTATATGTACAAGCTTCCAGAAATAAACTAACATTTCCGCAGGCCAACACGAAAAAGACTCCCTGCTGCTCAGCCATATAGACCTTCAGCAAGGAGTCGTTATCTAACTATATGTACGCGTTCTTAGGAAGACGCGTGCATAGGAGGGAAATCCGGCTGCATTTCATCACCGAAGAACAAATCATCCAGAGAGCTGAGCGTACCATCCTCTTCTACCTGGTATACGGACATTTTCTCTCCGTTGACTGTCAATTCGATAAAGCAACCCCAGCAATAAAACTGGTGGGAGCCGATTTTCCCGATATCTTTGGAACTACAGTTTGGACATTTCATCCTACCTCACCCTATCCGTTCACAGAATTAATGGCTTTTTCCAGACGCTGTTCGCTCATCGGGGGTACCATAACGGCACTTTCGCCGATAGCCATTTCCGCTGTGCAAGGCAGCCATTTGCGACCTTCGATCAAATCCGAGACAAATCCATCGGATATTTCCAACCCTAGTATTGTATTGCCCTGTTCCTGCTCAAAATAAACATCCGATATACGTCCGAGCAGGATACCATCCTCTGTCAAGACCTGCATCTCTTTCAGTTTGCGCTTGCCCAAAAGGAACGTAAGCGGTATATCATTGGCGCCCACCTTGCGGACAGCCTCTTGGCTCCGGATCATGACGGCATCTTCCCCATATGCTACGATATCTTCCCATGAGACGCTTTTCACATGCGAGGAAAATAAAGCCTTGCCTTCCAGCTCCAACCCGGTAATCAACCAGTTCTCATCTAGTATAAAATCGTGGATTTTGCCGATTTCCTTACCGTTCTCCACGTCGAATACAGCCAGTCCAATCATTTCTTGAAGTTTCATACTGCAGTGGACACCTCCTCATCCTTCATGGTTTGAAATCAGCCGCCGGTCAACATTTCGTGAGCCAGAACGGGTAATTTCCAAGGATGAAATGGACGAACGCATACCCCCTATTCTCTAGAAGGAGAAATCCCTTAACATCTATTTACGTAACCGATTAAGGATGGTTCCAATTTTTTGGGCAGTGTGCTCCATTTCTTGAGTAGTATTACCCAAACCGAAACTAAAACGAATCGCGGAGCGCAAAACAGGATCAGAAAGTTTCATTGCTTGGAGTACATGGGATATTTCCAGAGATCCCGACGTACAAGCCGAGCCGCTTGCCGCCGCAATTCCTTCCATATCGAGGTTCATCAGCATCGTCTCCGTATTGGCACCGGGAAAGCTGATATTTAGGATGTGAGGTAGGTAATGTTCCGAATTTCCGTTGATTACAAAAGCATCCTGGCCAATCTCCTGACGAAGCCCTTCAAGCAGCGTCGATCTCAGCTCGCGATAATGCTGGATACGCGTCTCCATATTCTTAACGTTCCATTCCACTGCTGCCGCAAAACCGGCGATGCCGGCCATATTTTCTGTTCCGGCACGGCGTTTCTTCTCCTGCAGCCCTCCGAACAGACGTGGAGATACGCTGAGTCCTCTGCGGACAACCAATGCTCCGACGCCTTGGGGTCCGTTGATTTTGTGGGCGGAAAAACTCCACATGTCCACCGGCAGCTCGCGGCAGTTGATCGCCTCCGCTCCCAATGCCTGAACAGCATCGGTATGAAACACGATGCCCCGGCTGCGGCAGAGCTCGCCGATTTCGCTGATCGGCTGAACGGTGCCTACTTCATTATTGCCATACATGATGGTGACCAGCACCGTGTTGTCCTGAATCGCACCCTCAATGTCCTCCACAGAGACACGCCCAGTAGAATCGACGGGGACATAGGTAACCTCACAGCCCCGCCGTTCCAGCTCATGGCATGTATGAAGCACCGCATGGTGTTCAACTGCTGACGTAATCACATGCTTGCCATTCACGCCAAGCGACTCCAGCAATCCCAGTATAGCCAAATTATCGCTTTCGGTGCCCCCTCCGGTGAACACCAGCTCGTCCGATTGGCATCCCAAAAGGGACGCAATTCGATCACGCGCCCCGTTGACGATCTTCTTCACTTCCCGTCCAAAAGCATGAACGCTTGAAGCATTGCCGTATTGGCTTGTCATCACATTCATCATCCGCTCAGCAACCTCCGGATGAACCGGGGTTGATGCGGCATGATCCAAATATACTGATCTCATATCCGTCTCACCCTTATATATAAAACATATAGTTGTCTGCAGCAGACTGTTCATGATAGTTGATCAGATAGTCCAGCGTCGTGGAATCGAGCACTTCAGCAATGCTGTCGCGGATACGAAGCCATAGATCCCGCTTCGCCGGATCGTCCTCTTCCGTGAAGTCCACAGGGGATATCGGTCCTTCAAGCACGCGGATTACATCTCCTGCCGTTATGGATGCCGGATCACGGGAAAGGATATATCCTCCGTATGCGCCACGGATGCTTTTGACCAGTCCAGCATTTCGCAGCGGTGCAATCAGCTGCTCAAGATAATGTTCCGACAGCTGGTTCTTCTCGGCAATGCTCTTCAGCGAAGTTGGTCCTTCACCAAACCTGGCGGCCAGCTCCATCATAATTGTTAATCCGTATCTTCCTTTTGTTGATATCTTCAAGGGTGACACCTCTTTCGGTAATTTGTATATTATGTCCATCCTGTACATGAATTGTAGGTGGCGGGTTTAGCGACAAATACGACGTAATCTAAGCGTGAAGCAGCTTATCCTGTATTTTTCTCCGTATTCCGATCATTACCCTCAGCTTATGGTAACATATCCTGGACCTCAATGGGTAATATTCCAGCCGGAAACCCGAAAAATGTTCACGCTGAGTGGACAAAATGAAACGTGTGAACCTTGTCCCAATATGTTAAAATACCTCCATGGGCACAATTCAATATGAAAATGGTGATAACGATGTCAAAAGAAAAACATAACACTCGTATCGTTGTCGGCATGTCGGGAGGAGTCGACTCCTCCGTAACAGCACTCCTGCTCAAGCAGCAGGGTTATGAAGTGATCGGCATCTTTATGAAAAACTGGGATGACACCGATGAGCTTGGCTACTGCACAGCTGAAGCGGACGCTGAAGACGTGCGCCGCGTGTGCGAGCAGCTCGACATTCCCTACTATACCGTCAATTTCGAGAAGGAGTACTTTGATAAAGTATTTTCCTATTTCCTCGATGAATATAAAGCTGGGAGAACGCCGAACCCCGATGTCATGTGCAACCGTGAAATCAAATTCGGTGAATTTCTGAATAAGGCCATGGATCTGGGAGCCGACTATGTGGCTACCGGCCATTACGCCCGCGTCATCGAGGAGGACGGACAGTACCGGCTGCTGCGCGGCGTCGACAGCAATAAGGATCAAACCTACTTCCTTAATGCGCTGAGCCAAGAACAGCTCTCCAAAGCAATGTTCCCGATCGGGCATCTGCCGAAACCGGAAGTTCGCCGACTCGCTGAGGAAGCCGGACTGTATACCGCCAAGAAAAAAGACAGCACCGGCGTTTGCTTCATCGGCGAACGGAATTTCAAAGAATTTCTTGGACAGTACCTCCCCGCCCAATCCGGTGATATGGTGGACATTGTCACGGGTGAAGTGAAAGGCCGCCATGATGGCTTGATGTACTACACGCTGGGACAACGCCAAGGTCTCGGCATTGGCGGCTCAGGCTCCGGAGAGCCTTGGTTTGTTGCCGACAAGGATTTAACTAACAATATTCTGTACGTTGTCCAAGGCGATCATCCGAGTTTGTATTCAACTGGACTCGTTGCCTCCGGAATCAATTGGATTGCAGGACAAGACGCTATGCCCAAAGACGCCTTTACCTGCACCGCGAAATTCCGCTACCGTCAGCCGGACCAGGAAGTAACGATAACTCCGCGCGAAGACGGAACCGTTCATGTCGCTTTTGCCAAGCCGCAAAAAGCAATCACGCCGGGCCAAGCCGTTGTCTTCTACCAAGGGGACGAATGCCTTGGCGGCGGAACAATCGAAACAGCGGATAAAGTTCCATATTAATCCGCTGCCGTAATGCGAAGAGCACACACTGAACACGGAAGTTTCCGTAAAGTGTGTGCTCTTTTTTTACGTGCTAGCGAAGAACATATTCTACCGTTACTCCCCGTTCTAGGCTGGCGGCTACGTCAACTAAGCGCTGATTCGAGCTGCCTCGAAAGGGAAGCGAGACATCCCTTAGCTCCAACTGAAATTTGCCATCCACGATAACATCACACTGTTTCGCCAATTCGCGCAGCTTTGGCTGCCTCATCAGCGCTTCAAAGGTGAAGCCCGTGTAGGCCCATACACTTTTCCCAGGACAGAGGGTCCTGAGCTTGCGTACAAACGCCGCGGACTCCTCCGGCGAGAAGAACGGATCCCCACCGCATAAGGTCACGCCATCCAGCAAAGGGTTGTCGATAATATCCTGCAGTATGGACGCAGACAATTCTTCTGTAAACGGCTCCCCCGCTTCAAAGTCCCAGGAATCCGTATTAAAACATCCGGCGCAAGCATGACGGCAGCCGCTCACGAATAGAACTGCCCGAACTCCTGGGCCTTCATTAATGCTCTCGGGGATATACCCGCACACATTCACAGATGTTTCACCCGATCCCTGACCTCAGCCTGCTTGGCCGAATTGAAGCGCTCCGTATAATTGCCCGTTAGGTATCCCGTCACCCTCCGCAGCCGCTGGAAGTTTCCATCCGCCTCCGAGGCTCCGCATCCAGGGCAAGAGCTTCCGATGATCCCTTCGTAATTGCATGCCGGGCAACGATCGACGGGATGGTTTACGGAGAAATATCCAATATTCTGCTGCAGGGCAAACTGTACGATGTCCCGAAAAGCAGCCGTATTCTGCCGGGCGTTGCCGTCCAGCTCCACATACGAAATCGCTCCTGCATTACACAGCTCATGGAAAGGAGCCTCGGAACGGATTTTGCGGTACGCGGCCATCGGATAATACACCGGAATATGAAACGAATTCGTATAATACTCGCGATCTGTGACACCTTCGATCACACCAAAGGTTTGCCGGTCCAGCTTCGTGAATTTCCCCGATAACCCTTCTGCCGGCGTGGCAAACAACGTAATGTTCAGGTTATATCTTTCACTGGCTGCATCGCAAAACTGACGCATATGCCGGATGATCTCGATTCCCAGACTGCGGCTGGTCTCATCTTCTCCGTGGTGCAGCCCGGTTAACGCCTTCAGGCATTCAGCCAGCCCGATAAATCCAAGCGCAAGGGTTCCGTGCTTGATGAGCTCGCGAACCTTATCCTCCGGTGCCAGTGCCTCGCCGCCTTCCCACACGCCTTCCCGCATCATAAAATCAGACGCTTTGGCCGGTTGGTCGGCCTGCAGCTCGTAACGATGAATCAAACCCTCTACCGCAATCGTCAAATACTGATCCAACTGCTCGTAGAAGAGGTTCAGATCGGGCATATCCCGTTTGCCTTCGATAATGCCATGCTCAATGCCGAGACGAACCAGATTGATCGTATTAAAAGATAAATTGCCTTTGCCGCTTAGACGGTTTCGCCCGAACCGGTCTGAAATCGTCCGGGTCCTGCAGCCCATGGTGGCAATAATCGTGTCTGGCTCGTCCGGGTTATAGTAGACCAGATTAAACGATGCATCCACGTTGACAAAATTCGGGTAGAGCCTGCGGCTGGAGCACTCAACAGCTTTCAGGAACAGATCGTAGTTGGGCTCCCCTTCCGCCTGATTAATGCCCTGCTTGCACTGGAAAATATGCTGAGGAAATATCGGCGTCTCTCCCCCGCCGAGCCCTCTCATCGTGGCATCCAGTAGAGCGTGGGACACCAGCCTTCCTTCGGTTGACGTGCACATGCCATAGTTCAGCGATGTAAAAGGGATCTGTCCGCCTGCCCGGCTGCTCATCGTGTTCAGATTGTGAATCAGGGATTCCGCGGCCTGCTTTACTTCATTCACCGTTTCGTTATATGCATAGTGATATATTCGTGGATAAATTTCTTTCAACTGCTCATTGTCTATGTATAATTCGTTATCCGGAAGAACTCGTGCACCTCGTCTATTGTCCTCCACCTCTCCGAAGTAGGCCAGCCCTTTGCGAAAATGCCGACGAAACGATTTACCGACATACGGGGCCAGATCCCAATCGATTTTATTTCCGGACACGCCGCCGAATTGACTGTTCTGCTGGGATTGAAAGATGATGGCCACCAGCGCCATCGCGGTCATGATGCTCTGCGGCGGCCTAACCGATCCGTTACCGGTATTGAATCCCTTGGCCAATAGTCGGTCAAACGGAATGAAAATGCAGTTCGTTGTTCCGAGTGCATACTGGTCCAGGTCGTGCACATACACATAACCATCCCTCACCGCTCTCATGAGATCTCCTGGGAGGATGAATTTGCTTGCCATCCATTTGGCGTACTCGGAGCCGATCCGACTCATTTTTCCACTGAAGGATTCCCCGTTCAGATTCGCATTCTCCCGCAGCAGATCCAGATTCGTTACCCCAATAACATCCGTGCTGATCTTGTAAAGCTCTCCCCGCCGCATCCGCTCCAGGTCACGGGTTTCCCTGTAATGTTGATAAGCTGCCGCTGCCTCTGCATAACCTGTATTTTGCAAATGCTCGACAACAATATCCTGAATTTCCTCCACACTCACCTGCTCCATCTCCGCGGTGGCACGAACAACCGCATCGCCAATCTGCAGGGAAGCCTCCATGCGGGACACACCCTCAACGGCTATAAACGCTTTATCCACTGCATTCACAATCCGGTTTATCTCAAAATTCACCAGGCACCCGTCTCTCTTCATGACTTTCATGAAATCGATCAACTCCTTCTCCTTAGATCATCAACACACTATATATAGTCTCGTTTTATAAATTTACATCCATATATAGTTTGATGCTGTGAGATAGATCACGGCGGTCAGTCTGAGAAACGGATCAGGCGATTCCTGAAAACAGCCTTGGAGGCCTTAAACCCAACAAAAAAAAGGCACTCGAGTGATCCATCGATCACATCGGGTACCTTCTTGCTTATCTACAGTAGAATTAACTTTCGGCGGGCGGCATTGGAGTTGGTGTCGGCTTCGCATAACCTGTGCTGTATTTCTCGTCGATTGCGGTCCGAATATCCGTCAGGCTCTTGCCCTCGCTGCTCATTTTGGCAGATTCCACGGCAATGTCCAAACACACCCCGCAGCGGGTGCCATGATCGTCCCACACCACGGTGCCGTCCTCCTGAATCTCATCAATAAAACAGTTCAGGTTGCTCTCATGACCGGCACTCTCTCCACAGCCGCAATAACAAGGAATATATTTCAGGACATCACTCACCTGCGCAGACAAGGCATAGATCGTTTGCAGCTCGCTGGTCTGGCTCATCAAAAAGGTAGGCAGCTCGTCAATCGAAGCCGTCGCCTCCTGAATATCCCCGTTGGCCAGCTGCGTCTGATGCCCGTGCTCATGCACTGCCTCCGCGGCCTGTCCACTTTCGACCTGCTCCTGGGCGTTTTTCCCCGAACAGCCGCTCAGCATAAGACCAGCGGACAGCAGCAGGATGACAAAACGTTGTTTCCCTGTTTTCATCATTCGTTTCCTCCATTTAGCTAAACTAGCGGCCATTGATCCTGTTAGTGCTGTAAGACCCTATTCTTCGCGTCGTAATCGCTGATTGTGTGCGATCTTGGCTTCATTCCCCTGCTCCGTCGCCTGATAGAACACCCGGCGGGAGAGCTCCTTCGGCAGATATTCCTGCTTCACGTAATGGCCTGGATAATCGTGCGGGTACTTGTAGCCGACATGTCCCAGCTTCACCGCCCCCGAGTAATGCGCATCACGGAGATGAAGCGGAACCTCAGCCGATTTCACTTCATCCATGGCGGACATCGCCCGGGATATGGCGGTCACAACGCCATCCGATTTGGGGCTCTCCACCGCAAACAGAATCGCCTGGGCAATGTTCAACTTGGCTTCCGGCCAGCCGTTATTCCGGTAGGCATCCAGTGCGCTCACCGCCTGCACCATCGCTTGCGGATTAGCCAGCCCGATATCCTCGCTGCTGGCAGCAATCAAGCGGCGGATGAACACCATCGGGTCCATCCCTAGCTTTTCGACCGCATACAGGAACCAGAACAAGGCCGCATCACTGGAACCTCGAATGCTTTTATGGAAGGCAGACAGCACGTCATACTGCGTGGACTCGTCCGCCTTGACGAGCGGCTTTCGTATCGATTCTTCGGCCACTTCGAGCGTAATATGAACCCTGCCGCTTTCATCCGGGGGCGTGGTCATGGCCGCTAATTCGAGGGCGTTCAGAGCACGGCGGATGTCGCCGTTCGCCATCGTTGCAATATGCTCCAATGCTTCCTCGTCTGCCTGGAGATCCATGAATCCAAGTCCTTTATCTGGATCGGATAACGCGCGCTGCATGGCGATCATGGAATGGTTCTTAGTCAGCGGCTCAAGCTGGAACAAGGTTGAACGACTCATCAAGGCCCCATTTACGTAATGAAATGGATTCTCTGTTGTCGCGCCAATAAATATAATCGTACCGTTCTCCACGGCAGGCAGCAGCGCATCCTGTCTTGAACTGTTAAAGCGGTGAACCTCATCTAGGAACAGGATCGTTTTGGTGCCGTACAGACTGCGGTTGCTCTGGGCTTGCTCAATGACTTCCCTGACGTCCTTAACCGAGGCTTCCACCGCATTCAGCCGAACGAAGTCCCCCTTCGTTTGCTGGGAGATAATATGCGCCAGCGTTGTTTTGCCGCAACCCGGCGGGCCGTACAATAAAATGGAAGAGACCTGGTCTGCTTCTATGGCACGTCTGAGCAGTTTGCCCGGTCCGATAATCTGTTCTTGTCCTATATATTCATCCAGCGACGAAGGGCGCATCCGATCAGCCAGCAGCCTGGAATCCCGGTCCCCTTCACGCCCGATACTGAATAAATCCATAACTACACTTCCTTGTCTGATATCAATGCAAAGATAAGCCGGTTTCAATCAAATCCGTCACACTCTATCATACCATATTCAATTTTGTCATGCCTGTAGCAAGCCTATGGACATCCACGCTAGTGGTTCGGATACCCATCGATATTCGCTGCTCGTTTAACATGATAACCAACTTTTATCTTTCCGGAGCGTTACTTAATTATAGGAAATTATAGAGAAGCCTTATCTAAGGAGAGTGGCTATGACGACTCGCAAGAAGTCCAAACGCAAACCTATGCGAAAAATGACCCTCTACATCATCTTGGCAGCTGCACTCTTCTTCTCGCCGTTTGGACTTTGATCCGGTATATCGATAACATTGGTTCTTCCTACCAAATGCTTGGTTAAGCGCGGGCACAGCAAAAAGCCCCGCAGAGACAAGCACATGCAGACATGTACCACCCCACGGGACATTTTATGTTCTTTCCTCTTCGCGCTTAGTAACACAATCCTATCTACTCTGCGGGCCAGCCGATGGCTGTAATATCCGAAGCGTCCGCCGTCACATAAGAAGGACGCGCTTCACCATGCAGCAGCCACAGCTCATGCAGTGCCCGGGTGCAGCCGACGTACATCAGCTTGGCATCCCAAGCTTTTTCCGCATAGTGTCCCGTATCTGCATCCGCGACGATGACCGCATCGAATTCGAGACCTTTAGACAAATAGACCGGCAGCACCGAATATCCGCCCTGATACGTTCCTTTGCTGCCATCGATCAGATTCAGCATCGGCCATGCAGCAATTAATTGCTCATGCAGCTCTTTCGCTTCCCGCAAGGTTCGGGTGAGAATGGCTACCGTCCGATATTCCTTAGCGATGAGTGCCTCCATCGCCTGTTCCAAATCTCTTGTTCTGGATTTCTCCGACTCATAAGGAATGAGGCGAACGGCATCGCCGCTTCGAAATACGGGTACGGCGAGCAGATCACTGCTGACACCCTTCTCCAAAATGCCGTTGGCAAATTCGATGATCTCCATCGTCGAGCGGTAACTGCGTGTCAACGCAAAATAAGCTGTTTCCTCTTCCTTAAACAAGGAGCTCATTTCCTCCCACGCATGAACGCCGCGATAGGCATGAATGCCCTGCGACAAATCACCTAATATGGTGAAGGAATGTCCTCTTACGAACAGGTCCAGCACAGCTACCTGAAATGGCGAGAAATCCTGAGCCTCATCAATGACGATGTGGTCAAAGCGCTGCTCACCGGTAATATCATTCAGCAAACAGTGGAAATACAGCAGGGCAGGCAAATCCTCTTCGCGGACCACGTTTTTCTTCAGATCTTTTCGCGTTGCCGCGAGCACCTCGGACGGAATCAGAGCGGTTAGCTCTGCAAACATCGTTCCGGTCGCCTTTGCCGCACCAAACAATTGTTTATATAATGAGACCGGCTCAAATTTCGGCCATCGGTTCGCATAAGCCTTTTCTCGTTGAGTCGCTTTTTTCTTCCGTTCTTTCATCACGGCCGCTGATGGCGATTTCTTCAGTTCCATCTCGACCCAGCGGTGCAATCTGGCAAGCAGCCGTTCCTTCCGCTTGGCCAGTGGATACGGTTTATACTCCTGGTAGAACCATTCCCAGATCGTCTCCTGTTTCAGTACGGCCCCGTCCCATGGTGAGAAGTCCCCGTCCGGTAGAGCCTCGGTTTCGATAGCCTCCACGCAGCGCCGGATGATCTCCATCAGTCTCAATGAGCCTTTATAGCGCCCGCTGACATTATCGTCAATATCCGGGGTTCCCTGCCCCGGGTCGATCTCGAACCATAGATGAAGCGTCTGTGCATGATCATCCGAAGCGAGCTCGATATCGAGCAGCTCCGCTGCCCAATCGCCAAACGTGCGCTGCTGTATATCGCCAACTCCGAGCTCGGGCAGTACGTCGGATATGTAATCCAGAAACATCAGGTTGGGTGCGAATATGATCATTTTCTCCGCGGTTACCTGCTCCTTGTATTGATAGAGCAAATAAGCCAGCCGATGCAGAGCCACCGTCGTTTTTCCGCTTCCCGCCACCCCTTGGATAATGAGAGCGGTATTTTTAGCAGCCCGGATGATTTTGTCCTGCTCGGCTTGGATCGTAGATACGATATCCCGAAGCCGGTTGTCCTTGTTCTCCCCGAGACGGTAGACCAAAAACTCATCGGATACGGCAGGTCCGCCGCTCTCCCGATTGTACGTATCCGATACCCGTTCCAAAATTTGCTTGCGGATCACAACGTTGCGTTTTAAATACACCAGCCCCTCGATGATTCCTTCGGGTGCTTCGAACGATGCCGGGTCGGTACCGCCCGTAAACGAATAAAATAGGCTCGCGACCGGGGCTCGCCAATCAATCACCATCGGGTGATCCCCGGCATCTTCCTTATCGAAGCCAATCTTCCCGATGTAGAGCGGTTTCTTCGCTCCCGTTCCGCTCTCCTGAAAATCCAGCCTCCCGAAGTAAGGCTCCGGCAAACTTTTGGCGAGGGCCTGCCGTTTCTCTTCCCGCCCCGCTTCGAGCACCTGCTCCGTAAAATCATGGCCCGTGTATACGGGAATCCCGCGCAAACGTTCAAGCTGATGGTCAATTTCAACGATAACCTCGTTTAGCCTTGACTCTTCTTCTTGATAGGCACTTTGAAAAGATTCTGACACTTTCAGTTACCTCCTAAGAACATATTTTTTCGCATCGAAAGTCTGGCTTTAAGGGCCGTGACACAAAAAGGAGTTCCATTGTAGCACAACTGGTACGAATATACTAGCAAAGCTCTGTCACAAGGAATTTCATGGTGCTGGTTTTCCATTCATACTCGCTTCGGCGATGACCATAAAAAACGCAGCGTCCATTGCTTTGGACACTGCGTTTTATTAACCACTCTATGTTTTGGTCGAAGGCGCGTTTCGTCCTGCCTTCCGCTTGTCTATCGTTTTCTCAATTCGAGTTTTACTGGATCATTATAACGAAACGCCACCCTTTTCGAGCAGTTCTCTGACCGTTACGCTGACCATAATCAGTCCGGCCACTGGCGGAACGAATGCATTGCTTGCCGGAGGCTGCTTCGCTTTCCGGATTTCAGGGGCATTCTCGGGTACGATCTTCTCCGTAACGTCCTGGCGGGGTTTCATCGGCTCCTCTAGTGAGAATACGACCTTGACCCCTTTCTTGATGCCGTCTTTGCGCAGCTTGGTGCGTACGATACGGGCAATCGGATCCATGGACGTTTTGGAGATGTCGGCTACCTGGAACTTCGTGGGGTCCATTTTGTTGGCTGCCCCCATGCTGGAGATGATAGGAATCCCGCGCCGCAGGCATTCCTTGATCAGATGTACTTTATAAATGATCGTATCCGACGCATCAATCACATAATCCAGATCGAATTTAAACAACTCTTCATACGTCTCTTCGGTGTAGAACATGTTCAGGGCGATCGCTTCACATTCCGGATTGATCAGTTTGACACGTTCAACCATCAGGTCTGCTTTCTTCTGACCTACCGTGGTCGTTAAGGCATGGATCTGCCGATTGATGTTGGTGATATCCACAACGTCTTTGTCGATCAGAATGATACGGCCTACCCCGGAACGGGCGAGGGCTTCCACCGCAATGCCTCCCACGCCGCCGATACCCAGCACGGCTACCGTGCTGTTCTTCATCACTTCAAGGCCCTCAGGACCAATGGCTAATTCCGTACGGGAAAATTGGTGCAGCATAATTCAAGCAACCTCCTTTATCAAGAACAACGGACTTATTTCTCGTCGCCCGGTTTCTTGGCGAGTTTGATATGCAGCTGCTCCAGCTGTCCTCCGTCCACCTGGGAAGGAGCGTCCATCAACAGATCTGTTGCGCTTGCCGTTTTCGGGAACGCAATCGTTTCACGCAGGTTCGTGCGTCCGGCAAGCAGCATCACCAAACGGTCCAACCCAAAGGCGATTCCGCCATGTGGAGGAGTGCCGTACTCAAACGCGTCCATAAGATAACCGAATTTGTCATGCGCCACTTCCGGCGACATACCAAGAGCCGCAAACATTTTCTCTTGGATCTCGCGTTTGAAAATCCGCATGGAACCGCCGCCTACTTCGTATCCATTCAGAACGATGTCGTAAGCTTCCGCACGCACGGCAAGCGGATCCGTATCCATCAATTCCAGATCTTCGTCTTTTGGACGGGTGAACGGATGATGCTCGGCCACATAGCGCTTCGCCTCTTCATCATAGCTGAACAGCGGGAAGTCCAGCACCCAAGCAAACTTGTACTCATTGTCGTTGATCAGGCCAAGCTGGCGTCCGATTTTCAAGCGGAGTGCGCCCAGGACATCGGCAACCACTTTTTTATTGTCTGCGGAGAACAGCAGCAAGTCGCCATCTTCGGCTCCCGTACGTTCTCTTACCGCTTCAATTTCCTGCTCGCTGAAGAATTTCACGATAGGTCCTTTGAACTCGCCTTCTTTCACTTGAATCCAAGCAAGCCCCTTCGCTCCGTAACGGGCTGCATATGGCCCCAGATCGTCAATTTCTTTACGTGTCCAAGTCCCGCAACCTTTAGCGTTCAAACACTTCACTTCGCCGCCTTTTTCAATAACGGAAGAGAATACTTTGACCCCGCTGTTAGCAACGATATCGTTCATTTCGATCAATTCCAAACCGAAGCGAAGATCCGGTTTATCGGAGCCGTATTTGCCCATCGCATCGGCATAACTGATACGCTGGAATGGCGTTGGAAGTTCAACGCCGATGGTTTCCTTGAACAACTTCACCATTAGCTGCTCCATCATGTTCAGCAGGTCGTCGCGTTCCATGAAGGACGTCTCGATGTCGACCTGGGTAAACTCAGGCTGACGGTCAGCCCGCAAGTCTTCGTCACGGAAACAGCGTGCAATTTGGTAGTAACGTTCAAGCCCGCTCACCATGAGGAGCTGCTTGTAAATTTGCGGAGATTGTGGAAGTGCAAAGAATTCACCTGCGTGCACACGGCTCGGTACGAGATAGTCACGGGCTCCTTCCGGCGAGCTCTTGGTCAGAATCGGCGTTTCCACATCCACAAAGCCCTCGTCGTCGAGGAAGTCGCGGAATACTTTAGACGCTTTGGAGCGCAGCATCAGCGTTTTTTGCATCTCTGGACGACGCAGGTCCAGATATCGATATTTCAAGCGAAGCTGCTCATCCACTTCCACACCGTCTTCGATAAAGAACGGAGGTGTTTTGGCTGCATTCAGCACTTCAATGCTTGTCACTTGGACTTCGATTTCTCCAGTAGGCAGGTTCGCGTTGAACGTTTCAGGATCACGCTTTACAACTTTACCGGATACGGCCACGACGAATTCGCTGCGGACCTTATCGGCAACAGCCAAAGCTTCGCCGGAGAAATCCGGGTTAAATACGATTTGCATGATGCCGCTGCGATCGCGAAGATCGATGAACAGCACGCCGCCCAAGTCGCGGCGGGTCTGTACCCAGCCGTTCAGTGTTACAGTTTCTCCAATGTTCGCGGTTGTCAGGTGACCGCATTGATGCGTCCTTTTCATCGTTTATCATTCCCCTTTAATATTATTAAGTCGCTTCATGCGACGATTAAACCAATTCTTGTACCAGACGATCCAATTTAACTGTACGCTGTTCGCCGGTTTCCATCGACTTCAGGGCAATTTCTCCGCGCGCCAGTTCGTCTTCACCCAAAATGGCGGTATAACGAGCTTGCAGACGGTCGGCGGATTTCATCTGGGCTTTCATTTTCCGGCCGAGGTAATCACGTTCGGCTGCTACGCCATTGCTCCGCAGTTCGTAGATCAATTTTGCCACTTCCTGTTCGGCGGCTTCACCCAGCGCCACCAGATAGACATCCAGCGGCTTGGCGGCTGACAGATTAACACCTTGATGCTCCAGGATCAATAGGATTCGCTCAAGACCAATCCCGAACCCGATGCCCGGCTGATCCGGTCCGCCGATCTGATCGACCAGTCCGTTGAACCGTCCTCCGCCGCCTACCGTATCAATTGCGCCGATGCCCTGGGCCTTGAATTCAAATGCGGTATGCGTATAATAGTCCAATCCCCGCACAAGTCTTGGATTGATCTCATACTCGATGCCCATGGCGTCCAGGTACCCTTTTACTTTCTCAAAATGCGTGCTGCATTCCTCATCCAGGCTGTCCAGAATCGAAGGCGCATCACCGAACTTCCCTTGGTCCTTCTTGCAATCCAGCACGCGCAGCGGGTTGCGTTCCATGCGTGACTGGCAATCCGAGCATAGGCTCTCTTTCATAGGTTCCAGGAAAGCAAGTAATGTACTTCGGTAAGCCGCCCGTACCTCTGGCGTCCCTACGGAATTAATCTCCGCTTTTACGCCGTTCAGCCCAAGCTCCTTGTAGAAGCTGTAACCCAGCGCAATCACCTCAGCATCAATAGCCGGATCTGCAGTCCCGAACACCTCTACGCCGAACTGGTGGAATTGGCGGTAGCGTCCCGCCTGTGGACGCTCGTAGCGGAACATGGGGCCCATGTAGTACAGCTTCGTAACGTCAGGCTCTCCATACAGCTTGTTTTGCACGTAAGCCCGGACGACGCCTGCCGTTCCTTCTGGACGGAGGGTCATGCTGCGATCGCCTTTATCCCTGAACGTATACATTTCCTTCTCTACGATGTCGGTGGTTTCGCCCACCCCGCGTTTGAACAACTCGGTCTGTTCAAAGATCGGAGTGCGAATTTCGCGGTAGTTGTATCTCCGGCACAAATCGCGTGCCTTCTCTTCGATAAACTGCCATTTCTCGACGGCACCTGGCAGGATGTCCTGCGTGCCTGTCGGTTTCTCGAATTTCTCGTTTGCCATCTTCATCCCTCTTCCTAAGGAGTCATTTCGCAAAAAGTCGTGAAAACTAAAAAATCTCCCGCCCCGCTGTCTTATGACAACAGGGACGAGAGATATTCATATAATCACCCGTGGTACCACCCACATTCCGGCGTTGACACACCATATCAGTGCGTTCAATCATCCGCTTCATCCGTTTAACGCCCGGCCGCGCAGTTCGGCTACTGTCTATCCCACCGGTCAACCGGTGCTTGCTTCGCCGTCTGTTCTCGGGGAGGTCATTCGTCCACTCATCAAGCGAATCCTTACAGCCAAGGGATTCTTCTCTGGTCTTGTGGGGATGGAGTACTTGTTCCCGTCATGAAATCCATTATTCATAAATATAGTATACCCAAAACATTATATTTTTAGATTCTAATGAACTACCACACTAAAGTCAAGAAACTTTGTAGAAATTGCCCGAAAAAAGAAAAAAACCTACAAACCACGTTGTAGGTCCAAAACATATATTATATAAAAAAGGGGGTCATGCTGTTATTATAAACAGGGAATATTAAAGGAACATTGAACAAACATTACAGTTATGTTACAAGCGAGAAAGCGCTTTTAATAACAGGACCGGAAGAGGCTGCTCCATTAGCGGAACAGCCCTTTTTGTGTACTAATGAATATGCCCTATACGAATGATAATCTCCAACTTCTTAGGGAATCCAAACGCTTGTCAGGCATTTTTCGCTAATTAATCAAATCGCTCCACATAAGCGTTATTCGCCCGCAAATCATGTACGATCTGATCGTAATCCTCGTCCCTTACCTTAACGGACAGCGTATATCTCAGATCATCATAGTCCCGATCCGTCACGTCCGCTTCGCGCCATGCGTCGCCCAGCGTGTCATCGCCGTGCGGCCGATCTTGCGCTATATCGCGGCTGTCATCGGCATCCCGTGAGCCCACGATGACCCCCGGAGCCCCGACGACTCCGCCTGGAGCTCCCATCGTTGTAGCCCCTGCAGTTGCTCCACCCGTGCCGGAATTACCCCATGGCACCAGCGGCACGAGGATATTGCCTCCACCTCGAACCGGATCCTGTAGCTGTCCCACCTCCAACTGCTCTGTGTTGTACGTTAACAGCCTCGTCCTTGCGCCTTCAGCGTCGTCTTCCGTTCTGAAATAAGCTTGAATTTGTCTAGACATGTCCATTCCTCCTTTTTTCAACCCACTTGTTTGAAAAACCGGTATAACATGGACAACCATACAGCATACAGCTACTCTCTTCTTACAGTGCCTTTAACAGCTCACGCACGAAGGCTGGCTCGTCTTTCGGCGTCCGGGAAGTAATGAAATTGCGATCCACGACGACTTCCTCATCCTTAAAGTTTGCGCCTGCGTTTACCATGTCATCCTGAAGCGGAGGATAGGAAGTGATCGTACGTCCCTTCAGCAGGTCGGCACTTGCCAGAATTTGCGGCCCGTGGCATATTAAGGCAATCGGTTTGCCTGCCTTGTCCGCTGATGCAACAAACTGCAATATATGGGAATCCAGACGCAAATTTTCCGGAGAAGATCCGCCTGGAATAACCACCGCATCATAATCGTTTATATTGACGTCAGCAATGGCTTTATCCGTAGTATACGATGCCTTGCCCTGTTTACCCTTTACCTCTTGTCCTTGTTTCAATCCAATAATATCAGCTTGATGCCCCGCTTCCTTCACGGCATCATAAGGAGTTTTCATCTCGGAATCTTCGAATTGGTCAGCTAGTAGAAATGCAACTTTACTCATCTGGCATATCTCCTTTCATGATTGTCCTCGATTTGTTATTACCCTGGAATGCCTTTTTTATAACAGCGAAATGCACGGAAGCCCCATGATCTACACCATTCAGTTACAAGTCATAACAGGGAATCTTAGGACTCCCAACTTATGAGTGAATTAAAAAAGAGCCTGAAATGTTCTCAGGCTCTGCTATGTAGTCACCAGAAGTGACTCAATACGCTATCCTATTTAGTTCTACGATCTCGGCAGCTGCTTCCGGATATGTCCTTTTACGCTGATGAGTCGTACAGGATCTTCAGAAGCTGTAACCATGCGTTCTGTGCTCGCTGCTTCCCTAATGTCTCCGGACCCGACCATCGTAGGCAAACTGCTCCATATCGAAAATTTGGGAGGTTGGCGCATAGCGAACACGGCTCCTTTTTTGTGTGAATACCTAACAAGCCTTTGTCCACTCAGGATGCCCCATCTCTCCAATATGATGCATGCTGCCCGTCTTTTTTAACCGTTTATGATCTGCTGTCAATAATCAGGGTTACCGGTCCCCAATTGGTTAGCGACACGTCCATCATAGCTCCGAATATTCCGGTCTCAACCTGCAACCCCTTCGCTAAGAGCTCGCGGTTAAACGATTCGTAGAGTGCATTCGCTTCATCCGGTTTGGCGGCAGCCATAAAGTTCGGACGTTTTCCCTTGCGGGTGTCGCCATAAAGCGTAAACTGGGAAACCGATAGAATGGCTCCGCCCACGTCCTGGACGCTAAAATTCATTTTTCCATCCTCATCCTCAAAAATTCGCAGCCCCGCAACCTTCTCGGCAAGGTATTTGGCATCCTTCTCTTCATCCTCGTGCGTCACCCCTACCAGCACCATCAATCCCGCTTCAATCTTGCCTACGATTTCATTGTCAACCGTAACTTGCGCATGCTTACATCTTTGAATAACCACTCTCATAGGTTTAGCTCCTTCTTTTCCATAAGAAAAATGTCTATCGATGTACTCTCTAAGAAGACAGACCGCGTTTATCGGTAGTTTTTCTTGCGATATCAGGCAGACAGATCCTCAGAAGTCTATACTCTGATATCTTAAATTAAAACGGCCTGTCTCCCGCAGGATAACAGACCGCATTCGTATAATCATCCGAGACTGTCCATGTCCATGAAGTCCAAGAGTCCGTTAACCACGCAACCGTGCCATCACTGCATGATTCGATGAACGGTATATACATCCTTCACCCGCTTGATTCGTTCCACAACGGAATGGAGGTGATCCGTATTGCGGATCAAAATCGTCATGTGAATCATCGCCATTTTGTTCTTGTCAGATCGGCCGGTCACTGCGGAAATATTCGTCTTGCTCTCTGATACCGCCTGAAGAACTTCGTTTAACAGCCCGTTACGATCATGGCCTGTCACTTCGATATCGACGCTGTAATTGGCCTCAACGGCCGTTTCCCATTCCACCTCGATTACGCGTGCGGCCTCCTCGCCTTCATCCATGGTCGGCAGATTGGCACAATCCGAACGGTGGACCGATACGCCGCGACCGCGGGTAACGTAACCGACAATATCGTCGCCGGGTACGGGATTGCAGCATCTCGCGAAACGCACAAGCAGGTTATCGATCCCCTTAACGCGTACGCCGTTCGTCGGACGGCTTCGTTTCTCCGCCGGCTTGATTTCCTTCATCTCTGAAGTCAATTCAAGCTGATTCGCTTCCTCCTGCTCCTTACGGAGCTTCTCGGTCACTTTGGTACAGATCTGGGCGGCAGTGATCCCGCCAAAGCCAACCGCGGATAACATATCCTCGATATCATTAAAGGCGAATTTCTTGGCCGCCTCCATTAATTTATCATCGGTCGTCCACTCGGACACCTCAAGACCGAGGCGCTTGATCTCGCGCTCCAGCATATCGCGGCCCTTCTCCACATTCTCTTCCCGTTTCTCTTTCTTGAACCACTGCTTGATCTTACTCCGGGCATGCGAGGATTGGGCAATCTTCAACCAGTCCTGGCTAGGACCGTACGAATGTTTCGATGTTAAAATTTCCACGATATCACCGGTCTTGAGCTGATGATCCAGCGGAACAATTCTGCCGTTGACCTTGGCACCAATGGTCCGGTTTCCTACTTCCGTATGAATTCGGTAGGCAAAATCGAGAGGGACGGAGCCTGAAGGAAGTTCGATTACTTCGCCTTTTGGCGTAAACACAAATACCAAATCGGAAAAAAAGTCCATCTTCAGAGATTCCACAAACTCCGAGGCATCCTTCGTCTCATGCTGCAGCTCCAATATTTCACGGAAGAACGTCATCTTGTTATCAAAGCTGCCTCCGTTGCCTGCGGAACCTTCTTTATAGGACCAGTGAGCCGCGATACCGTACTCCGCCGTACGATGCATCTCCCAGGTCCGGATCTGAACCTCTGTCGGTTCCCCATTCGGTCCGACCACCGTCGTATGAAGGGATTGATACATGTTCGTTTTGGGCATGGCGATATAATCTTTAAAACGGCCAGGCATCGGCTTCCACAAGGTGTGGATGATGCCAAGCGTAGCATAACAATCTTTAATATTGTCCACAATAATGCGAATTGCAAGAAGATCATAAATTTCGTTGAATTGTTTGTTCTTCACCGTCATTTTCTTAAACACACTGTAGATATGCTTCGGCCTGCCGGATAAGTCGGCTTGTATACTCATCTCGTCAAGCTTCTCACGGATACAGACTATGACATTATCGATATACTGCTCTCGTTCAGCACGCTTCTTGTGCATCAAATTCGCAATGCGGTAATACTGCTGCGGGTTCAAGTAACGAAGAGCGATATCCTCCATCTCCCACTTGATCGCGGAAATACCTAGACGATGGGCGATCGGGCAAAAGATCTCTAGCGTTTCATAGGAAATACGGCGCTGGCTTTCCTCGGACTGATACTTGAGCGTGCGCATATTATGAAGCCGGTCCGCCAGCTTAATAACGATCACCCGGATGTCCCGGGCCATCGCGATAAACATTTTACGATAATTTTCGTTCTGCTGTTCTTCTTTGGATCGGAATTGAATACGTTCCAGTTTCGTTAATCCATCCACCAGCAGTGCGCAGGTATCTCCGAAGCGCTCGCGGATCTGCTCGAGCGATACGGTTGTATCCTCAACGACATCATGAAGCAACGCAGCAATAATAGACAACGTGTCCATCTGCATATTCACCACGATGTCTGCAACCGCAAGCGGATGAAGAATATAAGGTTCTCCCGATTTCCGCACTTGTCCGTGGTGGGCTTGCTCCGCAAATTCATAAGCTTCCTGGATGCGGAGAAGATCGGGTTCTTTTATATAGGCGCTGGCCTTTTCGAGTAATCGCTCTATGCCCATTTTGGAGTCCTTCTCTTCCCTTTCTATATAAAATGGAACCCGCCCTTGTCAAAACGTGCAGGTTCCCTCGTGATTGTTTTCCTATCATTATGACGCTTGTGACGTTATACGTCAACATGTCGAGCGTTCAGACACTTATAGTATGCCCGTTTCCGGCTCGGAGACATCAAAACTTGACACCAATTGGATATTTTGACGAACTGTAAAAATTATTGTTGAAAAAACGAACGATTGTATTTAATCTATTAAAGATCGTACGCGAACGGTCCTATATTTAAAGTCCTAAGAGGAGTGAAATGGTTTGCAACGAGAAATTCAAGTTGATGAGAAACTTCCGTTTGGTCCAGGTTTCCTTCTGAGCCTGCAGCATTTGTTTGCCATGTTCGGAAGTACGGTGCTTGTACCGAACCTATTCGGTGTGGATCCCGGCATGATCCTGCTGATGAACGGTATTGGTACACTGCTATACATTTTTTTATGCAAAGGGAAGATCCCGGCATACCTCGGCTCAAGCTTTGCCTTTATCTCTCCGGTTCTGATCGTGCTCGCCAAAGATCCGGATGCCAACTATGGCAAAGCCTTAGGAGCCTTTATCGTTACAGGAGTTATCTTCTGCGTGGTAGCTCTCATCGTTAAATATGCGGGTACCAAATGGATCGACTTTGTATTCCCTCCAGCGGTCATGGGTGCCATCATTGCAATGATCGGGCTTGAGCTTGTACCGGTTGCAGCAGGTATGGCTGGTTTTTTACCAGAAGAGGGACAGTCCATTGATCCGAAAATCATTACGATTTCGCTCGTGACTCTTGGTGTCACCGTATTCGGGGCCATCCTGTTCCGCGGCTTCTCCAAAATCATTCACATTCTGATCGGGATTGTTGTCGGTTATGCTCTGTCCTTCGCTCTAGGCGTGGTAGACACAGAGAAAATCGCGAACGCGAGGTTCCTGTCGGCTCCGGAGCTGACAACCCCGGTATTCGATAACGGGGCGATCTGGACCATCATTCCGGTTGCCCTCGTTGTTATCGTGGAGCACATCGGGCATTTGCTCGTAACAAGTAATATCGTGGGCAGAGACCTTTCCAAAGACCCTGGCCTGCATCGCTCTCTTCTGGCTAACGGTATATCCACCATTCTGTCAGGATTTGTTGGCTCCACACCAAATACCACCTACGGTGAAAATATTGGTGTCATGGCACTCACAAAGGTATACTCGATATTCGTAATTGCCGGAGCAGCCGTTATTGCGATTGTGCTTTCCTTCTCCGGCACGTTCTCCGCTGTTGTAGCCAACATTCCTACCCCTGTAATGGGCGGCGTATCACTGTTGCTGTTTGGGGTTATCGCAGCTTCCGGACTTCGGATCTTTGTTGAGCAAAAGGTCGATTTCTCCAAGGCAAGCAACATGATCCTGGCTACGTTGGTCCTGGTAACAGGGATTAGCGGCGTAACCTTGAAGTTTGGTACCGTCGAGTTGAAGGGTATGGCCCTGGCTACCATTGTAGGTGTCCTCATGGCTCTCCTCTTCAAAGTCTTCGAGATTACCGGCCTCTCCAATGAAAAAAATGATGAGCCGCTCGTAGAGAAAACGCCGGATTGAAAGTAACACCCCTATCCCCAATCGAAAAACGCCCTGAGCTGGTTGCTCAGGGCGTCTATTATTTCCCGGGAAAATCAGGAAGATTGTTGTCGATTACTCGTATTGCATCAATGTAAATACTTCGATTCCATCCAGTTTCGAACGGCCATTGAGATCCGCCAGCTCGATCATGAATGCAGCTCCAACGACGTTTCCGCCCAATTGACGGATGAGGTTAACCGAAGTCGCAATCGTACCGCCTGTTGCAAGAAGATCATCCGCAATCAATACATTTTGACCCTTCTCGATCGCATCGGTATGCATCGCCAAGCGATCTTTTCCATATTCGAGGTCGTATCCCACTTCAATCGTTTCATAGGGAAGCTTTCCGCTTTTGCGAATGGGCGCGAATCCTACTCCAAGAGCATAAGCCAGCGGAGCACCCACGACAAATCCACGAGCTTCGGGACCAGCTATCACATCAATTTTAAGATCGGATACCAAGATCTTCAATTCTTCGATGGCTTTGCGATACACCTCACCATTCTTCAGCAGTGTAGTAATATCTTTGAAGCTGATCCCCGCCTGCGGAAAATCGGGAACGACACGAATATAATCTTTAAAATCCAAAATAATCTCCTCCTGTATAGTTGCGGTTAAGATACGCCTTTTGTGCGGGACATCATCCATTGGGTTAACTGTTCGGTACCGGCATGCAGCAAATGCTGCTCCATATCCGCCAAATCGCTTAGCTCACGGAAGTGACGGGAAGCGTCCAGCGGTTTTTTCTCCGGCTTCGGTATAAAGGTAATTTGTCCCTGGACACGCTGGATGAACGCCAGTTCCTCAAACACATCCAGTACTTTGAGCAGCATGCGTGTAGATAAGGAAGTCTGCTTCTGCAGACGTGCTACAACCTCATTCTCCGACATGGAAGAGGGCGTCATCCCGGCAAGTGAAACGTACAGCTTTTTAAACTGTTCGCGGTCCGGAATTTGCAGACGTTCGTGCAGGTTCCGGGTCGGATGCAGCATGAATATATTGGGAACGGAATGGAAGGCTGACATAAATGCATCCAGTTGTTCAGCCGTTTCCGGTACATCCAGTACGAACAAAACGGAAATAGCTTCTTGACTGTTTTCAGCAATATCATTATCCGGCATGATGCCAGCATTCCTATCATATACCCAAAGGCACATATCATACAATTGACTTTTTATTTCCGGATGTGAATCTTTTGCGTACACCACGGCCGACCGAACTGCAGGGCAACGCAGATGCGGCTCCAGTTCCGCTCTCCACCTCTGAATTTCCTGTAACGGCTCTTTGATCCCGCGGTAGTCAAACACCTGTTGATAAGGAGCGCAGATATCCTGAATCATGAGCTGTACTTTACGACTCCCGTTCCATTCATTCACGGAAAGCTCACCAAGCACATCCACAGCCGTACCTACCGGCAATATATCGGCCAGATGCCCCCATCCGAATGAGATCGCATCCATAACCTCACGCTTCTGCTGCAAGCGAAGCTTCAGATGTTTTCCTTCTTTGCCGATTTTACGAACTTCCTTTATGACAACATCCCGGAAAACGATCTTCGGCACGGCATTCGCCATGCCAAACGGACTTAGCTGTTCAATCTGTTCGATAACGGGCACCGATACCTCCGACAAGCTGGCCTCCAGGTCCGCTTCACAAATTGCGATCAGATGCTCTTCTTCGAGTGCTTCCTCAGCATATCGATGTAGTCCCTGTTCAAATTCCTCCAATCGATCTCGATGGAGGCTCATGCCCGCTGCAGACGGATGGCCGCCAAAATGGTCCATGACGTCCTTGCAGGAGTGCAGAGCAGCATAAATATCAAATCCCGGAATTGAGCGGGCGGAGCCTTTACAGTTCCCCGTCTCGGGATCAATCCCGAGGATAACGACTGGCCTGTAGAATCGCTCCAATATTTTGGATGCCACGATACCAACCACGCCAACATTCCAGCCTTCACCCGCCAATACGATGACAGGAGGAACCTCCTGTCCTCTCCAGCGGTTTTGAACCATGCTAAGCGCTTCCTGGACGATGTTTTCGACCACTTGCTGCCGATCCTTGTTCAGTCCATCCAGTTCCCAGGCAAGCCGTTCCGCTTCATCACGGTGTTCTGTTGTAAGAAGCGTAACGGCACGGCCTGCATGATCCAGACGGCCACTGGCGTTAATCCGTGGTGCCATGGAGAATGCCACATTTACGGCAGTCACCTGCTCCACATGGATCCCCGATACCTCCAGCAAGCATCGAATGCCTTCGTACCTCGTATTCCGCATTGATTCGATTCCGTGCTTCACAAGCACCCGATTCTCCCCCGTAAGCGGCATCAAGTCCGCAATGGTCCCGATGGAAACAATCTGAAGCCATTCCTCCGGTGGTTCTCCAACGAGAGCCTGTGCCAGCTTGTAAGCTACGCCTACGCCTGCCAACCCCTTAAAGGGATACGGGCATGTAGGGAGTTTCGGGTTGATCAGTGCATAAGCTTCTGGCAGCACTTCAGGCGGCTCATGATGGTCCGTGACAATTACGTCGATGCCAAGGCTATTGGCATATGCAATTTGCTCGACTGCACTAATTCCAGTATCTACGGTAATGACTAGACTGACCCCTTGCTGATGGGCCCAATCCAGCGCGTGATTATGTAAACCATAACCTTCATTGGATCGGTGTGGTATATAAATATCATAGGATGCACCCAAGTAGCGCATCAGATGAATCATCAATGACGTGCTGGAAACACCGTCTGCATCATAATCGCCATAGATCAGAATATGTTCCCGATCCTCCAAAGCTTTACGAATACGCGGGACAGCCTCTTGCATCCCCTGCATGAGATAAGGGTCATGCGTTAGCTCAAACGTTCCATATAGAAATCTCCGTCCATCCTCGGCTGATTGTATCCCCCGTGACGCCATGAGTGAAGCCACCATGGGTGGCAGCGACAAATCCTGGGCCAGCCTATCGGTGATCGATGACTCTGCCGAGCGTATTCTCCATTCATATTTGGAATACAGCACAGGGACTCACCTTCCTTTTCCTGCCTTTTTCCTGTTGACTTACAACTGTTAGCTCCAGACGCTACTGCGGCAGTGTCGGCATATCGTTGTCCATTAAGTCATAGTTCGATTTATATGGATAACCCGGTTCATAGGGTACCACGTGAACCTTGGCATCCGTAACCTGAATAAAGCGATGGGTTAACAGTTTCCGGATTCGCTCGGCAATCTCTTGAGCCTCCAATACGGACGTCCGCGGATTCACGGTAATTTTCACTTCAATGTTCACATGACGGATCTGCCCGTATTCCTGAACCTTCAGTTCCTCGATCGTGATCACGCCATGCACTCGCTGAATCGTATCCATGAAATCGGCTTCGTGCTCATGCCGCTTCTCTTCCACGAGCGTTCCATAAACGGAATGAACGATTAGTATATACCCTTTGCGGATCACGAGACAAGCCACAATCAGAGCCGCAACTGAATCCATATAGAGCAGGGGTGTCCATTCAAAATAAGAGCCCCCCATAGCTAGTGACACGCCGATTAATACCGTTAGCGAAGAGTACAAGGCAAATCGATGATCAGCGGACAGCACCTCATACCGGGGATCCTTGTTTCTTTTTATCTGCCGACATTGGTACTGAAACACCGCTTCATTCACCGCGAGTGATATGAAAACAGCAAGCAGTGCCGATTTGGTTGGCGGCTCCAGGTCGCCTGATGCCATGGTTTGAATCGCGGATACTGCAATTTGAATACCGCCCATGATCAATAAAACGGCAAATAGAATCGAAATCACGGGCTCCGTCGTGTCCGAAACCTTCCGTTTGTCCCGAATGGAGCTTTTATTGCCGAATATACCCAGGCTCGGTAAACGATCCACCAATAAAGTCACGGCATTTGCCGCAGAATGCAGAGCATCCCCGATTAGAGCCTTACTGCCGGATAAATATCCGACGATCCCTTTACACAAGGCTAATGCAAAATCCGTTACAATGCCTGTCCAAAGGACAGTCTCCGTATGATTCAAACGTTCATTGCTCACTTGAGGCCCCCCTCAATGTCACTATCGATCCTATATTTATTATCGCTGTTAACTTTAGAAAGCCGCGTCGCCTGCGACGCGGCTTTCTACTTGTATAGGACTCTCTGCTATCTAGACTGCTACGCCAACAGCGGCTGAATTAGATTTCAATCTTATCTTTGCTTGGCTTTGGCGAATTTGGTTTATTGCTGACATTACGCCCCTTAAGGACGAGCCACAACGGACTTGCGATAAAGATCGAAGAGTACGCGCCGAATGCCAAACCGATACAAATTGCCAGAGAGAACATCTGAATCGATTCACCGCCAAGCAGGAGCATGAAGAGTGCAGCGATGAAAACAGACAAAGCTGTATAGATCGAACGTCCGATCGTCTGGGTCAAACTTTTGTTAACCAGATCTTTAAGATCCGAGAATCTTTTAATCTTGGCAAACCTCAGGTTCTCCCTGATCCGGTCGAAGATGACGATCGTATCGTTAATCGAATAACCGATAATCGTCAGAACGGCAATAATGAATGTCAGATCCACCTCGAGACCGAGGATGGAGAAAATACTAATAACAACAAATGCATCATGAAGTAACGCTACAATCGCTGCAATCGCAAACCGCCATTCAAAACGGATGCTGACATAGATGATAATCCCGATACAGGAAATCAATACCGCATAAATTGCGTTTCGGCCCAGCTCTTTTGCCATCTCTGGGTCAACCGTGTTGATCTCGAAGGTGGCCGTTTTATCCAGCTTCTCAATGCCGGAACGCATCTTCAGATCCTGGTCCTCGGTCAGCACCTCGCTGAATCGAATATTCACGCGGTCATTACCAGGAGTAATGCTCGCATCTTCACCGATGCCAGCCTCTTTTAATACGGTATTAATCTGCTCCGTAGTCAGCGGCTTGGAGAGAGATATATCTACGTTCGAGCCAGATTGGAAATCAACTCCATAGTTAAGACCACGAGTCAAGAGAAATACCAAGCCCAGAATCGTAATTGCAATGGATAGAATATAGAAAAATCTGCTTTTGCCTACGAAATCAAAGTTCTTAAAGCTCACGAATGTCACGCTCCTTTACGCCATAATGGCTCGGTTTGCGGGCCCAACCAATATTCACAAGTAGATTGAGCAAGAAACGGGAGAAATAAACGTTCGTGGCAATACTCAAGATAATCTCCAGAATCAATACAAGCGCAAAACCTTTAACCGCGCCGGTACCAAATCCGAACATGACAGCGGCAACGAGTATCGTCGTCAAGTTGGAGTCCATGATGGCTCGCAGGGATGACTTGCCGCCTGCTTTAACAGCTGATGGAACACTCTTGCCCGTTCTGATCTCTTCCCGAATGCGTTCATAGGTGATGATATTGGCATCAACCGCCATACCTATACCTAATATAAATGCTGCAATACCTGGAAGCGTCAACGTAAAGTCAGCCCATACAAAAATAAGAATCAGAAGCCATGTATGCAAAATAAGTGCAAAGCTTGCCAGCAAACCCGGTACGCGATATCTGATTATCATGAACAGCAGAATCGCAACGGACGCGATGAGACCTGCTTCCACCGTTTTCGTAAGAGATTGCATACCGAGCGTAGCTCCTACGCTCTGAGAGTACTTCTCAACCAGCTTCAGCGGCAGGGCGCCGAGATTAATCGTATCCCGGATCTGCTTCGCTTCATCCAGCGAATAGCTCCCCGTAATTTGTGCGGTACCATCCGTTAATGCGGCACGTACCGTCGGAGCTGATAGCAATTGATCGTCCATGAAGATAGCCAGCTCTTGACCGAGAAGACGTCCTGTAATTTCAGCAAACTTCCCTTTGTCCTTCACTTTAATATCTATCATAGGCTGATTAAGCTGGTCATAGGCAACCGATGCGCCGTTCTCGACGAAATCGTCGCCGCGGAGCTCAATCTTACAGAACTCCTCGCCTTCTTTACAGCCGTCATTGCTTCGGAATGTGAGGTTCGCAGGTTCTTTCATCGTTTTTCGAACTTCAGCCTCATCCGTTACGCCTGCCACCTTCAAGCGAATCCGGTTCGCCCCTTCCGGCGTAACCTCAGGCTCAGATGTTCCCATTGCATCCGCACGCTTTTGCAAGCTCTTTGCGGTTTCCTGCAGTGCTTCTTTTGTGACTTGCTGCCCTTCCATCAAAGGCTCTGCTTCATAAAGGATTTCGAATCCACCCTTAAGATCCAGACCTAGACGGACGTCTTTCAGCAAGCCTGGAGTTGTAACGGCCATTAAAACAGTGATCACGAGTACGGTTCCGACGAAACTGATTATTCTCTTCATGCCGTCCTTTGTTCCCCCTTTTTACTCAATATTCCTATTATAGCGATGTCATAAAACCCAGTCAATTTATCAAAATTTGTCGGGTTTATGAATGAACCCTTATATCCGCAAGGCAAAAGGGACCTCTTCGATTAATCGAAAGAAGATCCCTTATATGCTGATATTGTCATATAGTTCATTAAAGCTGTCGCCTTCAAGGACAGAATGTCATTGACCAGTTTGTGGAGGGAGGGGATGCCTTCCTTTTCATATTTACTGCTGACACAGTTCCAAATATCGTCGCTAGTCACATATTCGTACCCAATCAAATGCATTTCCTCAACCTTGCTCAAGCATACCATCTCAATGGTGCTCATCAATTCTTCCTCGCTCATTTGCTCGAGTTCCATGCATATGGCCTCCTCACTGACTCCCTGTTGTCCCTAAGTTACATTCGACAGGATACATTGCTTTCCTTCTATTCCTACCATGTCCTGAAAAAAAAGTAAAGTCATCAGATGGGACAGGTAGGGCATATCCATAAGAATAGCCATGTCGTGTCACCGTATTCAGTCTTAACCAGGGAGTGGGATGGACAGTGAACAAGCAATCATTTATTAAAGGAACGCTGATTTTACTTGCAGCCGGCATATTAAACCGCCTACTCGGTTTTATCCCCCGGATCGCCCTCCCCCGGATCATTGGACCCGAGGGTGTCGGAATTTACCAACTGGGTTATCCCTTCTTTATCGTGCTCGTGACGATCATTACCGGTGGAATTCCGCTAGCCATTGCCAAAATGGTTGCCGAAGCGGAAGGTGCCGGAAAGCGTGATGCTTCCAAGCAAATCCTGCATGTCAGCCTGATGCTGACGCTTACAGCAGGCGCCCTCTTTACGGGACTTAGTCTGCTCCTTGCCCCTTGGGTAACCGGCGTGCTTTTGCCGGACGAGCGTGTATACCAAACCTTTATCAGCATGACACCCATGTTGATCATCATTGCCGTTTCGTCGGTCTACCGTGGATATTTCCAGGGCAAACAGAACATGATTCCCTCCGCAAGTTCCTCCGTGATCGAGACGATTGTCCGAATTATTTGCATGCTCTGGTTTGCGCATCTCTTGATGCCCAAAGGCATCGCTTACGGGGCTGCGGGTGCCATGCTCGGAACAGCCGTAGGGGAACTGATTGGCATGATAGCCCTGCTGCTGCAATATCCGTGGGAGAGACGACCTAGGAATAAACTTTTACCTAAGCCGCAAAAAGTAATATCCGAAAAAACTGCAAAAGAAGACTCTGCATCGAATAAAGGTATCCTGAAACGTTTATTAGGTATTGCATTGCCTGTGACGGGGGGCAAGATGGTAGGTTCATTCTCCTACCTCCTGGAGACAATCCTGACCAATCGCAGCCTGGCCATGGCAGGTATAGCGACATCCGTAGCAACCGCTCAGTATGGAGCACTGCAAGGGATGATCATCCCGCTCCTGTTATTGCCCGGTGCTCTGACGGTATCTCTGGCCATCTCTCTGGTGCCTTCACTCTCGGAAGCAGCCGCCCGCAATGACCGGGCGACCATCCACAAACGAATGAACCAATCCCTTCGGCTAGCCCTTGTCTCCGGAGCTCCGTTTGCCATCATTATGTTTGTCCTGGCTGAGCCATTATGCCTGCTCCTATACGACAACGCGGAGATTAGCGATATGCTCAAAATCATGGCGCCGTTTGCCTTGTTCCTGTATGTGCAGTCCCCGCTTCAAGCTGCCTTGCAAGCTCTGGACCGTCCGGGCCGGGCATTACTCAACACGTTATTTGGGGCGATCATCAAAATGAGCCTCATCGTGTTTTTGGCATCCAATCCCGCCTTCGGCATAATAGGGGCCGTCATTGCCATTATCGTAAACAGCATTGCAGTTACATTACTCCACGGTTTCAGCCTATCGAGACTGATCGGCTTTCGATTCCATCTGCTGGATTATGTCAAAATCGGGGCGGTTATGATCATTATGGGTGCCTGTGTCCTCTATGGGTACAAACATCTTCCGTTTTCGACCGCGCCATGGCTGCAATTTTGGGCTTCCATCGCAATTGGTATTCTGGTCTATTTCATCATGATTTTTATGACCAAGCTGGTAACACCGCGAGATTTGGATCGTGTGCCTGTTGTCGGCACCTGGTTCAACAAATTCAGCCGTCGTTAGATCCTGTCTTTACGGTCAATGTAAATCCGGCCTTTATGGTCAATAGAGCATAGAAAAATATCCTTAAAATCCTTAGCACCGTAATTCTGTATCTCGTTCTTAAGCCAGAACCGCGTTTTATCGATTAATTCAAGGTTCTCGTCCTGCACCTTTCCATCCAATATAAGCGGGATGGGCAGGCCTTCATACGTAATTTTATCGTAAGGAATATCTACGACAGTAGGGTTTTCTTTTTCGGATTGGGATGAAGTAGATGAAAAATTGGTGGCCCCTGAGGTGTTGGATGAACTTGAAGAGTTATTCAAACTGCCGTTGGAGCTGTCCCCCGTATCCTTTGGAATCACGGTGAGCTGACCGGAAGTTTCAAGTATCGCAAATTCAACATCCGCCAGACTGTCAATATCTTTGCCCCTTAGCTGCTGCATCAGATCATCCAGATTATAGCGGAGCTTTGCCATCTCCTTACGGTGCAGCCTGCCCCGGGACACCAATACGCTTGGCTTTCCGTCAGCAAACAGCCGTATATTTCGATTTTTCAGTCCGATGTAAGCAAGACCTACCTGAATGGCAACCAAAACGGCGATAGGAGCAAGTCCCTCCCAAATCGGCTTTTGGACATCTTCCAGAACAAAAACGGCAATCTCTGCAATCATAACAGATATGACCAAATCGAAGATAGACAGTTTTCCGATTTCCCGTTTGCCCATGATTCTCATGGTGACAAAGATGACCACATACATCAGAATGGTCCGCAGAATCAGAATAGTCATATGAGACATAAACAATCCCTCCTAGCTTGTCGAACATTCTCATGTACAGCTATTCTGGCCTGCTATAGCTTTTCCCATTCGATTACAACGGATTAATTAATGGAAATCATGCAAAACCGAATGCAAAACGCTCAGTTTGTACTATATGTACAGGCTTGGCCATACAATTTAATGATCAAGATTAGTTAAGGGGGATGATTCATGGAACCGATCCGGCGAGTTTTCACTTTCAGGATCTCCAATCCGATTCTTTCAGGACTTTTGTATTCTTTTTTCTGGATGTTTCTTGGCGCGTTTGCGTTATCCCTGCTTCTATGGGGCAGCGGACTAGCCGAAGATGATTTATCGTTCTACACGTTTCTCGTACATGCCATCGCAGCCTTTATCGGAGGTTGTGTGAGCGGCAAGCGCGCAGGAAACAAAGGTTGGTATTACGGCTGCCTGACAGGGCTGATATATGGCATTACGCTGCTCGTCATTGGCTTTCTTGCTTTGGATAGTTCTTTATCTCTCGGAGATTTGACGCTGATTGCCACGGTATTTGCCGCCGGCGCCATCGGGGGAATGTTCGGGGTCAACTTAAAAAAATAAAGTTTCGCTCTAACGCTCCTGGCGAGCATCTCACTACAAAAATAATAAAAAACAAAGGCCGACTCCTAAAAGGAATCGGCCTTTGTTATAACGATTACATTCCATATGTAGGTGAAACGTAATTATGCATCCGCATTCACACTATGGCTGATAGAGTTACGATCGAACGTCAACTTCGTTACATCGTTCACTTTCAAGACCACAATATCGTCGGTAATCTCCACAATTGTACCGTGAAGGCCTCCAATGGTTACCACCTTATCGCCCTTTGACAAGGCGCTAAGCATTGCGTTTCTGGTCTTCTGTTTTTTCTGCTGTGGACGAATAAGCAGAAAATAAAAGATGACAAACATCAGAACGAAAGGCAAAACCAACCCTAAAATACCGCCTCCGCCTTGACCTGTACCAGCTGCTAAATCAAACATATCTTTCCCCCCTTTCACAAACTTATCATGATGGCCATGAACTTGCTTTAGAACCCTTTTTCATTATCATGTAGGCCGTACTTATCAAAAAACTCATCGCGGAAATCAAGCAGACGGTCTTCCATAATACTCTGACGCACGTTACGCATCAAATTGAGCAGGAAATGCAGGTTATGATACGTCGTCAATCTTAATCCAAACGTTTCATCACTCTTGATCAGATGACGCAAATAAGCACGCGAGTAGTTACGGCAAGTGTAGCAGTCACATTCCGGATCCAGCGGTCCGTAATCCCTGGCATATTGAGCATTTCGAACGACAAGACGGCCTTGACTTGTCATCGTTGTCCCGTTGCGAGCGATCCGCGTCGGAAGCACGCAATCGAACATATCCACACCACGAATCGAGCCCTCAATCAACGCATCGGGTGATCCGACTCCCATCAAATAGCGAGGTTTATTGTTCGGCAGCAGGGGCACCGTGTAATCCAGCACTTCATACATAAGCTGCTTCGATTCTCCCACACTAAGTCCACCAATAGCATAACCCGGGAAATCCATGGAAGTCAAATCACGGGCGCTCTGACGGCGCAGATCCTCATGCATGCCTCCCTGAACGATGCCGAATAGGGCTTGGTCTTCCGGTCTGGCATGGCTCTTTAAGCAGCGTTCAGCCCAGCGAGAGGTCCGCTCGGTGGATTGTTTAACGTATTCATACTCCGCAGGATAAGGCGGGCATTCATCAAAAGCCATCATAATATCAGATCCGAGCGCGTTCTGAATCTCCATCGCGACTTCCGGGGAGATAAACAGTTTATCTCCGTTCAAGTGGGAACGAAAATGTACGCCTTCTTCCGATATTTTTCTCATTTCTGCTAAGCTGAATACCTGGAAGCCTCCGCTATCGGTCAGGATCGGACGGTCCCAGTTCATAAATTTGTGCAGTCCGCCCGCTCCCTTCACAATATCGTGTCCAGGACGCAAAAAGAGATGATAGGTGTTGCTCAATATAATGTGGGCATCCATAGCTTTTAGTTCTTCCGGACTCATGGTTTTTACCGTTGCCAATGTTCCCACAGGCATAAATGTCGGCGTATCGATCACGCCGTGCGGGGTGTGCACTCTGCCGAGCCTCGCGCCCGATTGTTTGCACGTTTTAATATGTTCATAAGTAACAGCTGCTACCATTGTATTAACCAACCTCCGAATTAATAGATAAACATCGCGTCGCCAAAGCTGAAGAATCGATATTCCTTCTCAACAGCTTCCTTGTACGCCTTCATAATGTGTTCGCGTCCGGCCAGCGCACTGACCAGCATCACCAGCGTGGATTTCGGCAGATGGAAATTCGTAATCAGCGCGTCCACGACGGTAAAAGCATATCCGGGATATATGAAAATGCTTGTCCAGCCGCTGCTCTCACGCAGCGGCTCGCCTTTCAGCGCTGATCCAACCGTCTCCAGCGTTCTGCAAGAGGTAGTCCCTACAGCGATAACCCTGCCGCCGCGCCGCTTCGTTTCATTCAGCAGCTCAGCGGTTTCCTGGGAAAGGGAATAGTACTCTTCATGCATGACATGATCCTCAACCTGTTCCACGGACATCGGACGAAATGTCCCCAGTCCAACGTGCAGGGTAATGAAGGCGATGTCTACTCCCTTGGCCTGAATCTGTTCCAGGAGAGCTTCCGTGAAGTGCAGGCCCGCCGTGGGAGCGGCTGCAGATCCTTCATGCTTCGCATATACGGTCTGATACCGATCGCGGTCATCCAGCTTCTCCTTAATATATGGCGGAAGCGGCATTTGCCCCAGTTCATCCAGGATTTCTTGGAAAATCCCTTTATACGAAAAGGATAGGATGCGAGCACCCATCTCGCCTTCTTCCTCAATGATCGCTTTTAATTTACCGTCCCCAAAGGAAATTACGTTCCCTTTTTTCAGCTTCTTGCCGGGTTTTACAAGTGCTTCCCACCGGTCTTGCCCCATATTCTTCAGCAGAAGGACCTCTGCTTTCGCACCGGTGTCTTCCTTTGCACCGAACAATCGGGCCGGTATGACCTTGGTATCGTTTAATACGAGTGTATCCCCCGGATTCAGGCTGTCTATGATGTCCGCAAACGTTTGATGGCTTATATGTCCGTTCTCTTTGTCCAGCGTGAGAAGCCTGGAAGAGCTTCGATCAAGCAGTGGCGTCTGCGCAATTAAGTGTTCGGGTAATTCAAAATCATACAAATCCACATTCATGTCGTTCAGTCCTTCGTAATAGTCGTGTTGCGGTAATAGTGTTGGAGTATCTGCTTGTAATCATACCCTTCATCTGCCATTCCTTTGGCACCCCATTGGGACATGCCCAGTCCGTGGCCTAAGCCTTTACCGGTAAATTTAAAGCCGGAAGAGCTTTCAATCACACGTGCTTTCCCCGTTCCATTCATCACAACGGTACCGGAACCTTTGACATTTCCGTTGCCGCTCCCTGAGATAACGGATATCGTTTGGCCGCTTGAAACCGTTGATACCGCACCATTCGCGCTCAATACAGTATAACTTCCGGTCGATTCAATATCAAACAATGTGCTTGGCAGTCCGTTAAAAGCCGAGCGGAACATATCCGGATATTTTACGTCCAGCACTTGGCCGTTGGCTTTCACCGTAAGGGCACGTCCAGAAGGGCCTCGCTCCGTTACATCCAGCGAAGTAATAGAAGCAGGCAGGCTGTTAGTGGTTTTTCCTTTTAGAGAGGACAGTAGTTGATCCGAAGTATACGGACCGCGAACCCAGTCATAGCTGTTGGATTCCGCCACTTTCTCAAGGACGACAGCCGTTTCTCCTGGATTCATCTTGCCTACAGGCTCAACGTTCGATTGGATCAATGGCAGTGGGCGTACATTCGTATCCTTGGCGGTAACGGTCATATAGAGGAGCCCTGCCGATGTTTTGTTGCCGGTTTCCTTCACATTGTCCTCACGTACATAACCTGTAGCGCCACTCGGAAGAAGTACATGATACCATGATTTAAGCGCTGCCTGGGATGAGGAATCTCCAGGGCTTTCCACCGCGGCAAACAGATCGTTACGGTTACCCCACACCTCGGTGGAGTCCGCCGTCATTCCTCCGCTATTGGAGGAGAACACGGTTTCCACTATTTTGCCGTCTTTCATGACAACTTCGCCGTCAGTTGCATCCACTGCCTGAATAATGCTTGGATACTCATAGGCGGTCCCATAATAGGCCTGGCTTAGCGTTGTGTCCACGACATGGGCTACTTCGAACTTATTTCCTTGGAAGAGCGCATAACTGCGTGCCGCTACAGCCTGTGCCTTCAGAGCTTCAACACCCCAAGTAGATGGCACCTCGGCTCCAACGACGGAATACAGGTACTGCTGGAACGGCAGTTCATTGACGAGATACAATTGACCGTTCTTTTGTCCAATCTCCAAAGCGCCTCGATAGGAGCGATCCGATCGCTCCTTCACATTCGTTCCGGCACCTGAGCTTCCTTCTACCCGCAGAACCGACTGACCACCTGACAACATATAATGCTGTGTCTCTTGAGGAGTCGCCAGGTTCAGGCTTACATCTCGTCTCATCATCAGACCCGTGGTTGCGGCATTCATTTCAACGAGGGCGCCGGATATTGGAGCAGCTTCCTGTCTGACTGCAGCCAGATCGGCTGTGTTGGCTGCCTCGCCTACCCAAACCTCATAAGCAGATGCACCTCCATTAGGTACCACAACATTGAAGGCATCCATGCCGGCATTTGCATACGTCTTACGTACAGACTCCGCCTCAGCCTCCGATCCGTACGATCCCGCAGACAAATGCAGTCCGCCTTTAACAGAAGGCGTTTGACCATTCAGATATGCAGCCACCGTCTTCGCAGTTCGCGTTGCCGCGTCCACGGCCGCTTTCTCTGTCCCATACATACCGGCATATAGTTTGTATACATTGCCGTCTGCAAACAGCGTCGGTTTGTCATTCGTCGCCTCCAGTTTTTTCGCCGCTTCCGAAGCCGTTTTCCAATCCGTGGTCTCGAGCACCTTGACGCGGTATGTATCCACACTCATTCGGACCTGCTGGTTTGCTGGAATGCTCATCAAAGTCTGCTGAGCACCGGATACAAGCAGCGATGCCGTCAGAGCCTCAGCGGATTTCAGCGTAACGGCATTGGTTGTTGATTTATACTGACTTCCCAGATCCAAAAACATCGCAACTCGAATCGTATCTATTGAAGGAGCGGCCGCATGTACTGCAGGCGCGCTCCATAAGGTTCCGGCAACAGCCAGTGACAAGAGTCCCTTGGTGGTCCAACCGAATAATGATTTCGTCCAGTTCCTATCCATTTAAGTCTTTCCTCCTGTAGCTATTAGGATTTGGTATGAGTGTAATGATTCTATAATCTAACGACGATCTTCAGGGAAGGGAATACCTAAATGTTGATAAGCTGTGGGCGTTACAACCCGTCCCCGGGGTGTACGCTGCAAGAAACCGATCTGCAGGAGATACGGTTCATAAACATCTTCAATGGTTTGGCTTTCTTCTCCAATGGTTGCCGCGATGGTATCCAGACCTACAGGTCCCCCGCGGAAGCTTTTGATCATGGCGTTCATCATTTTATGATCAATAAAGTCCAGTCCCATCGGATCGATCTGCAACATTTTCAGCGCTTCCTGAGCGATGCTTGGCGTTATCATGCCATCTCCTCGAACCTGGGCATAATCACGGACCCGTTTCAAGAGACGGTTGGCAATGCGGGGCGTCCCGCGCGACCTCAGGGCAATCTCTTCTGCTGCCTCTCCTAATATCTCGATCTCCAAAAGATCCGCATTGCGTGACACAATATAACTCAGCTCGTCCACCGTATAGAATTCCAAACGGCTTACCACGCCAAAACGGTCCCTAAGCGGCGCAGAGAGCAATCCAGCCCGGGTAGTGGCGCCAATTAAGGTAAACGGCGGCAGGTCCAGACGTACCGAGCGTGCGCTTGGCCCTTTCCCGATCATAATATCCAGCGCAAAATCCTCCATCGCCGGATACATCACTTCCTCTACCGTCCGGTGCAGCCGATGGATCTCATCAATAAACAGGACATCTCCTTCCTGCAGATTAGTGAGAAGTGCAGCCAGATCCCCCGGTCGCTCGATTGCCGGACCGGAGGTCGTACGGAGATTAACGCCAAGCTCATTGGCGATAATATTCGCCAGTGTCGTTTTGCCGAGTCCCGGAGGACCGTACAACAACACGTGGTCAAGCGCTTCGTTACGCATTTTTGCCGCTTCGATATATACCTTGAGATTTTCCTTAACTTGATTCTGTCCTATATATTCAGCCAAATAGCGTGGACGTAGACTAAGCTCGACAGCCTGTTCGTCCATCATTAGATTGGCGGAAATAATTCGATCGTCCATCTATATTAAACTCCTCTCCTGCAGCGATTCTCTATCTAACCAGCGAATAGCTGCTGCAGTGCCCGCTTCATGAGCACATCGACGGATTCGCCGCTTGCGCCGGAATCCTTGATCTTCAGCCAGACTTTATCCAGCTCGCTATCCGTATAACCAAGCGCCTTCAGCCCCTCGCGAGCCTCGGACCACGCCGAGCCGCTATCATCCGATTCAGGCTCCTGGATGGCAAAAAGACCGGTCATCATGCTCGCATTTCCGAAACCCTCAAGCTTGTCCTTCAGGTCCAGAATCATGCGCTGCGCTGTTTTCTTACCGATTCCCGGAAGCTTGATTAAGAAGGATACATTCTCCTGGTAGATGGCGGAAACCACATGATCCGGTGATCCCCCACCCAATATGCCGAGCGCCACACGCGGACCGATACCCGAGACTTCGATCAGTTTACGGAACAGCTTCTGTTCCTCCCGTGTCGGAAAGCCAAACAGCAGGATGGCATCTTCACGGACATGATGATGTGTAAACACCGTGATGGTTCCTTCGGTTTTGGCAAAGGCATACGGATTCGGACAGAACACCCGGTATCCTACCCCATGAACATCCAGTACAATATATTCACTCTCTAAGTGGACTACCTGTCCCCGTAAAAAATCGATCATTTTCGCAATACCTCATTTAACTTGGAATTCAGTGTATAGGAATGCGCGTGACAGATCGCTACTGCCAATGCATCCGCCACATCGTCAGGTTTGGGAATGCTCTGCAACTTTAGGAACATCCTGATCATCTCCTGTACCTGTTTCTTCTCGGCCTTGCCATAGCCGACAATCGCCTGCTTCACCTGCATCGGCGTATATTCTGCAATCGGGAGCCCGCGCTGGACCGCAGCCAGGATAAGAACTCCTCTGGCCTGGGATACGGACATCGCCGTGGTTACGTTGCGGTTAAAAAACAATTTCTCGAAAGCAACGGCCTCAGGCTCATATTTATCAATAAGCTGCTGCATGCCTTCGTACACGTGTTGCAGCCTCTCTTCATCCGGTGTATGGGCTTCCGTCTGGATACAGCCATACTGTACCGGTGTAACTTTACTTCCAACCTTATCTACAAACCCGAAACCTACAATCGCAATCCCGGGGTCGATCCCTAAAATGCGCAAACCAATCTCTCCTCTGATGAAGCGAACATATGTATCGTTCTCTCATTATAACAAAAGATCGACCTCTGTTGAGGAAAAACTTTGATCCTTTAAGCAACCGTTACGTATCCACTATATTGAGACCGCTGACATCCCCCTCCAACGCAAAAAACTGCCCGGAAAAATTCCGGGCAGCAGCATTTTCAGTCACCAAGCGACAAAGCAGGGACAATTTTAAGGGGTCGGGTTCATGACATTCTCAGCCATATCCCGTGCATAATCGCTAAAGGTTGACAGAACACTGTTATACTCTTCCATATCTTGGATTCGAATACCTTCTTCAAGCTGCTTGATCACATCTTTGGGCAAAGAAGACTCCATCGAACCGACATCCAGCTGAAAGAAGGTCCGCATCACTTTCTCATCTTCCGGTGGGCCATCAAACAACGTTAAGTTTCCTTGGGAGTCGATACTCATATAAGCTTGCCTCTTACAGGTGGGGGAGAGGTCGGATACGGTGTGCTCCAGCCAAACTACTCCTTTGTTATCCAAGCGTCCCTGCCATAAAGGATTTTTATTCATCAGTTCATAAATACCGTCCGCCGTAAGCTTACCCAAATCCTGCTCTTCGATGCCACATACATAAGTGATGCGAACATGAACATGCTTCTTTCCCTTCGAGGTATTCAGCTTCTGCATAAATTCCCTCTGATCCTGCCGGCGTTCTTCCAACTTATCATCCGCGATCTGCAAGTAATGCATCGTTTCTACGGCCAGTGGCGTTTCGTCGGATGCAGCAGTGAGCAGCTTATGCATCTGATCCTTTATATTCTGGCCGGTCCATATCATGATACCTGCGATCAATAGGATTGCACAGGGCCAAATCGCGCGTCTCCAGCGTCTCCACCGTTTTCTGAACAGCTTCTTAAAGAAATGAAAAACACTCAAGGTTATCCCCTTCTATTCAATGTTTTTCATATTGTGACCGGGAAGCTGCCAAATTATTCAGTTCCGCTTTTGCCATTAACATCATTTTCATTCCATAACAAAGAAAGACTGCTTTCAGTGTAACTGAAAGCAGTCTTTCGATTCGAATCGGGATGACACGATTTGAACATGCGACCCCCTGGTCCCAAACCAGGTGCTCTACCAAGCTGAGCTACATCCCGTTAATTAATGCCGGTGAAGGGACTCGAACCCCCACGGTTTCCCTCACGATTTTGAGTCGCGCGCGTCTGCCAATTCCGCCACACCGGCACAATGAAATTTCATATAGAGTAAGCAATTTAGTTTAAAAAATGGCACGCCCTGAGAGATTCGAACTCCCGGCCTTTTGATTCGTAGTCAAACGCTCTATCCAGCTGAGCTAAGGGCGCAAAATGGAGCGGACGACGGGAATCGAACCCGCGACCCTCGCCTTGGCAAGGCGATGCTCTACCGCTGAGCCACGTCCGCAATGTAAATATGTATTCCGTCTCAAGCTCTCTTGGTAAAGATGGTGAGCCATGAAGGACTCGAACCTTCGACACCCTGATTAAAAGTCAGGTGCTCTACCAACTGAGCTAATGGCTCTTATTACTAAGAGTAAAGAATGGCGGAACTGACGGGATTCGAACCCGCGATCTCCTGCGTGACAGGCAGGCATGTTAGGCCTCTACACCACAGTTCCATGAGGCATTATCGCTATCGCGATATAAATTGGTTGCGGGGGCAGGATTTGAACCTACGACCTTCGGGTTATGAGCCCGACGAGCTACCGAACTGCTCCACCCCGCGTCATTAAAAGGGTTGCTTGTATGGGACCCCCGAAAAGTAATCGGAATTACTTGCGAAGCATGAGCTTCACTTTTTGGGGATAAATCATGGTGGAGGCTGAGGGGATCGAACCCCCGACCCTCTGCTTGTAAGGCAGATGCTCTCCCAGCTGAGCTAAGCCTCCGTCTGGAATGTTGTTAAAGATAATGGTGACCCGTAGGGGATACTCTCACTTCGTTCGAGACTGCGAAGTCTATGCTTACGAAGTTACCCTCCGACGAACCGACGGGATTCTCATCCCCTGATGCATTAAAGAAAGTGGTGACCCGTAGGGGATTCGAACCCCTGTTCCCTCCGTGAAAGGGAGGTGTCTTAACCCCTTGACCAACGGGCCATATATGCAGTCCTTGCTGGCGGAGAGAGAGGGATTCGAACCCTCGAGACGCTTTTGGCGCCTACACGATTTCCAATCGTGCTCCTTCGACCAACTCGGACACCTCTCCATAAGTGGCTCCCCGAACAGGACTCGAACCTGTGACAACTCGATTAACAGTCGAGTGCTCTACCAACTGAGCTATCAGGGAATATGTATCCGCTTGGCGACGTCCTACTCTCCCGGGACCCTTCGGTCCAAGTACCATCGGCGCTGGAAGGCTTAACGGTCGTGTTCGGTATGGGTACGCGTGGAACCCTTCCGCTATCGCCACCAAACGTATATTCAGGATCCGGCATCGCCAAATGCCGTGATCATCTTCCTTGCAAGTATAACTTGTACACTTACAATTCAGTTTTGATCACCTGAAAACTAGATACGAAACGAATTTGCGTGTTTTAGAATCCGTAGCATTTCCCCCATGCAATATCGGGGTCCCCGGAAAGTATTCGGCGTTGCTTCAAAGCTTCGCTTCACTTTTTGGGGTGTTATTTGGATAAGCCCTCGACCGATTAGTATTGGTCAGCTCCATGCATTGCTGCACTTCCACCTCCAACCTATCTACCTCGTGGTCTTCAAGGGGTCT